>JALHMC010000050.1 GCA_022844225.1 Hyphomicrobiaceae bacterium | reverse complement strand
CGTCGCCGACCTCGCGTTGCAGGTGCCCGGAGTGGCCCATGCCGTCAACATCGTGGGATTCTCGGGTGCGACGTTCACCACGGCGCCGAACTCGGGCGCGATCTTCACCGTGCTCGAGCCTTTCGAGGAGCGCGCCAAGGACCCGGCGAAATCGGCTGAGGCCATTCAAGCTGCGCTGACCGCGAAGGTGTCGTCGATCCAGGAGGGAATGGTGTTCGTGGTGCGGCCGCCGCCGGTGCGCGGCATTGGCACGGCGGGCGGCTTCCGCATGATGATCGAGGATCGCGGCGGTGCCGGCTCACAGGAGCTGCAGCGCGCCGTGTTCGCGATGATGGGCAAGGCGGCGCAGACGCCCGAGGTCAGTCGCGTGTTCTCGTTGTTCGAGACATCGACGCCTCAGGTGTTCCTCGACATCGACCGGACGAAAGCCCAGTTGCTCGGTGTGCGTCTGCCAGATGTGTTCCGTGAACTGCAGACGTATCTGGGATCGGCCTACGTCAACGATTTCAATCTTCTCGGGCGGACGTTCCGAGTGACGGCGCAGGCCGACGAGCGGTTCCGGCTAAAGCCCGACGACATCTGGAAAATCCGGGTTCGCAATCAGAGCGGGGAATCGGTGCCGCTCGCGTCGTTCGCCACGCTGCAGGACGTCTCGGGACCGTATCGCGTGCCGCGCTACAACCTCTATCCAGCCGCGGAACTCGATGGGGCACCGGCACCGGGTGTCTCGCAAGGCGAGGCGATCAAGATCATGGAGAGGATGGCTGCGGAGACGCTGCCGCCGGGCTTCGCGTACGAATGGACGACGCTGGCCTTCCAGCAGCTGCGGGCCGGCGATACGGCGCTATTCGTGTTCGTCTTGGCCGTCGTGTTCGTGTTCCTAGTCTTGGCGGCGCAATACGAGAGCCTGACGTTGCCGCTCGCGGTCATCTTGATCGTGCCGATGTGCCTGATCGCTTCGATCACGGGTGTGATCTTGCGAGGCCAGGACAATAACATCCTGACGCAGGTCGGGTTCATCGTGCTGATCGGACTTGCGGCCAAGAATGCGATTCTCATCGTCGAGTTTGCCAAGCAGCTCGAGGACCAGGGGCAGGACCGGCTCTCGGCGGCCGTCGAAGCGGCCCGGCTGAGGCTTCGACCGATCATCATGACGTCTCTCGCCTTCATCCTGGGCGTCGTACCACTGGTGTGGGCGACGGGTGCGGGGGCGGAGCTTCGGCAAACGCTCGGCACGGCGGTCTTTTCCGGCATGATTGGAGTGACGGTGTTCGGGATTATCTTCACCCCGGCCTTCTACGTGCTCTGCCGTCGCTTGGAAGGCCGGCCCCGAACCGAGGACAAGCCGGCTGCTGCTCCTCAGGCGGCTGCAGAGTAAGCTCAGGTGCCAGCCCGACCCATGGCCAGCGGCGGGGATCCGGACAGCTGTACTGCGCTTGCATTCCGGGGCGCTCGATGATCTCGACGACCTATCTTTGACCGCAGGTTCAACGGAAGGCTTCACCCGGGCGTACGCCGAGGGCCTTCAGGATCATCGCGAGCGGGCAGAAGCCGGTGAACGCCGACTGCAATAGGTTGGCACCGACAAAGGCTGTCAGCCAAAGCCAGTTCGAGCTGTGTTGGTGTGCGAGAAGCAGGCTGAGCAGGATCACCGATCCGGCAAAGGCAAGTACAATGCGATCAATCGACATAAGATTTCTCCAGGTCATTCTCCGTTGGCAGCCGGGTGGATCGTGACATGATCGCAGATGGCTGCGATGACCTCCGTCAATCGGGCCATCGGCATCAGCGCTCGGGATGCATCATCAAGCCGGCGATCAAGCCAAAGGCGTGCAGAGAGCAAAGTGCCAGGTCATGCACGGGATATTGTTTGCAGATGACGTAATGTTCGTAGGTGTGCGAGCCGGTGAGTGGATAGCAATCGAGCTTGGTGGATCTGATGGATGGAGCCGCATTGGCGACTGGAAAGAGGCTAGTTCTCGTTCCGGCACGTGGTGTGCTAGTCAATCTTCTCTCGACACTCAGCAACCCTAGGCACCGCGCACATGCGACTTAATAAATCGACCGGTCACGCCATCCGAATTCTGATCGAATGTGCAAGGTCCGATGGACGACTGGTGAAAGTCGCCGATCTGGCCGAAAGGCTGGAGCTGACGATGCAGAATGTCTTCAAGATCGTGCACCTGCTTTCGCGTGCGGACTTGATCGCAGCGGAGCGCGGCAGGAACGGTGGCGTCGGTCTGGCGCGGTCGGCCGATGAGATCCGCATGGGTGACATCGTGCGTGCGATGGAGGCCACCGATATGGGCGTCGAAACCGCCGCGCTGCGTGCGGGAGCGCGAAAATCCGCGGTCAATGGCGTCAATCGCGTCCTCGACACGGCTCTCGATGCCTTTGTCGCCGTACTCGATCAGCACACTCTCGCTGACATGGCCGGTTCGAACAAGGCGAAGATGGGGGCCGCGACGCCCGTGGCAAGAGAGCGCAAATCGCCGCAGTCCAAGTCTGCCCGCTCGGTGTCCCGAGCACGCCCCACAGCGCGATCCAGCGGAAATTGATGGACATTTTCCCGCCCGCGACAAACCTCCTCGCGGAGATTGAAATTAGAGTAATTCCAATGAGTTGTTTCAGCATCGTCGACCCTTGACAGAGAGGAAGGCGGCGATAATTCTTCTCACGCAGAGTCAATAATTGGATCGCATGTCGATCCGCCACCCTGACGGAGAAGACCTATGGCATCCACCTCTCGCGGCTTGCTGTCCGGCGTCGTCGTCGCCGCTGCAGCCCTGGCTACAGGCATGGCAGGGCCTGTGAATGCGAAAGACGCGGTGAACATCTACTCCTCTCGCGAGCCGGCACTGATCGAACCCCTTCTCAAGGCTTTCACCGAGAAGACCGGTATCAAGACAAACATGGTCTTCGTGAAGGACGGGCTTGCCGAGCGGGTCGCCGCCGAGGGCGCCAACAGCCCGGTCGATGTGATGCTCGACGTGGACATCGGCCGACTTGCGTCCACAAAGGACAAAGGGGTTTCGCAACCGGTCGGTTCGGCCGCGGTCGAGGCGAGTGTGCCCGCTCAGTATCGCGATCCACAAGGCCATTGGATCGGCCTCTCGCAGCGGGCGCGCGTGGTCTATGCCTCGAAGGAGCGGGTCAAGCAGGAAGCGATCAGCTACGAGGAACTCGCTGATCCGAAATGGAAGGGAAAGATCTGTTCGCGTTCGGGCCAGCACACCTACAACATCGGGCTGCTCGCCTCGATCATCGCGCACGTGGGTGAAGAGAAGGCAGAAGCGTGGGCGCGGGGCGTGAAGGCGAACCTTGCAAAGAAGCCGGCCGGCGGTGATCGCGATCAGGCCAAGGCCATCTTCGCGGGTGAGTGCGATCTGGCTATCGCCAACACCTACTATATGGCGGCCATGCAGACGAACGAGAAGAACCCCGAACAACAGCAGTGGGCTGCGGCGATCAAGATCCTGTTTCCGAACGCCGCCGATCGGGGCACGCACGTCAACATCTCCGGTGCGCTGCTCGCGAAGCACGCACCGAACAAGGCGAATGGCGTCAAGCTGATCGAGTTCCTCACCTCTGACGCCGGCCAAGGTCTCTACGCCGAGCGTGTCAGCGAGTACCCGCTCAAGCCGGGTGTCGCCGTGTCCAAGACGGTGGACAGCTGGGGCAAGTTGAAGCCCGACGCGCTCGCCTTCGACAAGATCGGCGCACTTCGCAAGAAGGCCTCCGAGATCATGGATAAGGTCGGCTTCGACGGCGGCCCCGGGGCGTGATGCTCAAGAGGCGCGACGCCAGCTCGGCGTCGCGCCCTCTCCAACTCAAACCGGTTCAGACGGAGCGCTTCATGCGCAGTAACCAGCGCCTCATGAAATTGCGCCGCGATGAGGATGTCGGGCGATGCCGGCTCGGGTTCGCGCCCTGTCTTCCCGGGCCCGAACGGCTCGTGGCTCTCGGCTTCCGCTATTGGATGCAGGGGCGCAATCGTGGCGAGGTCGGCTGCTGGGAGCGCGCCTTTAACCTCTACTCCGGACAATTCGGAGTGGCCGGAGCCAGGGTGGCGGTCACACAGCTGTCTCTCTGGGTAGCGGCCGTGGATACCGCTGCGCATCGGAGCATCGCGGTCTTTCCGGAGGACTGCAGCAGCTTTTGTCGAGACGAGTGTCTGGCCGTCTCAATGATCGCCGCCTCTCAGCATCAAACGTGTCCGGCGATGCGTGCTTGCGCTTTCGCCCTGGCGGAGAGCATGCGGCTGGAGGTGGTGACGGAGACGGCGCAGGGTTTTGCCGATGCGATGCTCGGGCTCGACCAGGTGCTCTCGCCCGGCTCCATCGTTTCGGCACTTGCCGAGATGCCTGTTGCCAGCCTAGCCTTGCAGTAGGTGCGGAGCGGCTTGATGCAGCGCAATCGAGAAGCGAGTTCTTCGGCCGATTGTGAATGCAGAATCGTTTGATCGCTGACTCCCATTGGAGTAGGACGCCGTGATCGTTTGCTCTTGTAATGTCATCACTGACGCGCACATCGAGACTGTGCTCGTCGATATTTTCAGCAAGCCGGACGCGCCTATTCCGACGCCGGGGCTCGTCTACCGAGAGCTTTCAAAGCGTATGAATTGCTGCGGTTGCGTGCCACTTGCCGTAAGCGTGATCTACGAGCGGCTCGACGCTCTCGAACGGCGTGGCCAGATCTGCCGGTTCCGGTGCGCCAACATCCGCGATAAGCTCCGCTTGATCGTCAACAAGACAGGTGGCAAACAGACGGTAACGGTCGAGGCAGCGGACAGCTGTTCCGGCGTTGGCAGTATCCGTCGCATCTGAGTTCGGCTCGCTTTCTCTTGGAGGCGCCGCCGCGTCAGCGGCGAGGCTCGCAAATCCAGGAGATGCGCATGAAGGGCAAGCCAGAGGTTATCGACGTTCTCAACGAGGCGTTGAAGCACGAGCTTGCGGCCATCAACCAGTATTGGCTGCATTACCGGTTGCTGGACGACTGGGGCTTCACGCTGCTTGCCAAGAAGGAGCGGGCCGAGTCGATCGAAGAGATGGAGCATGCGGACAAGCTCGTGTCGCGCATCATCTTCCTCGAGGGCTTCCCAAACATGCAGACGCTGGCCCCGCTCAGGATCGGCCAGAACCTCAAAGAAGTGCTCGAGTGCGATCTTGCGGCCGAGTACGAGGCGCAGGCGCTTTATACGCGCGGTCGCGATATCTGCCGTCGTAACGAGGACTATGTGTCAGTGAAGATCTTCGAGGACCTGCTCAAGGATGAAGAAGGGCACATCGACTTCCTCGAGACGCAGCTCGGATTGATCGACTCCATCGGCATCCAGAATTACGGCCAGCTGCAGGCTGCACCGGCCGACAAGCAGGGAGACTGATGCTCCTGGCGCAGAGCGTTAGATTTGGCGCGTCGGCACCGGGTGATCACGATTGCGGAGTTCTCTCATGGTCGACGCGTCCCTTGCCCGTGCGCATGTCGTTACGGGTGGTTTCCCGGCGGGCTCCAGCGCCGGGCACGACCACGATTATGCGCGTCTGCGCCTGCTGACACTTCTGGCCGAGCGCGAGATCCCGGCATCCGTCGCCAACGATTTCGCCGACATCGAGAAGTGGCTGCCCGTCAGTCGGTTGCTGATCACTTACGTCGCCGGGCCGCTCCCGACAGCCGAGCAGTGCGTCCGCCTGGAGCGCTGGATCGAGGCGGGCGGGCATTGGCTCGCGCTCCACGGCACGAGCGGAGGGCGGGCCGAGCGTGTGGATGGGCTGTCGCAGCGCCGGACCGTCAAGGGTGCGCACCACGCCTTACTCGGGAGCATGTTCCTGACGCATCCGCCGATCTGCCGTTTTCGGGTGGATGTTCAGCGGGGCGAGCATCCGCTCACCCGGGGGCTGGGGGCTTCGTTCGAGGTCGAGGATGAGCCGTACTTCATTGAGCTTCAGGCTCCCGAGGAGGCGGAAATTCTGCTGACGGCGGACTTCGGTACCGGAGGCACGTGGCCGGTGGTCGAGACGCTTTATGGCTCCGATACGTCGCTGCAGCGGGACGGGAAGACCCGGGTGCTCGGCTATACGAAGCGGCTTGGCCAGGGTGCTATCACCTACCTCGCGCTCGGGCACTGCCACAATCCGTCATCGCGCCCAGGTCGACCCGATGCTCCCGACAGCGCAATGCCGCGGACCTTCAGGGGTGCTTGGGAAACGAGCGCATTCACGACGCTGGTCGGCAATGCGATCGGCTGGGCGATGGATGGCCGAGCTCCGGCTGGCGAGTAGCCGCTGGCGGGGCGGTCGATGAGCCATGCAGAGCGGCTTGGAGCGGGTGAAGGGAATCGAACCCTCGTCATCAGCTTGGAAGGCTGTTGCTCTACCATTGAGCTACACCCGCGATCGGCGTTTGCGACTTGCCACCCGTGGGCGGACGAGGTCGCTTGCGGCCGACGCGGTTCTATCGCGGTGACGGGGTCCTGGCAACCGCCGAGGCGGGTGCTCAGTCGAGGCGACACTCAGCGATGGCGGGATTCGCCGTTGTTCGTCTCCGCGGGGTTGAACAGCGAGCGGGGCGACGTGTAGCGGGTAATGATAAGCGTGGCGACGGCTACGGCGAGGGCGAGCCGGACCAACAGGCGGCGCTGGCGTCGTGACATGCCGCGTGTGCAACGTCGGTTCTCGAAGGCCATCATTCGTCCCCCAGCTCGGCCTGAGTAGCCATGATCCTATCAAGAGTCGGCGTCGGCGTCGCGTGGCGGCCGTGCTTCGCCTCAGCCGCAGTCCAACGATCCGCCTTCGTTGGGGTGGCGATACGAGGTATGGCTCGGACTTCTCGGTTCGGTTCCTTCGAGTGGTCAGCGCGTGCCAATTCCACGATCCCGGTGCTGCGGCTATGCTGGTGGCCGAGATGCAACGCTTTGCATCGTTCGGTAGGTTTCATGCCATCGGCAGAGATCTGCCCGAGTGGTCGGGCGGAACAGGAGAACGACGTCATGTGGCCCAATCCACGCATTCCTTTCGCCATGTCGAGCGAGCGTCCGAGGCTGCCACCGCTCGATGGCAAGCCGCTGATCGTGAACGTGGTGGTCAACATCGAGTACTGGCCGTTCGATCGGCCGATGCCGCGGGGCATTCTACCGGCACCACACGGTGCCAAGGTCGAGCCGCCGGATGTGCCGAACTACTCG
Source organism: Hyphomicrobiaceae bacterium (assembly GCA_022844225.1). Lineage (GTDB taxonomy): Bacteria > Pseudomonadota > Alphaproteobacteria > Rhizobiales > Hyphomicrobiaceae. The sequence goes on along the minus strand of JALHMC010000050.1, from coordinate 21,937 downwards.
TGGGTGGAATACGGCATGCGCTGCGGGATGCCACGCCTGTTCGACATGCTCGAGGGGCGCGGGATCAAGGCGTCGGCCTTCATGAATGCGCAGGTGGCTGACGTCTATCCGACGCTTGCGCGAAAGGTCGTGGATCTCGACTGGGAGCTGGTGGGACATGGATGGTTCCAGCGGACGTTGAAGCAGTCCGAGGACGAGGCGACGGAGATCAAGCAATGCCTCGCCCGATTGCAGGCGCTGTCCGGAAAGCGGGTGCGGGGATGGTTCGGTGCCGGCGGCGGCGAGACGAATGATACGCCCGAGCATCTGAAGCGCGCGGGCCTCGATTTCATTCACGATTGGCTGGTGGATGATCTGCCCGTTTGGATGGCAACCGCCGGGGGGCCGATGCTGTGCCTGCCTTATACGTGGGAGCTCAACGACGTGCCGGCGTGGGTGGTGCACAGCCATGGCTCGGACGAGCTTTACAAGCGGCTCGAGGTGACGCTCGCCGTTCTCGAACGCGAGCTCGAGAAGGGGCCGCGGATCGTGACGTTCGGGCTTCATCCGCACATCGTCGGCGTGCCGCATCGGGCCTACTACGTCGAAAAAGCGCTGGATCTTCTGGCCCGGCGCAACGACACGGTCTTCGTGACCTCCAGCCAAATCGCGGACTGGTACGTCGCAGCCGACAAGGATGGACCGGCCCGTCTGGAGGCAGCGGTTGCAGCCAGGGGGCGCTAGCGGTCATGGTGTGGCGGAGAATAATGCGAACAAGCGAGAGCAGAACATGAAGATCCTGGTGATGGGCTCTGGCGGCGTCGGCGGCTATTTCGGCGGCCGTCTGGCAGGCGCCGGCAACGATGTAACCTTCGTCGCGCGCGGGGCTCATCTGGAGGCCATGCAACGCGACGGGCTGACCCTCGACAGCCAGCTCGGTAATCTGACGGTCAAGCCGGTGCGAGCGGTCGCGACGCCCGCCGATGCTGCCGGTCCGGTCGATATCGTGATGTTCGCGACCAAGCTCGGCGACACGGAGAGCGCTGCGAAGAGTCTCGCTCCGGTGATCGGGCCGGAGACGATCATCATCACGTTCCAGAACGGTGTCGATGGACCGGAGATCATAGCTGCGACGCTGCCTGGAACGCATGTCGTGCCGGGTGTCGCACGGATTGCCAGCCACATCCCCCGTCCGGGGGTCATCGAGCAGCGCGGGCCGTTTGCCCGGATCGAGTTCGGCGAACCCGACGGCAAGGCCAATCCGAAGCTGGAGGCGTTTCATGCGGCCTGCAAGGCGGCTGGCATCGATGCGATCCTATCGAGGGATATCCGGCGCGCCGTCTGGGTGAAGTTCGCGATGCTCGCGCCGTTCTCCGGACTGACGACCCTGACGGGCAGCACAGCCGGTCCGATCCGCGAGACGCCTGAGACACGGGCGTTGATGGAAGCTGCGGTCAACGAGGTGGTGGCGGTTGGTGCTGCGATCGGTGTGAAGCTCAACGAAGGCGACGTGGCGGGTGTCTGGAAGGCAATCGAGGCCAATCCTCCCGCGATGACGTCGTCGATGGCGCATGACCGTCGTGCGGGAAAGCCGCTCGAGCTCAACTATCTGTCGGGTGGTGTGGTGCGCCTCGGCAAGAAGCATGGCGTGCCGACGCCGACGCATACGTTCATCACGCAGGCGCTAGCGATCGACATAGGAGGGAAGCGGTAAGCCGTTGGACCCGGGTCCGCGCGGCGGACCGATCCCACCCAAGGGTGGCGCTTGGCGGCGCCGCCACTCTTACATTTCGGCGAGGTTGCGGGCATAGTTGGTCTCGGCGCGCCCGACCCCGGGCTTGGGGCGCGCACGAGATGTCTGGAGCTTGCGATGCACCGTTCGATTGCCTTTATCGGGCTTGGCGCCATGGGTGGCGCGATGGCCGAGACGCTGGTCAAGAAGCAGTACAAAGTCACTGGCTACGATCTGCATCCGGAAGCCGTGGCTCGGCTGGCCTCGCATGGAGGCAATGGCGCGGCGAGCGCCGAGGAGGCCGCACGCGGCGCCGACATCCTGATCCTGATGGTGGTAAATGCCGACCAGGCCGAGGACGCGCTGTTCGATAAGCTGGCGCTCGAGGCGACGAAGCCCAATGCGACGGTGATCGTCTGCTCGACGTGTGCGCCCGACCGAGTGGAGGCGATCGCACGCCGGGTGGAAAAGGCCGGACGCGGGTTTGTCGATGCGCCAGTCTCGGGAGGCGTGGGTGGTGCCACGCACGGTACGCTGACGATCATGGCGGCAGCGAAGAAGCCCGTGTTCGAGGCGGTCAAGCCGGTGTTGGCCGCGATGGGTTCGAGCTTGTTCCACCTCGGCGAGCAGCCTGGGCAAGGGGCGGCGATGAAGGTGGTCAATCAGCTGCTGTGCGGGGTCCACATCGCGGCGGCGGCGGAAGGTTTGGCGTTTGCGGAGCGTGCCGGGATCGATCCGAAAATTGCGCTCGAGGTGCTCTCCGGCTCAGCCGCGCAGAGCTGGATGCTGAAGGCGCGCGGGCCAAGGATGGTGGACTACGATACGATCGTGACCAGCGCGGTCGATATTTTCGTGAAGGACCTGGGGCTGGTTCTTGATTCCGGGCGTGCCGCGAAGATGGCACTGCCGCTCTCGGCGGCGGCTCATCAGTTGTTCCTGGCCGCTTCCGGCATGGGGCACGGCCACGAGGACGACAGCCAGGTGATCGAGACGTACCGGGCCTTGATGAAGAAGAGGGACTAGGGGCAATGGCGGGGTTGCTCGAGGTTGACAGCGCCGAGGTGCTGATCCTGGTCGACAACGTGACCGATAATCTGTCGTCGACACCGAAGTTCGTCGAGACGGAGCTGTCGCGGTTGGCGCGACGTGGGGTCAATCTGGTTGCTGGCGATTGTCTTTGCTGCGCCGCGCACGGTTTGTCATGCCTCGTCACACTCAAACGGGGCAGCGAGACACGGACGTTGCTGTTTGACACTGGGCCGGAGGAGGAGGTTTTTGCACGCAACGTGCAGCGCCTCGGCGCCGATCTCGGCAAGGTCGGCGCGATCGTCCTCAGTCACGGGCACTGGGACCACGGCGGCGGTATGTTGCGGGCGCTCGATCTCATTCGCGGTGCCGGTGGTCCGCGCGAGGTGCCGTATTTTGCTCACCCGGGCATGTTCCGCCAGCGGGCCTCGAAACTGCCCGACGGATCATTCCGGCTGATGGAGGACGTTCCCCAGCCCCGTGCGCTGGCGTTGCACGGCGCGAAGGTGATTCAGACGACCGAGCCGGCTTTGGCGCTGGACGGGCTGGTGTGGATCAGCGGTGAGATTCCGCGGGTCACGCCATATGAAACCGGGTTGCCGGGTCAGCATCGACGTAGCGACGATGGTATTGGTTGGGAACCTGACGAGTTGCTCATGGACGAGCGGTGCGTCGCGTTCCATGTGAAGGGGAAAGGGCTCGTCGTGCTTTCTGCCTGCTCGCATGCGGGTGTGGTCAACGTGCTGACGCATACGCGGGCCTCGCACATGGGCGTCCCACTGCATGCGGTGATGGGTGGATTGCATCTGTCGGGAACTAATGAGCGGATCATCCCGGAGACCGTGCGAGATCTCGGACAGTTCGGGCTCGCTACAATTGCCGCCGGTCACTGCACGGGTTGGCGTGCGATGGCGGCCCTGATGAATGCGTTCGGCGATGGATGCTTGACGCCGTTGGCGGTCGGAAAATCCATGTCTTTCAAGGCCCTTTAAATCGATGCATCATCAACTTCGTCGGGATCATTCCGCCTTTGGTGAACGTCAATCAAGAACGGTTTCTCTTGCCAAACGAGCGCGTTCGGTTCAAGTTGCCCTACAACGATTCTCCTGACCGTGCCGTGGTGCCAGCGTCGTCCCGAGTGCAAGGGCGACGATTGGCAAACTGCCTCCGGAGCCAGGGCCCAAGCAACAAGGGTTGCAGGGATCATTCGACACTTGAAGAGGCCTGAGACATGCGGCTGGTGATCGAACGGAGCGAGCTGATGCGCGCGCTCGGACACGTCACGAGCGTCGTCGAGCGCCGAACGACCATCCCCATCCTTTCGAATGTCCTGCTGAAGGCGGTCGGTTCCTCGCTCGAGCTCAAGGCTACGGACCTGGAGCGCGAGGTCGTGGAAGCCGCGTCGGCGCAAGTCGATCAGCCGGGTGCGATCACGGTGCCGGCGCACATGCTCAACGACATCGTGCGCAAGCTGCCGGAGGGCTCCGAGGTCGAGATGGTGAGGGACGCGGAGCGGGAGCGGCTGACGATCCGTGCGGGGCAGTCCCGTTTCGCCCTTCAGACGATCGCTGCCGACGATTTCCCCGACCTTGCAGCGGGTGAGATGAGCCACACCTTCGAGATGCCGGCTTCGGATCTCAAGAGCTTGATCGAGAAGACCCGGTTTGCGATCTCGACGGAGGAGACGCGATACTACCTCAACGGCATTTATCTGCACACCTCCGAGCGGGGCGGACAGCCGACGCTCCGCGCCGTCGCCACGGACGGTCACCGTCTGGCCCAGCTCGATGTCGACCGTCCGAAAGGTGCCGAGGGGATGCCGGGCGTGATCGTGCCTCGCAAGACCGTGCATGAACTTCACCGGCTGATCGAGGCTACCGAGGCTGCGATCACTGTCGGTGTGTCAGCCTCGAAAATTCGCTTTGAAATTGGACCGATCACGCTCACGTCTAAGCTGATCGATGGCAGTTTTCCCGACTATCAGCGCGTGATTCCGCAGGCGAACGACAAATCGATGAAGGTGTCGAACAGCCAATTCATGTCGGCTGTGGATCGCGTCTCGACGATCGCCAGCGAGCGTGGTCGTGCGGTGAAGCTGGCCATTGCGCCGGAAAAGCTGGTGCTTTCGGTGACCAATCCGGATGGCGGCAGCGCGACCGAGGAATTGGCCGTCGACTACGGGGCGGCGGGGCTGGAGATCGGCTTCAACGCGCGCTACCTGCTCGACATCTCAGGCCAGCTCGAGAGCGACACGCTGCAGTTCCTGCTCGCCGATCCCGGCTCGCCGACCATGGTCAAGGACGGCGGCGACGACCGCGCGCTCTATGTGTTGATGCCGATGCGGGTGTGAGGCGCTGCCGTCGCCAGATCCGCCCCTGCGTCACAACTTTAGCGCATCGGCACATCCCGTCGGCAGAAGGCAAACGCTGACGCATGTGGATCTCGCGCCTCGTTCTGACGGATTTCCGGAACCATTCGCGGTTGGCGCTGGCACTCGACCGGCGGCCGGTGGTGCTGGCGGGGCCGAACGGAGCCGGCAAAACCAACGTCCTCGAAGCCGTATCTCTGCTTGCTGCCGGTCAGGGTTTGCGACGTGCGCCTTACGTCGATCTGGCACGGCAGCAGGGCGCCGGCGGCTGGGCCGTTTCGGCACGGATCGAAACGCAGGCCGGGCCGGTCGACGTCGGCACAGGACTCGATGCCTCTACACCCGATTCATCGCGAAGTGGGCGCCTGGTGCGCATCAACGGCGAGCCGCAATCCGGGTCGGGCGCGCTGGCCGGGCTGGTCGATATGGCCTGGTTGCTGCCTTCGATGGACGGTCTGTTTACGGGACCAGCGGGCGACCGGCGGCGCTTTCTCGACCGGCTGGTGCTCGGGTTCGATGCGGGTCATGCCACGCGCTCGGGACAGTTCGAGCGTGCGATGCGTCAGCGGAATCGGCTGCTCGAGGATGGAGTGCGTGATCCGTCGCGGTTTGCCGGGCTGGAGCGGATCATGGCCGAGACTGGGGTCGCGATCGCGGCGGCGCGCGGCGAGACCGTCGGCGGAATCATCCGCATCATCGAAGCGCGGCGCGCGCGCGATCCCGACGCTGCATTCCCCTGGGCCAGCCTTATGCTCGAGGGAGGGCTGGAGGCCGCCCTTGGCGCCCACGCCGCCATCGAGGTCGAAGATTGGTATCTGGCGGCCCTTGCCAATGGACGGGAACGCGACCGTGCCGCCGGTCGGACGCTCGAGGGACCGCATCGAAGTGACCTCGTCGTCGGGCACGGTCCCAAATCGATGCCGGCCGAGGCGAGTTCTACGGGCGAGCAAAAGGCTCTACTCATCGGTCTCGTTCTCGCCCACGCGGAATTGATCGCCGAGCGCCGGACGGGTGGAGCGCCGATTCTTCTGCTCGACGAGATTGCGGCTCATCTTGATGCGCGCCGTCGTGCGGGCCTCTTTGCAGAGCTGCTCCGGTTGGGCTCGCAAGCATGGTTGACGGGTACGGATCGACAGCCTTTCGAAGCCTTATTGAGCGATGCTCAATTCGTACCAATCAGCGACGACGGCTTGCTTTCTCCAGCCGCGTTGCCGCAGTTATCCGCCATTCGCACAACCGATTGATTTGTCTCGCAAAAAATTCCATTGAATTCTCGTTCAGCCGGTCGATTTTCCGGGCTGCGAAGGGGTGTTCGTGCTAGTGTCGCTGACTGGTAACGGACACAATCTTTCAGGAACTTAGCGACATGAACGCGACGCCCGCAAGCAAGCCGAGCGCGGCCGAGGATTATGGCGCCGACTCGATCAAAATGCTGAAGGGTCTGGATGCGGTTCGGAAGCGTCCCGGCATGTACATCGGGGATACGGACGATGGCTCCGGACTGCACCACATGGTTTACGAGGTCGTCGATAACGGGATCGACGAGATCCTGGCCGGCCATGCGACGGAATGCATCGTCACGCTGAACGCCGATGGTTCGGTGACGGTCAGCGACAACGGTCGTGGCATCCCGACCGGCATCAAAAACGATGATGATCACGATCCGAAGCGCTCTGCAGCGGAAATCGTGTTCACAGAACTGCACGCGGGCGGCAAGTTCGACCAGAACTCATACAAGGTCTCTGGCGGTCTCCATGGCGTCGGCGTGTCGGTGGTCAACGCGTTGTCGACGTGGCTCAAGGCACGCATCTGGCGCGGCGGCAAAGAGCATTACATCGAGTTTGCGGATGGTGTTCCGGTTAGACCGCTGGCCGTGGTGGGTGACGCCGAGGGGCGGCGTGGCACGGAGGTTTCGTTCCTGCCGAGCCCCAACACCTTCACGAACATCGAGTTCGATTTTAACACACTTGAGCATCGCCTTCGCGAACTCGCGTTTCTGAACTCGGGCGCCGGCATCACCCTGCGCGATGCTCGGCATGCAGACGTCAAAGCCGAGACGATGCGCTACGACGGTGGTGTCGCGGCGTTCGTCCGTTACATCGACCGCAACCGTACGGCGTTGCTCGGCGAGCCAATCATGATCACGTCCGAGAAAGACGGGATCACTGTCGAAATCGGGCTGTGGTGGAACGACAGCTACCACGAGCACGTGCTCTGCTTCACGAACAACATCCCGCAGCGCGATGGCGGCACGCACCTTGCCGGCTTCCGTGCGGCGCTGACGCGTGTGATCAACAAGTACGCGAACGAGACGGGAGTGGCAAAGAAGGAGAAGGTCGATCTGACCGGCGATGACAGCCGGGAAGGCCTGACCTGCGTTCTTTCAGTGAAGGTTCCAGATCCGAAATTCTCCAGTCAAACCAAGGACAAACTGGTTTCTTCGGAAGTCAAGCCGGTGGTCGAGAACGTTACCGGCGACTACCTCGCGGCCTATTTCGAGGAGCATCCCCGCGAAGCGAAGATCATCGTCACCAAGATCGTCGAGGCGGCGTTGGCGCGGGAAGCCGCGCGCAAGGCTCGCGAGCTGACCCGGCGCAAGGGTGCGCTCGACGGGCTACGTCTGCCGGGCGGGCTTGCCGAATGCCAAGACCGTGACGCCTCGAACACCGAGATGTTTATCGTCGAGGGCGACTCGGCCGGCGGATCAGCCAAGCAGGCTCGCAAGCGCGAGTACCAGGCGGTTCTGCCGATCCGGGGCAAAATTTTGAACGTGGAGCGCGCGCGCACCGACAAAATGCTGTCGTCCGAACAGGTGACGAACATCATTGCCGCGCTGGGTACGGGCATCGGGCGGGACGAGTTTCGCCTCGACAAGCTGCGATACCACAAGATCATCATCATGACCGACGCCGACGTCGATGGCGCGCACATCCGCACGCTGCTGTTGACGTTCTTCTACCGGCAGATGCCGGAGCTGGTCGAGAAAGGGCATCTCTACATCGCGCAGCCGCCACTCTACAAAGTGGCCAAGGGCAAATCGTCGACGTATCTCAAGGACCAGCGCGCCCTGGAGGACTATCTGATCGATGGCGGTCTCGATGGTGCTGTGCTCCAGCTTGGTACAGGTGAAACGCGCTCGGCTCGGGATCTGCGCGACATTGTCGAGCAGGCGCGGGGCATCACACGACTGATCGACGATCTGCATTCGCGCTATGGGCGGTTCGTCGTCGAGCAGGCGGCGATCGGCGGTGCCTTCGATGCGGAGCTGTTGCTGTCAGCTGAGCGAGCGAACGCGGTGGCAGCAACCGTCGCCAAGCGGCTCGACACCCTCGCCGAGGAGACGGAGCAAGGTTGGGAGGGTCGCTTCGGCAATGATGGCTTCGTGTTCAAACGGCTCGTACGCGGGGTTGCCGAGGTCCAGTCGCTCGACAGGGCTCTGCTCGGCTCGCTTGAGGCGAGGCGGCTCAACGAGCGTCGTGAGCATCTGATGGACGTCTATTCGACGTCTGCCGTCCTGAAGCGGAAGGACGACGAGACGCCGATCTACGGGCCGCGCACGTTGTTGGATGCGGTTTATGCTGCGGGGCGCAAGGGGATCTCGTTGCAGCGCTATAAGGGCCTCGGCGAAATGAACCCTGAGCAGCTCTGGGAGACGACGCTGGACCGCGAGGCGCGCACATTGCTGCAGGTCAAAGTCGGCGATCTCAATGAGGCCGACGACATCTTCTCGAAGCTGATGGGCGACCTCGTCGAGCCGCGTCGCGAGTTCATCCAGGAAAATGCACTCAACGTCGCGAATCTGGACGTGTGAGCCTGCGAATAAGCATGACGGGCCGGCTCACTCGATTGTGTGGATGTCGTCCGCCCCGCGAAAGATCGCTGGCTTGCGGTCCAGCAGAATTGCGCTTCCGGTCCTGCCGGACCAGTATGCGGTGACCGTCCAGCTTGGACGGCCTTGAATCAATTCCCCGAGGGGTTCCCATGTCGCTTTCGATGTACCAGGCGTCCGTTCCCGTGATGCAGCGGAGGATGCGCCAGTTGATCGGCATCCTCGACAAGGCCGAGGCGCACTGCACGGCCAAGAAAATCGATCCCGAGGTGCTGATCAACGCCCGGCTCTACCCGGACATGTTCCCGCTTAGGCGGCAGGTGCAGATCGCGACCGACATGGCGAAGGCGGCGGCGGCTCGGCTTTCGGGTTCGGAGGTTCCGACTTCGCAGGACACGGACAAGACGTTTGCCGATCTGAAGACGCGTCTGCAGGGCGCGATCGACTATCTCGGACAGTTCAAGCCGGAACAGATCGACGGCAGCGAGGACAAAGAGATCAAGCTGACCATCGGCGGACAGCCGGCCGTTCTCAAAGGGCAGATGTACCTCCTCAATCACGCCTACGCGCACTTCAATTTTCACACGGTCACGACGTACGACATCCTGCGCCACAACGGCGTCGAGATCGGCAAGCGTGACTGGGTGGGCACGTTCTAACGGGTCCGGCCAAAGGCAGTTCCGGGTCGTCGGCTACGTTGCCTCTCACCCCGACCCTCTCGCCGTTTTCGTGCAGGGATCGGGGAGAGGGGCACTTTGCATGTGATGGATGGCATGAGCACTGACACAACGAACATCTTCCGTCTGGACGGCGAGGTTGCGCTGGTCACAGGCGCGTCATCGGGCCTCGGCGCGCATTTCGCTGTGACCTTGGCGAGAGCCGGAGCGAAGGTGGTGCTTGCAGCGCGACGGACGGATCGGCTCGAGGCGCTCGCCAAACAGATCGAGGCTGAAGGTGGGCATGCCACGGCGGTAGCTCTGGACGTCCGCGATCCGGCATCGGTGAAGGCGTGTTTCGATGGCGCGGAGCGCGCTCTCGGGACTGTCACGGTGCTCGTCAACAATGCGGGAGTTACCGATCCTGCCTTTTTCACGCGCATGAGCGAGCAGCAGTGGCGTGGCGTGCTGGATGTCAATCTCGACGGTGTGTTCCGCGTCGGTCAGGAGGCTGCGCGCAGAATGGTGGCGAGCGGCAAAGGCGGGTCGATGGTCAACATCGCGTCGATCGTCGGGCTTGGCGCCATCAAGACGCTATCCGCCTATGCGGCGTCGAAGGCGGCGGTGCTCGCTCTGACGCGGAACTGGGCGTTGGAACTGGCCCGGGACAAGGTGCGCGTCAACGCGATTGCGCCCGGTTACATCGCGACCGAGCTCAACGACGCGTTCTGGGAGACAGACGCCGGCAAGCGCATGATCGCGCATGTGCCGATGCGACGGCTCGGGCAGCTCGGTGAGCTGGACGGCGCGCTACTGCTGTTGGCTTCCCGGGCGGGGGCGTTCATGACCGGCTCGACGGTCGTCGTTGACGGCGGCCATCTGCTGCCGACGGAGTGAGCATGGCTGATGTGAAGGACGGCACGGGGATTAAGGCGGGGACGGCGCTGCAGCCGGACAGTTTCGCGGCGCTGGGTGCTTGGCTCGCGAGCGAACTCGGCGCCGAACGGGTCGCCATCGTCGAGGCTGCGCTGCTTGCCGGTGGTGCCGTTCAACAGAACTGGCGTCTCGATGTCGAGGTGACCGGAGGCGCGCGCGCTGGCAAGCATGTCTGGGTGTTGCGGACGGATGCGGCCGCAAGCCTGGACGTCAGTCTCGATCGCCTGTCCGAGTTCCGGTGTATCGAGGCTGCGCATCGGGCAGGCGTGAAGGTTGCGGAACCGATCGCGGCCTCAGGTGATGGCGGTCTTATCGGGCGACCGTTCGCGGTTCAGGCTCTGGTTGCAGGAACCGCGCAGGGGCGACGGATCGTGCGCGATCCGAAGCTCTCCGAGTTCGGCGATTCATTGGCACGTGAGCTTGGCCGGGAGCTGGCCCGCATCCATTCCGTGCGTCCGACGGCCGGCGTCCTGTCATTTCTGCCAGTGCCAGTGACGAACCCTTCGCGGCGCGAAGTGGCGCAGATGCGCAAAGGGCTCGACGGCGCCAGCGAGGCACGGCCCGCGCTCGAGTACGTGCTGAGCTGGCTCGATCAGAACGCGCCCGAGCCGGCGGCGATCACGCTGGTGCATGGCGATTTCCGCACGGGCAACTACATGGTCGACGGTGGGCGGCTGACGGCGGTGCTCGACTGGGAGTTCTGCCACTGGGGTGATCCGCGAGAGGATCTCGGCTGGTTCATCGCGCGTTGCTGGCGGTTCGGGAACGACGACAAGGTGGCGGGTGGCATCGCTAAGCTGGCGAGTCTGCTCGAGGGCTACAACGAGATCGCAGACATCAAGGTGGCGGCTTCGGAACTCGCTTACTTCGAGGTGCTGGCGGCATCGCGCTGGGCTGCGATCTCGCTATTGCAGGGCGATCGTTTCATCAAGGGTGGAGAGCGCTCGCTGGAGCTGGCGCTGACGGGTTTGATGCCGCCGGAAATGGAGTGGGACGCGCTCGACATCATCGATCGCCTCATGGCCAAGGGGAGGGTGACGTGATGGGCCCGTTTTCGTGTGCACGTGCTGGAACGGATTGGACTCTCGTCAGTCTCGTCACCCGCATCAGCCCCCTCACCCTAACCCTCTCCCCGAGGGGAGAGGGGACGAGTGCTCCCGTGAGAATTGGAGTGCGATCATGAGCGAGCATCGCAGACTCGGGGCGGAAGCACTGCTCGATCTGGTGGCCGAGGCGTTCAAGGCTGAGATCGCGCCGGCGCTGCCGGCGGACAAGCGCTATCTGGCTGCGATGATTGGCAACGCGCTCGACATTGCGCGGCGCGAAATGGCGGTTGAAGAAGAGGCGCTGGGGTTTCAGTTGCTCGATCATTTCTTTGACGACGGCGACGGGACCATGCAGGAGCTTTCAAGGGCCATCCGGTCGGGTGAGGTCAATGACAAGACGAATCCCGATCTGCGCGCCCGCCTGAAGGCGCATCTCGCGAACGAGTTGAAGGTGAGAAACCCCAGGTTTCTCGGCGGTCGGGGTGTGAAGGGTTAGGCGCCTCAAGGGACAATTCTGACCGCGGAGCCGCTCAAATGGTTGAGGACTTCCTGGATTTCCGCAAGCGGCATGAAGCAACCATCGCGGCGCAGCTCGAAGGGAATTCCGAGCCTTACCTCGCGCTCTGGTCGCACAAGCCGGACATCATGATTTTCGGAGGACTGGGCGGACGCGAGCATGGATGGCCGGAGGTTGGCGAAAGGCTCCGATGGGCTGCGACCAAAGTGCGTGCGCGGTTGGTGCGGATCGAAAACCTGATGACGTCCGTGCATGGGGAAATGGCGATCACCGCCGATCTCGAGCACATGATCCGGATCGTCGACGGACAAGAAATTGCACGCGCTCTTCGGGTGACGCAGGGTTATCGCATCGAAAACGGCGAATGGCGCGTGTTCTACCGGCACGGCGATGAGTATCGTGACTCGGGCAGATCATCCTAGTGCTCAGAGCTATTGGTTCACCACCCCCTGCTCGGCGAGCTTGGCGATGTCGGCGGCGGAATAACCCAGGCTCGCGAGAATCTCGGCTGTATGCTGACCGAGGGTCGGCGCGATGGCGTCGGGGGTCCCGGATTGGAGTTTGGGGGTGCCAGCAGGGTTTGGGGTCGCCCATGGTGCGCCGCCGCCGGGATGCTCGGTCCACGTGATGACGCCAGAGGCTTGCGTGTGCGGGTGCGCAACGAAGTCGTCGTAGGTCTGGACGATCTCGTTCTGAAGGCCGGCGGCCGTGAACTTGTCGCGCCATTCTGTTGCCGGGCGCGTTGCGATGATGGCTTTGACCTGCTCGCCCAGGAAGGCTGCGTTGGCGTAACGGTCGGTGGTGGTTTTGAAGCGTGGGTCTTCGATCCATTCGTCCTTGCCGAGCACGCGGCAGACTCCGGCAAACTCGTGGTTTTTGACGGCCGCGATCTGGACCCAGCCACCGTCTGACGCGAGATAAGTGCCACCGGGGCCGGCGACGTTGCGGAACGGGCCGTCGCGGACTGCGCTCATCATGCGAATAGATTGAAGGTTGGCGGCCGCCTGCATCAGGCTCGAGTCGATATGGCGACCGGGCGCGCCCTTGGCCTTGGCATAGAGGGCGGCGACCACGGCCTGGTGAGAGAACAGCCCCGTCGCCATGTCAACGATGATGGTCGGCGTGCGGTGCGGAATGCCATCGGGTCCCTTGTTCTCCGACATGAAGCCGGTGAAGGCTTGGAGAATCGGATCCATGGCCGGCTTCTCGCGGAGCGGGCCGACCTGGCCGAACCCGGACACGGATAGGTAGACCAGGCCCGGGTTGACCTTGCTCAGCTTCTCGTAGCCGAAGCCGAGGCGATCGATGACACCGGGGCGAAAACCTTCGAGGAAGACGTCGGCACCAGGAATCAGCTGCTCGACGATCTTCTTGCCGGCATCCGTCTTCAGGTCGACCGCAATGCTCTTCTTGCCGAGGTTGGCTGCGACGGAGAACGCTGTGTGATCACCATATCGCGCACCCAGCGAGCGGGACCAGTCACCCTCCAGCGGTTCGACTTTAATGACCTCGGCGCCGTGGCGGGCAAGAAGATAAGCGCAATAGGGGCCGGCCACGCCCTGGCTCAGATCGACGACGCGGATGCCCTCGTAGGGTTTCTCGAAGCTCATGTGCGCTGACCCCTGCCGCTCGCGTGGACTATGCATTGGGCAAAGACTGCGACAGGACGGCAGGAGTGGCAATCCTTACATGCGACGAGGTCCGTGTGCCGTGAGCAGATGGCGCACTCCGAGAGGGAGGGTCCCTGCGATCGGGGCATGGCACGGATGCCGTCAACCAGCGTTTTCCGCCGGTAAAACGATCTGTTCAGTCACCGCCGGAGAATACGCCGCGCGCCCAATCCGGCCTTGTCGTCGAAACGGAGCCACCGCCGGAGAAGCCGGAGAAGCCAGCAAAACCGGTATAACCAGGCGATGCCTCGACGAGGCGGCCAATCGGGCCTGCCGGCGTTGCGGGCCGGGGCACGGCCTTGACGAGATGCATCTTGCCTTCAAGGCCGAGGCGGATGCGCTCCTCGTGACCATAGACGTCCTTGAAGGTCGCCACCTCTCCGCTCGGCTCGGCACGCATCGTGAAATACGTCATGTGTACCGGTATACGCCGCGAGAGATTGACGGCGTTGTTTTCCGGGCTTCCCTTGCCGGTGAGCGCGCGCACGCGATCAGCAGACATGCCGCGATCCTCGGCAAGGATCACCTCGGCGAGACGAACCGGGTCCTGCACACGCACGCAGCCATGGCTGAAGGTGCGGGCGGTGGACTTGAACAGATTCTTTGACGGTGTGTCGTGCAGATAGACGGCATGCTTGTTCGGGAGCCAGAACTTCACGACGCCGAGGACGTTACCGCTGCCGGGTGGCTGGAACACATGGAAATTGCGGATATCGGTGCGCGACCAGTCGATCGTCGCAGGATTAATGTCCTTACCGCGAAGCTGGATCTTTAGATTTTGCTTGGCCAGAATGCCGCCGCCGCGACGTAAGCCGGGGAGGATTTCGTTGGTCTTGATCGAATCCGGAACACCCCACAGCGGGTTGAAGATCACCTGTTCCATCTCGTCCGAGAAGACTGGCGTCTGGGAGTCCAGTTTGCCGATGATCACCCGCTCGGTATGGATCACCTCGTTATTGCGAACGACGCGCACGAGCTGCTCAGGGATGTTCACCCAAATGTGAAATGCGCCGAGTTCGGACGGCATCCAGCGCCACTGTTCCATGTTCGCGAGCAGGCGCTCAGCCTCGGTGGGGCCACCGCCCTTTGGCCGATCAGTGAGGTCGCGGGCGAGGAGGTAGCGCTGACGGAGCCGCTCGAACTCCACGTGGCGGGGTTGCAATTGACGCAGGTACTGATCAGGCTCGGCCGCCGTTGCGATCTGCTCCAGCACGCTTCGAGGATCGAAGACTGGGGGCTTACGATCGAGAAAGTCGGTCAATGCGGTTGGCTCAACCCGCCCGCCCCGTGCGTGCCGGGCATAGCGCAGCGCAGCCAGAGAGAGGCGAACCTCGGTATCTGCGAGGACGCCCGCAGGCACGTCAGTGCGATCCGAGGCTGAAGCGTCGAGTGCCGGCAAATCGTAGTCCGAAGGCTTGAGGCCCCAGTCATCGGCCTTGGCGATCTCAGCCGCCAGCTTCATGGCTTCCGGTCGGGCTCCCTGTGGCGTCATCCAGATCGGGCTGCCGCGACGAGCCTCGTATACGGTTGTGATGGCCGCGCGGTCGCCTCTGTCTAGGAGGGCGCTGGCGGGTAAGCGCTTCAGTGCATTGGCGATATCGAGCGTGAAGGCCGCAGGTGGCGTACCGGCGACAAGTGTAGGTGGCGCGTTGTTTGGCGTCGCTCCCGTTGCAGGGGCCGGTCCGGTGTCCGACGATGCAGGCGCGGACGCTGTGGCACCCGTCTCGGCGGCGGATTGCGATGAGGCCTCCGTCGCGGTGGCAGATGGGACAATGGGGGCATTCGACGCAGGATTGCCCACTTGCGCGACAGCCATGCCAGCAGGCCATGGCGTAATGGCGAGTGCGGCCAACAAGCAGATTCGACGTGTGCCACGACCTTCGAACGGCATTGCGAGCTCCTCGGCCTAACGGCGCGGAAACTAACCGATTGCCCTCGGTGCTGGCTAGTCCGTGTTGGTACTGATAACGCGACTGTGTGTCCGTAGTCGGCAAAAAACGACAAGGCCATGCACGTGGCATGGCCCTGCAATCGCACAGTAGACGTGAAAGTTCAGTTCGGCGGGCCCTCGAGCCCATACTCCCGCATCTTCCGGTAGAGGGTCGACCGGCCGATGTCGAGGCGCTTGGCAACCTCCGTCATGTGGCCCCGATAGCGACCCAATGCGAGACGGATCATGTCGGCCTCGATCGACTCGAGCGAACGGATCTCTCCTTCGGCGTCAACGGCGGGAATTCCGAGAGAGCCGCGCGGCCCTCCGATCAGCTCGACCGTCTGCGGAACGACGCTTTCGGCTCCGAGCAATGCGGGCCCGGTGTACGCGGGGCGCGCTACGACCTGGGCGGGCGCGGCGGGAACGTCGGCCCGGAACCCCTCGACGTGGGCGGCGATCTGCGGGAACTCAGCCACCGTCAGCTCTGGACCATCGGCGAGCACGACGGCACGGAACACCGCGTTCTCGAGTTGGCGAACGTTGCCGGGCCACGAGTAGGCAGATAGCAGGCGGGCCGTGTCGTCCGTCATTCCAATGATGCGCTTGCCTTCCTCGGCGGAGAACCGAGCGAGGAAGTGGTTGGCCAGATCCGGCACATCACCAATCCGCTCGCGCAGTGGCGGCACCGAGATGGGGTAGACATTGAGGCGGTAATAGAGGTCCTCACGGAACTTGCCGTCCTTGACCAGCTGGATCATGTCGCGGTTGGTTGCCGCGATCAGCCGGAAATCGACCTTCACGGGGCGCTTACCGCCGACCGGCTCAATCTCACCTTCCTGAAGCGCACGCAGCAATTTCACCTGCGCATCGAGGGGAAGCTCCCCCACCTCGTCGAGAAACAGTGTGCCGCCGTCTGCCTCCTGGAATTTGCCGACGCGCTTTTCGACGGCACCGGTGAACGAGCCCTTCTCGTGGCCGAACAGGATCGACTCGACTAGATTTTCTGGGATCGCCCCGCAATTGACCGTGACGAACGGCTTGCCGGCGCGCGCGCTTTCGCCCTGGATGGCGCGGGCGATCAACTCCTTGCCGACGCCGGATTCGCCTTCGATCAGCACGGCAATGTTGCCATTCGATGCAGCGGCGCGACGACCGAGAGCGATCACGCGGTTCATGCTGTCGCTCTTCAGGACGAGGTCCGAGAAGGTGAGCGTGCCGTCGTGCTTCTTCTTGATGCGCGTGATCTCGTCTTGTAGCGCCTCGATTTTGAGGGCGCTCTTGATCGAGACGTCAAGGCGTTCGGGGCTGGCCGGCTTGACGACGAAGTCGACGGCACCGGCGCGCATCGCGCCGATTGCGGTCTCGATCGAGCCGTGCGCGGTCTGGACGATGATGGGGGGTGTGCCGGGCTTGAGGCCGACGCGCCCAAGGACCGCCATGCCGTCGGTGCCTGGCATCACGAGATCGAGGATCACGAGGCTCAACCCTGCGGCCTCTGGGCCTTCCAGAATGGCCAGGGCCTGGTCGCCGCTCTGGGCGATCCTTGTCTCGTAGCCGAGACGCTTTATCATCTCTTCAAGAATGCGACGCTGGGCGGGGTCGTCATCGACGACGAGGACGCGCTTGACCATGGGGGCGTTGACTCTACTGACTGATGCGACTTTCAAACCGCTGCCGCGCGATCCGTGAACCAGGATCGAACAAACGCAAATCAACGGCTTACCTACGAGGGTGGAGATTGCCCGACAACTGTAAACGGATCGTTTCAATGCGACCGAAGCTGGCTCTTTTTTGTCCTCCGTGTCCCAAATCTACCGGTTGGAGGGTAGCGTGAGCGACTCCAAGCGCGTTCTGCTCGGGCGCATCGGGAGTGCCCATGGCCTGAAGGGAGAGCTCTTCGTGCATTCGTTCGCGGAGGTCCCTGAGGACATCGCTGCCTACGGCCCACTGACGGACGCCGCTGGTCAGCGCACGTTCGACGTCGCCGTAGTGCGAGTTACCGACAAGGGCGTCATCGCCAGGGTCGCCGGCGTCTCGGATCGGACGCAAGCCGAGACCCTCAAAGGCACGGAACTCTGGGTCGAGCGGAATCGACTCGGCGAGGCCGAGGAGGGCGAGTTCTATCACGCCGATCTTATCGGACTTCCAGCCGTTGCGCCGGGCGGCCAGCCGATCGGCCAAATCGTAGCGGTGCAGAATTATGGTGCCGGAGACCTGCTCGAAATCCGGCTCGTGGGCTCGCGCCGGACGGAGCTGGTCGCGTTCACCGACGCTTTCGTTCCAGAGGTGGACCTTTCCGCAGGACGGGTCGTCGTGCGGCTTCCGGAGGCCGAGAAGAACGACGATGGTATCGAGAACGACGACGGGGAGCCAACCTAGCCGCTGCCCAACTCAACGGCATCATGAATTCATCGAAACCGAAAAGAGGACAAGCCAGCATGGCGCTCATTCCCTATCCCGATCTCGAGAAGATCTCGCCAGAGGCCAAGGAAATGCTTCGGCGGCTGCCGGCACCGGCTAATATCTTCAATATGATGGCTCACGCGGAGACGGCATTGAAGCCGGTCATGAAACTCGGCGGCACGCTGCTCGGCAAGCTCGAGCTCGATGCGAAGTTGCGCGAGTTGTGCCTGCTCCAAGCCGTTAAGGTGGCCGGTGGCGAGTACGAGTGGTTGCAGCACGTGCCGATCGCCCTCGATCTCGGAGCGACAGAGGCGCAAATTGCGGCATTGGAGAAGGGTGAAGACCGGGCCCCATGCTTTGAGGCGTGCGAGCAGGCGGCTCTCGTGCTCACGCGTGAACTCGTTACGAGTGGCAAAGGCTCGCGGGGCACGCTCGCGGAGCTTCGCCGGCACGTATCGGATCGGGTCGTGGTGGAGCTGATCCTGATGACGGGCTTCTACACGATGCTGGCGCGGCTGACGGAGACGCTGGAGGTCGAGAACGATCCGCCCATGGGATCTGCGCTGGTTCGCGGGATCGAGGCGCGCGTCAAGGCAAAAACTTAAGGTCGCGTGCGAGGCCGGGCCGCAGAGATCGCGTTGCTGCAACCGCATGCAAAAAGGCCTTCTGCAAAGAAGGCCTTTATATATTCTGTCGTGACTTAGGCGCGACTACTTCAGCGGCTTCGCTGCGGCCTTTTTGACGACGACTTTCTTGGCGGGTTTCGCCGCGACCTTCTTCACGGCAACGGCTTTCTTGGCGTGATAGTGGTGATGGTCCTTCAGCCATTGCGTCGGGCAGAGGCGATGCAGGCCGCCAGCCTCGGCGGTCGCGGGGACGCCGACAACGGCAACGAAAGCGACAGCAGCAGCGGCGAGCAGAGAGGTCTTCATATGCGGAGCTCCGTTTCGGATGGTTTCAGATCGCGGATAACGAACTCAGGGACGATGTATAAAAAATAGCTACCAGTTCATTTATAAATCCATAATAAGTATGATCAATTCGATCGTGAAGGCCCACTTCTTCTATCTTCCTCTGTAGTTGTTCGGAGTCCAGTTGCCCAATTTTGGTTGGGTCGCCAGTAATGTTGTGGCTGCAAATGACTATTAGGATATTTAATCCGCAGACAAAATATCAGATCGATTCATTTCCCGTTTCAGTTGGCTTTTTTGCCTTGGCTCATGGTCGGCAAAGGTCCTGATGCATGTCGCTACCGTAGCCTTCGGTTGCGCGCGTTCGGATGGCGTCCGAATATGCTGACGACAACGTCCACCAAGGGGGTGCCATGCGCATTGCAACGACAGTTCCGCAGGACGATCTGCGCAAGGTCAAGGACGCGGCGCGTGCTGCCGAGGCGGACGGCTACGCGCTGATCACGACGAACGAGAACAAGCACGATCCCTTCCTGCCGCTGGCCATTGCGGCGGTGGAGACCGAGCGACTGGAGCTGGCCACGGCTATCGCCATTTCGTTCTCGCGGTCGCCGATGGCGGTCGCCAACGCGAGCTGGGACTTGAACGAGGCCTCTCGTGGGCGCTTCATTCTCGGTCTCGGGACACAGGTGAAGGCGCACAACGAGCGGCGATTCTCGGTGCCTTGGACGCCGCCGGCACCGCGGATGCGTGAGTACGTCCGGGGGCTGAAGGCGATCTGGCGGTGCTGGCGGCACGGTGAGAAGCTCGCCTTCGAGGGAGAGCATTATCGGTTCACGCTGATGCCACCCTATTTCGTGCCGGAGAGCCTCGGCCTTCGGTTGCCCCCGGTGACTCTCGCGGCCGTTGGCCCCGCTATGCTGCGGGTCGCGGGAGAGGTGGCGGACGGGGTCCGGTTGCACCCGTTCTGCACGAGAAAGTACGTCGATGAGATGGTGATGCCTGAAGTGCAGGCGGGAATGGCCCGCTCGGGGCGGTCCCGCACGACTTTCGAGATCACCGGCGGGGGATTCCTGGCGACGGGGGCCAACGACGAGGAGGTGCACCGGGCGCGTGAGTGGGTGCGAGGCCGCGTCGGGTTCTATGGATCGACACCGGCCTACTTTCCGGTACTGGCCGTGCACGGGCTGCAGGATCTCGGACAGAAGCTCAATCGGATGACTCGCGAGGGAGCCTGGGACAAGCTCGCGGGCGAGGTCTCAGACGATGTGCTGGACCTCTTCGCAGCTTCAGGCCGACACGACCAGATCAAGGCTGTGATCGCCGAACGCTTCGCGGCATTCTCGGATGGGATTTCCGCGCGTGATGTTCCGGGCGCAGGAACGCCCATGCCGCCTGAGTTGATCGCCGAGCTGGCAAGCCTCCCGACGCTATTCAAGAGGTTCGAGACTTGAGGGGGCGCTGATGCGTCCTCATCGCCGGCTGCGCGTGTTCCCTCGCCGGATGCGTTATCTCGGCGTGTTGCTTCGGCGTGGCTCGTCACATCGTGATGGAAGAGTCCCGAGCCGGTCTTAGCCACCACCTTTCACGATCGGCAGGTCGTCCCGATTGCCCCATTCCTGCCAGGAGCCGACGTAGTTGCGGATCCGCGGGTAGCCTAGCGTGCGCATGGCGAGATATGCGTGTGCCGACCGGTAGCCCGTGTTGCAGTAGACGATGATTTCCTTGTCCGGTGTTGCGCCCGCCTCCTCGATGATTCGGGCCAAATCGGCTGCGGGCTTCATTCGACCAGTTGCCGGGTCGTAAAGGTTCTCCCAATCACAATGGCGTGCGCCGGGGATCGCTCCCCCGTGTTTGGCCCGGCGATCCTCCCCCGTGAACTCGGCGAAGCTACGGTTGTCCAGGATGATGTGATCATCGCTTCCGATAGCGTTCATCACTGACTGGAACGTCGCGACGCGTTCGGAGTTGGCGTCGAACGAGAACTTCGTCGGCGTGGGAGGCTGGCTCGACTGCTCGATCGGCAGACCAGCCTCGCGCCACGCGCCGTATCCGCCATCGAGGACGTGAACGTCCTTGTGCCCGAGATACTCGGCAAACCAGAATCCGCGAGCGGCACACATATCGGTGAACGCGCCATAGAAAACCAATGTGTCGCCCGGCTTCACCCCGCGCCATCCGAGCATGTTGGCCCACATTCGGGTGAAGGATGCGAGCGGGCGCTCGGACGTGTCATCGCAATTGACGAAGTAAGGATCGAAGTGGCGGGATCCCGGTATGCGCCCGCCGGCAAAAAGCTCGGCAGGCCGCGTGTCGACAACCGAGATGCCCGGTAACTTAAGCCGCTCGGTCAGTTCCTGCGGTGACCACAGGAGCTTCGAACCTCCAGACGTTTCGCTCATGTTCACGTGACGCGTTCTCCTGCGGCCAATCTGCCGATCGCCCGCCGGGCGCCAGGCCGTATCGTCATTACCCTCGATTGAGGCGGGCCGCTTCGGCCATCACCTCGACAGCCTCGGGCTGCTTGGTCCGGACTGTCAGGGCGGTGGCACCGCTGTCCTCCCAGGCGCGATAGCGCTGCTTGATGCGAGCGGGCGGACCGACGAGGGATTTCAGGTCGACCCACTCGTCGGGGACGGCGGCGGCGGCCTCCTCCTTGCGCTTGGCCAGGAACAGCTCCTGGATGCGCTCGGCGGCATCGCCGAAGCCGCGGCGAACCAGCATGTCCTTGTGGTAGTTCTTGTCCTTGTGGCCCATGCCGCCGACGTAGAGCGCCACTTCGGGCTTCATTTTGTCGAGGGCTTCCTTGACGTTGTCGTTGACCTCGACGTGGCACGAGGCCTGGATGTCGAAGTTTGCGAGGCTCTTGCCGTTGCCGGCGCGACGGAAGCCTTCCTCCAGCCAGGGCAGGTATTCCTTAAGCGAGCCCGG
>JALHMC010000049.1 GCA_022844225.1 Hyphomicrobiaceae bacterium | reverse complement strand
TGGGCTCCGCAGGGTTTGGCTCGGATTACGGATTGGAAGGCCCGCATCGGTGGACTGCCGCTCTGCTGCATCGGGGGGATTACCCCCGAGCGGGCCGATGGGGTCGTGGCTGCTGGGGCTGACAGTGTCGCGGTGATCACCGACTTCATCACGCATGCAGAGCCAGAGCAGCGGGTCGCGAGCTGGATCGCCTGGGCGAGGGCACAAGATCGTTCTTGATCAAGACGGTCGCGGGGCCGCTGTGAGACGGTTGCGTCCGCACCGACTTTCGCGCGAGTTCACCATTATAAGCCATTGTGCCAATCCGACTGCGTCGCGTCCCTGCCCGGCTTGTATGTGACAAAAATATCTCAGAAGGTGCGCCTGGAAGTGCGGGAGCAGTCATGGCGTATCGATTCAAGCTGAAAGAGGACTTGCGGGACGGTGTGCGGCGCATTGCTACGGGGCAGATCGACCGGGCTCTTGCCGCGCCGCACGCTGGCGACAAAAGGGCGGGCTGGGTCCACGACACGCGCAAAGCGTTGAAGAGGACGCGCGCATTGCTGCGATGCGTCCGTGAGGGTCTCGGAGACAAGGCGTTCCGCGACGAAAATGCGGCTCTGCGGCTCATCGCCGGCAATCTGTCGAGCCTTAGGGATCACGACGTGATGGCCGACACAATCGGCCGGCTCACCGGGCAGAATGACGAACTCGACGAGGCGCTGTGCTGGCTCGGAGGGGTGCTGACTGACCCGGCGGTGTCAAAGGTGGCCCCGTCCGCCCGCTCCGCCACGGCGACCGTCCGGCAGGCCTTGAAGGAATTGGCGAAAGCGCGAAGCCGCTTGGAGAAACTGGAAGTTTCGGGTGAAATCGCGGACATCGTGGCGGCAGGGGTCCGCGCGTGTCAGCGAACCGGCCGGGATAGTCTTTCTCGGCTCGCTGCGGATCCCAGTGACGAGAATGTGCATGAGCTGCGAAAGGCCGTGCAGACGTACCAGCGTCAGCAGACCCTGGTGCTTGCGGTCTGGCCTGAGCAGCAGGGCGTCAGGATCGAGGCCGCGCGCCGCTTGTCCCAACTTCTCGGCGAGGCCCAAGACCTTGCGGTGTTGGGGGCCACGGCGCAGGCGCAAGTGAAGGATGCGGCACAAAAAGCACTGGCGGATCACATCATCGCCGCCTGCAGAGCACGGCAAGCCGAGTTGCGCGAAGTGGCGATGCCCTTGGCTTTCCGACTTTTTGCTTTGCGCCCGAAAGCCGCTGCGGCCGAACTGGCTGCAGGTTGGCGTGCCGCCATCGACCTGGCGGCGGCACCTGATGTCGAGCCTCGCGCCGCGGTGCGCTCCCAAGCGATGGCATCCGTCGAATAGCGGACAACGTAGAGCTGGCGCACTCGACGAGCCTACGGCTAGAACATGCAAGGCAGCAGGCCGGCAACGCGGGCCTTGCCGGTATCGACGTGTGTTGCCGCCGTCTATTGGCGCGCGCGGCAACGGGAATGGTGAAGGACGCGACGCATGGCAGACCTCTCGACGTTCGGCCTCGACGTGGGCATCTATGGGCGCCTGGCCATGCCAGAGCCGGTGATGACGCTGGCCCAGCTCGCCGAGGACATGGGGTTTGCATCTATCTGGGTCGCCGATCACATCGCCTTTCCAGTGTCATTCGCCTCCAAATATCCCTATGCCAAAGAGGGCGATTTTCCGACGAAGCTGGACGACCCGCTGCTGGAGCCGCTCGCCGTCCTCGGTGTTCTGGCCGGCGCAACGAAGCGCGTTCGGCTCGGTACCGCAGTTCTGGTCATGGCCTATCGCAATCCACTTTTGCAGGCCCGCCAACTTGTCACCATCGACCAGATGTCGGGTGGCCGGATCGTGCTCGGTGCGGGCGTCGGCTGGCTGGAGGAGGAGTTTCAGGCCCTCGGCTTTCATGAGTTCAAACGGCGCGGCAAAGCCACCGACGAGGCCATCGAGATCTTCAAGGCGATCGCGAAGGGCGGGGAGGTGGGCTTCAAGGGCGAGATCTACAACTTCGAGCCCGTTTATTCAGCCCCCGGCTCGGTGCAGCGACCACACCCGCCGGTGTTGATCGGTGGGGTCGCCGATCCGGCGCTGAAGCGGGTCGTACGAAACGGCGACGGCTGGCTCGCGACAGCCCTCGGACCCGATCGACTGAAGGGACAGCTCGAGCGGATGCGGGAACTCTGCGCAGAAGCCGGGCGCCCGTACGAGAGCATCTCGCTGGTGTTCAAGATTTTCCTCAATATCGGGCAGGCGAAACGCAATCAGCATGACGAGCGCGAGCCCGCGACTGGATCGATCACCGAGATCATCGATGACCTGAAGCGCATCCGGGATCTCGGTTTCGGTGAGATCATCGTTCGGGTGCGCGGGGCCGCAACGATGGAGGCGACGCGGGCTCAGATCGATCAGTTCGCGAGTGAGATTGCCCCGAAGGTCTGATGCCGCAAAGTGATGCGTTCCGGGCAAACCTGCCGCTGTCCTGGTCAGGGTTGTTTGTGCTTGCGACGCGCGGCGTCGAGCGCGATCAGCCAGAGTACGGCCCACAGTCCGAAAGCGCACATGAACCAGGGTTGCCACATCCCCCATGTGAATGAAGCAATTACCATGGCTGAGACGAAGCCAGCATAGGCGAACGGCTGCTGGATCTCGGGCAATCTCGATAGTACGCGTAAAGCAGCTATGCCGACGATGAGAAGAAGAAAGGCACCGGCGGCACCGAGTTCATACCATGTCTGCATGAAGATGTTGTGGGCGTGGCGCCCTGTGCGTTGCGCATACGCATCGCCCGGCTCGCGTGGCGCGGAAGCGGCGGCTTCCTCATCCAGCGGCTTGGTCGAATCAATACCGATGCCCAGGATCGGCGCCTGCTGTAGACGGTCCGCTGTTACGCTCCACAAGATGATGCGATTGCGGGCGGTCTGAGGCAGCCAGCCGGCTTGGTGAAGCCCTGCATCGTGCGCGATATCGGCGAATGGCACGACAAGCAGCGTCGCTGCTACCCATAAAGCCAAGACGACTTTGCGCATCGTCGATGTTGCGAATGTCATGCCGACGAAGACAAGGCAGCCGACAGCCAACGCCAGCATCGACGACTCGTGCTCGGACGAGAATATGCCGACCGCCGCCACGCTCAGGAGGCCGAGGCCGACGATCCGGCCGATCGACATCGAGAAGTAGCTGCGGGCGATCAGCAGGGTCGGCCACAGCATGAGGTTGAGGAGACCGAGATTTCGATTGAGAGTGTAGAGGTTCAGCTGCGTTACCCAGCCGTCAGCCGTCACCATGTGCTTCGGCGAGGGTTGGAGTACTGGAAAAAGCGAAAGGAAAAACCTCCGTATAGGCTGGCCCGCGAGGATTTCGACGGCGAGGTACCCAGC
This sequence comes from Hyphomicrobiaceae bacterium, assembly GCA_022844225.1. Classification (GTDB taxonomy): domain Bacteria; phylum Pseudomonadota; class Alphaproteobacteria; order Rhizobiales; family Hyphomicrobiaceae. Next base: position 25,893 of record JALHMC010000049.1, on the reverse strand, counting down.
GGCGAGCGCCACGCCTATGAGTACCGCTTCGCTCACGCGCGCTGCGTGTTCGGAGGAGATCTTGGGCAGTACGATTGCAGTCAATGTTCCGAGGGCAACGATGAGGCCACAAAGAACGGCTCGACTTAAGCCCTGCCAGGGGTTCACGGCCCACATGGCATTTATGGCGAGATAGCCAGTGAAGGCGCCTAAGGCCAAGGCAACCGGAGAGGGGGATGGGAAGCTGAGGCGATACCCTGCCATCGAGGCGAGCGCAACGATCGGCAAGATGACCAATGGAAGAACCACGGGCGTCGCTCGCGGTGCGACCAGTGCTATGGTCAAACCGACGAGAACGACAATCGCCAGGAGCCGCGCATGCGCCGACAGACGAGTAGCGGGCAATCCTGCTGGCGCGTCCTGATGCACGTTGATCACAAAGCCGCTCTCAGCCGGAATAGATCCGTGTGGTTCAGGGTCGGGAAAACTTTGGTAAGTGCACTCTCGTCGCGCCGCGGGCGACACGAGCACTTAAAGAATCAAGATTCGATCTCTCCAAATAGCGCCAATCAACCTCTTGCGCCAGCATTGCCAGTCGTCAAGCATGTGAAGGACGGTTTTTCGCCGTGGTGCGGTGAAATGGTGCAGAGTTGGCGCGACCGGGTGAGGTAAGATACTGGATAATGGCGCCAATTTCCGCTGGGAGAGCAACATCGTGTTGAACGCCAACCTGTTCGACGCAGAGGAAATTCTAGACGGCTTGCTGCCGTGGGTCCGCTGCGAAAGCCCGACGGGCGATGTTGCGGGCGTGAACCGCATGATGGACATGGCTTCCGACGCATTGCTTCGTCTCGGTGGCACGATTGAGCGGACCCCGGGCAAGGATGGGTTCGGTGATATCGTCGTCGGTCGGTTGGGCGGTGCGGAGCCGACGAACTCGGCCGGCGTACTCATTCTGTCGCACCTGGACACGGTGCATCTGACGGGAACTCTCGAAGGACGGTTGCCGCTGCGGCGCGACGGCGATCGCTATTATGGTCCCGGGATCTACGACATGAAGGGTGGCGTGCGAATTGCCATGCACGCACTCGAGGTCCTACGACGCGCGGGCATGCAGTCACGGCTTCCGGTGTCCTACATGCTGGTGCCTGACGAGGAAGTGGGCAGCCCTTCGTCGCGCGCAGCCATCGAGGCCGAGGCCAAGCGCCACAAGTACGTCCTGGTGACGGAGCCCTGCAAGAACGGCGTCGTGGTCACAGGGCGTTTCGCTTTCCAGAGGTTTTGGGTGACGGTCCACGGTCGGCCGGCTCACGCCGGCGCCAACAACCGGCTAGGGCGCAGTGCGATTCGCGCCATGGCCCGTCTCGTGGAGCGGATCGAAGGCATGACCGACTTCGATCGAGGCATGACATTCTCGGTCGGCACCATTCAGGGCGGTACGTTCGTCAACGTCATGCCGATCGAGTGCCGTGCCCAGGTGCTGACGGTGGCTCCGACGCAGGCCATCTTCGAAGAGGTCGCCGCCATGATGAAGGCGCTCGAGGACGAGGACGACGGCATCCGCGTGACAGTCGAGAAGGGGCCTGTGCGACCCCTTTGGGAGCCGCACCGGGAGACGATGGGACTTTATGAGAAGGCGCATGGCCTTGCGCGCGACCTTGGCTTCGAGCTGAAGCATGGCTCGTTTGGCGGAGGCAGTGACGGCAATTTCACCGGAGCACTCGGGGTCGCAACGCTTGACGGCCTCGGCGTCGACGGCGCGGGAGCCCACACCTTCGAGGAGCACCTGTTGGTTTCGTCGCTTGTCCCGCGCTGCAGACTATTCGCCGAACTGCTCCGGACCCTGTCGTGAGATGACGGAGGAAGGGTGTCTGGATGCGCTTCGGTCTTTTCGGTGGCGCCCGCTCCTCGGGCGATGGTCTGGCCGGCGATAGCATAGGATATGAGCGTTACATCGACTATGTCCTGGATGCCGAAGCCCTCGGCTTTCACAGCGTGTTCGTTGTCGAGCATCACTTTACCGGTGTGGGGCAGGTCTCGGCATCCCTCAGCCTTCTGAGCTATTTGGCGGCACGCACCTCGCGCATACGGCTAGGTACGGCCGTCGTGGTGCTGCCCTGGCACAATCCGGCATTGCTCGCCGAGCAGGTGGCGACACTCGATCTGCTGTCAGGTGGCCGCTTCGACTTCGGCGTCGGCAAAGGCTATCGGGAAAGTGAGTTCGCAGGCTTTGCCATACCCGCGGGAGAAGCCGGCGAACGGTTCGAGGAGGCGATGGATTTCCTCAGGGCTGCGTGGCGCGGTGGGGGGCGGTTCTCACACCACGGAAAATACTGGAACTTCGAGAACGTCGTCATCGAGCCGCGCCCAGTGCAGCAGCCTCATCCACCGTTCTGGCTCGGTGCAGGCAGCCGAGCCTCCATCGAACGGGCCGCAGAGGCGGGCTACAACCTGCTCCTCGACCAAGTGGCGCCGATCGATGTCATCGTCGACCGCGTACGTCTGTTTCGCGAGGCCTGCCGAAGCGCTGGCCGATCTGAAAGCTCGTCTCAGGTTGCCGTTGCGCGGGGGTTACAGATCGTCGCGAATGATGCAGAGCGGGCCGAGGCGCTCATCGTGCGGGCGCGCGTGCTGGGTGCGATTGGTGGTTTGGCACGTGGTCCAGACGCCGATCGGTACCACAACATGACCGTCGAGGCGGCAGCGGAACTGGCTGCTAACGACGCGCCATTGCTCGGCACGCCTGCCGAGATCGTGGCACGTCTCAAGCAGCTGCGGGCCGGTGGTGTCGACTACGTGCTGCTGGTCGATCCGACTGGATCGCGCGAGGCGTTGGCTCGGTTCGCAGCTGAAATCAGGCCGCATTTGCGAGACTAAGTTCGGTTCCCCTGTCGACCCAGGAGGGAACGGCTACGCCTCGGCGCGCGTTTGATGAGATATGAACCAGCTACGAGGCCGTCCGATGCATCAGAACGCCGCGTCTGAGACCCATCATGATCGTGCTCGAACGGGAGCGGCGGCTTCTGCGAGTGCTTCACCCTCCGCAACTACTTCCGAGCCGTGGAAAGCGCGAGATTCTAATTCCGGGCAGAGGATGAGCGCGAACGGCTCCGTGGGGCAGTCACTCATCGGGTTCGTCCAGCGCAACCCGCTTCTGGCGAGTGGCGCGGCGTTGGCGGTTGGGGCGGCGGCGGTCTTGCTCGTCAATTCACGCCGAGTCGATTCGAGCCGGCTCGACAGGCGGGCCATGCGTGCCGCGCGGTCGATGGAGCGCACGTTTGCCAAGGAGATGCGGGCGCTGCGTCGCTCCGATGTCGCGGATCGGATGGGCCGTTTCGGTGCCTCGCTTGGGGATGCCTTCTCTCGCATCGATCTCGCCCCCTTGGCCGAGCGGGGGCGGCTCTATCTCGAGGCGGCACGCGATCGGCTCGGCCGCTGAGAAGCGATTGCGTCAGGCTGGGGGCAAGCGTCGCGGCCTGGCATCGTTCCAATGGGCGGTGTGTAACGCTATATCTGCTGGATGCAGCGCTCCATCACCGATCCTCGACCGGCCCACTGGCCTTCCGATCACCCCGACGTCGCGCATGGCCGCGTCGGTGTGCTTCTGCTCAATCTCGGCACGCCGGACGCGACCGACTACTGGTCGATGCGGCGATACCTGAAGGAGTTCCTCTCGGATCGGCGGGTGATCGAAGAGCCGCGCTGGAAGTGGTGGCCGATCCTCAACCTGATCATCCTGACGGTCCGTCCTGGCCCAAAGGGTCGCGATTACGACACGATCTGGAACAAGGAGCGTAACGAGGGGCCGCTCAAGACCATCACCCGGTCGCAGGCCGAGAAGCTCGCAACGGCCTTCGGCGATCAGCCCCGTGTGATCATCGATTGGGCGATGCGCTACGCCAACCCATCGACGGCCTCGCGGATCGACGCTCTGGCGAAGGCCGGGTGCGACCGGATTCTCCTGGTTCCGCTCTATCCGCAGTATGCGGCCGCGACCACCGCGACGGCAGCCGACGAGGCGTTCCGGCACCTCATGACGATGCGATGGCAGCCGGCCGTACGCGTCGCGCCGCCGTGGCATGATGATCCGACGTACATCGAGGCGATCGCATCGTCTGTTCGCACTGGTCTCGCCAAGCTGCCGTTCGAGCCTGAGAGGATCGTCGCCACATTCCACGGCATGCCACAGAAATATCTCGAGTCCGGCGATCCTTATCACTGCCAATGCATGAAGACCTCGCGTCTCGTGCGCGAGGCGCTTGGAATGCCTCAGGAGCGCTGGGTCACGTCGTTCCAATCGCGGTTCGGTTCTGATCCCTGGCTCCAGCCTTATACCGACGAGACGGTGGAGCGACTGGCTAAGTCAGGTGTGAAGCGGCTCGCTATGGTGGCGCCCGGTTTCTCCGCGGATTGCCTCGAGACGCTCGAGGAACTCGATGTCGAGAACCGAGACATCTTCATGGAGCATGGTGGCCAGCAGTTCGCCTATATCCCGGCGCTCAACGACAGTGATGACGGTATGCGGGTGATCGAGGCTGTCGTTCGGCGGGAGCTTTCGGGCTGGGTCTGAGTGGCGTAGGCTGGGGCTGGTGATGAACCAAGGAGCCGAGCCTCATGAGCGCAATTCAAAGGATTACACTACCCCACCTCGCCGCCCCGGTGAGCCATTACTGTCACGTCACGCGGGCGGGCCCGAACGTTTGGGTCTCGGGCATAGTCGGGGTAACGGCTGACGGTAAGATCCCTGAGAAGACCGTCGACCAGTTCGATATCGCCATGGATGCGCTACACGAGTGCCTGAAGGCGGCAGGGGCGGGACCTGAGCACGTCGTCAAGGTGCAGGTGTTCATGACCGACATCACAGAGAGGCCACAGATCAACCCGCGGCGTATCGCCTATTTTGGCGAGAATCGGCCCGCATCAACGCTGGTCGAGGTGAAAGCGCTCGTCGATCCGCGGATGAAGGTGGAGATCGAGTGCCAAGCGTATGTAGGGTAAGCGGTATCGTGACAATGTCACAGACATCGTTGGGTTGACCTCCATCATGATCGGCAACACTCCGGCATGGAAACATGACGGATGTCGTTGTCAGGAGAGAGCCCTCATGAAGTGTCCGGTCGCGCTACTCGCCTCGATATTGTCGCTCGTGGCGCTCGATGCAGCGTTGGCTCAAGATAAGCCCGGTCCACACAGCTCGTCGCTTCAGTCGTTCGTCCATGGCGCGCCGGAAAAGCCGAGCACACCTTGGACTTTGGCTGCGGGTGGGCGGATCTACGACACATGGTGGGATGCGCTCGATCGCAAGCGACCCCGGGAGACGAATCCGGCCTATCCGTCGACCGGGAAGCGGTCCGGCTCGAACACGTGGCGTTGCGTCGAGTGCCACGGCTGGGACTACAAGGGCAAGGATGGAGTCTACGGCAAGGACCAGCCGATGGGCGATCGGCACACGGGGATCAAAGGCATTCGTGGTGCCCAAAGGATGCCGCCAGCGGCGATCGTCAAGCTGCTCCGCGCCGCGCCTCATAACTATACGCCTGAGATGATCGGTGATGAGGAGATGTCGCGGCTGGCCGCGTTCGTCCGAGCGGGACAACACGATGCCGACCAATACATCGAGCGCAGAACAGGCAAGGTGCGTGGCGACGTCAATCGCGGTGCCGGCTTCTACCAGACACTGTGTGCAGCCTGTCATGGCCTCGATGGTCGGGCTTTGAACTGGGGCACAAAAGACGAGCCAGGCTTCGTCGGTACCGAGGCGAAGGCACTGCCATGGGAGGTGCTGCATAAGATCCGCAACTCACATCCGGGCGCAGCCATGATCAACTTGCGAGCGCTGACACTGAAGGATGCCGTGGACACGCTTGCCTATGCGCAGACGCTTCCGGAGAAGTGAGCGGCTACCGTCGCCCCGTCACCACGTGAGTGAGAGCTTGGCACGGCCGGTGGTGTCAGGCGTCGCCTCGGTGAAGCCGAACAGAACGCCCAGCTGCAATTCGACACCTCCTCCGCCGGCTTGACCGGGCGTACCGCCGGAAACGCCGAGTTTCATGCTGTCTCCATCCATGCCGCCTCCCTTTCGCGACAGAAAGAGAACCGGGCCAGAGCGGTGCTCCTGGAAATCGATCGATGGCGGATCGGCGAGATTCGGCACGGCGCCGTAGCCTTCGATGCCGATGGCGATGTTGTCGTTGATCTCCCGCTTCACCTGCCAAGCGTAGTTCAATGTCAGCCCCGGCTCGGTGGGATCCCATTGTTTCTGCAACAGGGGATTGACGGTGACTGTGAGCCCTTCTGTGATCGTGAGCGAGGCGATAGGACCGAAGGTGAGCAGTTGACCAAAGTCGCCGGAGAATTCGGTGTCGAAGCCAGTGAACCAGCCAAGTCCCAGCCGGGCTCTTTCGGGATCTAAGATGAGGAATTGCGTTTCGATGCCGCCGTAAGTGGCATCGTCCGAGCCGCCCGCGCCGAGCTCGAATCCAATCTTACCGCCCGCCTTGAACCATGACGTGAAACCGTAGCCAAAGCTCGCCTCGCCGTGAAGGCGCACATTGTCCGAGTTGGTGTTGTGTCCCCATTGAGGCGCCAGAGCGAAGGCGAGTTCTTTTTCGCCCTTGGTGATCTCAACACCCTTGACGTCGAACATGTCTGCGCGCGCCGGCGAGATCACAGCAAGGACGACCAATGAAAGTATCAAGCCACAGGCTCGAAGGCGTCGAAGCACGGAAGGTATCATTGCTATAAACCTAGCGGACGCGGACGCGGACGCGGGAGCATTGAGAGATTGATCGCAAATCATATCAGTAGTTCTACGGTCGAGCGTTCCGTTTTGTCAGTCGGTCTATCGATAAAGTTCGCTTGTGTGATGCGATGGCCACTCGCCCGACATGTGCATCGCGACTTGGCAGGACAGCGCATCCCGGCCTAGCCTTGCCCGATCGGCTCAGGGAGAGATCGTATGCGCTGGAAGATCGGGGACGTTACGGTCACCAAGGTGGTCGAGCTGGAGACGACGGGGGGAAGCCGGTTCATCCTGCCTGATGCGTCACCGGAGGCGGTGCGACCGATCTCGTGGCTGATCCCGCATTTCGCCGACGAGATGGGGAAGCTCAAGATGAGCATCCACGCGCTCATCGTCGAGACGCCGTCGATGACCATCATGGTCGATACCTGCCTCGGCAACGACAAGCAGGGACGACGGGTGCCGACGTGGAATGAACGTCAGGGCCGGTTCCTGGCCGACATCGCCGAGGCCGGCTATCCCGCGGAGAAGATCGATGTGGTGATGTGCACGCACTTGCACGTCGATCACGTGGGCTGGAACACCAAGCTCGTCGACGGCAAATGGGTGCCGACCTTCCCGAAGGCGCGTTACGTTTTCGGCCGAAAGGAGTTTGAGCACTGGGCTGCGCAGACGGAGGCAGAACACATGCTCACGGTCTTTGCCGACAGCGTGCGGCCGATCGTCGACGCAGGGTTGCACGAGTTGGTCGAGGCTGATCATCGCCTCTGTCCCGAGGTGCGGTTTGTGGCCAGCCACGGGCATTCGCCCGGCCACTGCAGCGTGATGATCGAATCGAAGGGCGAGCGGGCGCTGATCACCGGCGATTTCGCGCATCATCCGTGTCAGTTCGCGCGGCCGGAGTGGTGCTCGACGGCGGACTTCGACAAGGCGGCCGGCGAGGCGACGCGGCGGCGACTGCTGGCCGAGCTTGCCGGGCAGCCGGTGCTGGTAATCGGCACGCACTTTGCCGGCCCGACCGCGGGGCGGGTTCTACGCGACGGCAACGCGTTCAAGATGGAAGTGTGAGACAGGTCGGGTGAAACGACGGGCGGCCAAGCCGCCCGTCAACGCCGGTTTCCGGCCAAGTCTATTGCTTGCGGGCGTCGGCCAGTGCCTTCTCGGCGGCCTCGCGGAGTTTCTGCTCAGACGCGAGTTTGTCGGATGCTTCCTTCGCCAATGCGTCGGCGGAGATCTTGGCCGATTGGAGCTGGCCGACCTGATCGCGGGCAGCTTTGAGGTCCGCTTGCATGGCTTGAAGCGATGATTGTGCCTTAGCGGCTTGATCGCGCGCGGCGGCAAGATCCGACTTCAGCGTCGCGAGGCTCGCCTCCATCGTCTTCACGGCAGCCTGGGCCTTACCGACCTCGTCGCGGGCGGTGCCAGCCGCGGTTTCGGCCGTCTTGCGCGCCGTCTGCATAGCAGCGAGCTCGTCTTTGATCTTCTTGACCTCGGCGTCGCTCGCGGACCGCGCGGAAGTGAGTTTACCGATCTCGTCGCGGGCCGTTTTCAGCTCGGCGGTCGACTTCTCGAGGGTCGATGCAACCTGCCGCGACCGCTTCACCTCGTCGGAAAGGTTCGACGACTGCAGATAACCGTAGAAGGCGAACAGGATGGCGGCAGCCGCCAGCACGATCGTGGTAACCGAGCTTTTCATTGCCGGGCTCGCTGGAATAGGAGGGCTCCTCACGCCTGGGCTCCGGAGCCGGCGCCCATGGCGCGGACCGGACACTCGGACGCGGAACGTCTTGTAGCGTACCGGTCACGCAGCGCTAGAGAAAAGTGGCGTCTACGTCTATCGCTCGCCCCGCTTGGTTAGGGCGATCCGGTGGCCTGTTGCCGGTTCCCGGCGAGACCCACACCACGGTGAGGCGCAATCAGGGGCCGGTCGAGGCGATGCGATGGCCGAAGCGGCGCTGATCGCCGATGGGCAAGCGAGGGAGCTTGGCTGGCAGGCGTGCCCAGGTTGCGCTCAGGCCGCGAACGCTCGGCCGATGCATGACGTCGCCAGGGGCGTGGGCGGCATAGCCAGCGGCAAGAGCCACCAGGCGCTCCATCTGCCGTTCCCGGATGCCCAGGTCTTTCAAGTGCCGCACGGTGTTGATCAAGTAGTCGAGATTGGCGCCGGACTGACCGCGTGCCCCCCGGATGATGGCTGCCTGTGTCGCCAGCGGCAGGCGTCCCGTGTAGCTCGGATGGCAGCGCTCGACGGTGTAGGCCAGCGCAGGCGCCATCGCGACAGACGCTCCGGGGGCAAGGTGCGCGGTGACGAACATCTCCCTATAGACGCCGTAGACCAACTCGCGTTTGCGCAAGTACGCAAGCACGGATGGCGCGTCGGCGGCTGCCACGCGATAGGCGATGCCCGAGCAGGCGCGACCGCGGTCGAGGCCGAGTACCAGGCCCGGGCGATCACGATTGCCCCGGTGCACGGTCGAGGCGATGCAGAAAGCGCGATGATAACCGGCGATCCCGGCGGCGGCTCGTTCGATGAAAGGGAAGTCGGGTCGCCACATGAGCGAGCCGTAGCCGAAGATCCAAAGATCGTTCTCGCCCGTCGCTCGCATCGTCGCGGTCAGGGTTTTGGCTTGTCGCCCGCGGGGGCGTTGCCGGGCTTCGCACCGACTGCATCGCGGCTACGGTAGAAGGCGGCGGCCGAACCAGCGTCCTGGCCCGCCTGGATGACACCGCGACGGATCTGGCGTGCTTTAGAGAACAGCTCGAACAGCGTCTCGCCGTCGCCGTAACGGATCGAGCGTTGCAGATGGATCAGATCCTCGGTGAACCGGCCGAGCATCTCGAGCACGGCCTCGCGGTTGTTGAGGAAGACGTCGCGCCACATGGTCGGATCAGACGCTGCAATGCGGGTGAAATCGCGGAAGCCGCCGGCCGAGAACTTGATCACCTCACTGTCGGTGACGCGTTCGAGGTGGGCTGCGGTATTGACGATGTTGAAGGCGATAAGGTGCGGGACATGGCTGGTGATGGCGAGCACCATGTCATGGTGATCGGCGTCCATGATCTCGACGTTCGAGCCGAGGCCTTGCCAGAATGTGCGAAGGCGCTCGGTGGCGGCCGGATCGGTGTCCTCGGGAGGCGTCAGGATGCACCAGCGGTTATCGTAGAGCTCAGCGAAGCCAGATTCTGGTCCGGAGTGCTCGGTGCCCGCAATCGGATGCCCGGGCACGAAATGGACGTTCGGCGGCAACAAGGGACCGACATCGCGAACGATGGTGCCCTTGACAGAGCCGACGTCGGTGACGGTCGCGCCCGGTTTCAAGTGGTCGCGAATCTCCTCCGCGATCCGGACGCACGCGCCGACCGGCACGCACAGTATGACCAAGTCGGCATTCTTTACCGCCTCGGCGGCTGTCGGACAGGCGGCTTCGACCAGCCCAAGCCGGAGCGCCGTTGCACGCGTCGCCTCCGACTTGGCGTGGCCGACGAGACGGCGGCAAAGGCCGGCGCGTCTCGCCGCGTGGCTGATGGACGAGCCGATCAAGCCGATGCCGATCAGCGCGATCGTGTCGTAGATGGGCTGGTTCATCGCGGGTCTCAGGCCTTGCCCGTGAAGGCTGCGAGTGCGGCGACGACGGCGTGGTTGTCCGATTCCGTGCCGATGGTCATGCGGAGCGCGTTAGGGAGCCCATAGCCCGCGACACGGCGCATGATGATGCCCTTGGATTTCAGGAAGGCATCGGCCGCGATGGCGTCGCGACCCTTTTCCGCCGGGAAGTGGATCAGGATGAAGTTGCCCACGCTCGGCGTCACCTCGAGGCCGAGCTTCTCGATCTCGGCGGTGGTCCATGGGAGCCACTTGTCATTGTGGACCAGCGATGCATCTACGTGAGCGGTATCCTCGATGGCGGCAATTCCAGCTGCGATCGACGGGGCCGTCACATTGAAGGGGCCGCGGATGCGGTTCAGGACGTCGGAGATCGCGGGCGGGCAGTAGGCCCATCCGAGCCGTAGCGCCGCAAGGCCGTAGATCTTCGAGAAGGTGCGGGTCATCACGACATTGCGCGACGTCGCGACCAATTCGATGCCGGCCTCGTAGTCGTTGCGCCGCACGTACTCGGCGTAGGCCGAATCAAGCACGAGCAGCGTGTCGGGTCGCAGGCCGGCGTGCAGGCGGCGGACTTCGCTGAACGGGATGTAGGTGCCGGTCGGGTTATTCGGATTGTCGAGAAAAACGATCTTGGTCCTCGGTGTGAGCGCGGCCAGCATGGCGTCCACGTCGCAGGCGTAGTTTCGCGTCTTCACCACGACCGGCTTGGCGCCATTGCCGAGCGTGACAATGCGGTAGACCAGAAATCCGTGCTCGGTGAAGACGGCCTCGTCGCCGTGGTTGAGGTAGGCGTGGGCGATCATGTTCAACAGTTCATCGGACCCGCATCCGCAGACGATGCGGTCGGGATCGAGGCCGTAGACGCCGCCGATCGCCTTTCTGAGGGCCGTCGCGGCGCCGTCCGGATAGCGCTCGAGTTCGCTGCTCAGAGCTTGATAGGCTGCGATGGCTTTCGGCGATGGTCCGAGCGGAGTCTCATTCGAGGACAGCTTGATTGGCTTTATGCCACCCGGGACCGTGCTTTCGCCCGGCACGTAGGGCGCGATATCCAGGATGCCGGGTTTCGGCTGCGGTGCGGAGAGGGGAGCGGACATGGGCGTCTTCCGTTGGGCGGGGCCATGAGGCCGGCTTCGGCGCCGCTGGCGGCTCGGGGCCGGCTGGCGCAGCCGCGATTGATAGGCGCCTCGCCCCTCAAAAGCAAATGGACCGAGGAGCCCAACAGGCGGTAACCATGAACCCGGCTGGCGAAGGAATGCGCGTGGGTTGCACGCCTCCCTTAGATCCGCCCATCCTAGTACGCCTGCGCTGTGCGCCGCCCGGTGATGCCGGTCGGCTTGGATAGGACATCAACTTGAGCAAGCTCGAGATCACAATCGTCGGGGCCGGCATTTTCGGATTGTGGCAAGCATTCGAATTGGCCCGCCGGGGCCATGCGGTCACGCTGCGCGAGGCGATGCCGGAAGCCGAGAGCGGCGGCTCGAGTCGGTTCGCGGGGGCGATGCTCGCACCCTATTGCGAAGCGGAGGCGGCTCCGGAGGTGGTCAAGCAACTCGGACTCGAGGGGCTGGCGCTTTGGAGGTCGGCATTCGGTCACGTGACTCAGAAGGGCAGCCTCGTCGTGGCGGCTGCGAGGGATGCCACGGAACTCCGACGTTTCGCCCGGATGACCGAGGGGCACCGGGGCGTGGACCAGGCCGAAATCGGCGAGTTGGAGCCCGATCTCGCGGGTCGTTTCGGCAGTGCGCTGTTTTTCCCGACGGAAGCGCACGTTTCGACGCGCCACGCGCTGGCGGCATTGCGGGAGGCGCTTAGGCGGCTCGGGGCCAATCTCGTCTTCGGAGAGCCGGTGGCCGATCCGGTATGGATGGCCGCGCCGGCTGGTGGTGTCGTGATCGACTGTCGCGGCATCGCGGCGCGCGACGACCTCGAGACGCTTCGCGGAGTGCGCGGCGAGATGGCGGTCGTGCGGGCGGGCGACGTCCACCTCTCGCGTCCGGTCCGACTGCTGCATCCGCGGTTCCCGCTCTACATCGTGCCGTGGGGAGCCGACACCTACATGATCGGGGCGACGGTCATCGAGAGGGAGGATTTCGGAGCGGTGACGTTGCGTTCCGCGCTCGATCTGCTCGGCACGGCCTATGCTGTGCATCCGGCGTTCGGCGAAGCCGAGATCCTGGAACTGTCGGCCGGCGTAAGGCCTGCCTTTCCCGACAACGTCCCGAGAATTGTCGTCAAAGGCCGGCGGCTGATGGTCAACGGCGCTTATCGGCACGGCTATCTGATGGCACCAGCCCTGGCGCGGATCGCAGCCGACCTGCTCGAAACGGGCGTACGTCATCCGGAGATCGTCATCGACGGATAGGGCCTGAAGCCCCCGTGGTTTACGCTCCATTCACCGAATCGGCTGCGAATGGCTGCTGGCGGGAGTCAAAGACTCCGGTGCGCTAGTCAGGAGCGGCTTCGATGCGGGTTAAGGCAAGGGCGGCTCATCGGTGGCGGGAGCGCGCGCTGGCAGCGCGCCGCGTCTGTCTTGCCGGCGTGTTGTCGGCCCTCTGCATCGGTCACCTCGCGTCTGCGACCTCGGTTTCCGCCGAGACGCTGCGGCAGGCGCTCGCCAGCGCCTATAGTGCCAATCCCCGACTCGACGCGGAGCGGGCTCGGCTCAGAGCCACCGACGAGGAGGTGCCCCGGGCCCTGTCAGGCTATCGGCCGCGCATCACGGGCAGCGCCGACGGCGGCCTCAGCCGTGCCGAGACAAAGCCCGATTCTGCAAGCGCCGGTGAGGCGCGTCCCTGGGGCTATTCGTTGACGGTCTCGCAATCGATCTTCAACGGCTTCCGTACAGGCAATGCTGTGGGCGAGGCCGAGGCTCAGGTGCGAGCCGGCCGCGAGCAGCTTCGCGAGGTGGAGAGTCAGGTGCTTCTCGACGCCGCAACAGCCTTCGCGGACGTGGTCCGGGACGGTGAGGTCCTGCGGTTCCGGGAGGCCAACGTCGCGGCTTTGTCACGCGTGCTCCAGGCGACGGAGGCGAGGCAAACGGCCCGCGAGGTGACCCGGACGGACGTCGCGCAGGCCCGTTCCCGTCTTGCGCGGGCGCTCGCTCAGCAGGATTTGGCCAGCGGCAATCTCAAGGCCAGCCGCGCTACGTATACACGCGCCGTCGGTCATCCTCCGGCAGGACTCGTGGCGCCGTCGCCGCCGAAAAAGCAGCTGCCAAGAGCGCTCGAAGAGGCGCTTGCGATCGCCGACCGAGAAAGCCCCGGTGTCGTCGGTGCGCTCTATCGCGAAGCTGCAGATCGGCATGGCGTTGCCCGGATTCGTGGCGAGCTGATGCCAGAAGTCCGTCTCGAGGCGAACTATGGCACGCGACACGGTCAGCTTGGCGGCATCGACGAGCAACAGGCGGCGAGCGTAACGGGCAGGCTTTCCATGCCCCTTTACGAAGGTGGCGAGACCCATGCCCGGGTCCGCCAGGCGAAACACCGCCATGTGGCGCGACTGCAAGAGATCGAGCAGGCGCGGCAGGAGGCCCAAGCGAGTGTTACGCAGGCCTGGGCGCGTTATCAGGCGACCCGCGGCCAGTTGAGGGCCAACCGGATGGCTGCCGAGGCGGCGCGGTTGGCACTAGAAGGGGTTCGCGAAGAGGAGCGCGGGGGGCAGAGAACCGTCCTCGACATTCTCAATGCCGAGCAGGAGCATCTCGACGCGCAGGTGCAGGTCGTGTCGGCACGTCGTGACCTCGTCGTGGCTGCCTACACGCTACTGGCGCAAATGGGGCGGTTGACCGCGACCGAGATGGAGCTCGCCGATCCTGCTTACGACGCGGAAGCCAACTACCTCGCGGTCAGAAATCGCTGGTTCGGACTCGATATCACGCGTGCCGACGGGAGACGGGAAAACATGAATGTAGCTGTGGATGCCGACCCGAACTGGTCGCTGGACGACTAGCATCAACGATGGCGGCGAGCTTATGGTACGCCTACGCATCTTACGGCAGTGACTTTTTGTCTCGTCCGTCCCAGTCGGTTCTGATGGTTCTGTGGTATGCATGGTCGCTTCGTGTGTGCGTGCGCCCACAGGTGGCGCGAAATTCGGAATTGTACGGTTCGGAGCTGTAGCGCGTCCCCCGAATCGGTGTAGCCCAGTCGTAACGCGTCGTTCACTTCGTAGTGTGGCGCGATGGGGAATGTGCAGTTCGTTCGACTGATGGCGGGGGCATGATCAGCGACACAAAAAATTGCGGCCACGGGCTGCTGCTCAGATCAGCGGCTCGCGCATTAATGGTCGGTGTGGCCTTATCGGCCATGTCGATCGCAGTCTCGGGCGCAGCCAATGCGCAATCGTTACGCGATGCATTGGCCGCAGCTTACAAATACAACCCTAGGCTTGACGCGGAGCGGGCGCGGCAGCGCGCCACCGACGAGGAAGTGTCAAGAGCTCACTCAGGTTATCGCCCGATTGTGACCGGTTCGGCGGACATCGGTTATCAGCGGACCGACAATAAGCCGGCTGGAATCGGCAATGCCGGTGAAACGCACCCAAAGGGTTATGCGGTCACTGCTTCGCAACCCATTTTCAATGGTTTTCGAACCTTGAACGGAGTGCGCGTGGCCGAGGCGACGGTGCGCGCTGGCCGCGAAACGTTGCGGAATGTCGAGCAGTCTGTGTTGCTCGAGGCCGCGACCGCCTACGTCGATGTTGTTCGCGACCAAGCTATCCTCAAGTTGCGCGAGAACAACGTCGAGGTTCTGACCCGCGAGCTGAAGGCGACGCGAGACCGGTTCTCCGTCGGCGAGGTGACTCGAACGGACGTTGCCCAGGCCGAAGCACGGAGAGCGGCTGCCGTGTCGGCGCTCGATCGAGCGCGGTCTGAATTGAAGACCAGCCGTGCGACGTTCGAGCGAGTCATCGGCTATCCACCTTCGACGTTGACCGAGCAAAAACCGCCTGTTCGGCTGTTGCCGAAGTCTCAGGCCGAGGCTGTGGACATCACGCTCAAGGAGAGCCCCGTCATCGTGTCGGCGCTCTACACCGAGCAGGCCGCCCGGCATACGGTCGATCAGGTCTGGGGTGAGTTGCTGCCAAGCATTCGGGTTGATGCGCAGTATTCGCAGCGCTTCGATCCATCCACTGTGCTGGATGAATCCGAGAGCACGACCGTGACGGGCCGCTTGGAGGTTCCGCTCTATGAGGCCGGCGACGTGCGGGCTCGTGTGCGCCAAGCCAAGCATACTCATGTGAGCCGGTTGCAGCAGATCGAGCAACAGAGAACCGAGGCGAAAGCAGCAACGATCAGCTCTTGGGCCAATTTGGTTGCGGCCCGTGCCCAGATCGAGGCGGATCAGGTTCAAGTGCAGGCAACGAGCACAGCCTTGGCTGGCGTCCGTGAGGAAGAGCGAGTGGGGCAACGGACGCTGCTGGACGTGCTCAACGCCGAACAGGAAGCACTCAACGCTCAGGTTCAGCTTGCGACGACGAAGCGCAATCTCGTTGTAGCGTCATACGGGTTGCTGGCATCGGTCGGGCGGATGACAATTCCCGAATTGGGTAACGCGACCCTCGCTTACGATGTCGAAGCGCACTACCACGAGGTGCGGCGTAAATGGTGGGGAATCAGCATTACGCACTCGAACGGTCATCGTGAGCGCCTCGACCTTTGGGATACGCACGGGGTCAAGCACGAACCCGCGAAGTAAATCTACGCTATTGGTGCGCATAAAAAGGCCGATGCGGTGCCCCCCGCGTTGGCCTTTTTGCCATTTGATCGCCCCGAAGTGAGGCTATCCACAGGTTGTGAGCTGGCGTTGCTGGTGCGCTGTAGGCGTTGTACCACGGGACAGTCATAACGATGCCAAGTTGACGGGCACGGGGGCTGCGCGAAGCGCCTCGATGCCTTGCTGGTGGCGAGGGGAGCGGCGACAGATGTCGAAGGCGGAGAAGGCCAGCGAGCCGACAATGGACGAGATCTTGGCCTCGATCCGCAAAATCATCGCCGAGGAGCCGGCAGGGGCGCGCACGGCGGGAGATGGCGGCGGGCGGGATGAAGGCGAAAAGCGTGTTCATCCAGCGCCGCGGGCGACACTCGACGACATTCTCGGCATGGCCGACTCCAAGCCTTCGGGCGAGCGTCCTGCTGAACTGCGCGCCGATGGATTTTCGTGGCCGCTGCCGAGTGGGCCGCGCGCTGGAGCGGCAGGACGCGCGGCTTCCGAGCGTGAGCCTCCCATGTTTCCGGCACCGAGCGGCACGCGTTCTCAACCAGCAGCGGGAAGTGACGGCAAGTCGGCTGGCGAGGTTACGCGCGAGGCGTCGCAGAGGTCAGCTGATCTCGGGACGATCATTCCCCGCAAACCGGTCGATCAAGCTGCAGAGTTGTCGGTCGACCGCAAGCCGCAGGCGGGTCGGCTGCCGGACTGGCTCAGCCGGCCGACGCCACTCCAACCGCCGTTAGCGAGTGAGTTGCCGCCTCCGACGCTGCCCGGAGAGCTGCAGCGGGCCGCGACGAGTGGCACACCAGCCGGTTCCCAGGTCGCAGCCAGTGGCGAGGCCAAGGCTGTCATTGCTCCGCCGCCGTCCCCTGCTGCCGAGACGAGTCTTGCGAAGGACACCGCGACGCCTCCCCAGGTTCTGTTGCCCAAGACCGACGTGGTCATAGCTGCCCAGCCAGTGCCAAAGGCCCCTGCGGGCCCTCTGAATGCCGCTGAGGCGGCAGCGGGGAAGCCGGCAGGTGCCGATAAGGATCGCGCAGCGGTTGCCACGCCTCCGACCACCACGGCGCTTTCGCAGTCTGGTGTGGCGACGCCGGCAATACCTCCGTCTACCGCGCATGGGCCAGGTGGGGATGGAAAATCGCCTGTCCCAGCTCAACCGGCCAAGGCTGCGCCAGCTTCGCCTCAAGAGCGGGCTGCGGCGGCGACTGCCGTCGGAGGAGCACCACAGGTACAAAGCAAGGAAGGCACTGAGCCTGGGGATCCGCGCACATCGAAGACTGCTTCGTCTGCCGGTTCGCTACCCGCAGCCGGGACGGGAGCGCCCGCCAAGGCCAGCGGTGCTGCGGCTGCAGGCGAGACGGCCAAGACTTCGGTGCCTGCGGCTGCGAGCCCAGCCGTCGAGCAGGGAGCTGCCAAGGCGGTTGCTGCCGCGCCTACCGGAGAGCCAGCAAAGGCTGCGGCTCCGCCTGCGACTAATGTGAGGGCTGCTGCTCCTGTGCCGGTCGCTGAACCAGCGACCGCCGTAGCCAAGCCGGCGGTCATGGCCGACAAGGCCAAAGTTGCCAAGGTCAGTGCGGCGGAGCTGGTGTCCGGAGCGGCCGGTGGCGGTGTTCGGACGCTCGACGATACGATCATCGAGCTGCTTCGGCCGATGATCCGGCAATGGCTCGATGACAACATGCCTCGCATGGTCGAGAAGGCGCTTCGGATCGAGCTTGCGGCCTCGCTTCAGGCCAAGGGCGAGGCGGCCAAAGGCGACGCGTCAAAGCACTGACGCTGCGTTGGTCCCCCGTCACCTCGGTTGACATCCCGCGAGGCCCGTGCGTACCACCGCCGGGCCTTTCAGCCATTTGTACGAGCCGAGCCCAACCCCATGCTCGAGAAGATCTATCAGCCTGCCGAGATCGAGGCCCGCATTCATGCTGCGTGGGAGGCCGCCGAGGCGTTCAAGGCCGGCCGTCCCGACCGCGCGGGCGCGCCCGCCTACTGCATCGTGATCCCGCCACCCAACGTGACGGGATCGCTGCACATGGGGCATGCGCTCAACAACACGTTGCAGGACGTGCTCTGCCGGTTCGAGCGGCTGAGGGGCAAGGACGTGTTGTGGCAGCCGGGTACCGATCATGCCGGGATCGCGACACAGCTCGTCGTGTCGCGGCAGCTCGCCGAGCAGCAGATTGATTACAAGTCGCTCGGCCGTGAGGCCTTCATCGAGAAAGTATGGACGTGGAAGGCACAGTCCGGCGGCACCATCCAGAACCAGCTGAAGAGGCTCGGTGCGTCGTGTGACTGGAGCCGCGAGCGGTTCACGATGGACGAGGGCCTGTCGAAGGCCGTGCTGAAGGTTTTCGTGGATCTGCACAAGGCGGGGCTGATCTATCGCGACAAGCGGCTCGTCAATTGGGACCCCGAGTTTCAATCGGCGGTGTCCGACCTCGAGGTCGAGCCGCGCGAGCACACGGGCTCGTTCAAGTGGGCGCGTGGGCAGGTCGACAAGGACGGCAACCTCGTCGATTTCAATGCGTCGGCGCTGAACAAGGTGCTCGACCGTGATCCGTCGGGGCACATGTACACGATCCGATATCCGCTGGCGGGCGTGACCTACAACCCGGATGATCCCGCGACATACCTGATGGTTGGGACGACGCGGCCGGAGACGATGCTCGGCGATACAGGCGTCGCGATCCATCCGGAGAACCCTCGGCTCAAGCATCTGATCGGGAAGTCGTGCCATTTGCCGCTGACGGATCGCGTCATCCCGATCGTCGGTGACGAGTATGCCGATCCCGAGAAGGGGACCGGTGCGGTCAAGATCACGCCGGCGCATGACTTCAACGACTGGGAGGTGGGAAAGCGCTGCAAGCTGGCGGTGATCAACATCCTCGATGCGACGGCGCAGTTGAACGACAACGTGCCCGAGACATATCGCGGGATGGATCGTTTCGAGGCCAGGAAGCGCATCGTCGAGGATCTGCACGCGATCGGCATGCTGGAGAAGATCGAGGTGACGACGCATGCCGTGCCGCACGCGCAGCGCGGCGACGCCATCGTCGAGCCTTGGCTGACCGACCAATGGTACGTGGATGCGGCGACGCTTGCGAAGCCGGCGCTCGAGGCCGTTCGCAAGGGTGACACGCGCTTCGTTCCCGAGAAGTACGCCAACGATTATTTCCGCTGGCTCGAAAACATCCAGCCCTGGTGCATCTCGCGCCAGCTCTGGTGGGGACATCAGATCCCGGCGTGGTATGGGCCGGATGGCGAGGTCTTCGTTGCGGAGACGGAAAATCTCGCTCTGGAGGCTGCCGAAAGCCATTACGGCACGCGCGTCGCTCTGCACCGCGACCCCGACGTGCTGGACACGTGGTTCTCGTCGGCGCTTTGGCCGTTCTCGACGCTGGGGTGGCCGGAGCAGACGAAGGAGGTCGAGCGGTTCTATCCGACCAGCGTGCTCGTCACCGGTTTCGACATCATCTTCTTCTGGGTCGCCCGCATGATGATGAGCGGGCTGCACTTCATGCAGGAAGTGCCGTTCCGGGACGTCTACATCCATGGCCTCGTCTTGGACGAGAAGGGCCAGAAGATGTCGAAGACCAAGGGGAACGTGATGGACCCCCTGGAGCTGATCGATGTGCTCGGCGCCGATGCGCTACGCTTCACGCTGGCTGCGATGACGGCGCAGGGGCGCAATGTGCGTCTCTCCAAGCAGCGCGTCGAAGGCTATCGGAATTTCGCGACCAAGCTCTGGAACGCGGCGCGCTTCGCCGAGATGAACGAGTGCCGGCGCGTCGAGGGCTTCGATCCCAAGTCGGCGAAGGAGACCGCCAACCGCTGGATCGCGGGAGAGACAGAGCGGGCGGCAGCGGCCGTGACGACTGCGCTCGAAGCCTACAAGTTCAACGAGGCGGCGAGCGCCATCTATGAGTTCGTCTGGGGCACGGTGTGCGACTGGTACCTGGAGCTGACGAAACCCATTCTGATGGGAGCGGATGAGGCGGCGAAATCCGAGACGCGGGCCATGACGGCCTGGGTGCTCGATCAGTCGCTGGCGTTGCTGCATCCGTTCATGCCGTTCATCACCGAGGAGCTGTGGGACAAGACCGGCGAGCAGGGGCCGGCGCGGACGTCGCTGTTGGCGCTCGGCGAATGGCCGAAGCTCACGGGCCTCGCAGATTCGGCGGCGGACGCGGAAATCGGCTGGGTGATCGGGCTCATCTCGGAGGTGCGCTCGGTGCGCTCGGAGATGAACGTGCCGGCTGCCGCCAAGGTGCCGCTGGTGCTTGTCGAGGCCGCGGCCGACGGACAAGCGAGGGCCGCGCGCCACAACGACACCATCGTACGATTGGCCCGGCTCGAGAGCATCGCATTTGCTGCAAGCGCTCCTCCAGGCTCAGCGCAGGTCGTGGTCGGTGATACGACGGCGGCGCTATCGCTGGCGGGGGTGATCGACATGGCAGCCGAGAAGGCCCGGATCGCGAAAGAAATCGCCAAGGTCGGTGCCGAGATCAAGAAGGTCACCGACCGCCTCGGCAATCCGCAGTTCATGGCGCGTGCGCCCGAGGAGGTTGTCGAGGAACTGCGCGAGCGGCAGGCGGATTGGGAGGGCAAGGGCCGACGACTCGAGGCTGCTCTCGCGCGGCTCTAGACCTGATAGGCTCGCGCTGGCGGTCTACAACGAGGCGGCGATGCTCTTTTGATCGCCATCGAAGTGTCGCTCAGGGGGCCACCGCCCATGTTCACCCAGCACCCGACGACCTCCGTGCCGTCCATTCCGCTCGGGGGCGGACAGGGCGGCGGGCAGTGGTCGGTGGCGGGGGCGGTCGGCTTCGTCGCGCTCGTCATGGGCGCGGCCATGCTGGCCGCTTCGGGTGTCCAGATCGCCTATGAGGCCTGGCACTCGACCCTCGATACGACCGTCGCCGAAGGGCTTCCGGGCCCCCAGGATCCGCTGTTCCTCGTCCTCGTCCAACTTGCCGGACAGACGCTGCAACTCGTGCTGATCTGGTGGTTGGTAGGCGTATGGCATGTCGACCGGTCGGCCGCTCTGGGACTGGCGCCGGCACGCCTGACGCCGGCACAGTGGGTCGGGATCGTGGGGCTGCTGTTTCTCGTCAAGCTACTGGCCACGGCGGTTGCCACCAGCATCGCACCGCCCCAGGTGCACCGTGAACTCGGGCCATTCGTCGAGTTCGTGAGATCACCCAACGCATGGCTGCTTTTTCTGGCAGCGGTGGTGCTGGCGGGATTGACGGAAGAACTGCTCTTCCGGGGCGTGCTCTCGCGCACTCTCGAGGCGACGCGCCTCGGCTTCTGGGTCGGCGCTGGGCTGGCGAGTGCAGGCTTTGCGCTGCTTCACATGCAGTACGGGCCTGCTGGGCAGCTCGTGATCTTTGCCATAGGCATGACGCTTGCCTGGATCAGGGCGTGGTCGAGAAGCCTTTGGCCGGCGGTGGTCTGTCATTCGCTCAACAATGCGTTCGCGCTGCTCGCGATGAAAGCTCTCGGCTGAACTCGGCACGCGGTTCAGTGTGGCCTGGGGTGCAATGCCCGGTTGACGGGTGATGGCGGCCCGTGTTTCGTCGCATGCGAACCCGGGGGCAAAGGGAGGCCAAATGGCCGCGGACGGCGCAACGGATATAGTCGCGGCAGCAAGCCGGATGCCGCTTGCTGAGGCGCTCGAGTTGCGCGAGCGGCAAGGGCGGCCTGTAAAGGTTGGTGTGATCGGCGCGGGCCAGATGGGCACGGATCTCCTGGTCCAGATCGCATTGATGCCAGGGATCGAAGTCGTTGCTCATTGCGATTCGAAGCCGGAGCGGATCGCCGCCGGCTGTGAGATCGCCGGAGCGCGGTGCCGCAAGCCCGAGACGGTGAAGTCGGCCGCGGACGTGTCGCGGGCCATCGCGCGGGGGCGTATAGCGGCAGTCTCGACGCCGGATCTCGTGTGCCGCGCGCCCGAGGTAGAGGTCGTGATCGATGCGACCGGCAACCCGAACGCGGGCGCGATCGTGGCGCTGAGCACGATCGGGGCGGGCAAGCACATCGTGATGATGAACGTGGAAGCCGACATCACCGTCGGTTCCTATTTGGCGGATCAAGCCCGTCGCGCCGGCGTCATCTATACGATCGGTGCGGGTGACGAGCCGACCTCGACCATGGAGCTGATCCGCTTCGTGCGCTCACTCGGCTATCCGGTGATCGCGGCAGGGAAGGGCAAGAACAACGCCTTCAACGTGGATGCCACGCCGGACGACTACCGAGAAGAGGCGCTCAGGCGAAACATGAACCCGCGCATGCTGGTCGAGTTCGTCGACGGCACCAAGACGATGGTCGAGATGGTGGCCATCGCCAACGCCACCGGGCTGGTGCCCGACGTGCCGGGGATGCACGGTCCGGAGGCGCCGCGGGCGCAGCTGCAAGATTATTTCTGCCCGAAGGAGGACGGGGGCCTTCTTTCGCGCAGGGGCTGCGTCGATTTCACGATCGCCAAGGACGTCGCGCCGGGCGTGTTCTGCATCGCGGAGATGCGCCATCCCCGCCTACGGGAGCGCATGAACGATCTGCACCTTGGGCCCGGCCCTTATTATACGTTCTACCGGCCCTATCATCTTACCAGCCTCGAGGTTCCGCTGTCGGCGGCAGCGGCGGTGATCCATGGGGAAAGCCATATGCATGCGCTTCCGGTGCCCGTTGCCGAGGTCGGATGCATTGCCAAGCTGGCGCTCAAACCCGGTGATGTACTGGGCCGGATCGGCGAGTACCTCTATCGCGGGTTCTCTATGACTCGAGGGTATGCCCGCGAGAGGGGCGCGCTCCCGATCGGCCTCGCGCAGGGCGCAACGATCGTGAAGCCGGTGGCAAAGGGTGAGCTGATCAGCTATGCGGCGGTGGAGTTGCCTTCGGGCTCCGAGATCGCCCGCGTGCGCCGTTTGCAGGACGCCATGGTCGTGGGCTGAGCCCGCGGTTCGGCTGGCCGATTGATCTCGGACATGGCGGAGGGTGTTTCGGCACCTATATGAGTGAGGTCTGCCGACCATCGGTGGCCGCGAAGAGGGGACTGCGGCCGCCCAGCTGAGGGTGTGCGAACGTGATCCCCTTGCGTCTCCATTTTTTTCTTCTGACCATCGTTGCAGCTCTCATTGCGGGACGATCGCCACAGACTGCGGCGCAGCTGCAGGAGACCGGGCAGAGGCGGGGACACGGTAGCGTCGTCGTGATCGACGTCCGAGGTGCCATCGGCGTCGGTACGAGCTACTTCATCCAGCAGTCGCTGGCCGAGGCGAAGCGGCGTGATGCGCGCCTCCTCATCATGCAACTCGACACCCCAGGCGGTCTCGTCTCGGCAACCCGCGAGATCATCCAAGGCATACTCGCCTCGCCGGTTCCGGTCGCCGTCTACGTGGCACCGAGTGGTGCGCGGGCAGCCAGTGCAGGCACGTACATCAGCTATGCCGCGCATTTCGCGGCGATGGCTCCCGGCACGCACCTCGGCGCAGCGACGCCGATCCAGATGGGCACGCCGGGCACGCCGTCGCCGCTGCCGTCTCCCAGCGACAAGGAGAAATCGAAGCCGGGCGAGGGCTCGGCGATGGAGCGAAAGGTCGTCAACGATGCGGTTTCGTATCTGAGGAGCATGGCGGAACTCAGGGGGCGCAATGCCGAGTGGGCCGAGAAAGCCGTGCGCGAGGCCGCGACGCTGACCTCGAGCGAAGCTCTCAAGGAGCGCGTCGTTGATGTGGTCGCGACCGATGTGGGCGATCTGCTGGAGCAACTCGACGGGCGCATTTTCCGCGCGTCGGACGGAGAGCAGAAGCTCGCGGTCCGCAATGCGCTGGTTGTCCCGATCGAGGCCGGCTGGCGGACTCGCCTTCTGACCACGATTACCGATCCCAACGTCGCGTTCATCCTGCTGATGATCGGCGTCTACGGCATCATCTTCGAGTTCTGGAGCCCCGGGCTGACGGGGCCGGGCATCGTCGGTGGCGTGGCGCTGATCGTGGCATTGGCCGCGCTCTCGGCGCTGCCGATCTCTTACGCCGGGATGGCGCTGCTCGCGCTTGGCCTGGGGCTGATGATCGCAGAGGCTGTCGCGCCAGGGTTCGGTATTCTCGGTCTCGGCGGGAGCGTCGCCTTCGCGCTGGGCGCGGTGTTCCTGTTCGATCCGGACGGGGCAGACATCGACTTCGCCGTGGCATGGCCGGTGGTGATCTCGGCGACGCTTACCAGTGCGCTGCTGCTGGTGGGCTTGCTCGGCTATCTGATGAGATCGCGTTCGGCGAAGGTCGTCACCGGCTCCGAGGAGATGATTGGTCTCGTTGGCCGCGTCGTCTCGTGGAAGTCCGAGCCATCCGGGGAGGGAGAAGGACGCGTCGCCGTCCACGGCGAGATGTGGAGTGCCCGCGCAACGGTGCCACTCGCGGCAGGACAGTCGGTCACTGTCGTCGAGCGAAATGGTCTCGTACTGACCGTCGCGCCCGTCAATCAAAGGAGATAGGCCCGTGCTACCGCTCGATTTCGCACCCTGGCTGCTGCCAGTACTCATCATTCTGGCGCTCGTGTTCTCCTCGATCCGCATTCTCCGAGAGTACGAGCGAGGGGTCATCTTCACCCTTGGGCGCTATCAGGGGATCAAAGGGCCTGGTTTGTTCTTCGTTATTCCTGTCGTCCAGCAGATGGAGCGGGTGGATCTGCGCACGCGCGTGTTCGATGTACCGCCGCAGGACGTGATCAGCCGCGACAACGTCTCGGTCAAAGTCAACGCCGTCCTCTATTTCCGCGTGATCGATCCGGAAAGGGCGATCATTCAAGTGGAGGACTTCAACGTGGCAACGAGCCAGTTGGCACAGACCACGCTACGCTCTGTCGTCGGCCAGCATGAACTCGATCAGATGCTGGCCGAGCGCGAGAAGCTCAACGACGATGTACAACGCATCCTCGACGAACAGACGGCCGCCTGGGGTATCAAGGTCTCCAACGTCGAGCTGAAGCACATCGATCTCGACGAGCAGATGGTACGGGCGATCGCCAAGCAGGCCGAGGCGGAGCGGTTGCGGCGCGCCAAGGTCATCGATGCCGAAGGCGAGTTCCAGGCGGCTGAGAAGCTCGTTCAGGCCGGTGAGATCATGTCACGCCATCCGGAATCGATGCAGCTGCGTTATCTTGGAACGCTGAGCAACATCGCCGGTGAGAAGAGTTCGACGATCGTCTTCCCGCTGCCGATGGATCTGGTCGGGCTTCTCCGCGGCAGCGTCGGCAAGTAATCGCCGTTGAGCGATCGCCTATCAGCGCTGCGCTGACATCGCGCCCGCTTACACGATCTGGCCGCCGTCGTAGCCGCAAGCGATGCGGGCGAGAGCCGCGCGCAAAGTCTCAGTATCGAGGGAGCGGGCAAGCGCAACAGTTTCAGGGCCGGCGGGTTCGAGCCCGCGGGCGCGGGCCAGAAGGCGTGCCACGACCGCCCGGTCCAGTAACGGCAGCTCGGCCCAAAGGCCCCGCGCCAACTCCAGGCTGAGAGCGTGATCGGGATGTACTGGGCTTTCCGGAGCCTTGCCGATCTCGTACATGTGCGCGACCGCGCCCCAATCGCCACGTTCGGCCGGCAGGCGATCGAAGACCTCTGGGCACTCATTAGCGACGTAGAAGCGGTTGAGCGTGTCGTCCAAGCGGAAGCGGTAGCCGGCTTCGAGCAGGATCGGCTCCCACTCGGCATGGGCGGGTTTGTTGGTTGCCGGATCTATAGCTTCGCAGACGACCACCTTCGGCCGGAACCGCTTCCAGTCGTTGCCGGCCAATACGTCGGCCTCGGCGCCCTCGACATCGATCTTCAGGAAGTCGATGCGCTGGATCGCGTGCCGCCGGCA
>JALHMC010000048.1 GCA_022844225.1 Hyphomicrobiaceae bacterium | reverse complement strand
TCCGGCGGCTTGCTGGCGACGAACGCCGCCAGCGTCGCGTTCCATTCCGGCCTTCCACCGAGATGGCTGGCGAGATGGACGTTGGGACTCCAGCCGCCGGAGACGCAGACGAGATCGCACGCTACGCGCTCGATTGTGCCGCTCGCCGAGCGGATGTCGACGGCCTCGACGCCGAGACGCCCGTGCACGCGTGTGACGGCGCCACCAGCGATATGGCGCGCACTCGCGCTGCGGGCCGCATCAGCCATCGCGGGCGAGGGCCCGACGCGCGCGTCGACGACGGCGACGACATCGACGCCGCACTGAGCGAGATCGGTGAAGGTTCGCGCCGTGTCGTCGTTGGTCGCGAACACGACGGCGCGGCGGCCGGGTATGGCGCCATAGCGGTTGACGTAGGCGCGCACCGCGCCTGCCAGCATGACGCCGGGCCGGTCGTTGCCGGGAAAGACGAGCGGACGCTCCGTGGCGCCGCCAGCCAAGATGCAGCGCTTGGCGACGATGCGCCACAACCGCTGGCGTGGCTCGTGGGCAGGCGGCTCGGCGACGTGATCGTTGACGCGCTCGACGGCCGCGTAGGTGCCGTGGTCGTAGGTGGCGACGACGCTGGTCCGCCGCAGGATGCGCACCTCCGGCATGGCGGCCAGCTCGGCTTCGGTCGCGGCGACCCAATCCAATGCGGGCCGCCCGTCGATCTCCCTCCGGTCGAGGATAAGGCGACCACCGAGGCGGAAATCGTCCTCGCAGATCACGACCCGGGCACCGGCGCGTCCGGCGGTTAGCGCGGCCATCAATCCGGCCGGACCGGCACCGACGACGAGCACGTCGCAGTGCAGGTTGGCCTTGTCGTAGGTGTCGGGGTCGGGCACGCCGGACGCGCGTCCGAGACCGGCGGCGCGTCGGATCAGTGGCTCGTAGACCTTTTCCCACCATGCGGCCGGCCACATGAAGGTCTTATAGTAGAAGCCGGCGCCGATGATCGGTCCGGCCAGACTGTTGATCGAGAGGAGGTCGTACTTGAGCGACGGCCAGCGGTTCTGGCTGGCGGCGACGAGACCGTCGTAGAGTTCGATCGTCGTCGCACGTGTGTTGGGCTCGCGTCGCGCGCCGGTGCGCAGTTCCACCAGCGCGTTCGGCTCCTCGGGGCCGGCGGAAAGGATGCCGCGCGGGCGGTGATATTTGAACGAGCGCCCGACGAGGCGCACGCCATTCGCGACCAGCGCCGAGGCGAGCGTGTCGCCGGGATGGCCGAGATAGCGCTGCCCGTCGAACGTGAAGGCGAGGGTGCGCGAGCGGTCGATCAGGCCGCCGTCTGCGAGGCGCAGCGGAGCGTTGTCGCCGAGGCGGCGGACCGGCGCGGTTGAGTGGGCGTGGGGCGCGGCGTCGTTCATGGCGTTGCCTTCTCGCGGCTCAGCGCGACGTCCTGCGCGGCTTCGACGGAGATGATGGCGTGCGTGCGCGTATCGCGCGTCACGACGAGCCAGGCGCGGCAGCCCGCGACGTGCTGCCAGAGCTCGCGGTGCGAGCCGGACGGGTTCTCCCGCAGATAGCCGTAGTCGTGCCACTCGTTTGGCGTTGCGGCAGCGGTGGGGCGCTGGATCGTGGCGTCGCCGAGGTAGGAGAACTCCTCGTGGCCGCGCTCGCCGCAATAGACACAGGGAATGCGCATCTCGTCGTGCCTCGATGGCGTTGGGATCAGTGCAGATTGGGACGGTTGCCGGCGCCGCGCTCGTCGATCAGGTGGCCGGTCGCGAAACGGTCGAGCCTCATGGCGGCGTTGAAGGCGTGCGGTGCGTCCCGCGCGATCGTATGCGCGAAGCACCAGCCGGAGGCCGGCGTCGCCTTGAAGCCGCCGTAGCACCAGCCGCAGTTGAGATAGAGCCCGTCGATCGGCGTCTTGTCGATGATCGGCGAACCGTCCATCGACATGTCCATCAGGCCGCCCCAGCTGCGCACGACCCGCAAGCGACCGAGCATGGGCATCAGCGCCATGCCGCACTCGGCGACGTCCTCGACGATCGGCAGGTTGCCGCGCCACGCGTAGGAATTGTAGCCGTCGATATCGCCGCCGAAGACGAGACCGCCCTTGTCGGATTGGGAGATGTAGAAGTGACCGGCGCCGAATGTCACGACGGTATCGATCAGCGGCTTGACGCCTTCCGAAACGAACGCCTGCAGCACGTGGCTCTCGATCGGCAGCCGAAGCCCGGCCAGCGCCGCGACGCGCGAGGAGTTGCCGGCCGCAGCGAGCCCGATCTTTTTTGCCCTGATCGCACCGCGAGTCGTCTGGACGCCGACGGCGCGGCCGTCGACGATGTCGATGCCGGTCACCTCGCAGTGCTCTAGAATGTCGACGCCGAGCCGATCGGCCGCGCGCGCATAGCCCCACGCCACGGCGTCATGGCGCACCGTTCCGCCGCGCCGCTGGATCAGGCCGCCTTGGATCGGAAAGCGGGCGTTGTCGAAATCGAGGTAGGGAACGAACGCGCGCACCTGCTCGCGGTCCAAAAGCTCGGAATCGACGCCGTGCATGCGCATGGCATTGCCGCGCCGTGCAAAGGCGTCGCGCTGGGCGTCGGAATGGTAGAGATTGAGCAGGCCGCGCTGGCTGACCATCGCATTGTAGTTGATGTCCTGCTCGAGCCCCTCCCAGAGCTTCATCGAATGTTCGTAGAAGGGCACGTTGCCCGGCAGCAGGTAGTTCGAGCGGATGAGCGTGGTATTGCGCCCGATATTGCCGTTGCCGATCCAGCCCTTTTCCAGCACGGCGATGTTGGTGAGCCCGTGCTCTTTGGCCAGATAATAGGCGGTCGCCAGACCATGCCCGCCACCGCCGACGATGACGGCGTCGTAGCTCGCTTTGGGCTCGGGCCGTCGCCAGGCCGGTGTCCAGCCGCGATTGCCCCTGAGAGCCTGACCGAGGAGTGAGGTTAACGCGTAGCGCACGGTTGTTGACCGCCTTCTGCTGCTTGATGCCCCGCGACACAATGCGGAACTATCCGCGAGCGGGCTCGCCTTGTCGAGGTGGCGCATCGGCCGCATGATCAGCGCGACCAGTGGACAGGGAGAGCACGGTGGGTTGGTTGATCGGTGTCGACGTCGGTGGCACCTTCACGGATCTTTTCGCCTTCGAGCCTGGAACCCAGCGAATCGTGGTGCACAAGGTGCCTTCGACGCCGGCGGACCCGTCGGAGGCGATCGTCGCCGGTCTCGAGCAGCTGGCCAGCCGTCACGGCGTCGACCTCGGCGGCATGGCCCGCTTCGCGCACGGCACGACGGTCGCGACCAACGCCCTGATCCAGCGCCGCGGCGGACGCCTCGCGCTGGTCACGACGAAGGGCTTTCGCGATCTGTTGGAGATCGGCCGTCAGATCCGGCCCCGTGTTTACGATATTCAGACCGACTACCCGCCAGCACTCATACCGCGCGAGCACCGCCTCGAAGTCGACGAAAGGATCGGCTCGAGGGGGCAGGTGCTGGGCGAGCTTCTGGATGCGGAAGCCGAGCGCGTGGCGTTCGAGGTGGCGCGCCTCGATGTCGACGGCGTCGCGATCTGCATGTTGTTCTCGTTCCTGAATCCAGAGCACGAGCGCCGCGTGGCCGAGGCGATCCGGCGCGTGAAGCCGGAGCTGCACTTGTCGGTGTCGTCGGAGGTACAACCCGAGTTCCGCGAGTACGAGCGGCTGTCCACAACGGTGCTCAACGCGTACCTGCAACCTCAAGTGACGCGCTACATGGAGCGTCTCGGCTCGGCGGTGGGAAAGCTGACCCCAGGCGCGGCGATCGGCATCAACCAGTCGTCAGGCGGCCTGATGTCGATCGACCGAGCGTCGCGGTTTCCGGTGCGCACCGCGCTGTCCGGGCCGGCTGCGGGTGTGATCGGGGCAGCCCATGTGGCGCGCCTCTCGGGCCATCCCGACATCATCACCTTCGACATGGGCGGCACGTCGACGGACGTCTGCCTGGTGCGGGGCGGCAAGGCCGAGATGTCGTTCGGGCGTGAGGTCGCGGGCTTCCCGGTGCGCATGCCGGCGATCGACATCCACACCATCGGCGCAGGCGGCGGCTCGATCGCGCATTTTGGCCCGGATGGACTGCTGAAGGTGGGGCCGGAGAGCGCGGGCGCCGTCCCGGGACCGGCGTGTTATGGCCGCGGCGGCACGGCGCCGACGGTCTCGGACGCCAACGTCGTGCTCGGGCGTTTGCCGACGGAGCTGCTCGGCGGCGACATGCGGCTCGACCGGAATGCCTCGGTCCGTGCGGTCCAGCCCATTGCCGACAAGCTTGCCATCAGCCTCGAAGCGGCGGCGCTCGGCATTGTGCGCATCGTCAATGCCAACATGATGCGGGCCATTCGCGCCGTTTCGATCGAACGCGGCCATGACCCGCGCCCCTTCGTGCTGATGCCGTTCGGCGGAGCCGGTGCTTTGCATGCCGTCGAGCTGGCGGAGGAACTGGGCATGCGCGCGGTGCTGGTGCCGCCATCGCCCGGCATCCTGTGCGCTCAGGGTCTCGTCGTTGCCGACTTGAAGGAGAGTTTCGTCGCGACCTGCCGGACGCCGCTCGCCGGCGACCTCGCCCACGTCGAGAGCGAGCTGGCGCGGCTCGAGGCACGGGTCCGCGACTGGTGGCAAACCGAGCAGATCAGACCCCAGGAAGCGCGGCGCGAACTGGTCGTCGACATGCGCTACATCGGCCAGAACTACGAACTCGGAGTCGCGGTGCCCGACAGTCATGGCGACGGACTGCCCCCAGCCGCAGAGCTGGCCCGGTTGTTCCATGCCACGCACGAGCGCAACTACGGTCATCACAACGCCGAGGCCCCGATCGAGATCGTCAATCTGCGCGTGACAGGCATCGGCCGCTTGCCGGATATCGGCGCACCGAAGTTCGACCGCGGTCCCGCCCGTCAAGAGGTGCGAACGCGGGCGGTCTGGTTCTCTGGCGACGGCCCTGTCGACGCCCGCGTCCACTGGCGCGCCGATCTCGCGCCGGGCACGGAGCTCGATGGCCCCGCCATCGTCGAACAACTCGACGCAACGACGACCATTCCACCCGGTTACCGCGCCACTGTCGATGCGGGCCTGAACCTCGTCATCGGAGCCGCATCATGACCTCCACAATCGATGCGATCACGCTCGAGATCGTCTGGAACGGACTGTTGTCGGTGACGGACGAGTGCTTCATCACGCTGATGCGCTCGGCCTACTCGACCAACATCAAGGAACGTCACGATCACTCGATCGCCATCGCCGATGCGAAGGGCCGCCTGATCGCCCAGTCGCAGGGCTCGCTGCCGATCCATATCTCGTCGATGACGGGACTGATCGAGATGCTGCTGAAGAAGCATGGCAACGACATTGCCGAGGGCGATCTCTTTCTCGCCAACGATCCGCACGTCGCGGGGGGCACGCATCTCCCCGATCTCAACTTCGCCATGCCCGTGTTCGTCGAAGGCCGCATGGTGGCGATCGTCGCGAATATCGCGCACCACGCCGATGTCGGCGGGTCGGCCGCCGGCTCCATGTCGGGTGGCCTCAACGAGATCTGGAAGGAAGGCTTGCGCATTCCCGTCGTCCGCCTGATGCATCGCGGCGTGCTCGACCAGGACCTGATGGACATCATCCTGCTCAACATGCGCCTCCCCGACGAGCGGCGCGGCGACATCAACGCCCAGATTGCGGCCTGTCGTCTCGGCGTCGAGCGTGTCAAGGCGCTGAGCGATCGCCACGGCCTCGGGCTGATCGAGACGGCCTTCGACGAGATCGTCGCGCGCTCGAAGGCGCGAATGAAGGCCGAGATCAGAAAGATCCCCGACGGCCGCTACGCCTTCGAGGACGTGCTCGATGACGACGGCCTCGACGCCCGTGACGTGCGCTTCAAGCTCGTCGTCGAAAAGTCGGGAGATCGGATCGTGTTCGACTGGACTGGCTCCGACGCGCAGGTGCCGGGCAACGTCAACCTGACGTTCAACGCCACGCAGTCGTGCGTGTTCTTTGGATTGAAGGCGGTGCTCGATCCCGATCTGCCCAACAACCAGGGCGTGCTCGATGCCGTCGAAATCATCGCCCCGCTCGGCACGGTGGCCAATTGCGTGTCGCCGGCCGCGGTCGCGCTTCGAGCCAACACCTGTCAGCGCGGCATCGACGTGGTGCTCGGAGCGCTGTCGCAGGCGTTGCCCGAGAAGGTGATCGCCGCGGCCAACGGGGCCAATACGTCGGCCGTCTTCGCCGGCAACGATCCGGTCACGGGAAAGCCCTACGTCTACCTCGAAACGCTCGGCGGCGGCATGGGCGCGCGCTTCACCAAGGACGGCAAGGACGGCGTGCAGGCCGGCATCACCAACACCTCCAACCTGCCGGTCGAGGCGATCGAGATGGAGTATCCGCTCCGCGTTCTGGCTTACGGCTTCGTCGAGGATTCGGGCGGCGCGGGACGCACGCGCGGCGGGCTCGGCATTCGCCGGGTGGTGACGCCGGTGGGCCACGACTGCGAGTTCTCGGGCGTCGGCGAGCGCTTCGTGCATCAACCGTGGGGACTGTTCGGCGGCGAGCCGGGCGCGACGGGCCAGTTTCTTCTCACCAATGCCGACGGTGCCATGCGGCGCCTCCCCAACAAAGTGCGGATGCCCCTGCGCCAGGGCGAGCAGGTGACCGTCGAGACGCCCGGAGCAGGTGGCTACGGTCCACCGGCCGAGCGCGCGGCCGACGCCACGACCGAGGATGCACGAACGGGTAAGTTCTCGGCGGAGTTTCTGGCACGGGCTTACGGGAAATCCGACTGAGAGGCATTGCGGCGGGCACGCGACGGCACGTTCACTCCACGACGCGGAAGCTCTCGGCGATCTTGCGCATTTCGGGCAACAGGGTGTCCCGGTCTGCGACCGGTATTTGCCCGACAATCCGATAGTAGCCGCCGCCTGCCGGCAGGATCATCACCTGGTAGATTGCGACCGCACCGGTCTCATCCTTGGTCTTCGCGTCGGCAATGATCTCGATCGCCTCCATCCGGGCGATTTCGATGCGGCGGCGTGAGACGACCTTCACGTCGGTCAAGCCCGGCAGTCCGCCGAGGAGCGTCTCGGCCTGGCGCTCCGCGTCGGCGATCTCGCGGCGATCGAGCGACGGCGCGACGATCAGCACGGCTCGTTTCTCACCCTTCCGGGCCGGCTCGAGTTTGCCGTCGAGCGTATAGGCGTGGGTCGTGCCGAGAATGGTTCCGGCCGGAAGGAAGGGGCCGAGATAGCCGAGACGGAACACGTCACGCGGCGGCGCAGGCGCTGCCGCGATTGCCGCACTGGCCAGCATGCGCTCGACGTCCGCAACCTTGACCGCGCCGCTCGCCAGCGCTTTGGCCGTGACCAGCGCCGTGACGTCCTTGTCGCGGAACGCCAACAGGAACTTGGCGACCGGCCCCTGCGCGCTTGCCTGCTCGCCGCGCATGTAGAGATAGGGCTCGGCCCGCTCCAGCTTGGCGGCCTCACCCTTGGCGATACCCTTCGCGGCGAGAGCCTCCGGCGTCAGGCCCGTCGCCAATTGTTCGTACGCTGCGCCCGGCAACTCGACCACAACCAGCGACGTGCCGACCGCCTCGTTGATGAAGCCCGTGAACTGGCGGGCCTGTGTGAAGCCATCGGCCACATCGATCGCCACACGGCTCGACGGCGCCTGCTGCACGCGCGCCGCCGCTTCGCCACACGTCGTCGCGACGGCCAGCACAAGCGCGACCATCACGGCTGCCATTGCCTGTAAGGGCCGCATAGCGCCTCCACACGGTTCGAGCCACCTTTTGTACGGTTCCGACAGAAGGCGCCCCGATGCGGCTAATTTGCGGCATATCGCGACGCTGCCTCTGCGTGGCATGAGCTTGCTCTGAAGGAATCGGCGAGGCGCGGCACCATGGCAACAGTCGACCTGTTCGAGATCGCCGGCATTCTGCGCGAGGTGGCCGCGATCGAGATCCTGCCGCGCTGGCGCAACCTCGCAGCCGGCGACGTGCAGAAGAAATCGAAGGCCGGCGATCTGGTCACGGTTGCGGATCATGCCGCGGAAATCGCGCTCGCCGCACGTCTCGAGGCCGCGCTACCGGGCTCGCATGTCGTTGGCGAGGAAGCCGTCGCCGCTGACTCTGACGTGCTCCAGCTCTTCCGCAAGGCCGAACCGGTCTGGGTGATCGACCCGATCGACGGAACGCGCAAGTTCGCGGAGGGCGAGCCGACCTTCGACGTGATGGTGGCGCTGATCGTCGGCGGCCGCCCGGTCGCAGGATGGATTTATGCTCCGGCCGAGGACACGCTCTATCTGGGCGAGGCTGGTGGCGGCGCGGAACGGCATACCGGCGGCACGATAACGGCGATCCGCGCCGAGGCCGGTTTGGCGCTTTCCGATCTCGAGGGCATCCTGGGCTCGGGCGCGTTCACGAGCCGCGGCTTGAGCGATCCGAACGACGTGCGGCATCGCTTTCGCGGCTACGTGCGTCCGACGTGCGCCGGCCACAACTACGGCCGCATCCTGAGTGGCGAGAGCCACTTCATGATCAACTTCTCGACGCATCCGTGGGACCATCTGCCGGGACATGCGATCGCTGGTGCCGCCGGTTTTCATGCCGCGCGCCACGACGGCCAGCCCTTCGATCCGCTGGATCGCCTGGGCGGCGTGCTGGTCGCCCCGACCCGCGAGCTATGGGACGAAATCCACAGCCTGTTGTTGACCTGACATCATCCGGGTCCAGGAACGGCGAAACTTTTCGGAGACCTCCATGTCCGCGACGCTGCTCACCGACGTCTCCCGCATCATGGCCGAGGTCGCCGCCACCGAAGTCATGCCCCGCTGGCGCAATCTCGGCACGGGCGACGTTTCCGAGAAAACCGGCCCCGACGATCTGGTCACGATCGCCGACCGCGCGGCCGAGCTGGCTTTGAGCGAGCGGCTTGCGTCTTATCTGCCCGGATCGCTGGTCGTCGGAGAGGAAGCCGTCTCGGCGGATGCATCCGTGATGCGCCGATTGCAGCAGCGCGGACCCGTGTGGGTGATCGACCCGATCGACGGCACGCAGGCGTTCGCTGGCGGCGAGCCGGATTTCACGCTGATGGTCGCGCTCGTCGAGGATGGTCGCGCGACGGCCGGATGGATCTACGCGCCCGCGCTCGGCGAGATCGCGTATGGCGGCAAAGACCACGGTGTATGGATGGGCCGCGACGGCAAGGCCGCGGCCTCACACGCTCGCGCTGACGTTCCGGCCCGTGTCGGCGACATGATCGGCCTCCTCGGCAAGCGCAACCTGACCGACGCGCGCCGCGCCGAATTACAGGCGAAGGAAGCGAGCTTCAGAGCGCTCGAGGGCGTCATCTACGCCGGCATCGACTACATGCGGTTGTTGCGCGGCGAGGCCCATTTCGTGCTCTACGGCAAGTCCGAGCCCTGGGACCATCTCCCCGGCCTCGCGATCCTTGCGGCGCACGACTTTTACGCGGCGAAGCACGATGGCAGCGCCTATCGCCCCGGCGACAACACCGGCGGCCTGCTGATCGCGCCGGATGCGGGGAGCTACTCGGAGATCAAGGGGATATTGTTGGGGTGAGAAGACTCACACCACCCCCTTCTCCCACCCCAACCACGCCGCAATCCCACGCCCCATCACCCACTCCATTTCCGCCGCTGGAATCCAAGTCTGATGATCGCGGAACGCCGAGACGCACTCGCCCCATGAGCAGGGCATGCGCGTGATATCCGTGCCCCAGAACATGCGGCGCGGACCGAAAGCGTCGTAGATGGCTTTGTAGTATGGCGTCAGACTTTTGAACGGGTAGCCGTCGGTCACGTATTGCGGCCCGCCGGTGACTTTCACGGCGATGTTCGGGTGCCGCGCCAGCTTGCACACTTCGGGGATCGTCACGAACGCCGCCGCATCCTTGTTGCCGCGCGCCACGCCGAAGTGGTCGACGATCAGCTTCAGGCCTGGATGCCGCGCCGCGATCTCACCCACCAGCGGCAGGAACTCGCCGCAGAGCATCGCGATTGGAACGCGGTGCTTCTCGGCCGCCGGCCACAGCCAGTCCATGGTGCCGTCCGTCGGCCACGTCTTCATGTGGTCCCTGAGAAACGTGTAGCGCAGGCCGACCATGCCCGGCTGTTGCAGCCACGTCGCGATCTCGCCGTGGCGCGCGGGTTCGTCGAGCGGAATGCGGCCGAGAATGGCGAAGCGATCGGGATAGGCCTTTACCGCCTCTTCGGCTTGCGCGTGCGAGGCATCGTCCCAGCTCGGCGGATGCAGGATCGCGCCGTGGACGCCAGCCGCATCCATGTCACGAACGGCTTCGTCGAGCAGGTAGGGTGTCGACCGGTGCGGCGCGACGACGTGGCCTTTGGTCCACAGATGGATCTGGGCGTCGATGATGCGCATGGGGTATGACCTTCTCGAAAAAAGGTGTCTGGTCCGAAGGGCTCGGCCCTCCGGCGGAGCGCGAGGCTGGCCTCGCTCGCCAAGCGACCTTCAGCCATTCCCACGGCATCTGCCGATGAGAAGGATACGCCAAGAGTGCCGCTCGTCGACAACCTTCCCGTTCTTGAAGCCCTGCCGGAGCTACGCGATGCACTCAATCGCGGCAACTCCGCCGTGCTCGTCGCGCCACCGGGCGCGGGCAAGACGACGGCCGTTCCGCCGGCGCTGCTTGACGAGCCATGGCTCTCGGACCGGAAAATCCTGCTGCTCGAGCCGCGCCGTATCGCAGCCCGTGCCGCAGCCGAACGCATGGCGGAATTGCGCGGCGAGCGCGTCGGCGAGACTATCGGCATTCGCGCGCGGCTCGATACGCGCGTCTCGGCGAAGACGCGCATCGAGGTCGTGACCGAAGGCGTGTTCACCCGTCTCATCCTCGACGATCCGTCTCTCGATGGCGTCGGTCTGGTGATCTTCGACGAGTTCCACGAGCGCTCGCTCGACGCCGACTTGGGGCTCGCGTTGGCGCTCGATGCGCGCGCCGGCCTGCGCGACGACCTGCGCATTCTCGTCATGTCCGCCACGCTCGACGGCGCGCGCGTCGCGAAACTGCTCGGTGATGCAACGCCGGTCGTCCGATCGGAAGGCCGCACCTATCCGATCGAAACCCGCTACCTCGGTCGCCCAACCGAACGCACCAGCATCGCCGACGCTACCGCCGCCGCCGTGCGTCGTGCGCTCGATGAGGAAACAGGCTCGCTGCTCGCCTTCCTGCCCGGACAGGGTGAGATCCGCCGCGCCGCCGAGCGTTTGCGGGAGAGCATTCGCGATCCCGCCGTCGACATCGTCGAGCTGCACGGCGGACTGGACGGCAAGCTGCAACGCGAGGCGATCCGTCCGTCCGCCGCCGGCCGCCGCAAGATCGTGCTCGCAACCGCGATCGCGCAGACCTCGATCACGATTGACGGCGTGCGCATCGTGATCGATTGCGGCCTCGAGCGTTTGCCGCGCTACGATGTCGGCGCTGGCGTGACGCGCCTCGAAACCGTTCGCGTCTCGCGTGCGACCGCCGATCAGCGCCGCGGCCGGGCTGGACGGACGGAACCCGGCATCGCCTATCGGCTGTGGAGCGAACCCGAAACTCAAGGCCTGCTCGCCTTCACCGCACCCGAGATACTCGCGGCTGATCTCACATCGCTCGTGCTCGACTGTGCCGCTTGGGGCGTCACCGACCCGACGCAGCTCTCCTGGCTCGATCCGCCGCCGCAAGGCGCGCTCGCGGCGGCCCGCGCCGAGTTGATCGCGCTTGGCGCTATCGAGAACGACGGTCGTCTGACCGAGACAGGCCGCGCCCTGCGGGATCTGCCGCTCTCACCGCGCCTCGCACGCATGATCCATTCAGCGGCCGAGATCGGCGCAGCCACGGACGCCGCGTTGATTGCGGCCATTCTCTCCGAGCGCGGCGCCGGAGGCATGTCGCTCGATCTCGACGACCGACTGCAGGGATTGCGCCGCGAGCGAGGACCTCGCGCCGATGCCTTGCGCCGCATGGCGTCCGGTTGGGCCGAGATCGGGGCGCGAATGCAACGCAAAGCCGGCACATCGCGAAAGGATGGCCCAGCCTCCACCGCCGCTCTGCTCGCCCTTGCGTTCCCCGACCGCATCGCCAAGGCCAGAGGCGCACGCGGCACGTTCCTGCTCGCCAATGGACGCGCCGGCCTTGTCGATCCCGCAAGCCCGCTCGCCGACGCCTCGTTTCTGGTCGTCGCCGAAATGTCGGGGATCGCCGCCTCGTCACGCATCCTGCTCGCGGCACGGCTCGACGACGGCGATCTCGAACGCATTGCCGGCGACCGTATCGAGGCGCGAACTGAAACGATCTTCGACCCGGCGACCGCCTCACTTCGCGCACGTGCCGAGCGGCGGCTCGGCGCAATCGTGCTCGCCAGCGAGCCTCGCTCCGTGGCCGCCGACGAGGCCTCGGCCATTGCCCTCGCCGAAGGCATCGCCCGGATCGGCATCGATCGTCTGCCCTGGAGCCGTGCTCAGCGCCAACTCCGCGATCGTGTCGCCTTCGTCCGTAACGCGCTGCCAGACGACCAGCGTGCGAGCTGGCCGGATCTGTCCGACGAAGCCCTCGCAACAACGTCCACCACCTGGCTTGCACCATTCATCGTCGGAGCCACACGGCTCGCCGATATCGCCGCCGACCAGCTCGGCAACGCGCTCGATGCACTGCTGCCTTGGTCCCTCAAGCAGCGGCTCGAGGCCGACGCGCCCACCCATTTCGAGGCACCGACCGGCAATCGCCACGCCATCGACTACGAGAGCGATGGCGCACCCGTCGTCGCCTGTCGCGTGCAGGAGCTGTTCGGCCTGAAGACGCATCCGGCAATAGCCAACGGACGCCTGCCGCTCACCTTCCATTTGCTCTCGCCCGCGGGACGTCCCGTGCAGATCACGCGCGACCTACCCGGGTTCTGGGCCGGCTCGTGGCGCGACGTCAAAGCCGATATGAAGGGCCGTTACCCGAAACACGTCTGGCCGGACGATCCGGCCAACGCGACCCCGACTGCGCGTGCCAAGCCGCGCGGCACGTGACCCGGACCAACCGAGCCAGCGAACACCTCAGCCGCCACGTTTGCGCGCGCTCCACGCGATGGCGCCGAGGCTCGCCGCCGACAGCACCAGAACGATCGCCGGTCCACCCGGAACATCGGCCGACATCGAAAGCCACAATCCGACCGCCGCGCCGACGGCACCGATTGCGGCCGCAATGACCACCATCGCCTCGGGCGTCGAGGCGAACGGCCGCGCGGCTGCTGCGGGCATCACGAGAAAGGCCACGATCAGCAGCACCCCGACGATCTTCATCGCGATGGCAACCGTCAGCGCCAGCAGCACCACAAGGGCCGCTTCGGCCCGCGCCACATGAAGCCCTTCTGCCTGCGCCAGCTCCTCGTGCACCGCCACGGCGACCAGCGTCCGCCATAAGGCCGCGATCACACCGAGCACGATGGCGCCGCCGATACCGAGCCACGCGAGATCGCTCCCGCTCACCGCGAGCACGTCGCCGAACAGATAGCCCATCAGGTCCAGCCGTTGTCCGGCCAGCCGCGAGGCCGCAACTATCCCGCCTGCCAGTGCTGCATGCGATAGGATGCCGAGCAGGCTATCGGCTGGCACGATCCGCTGTCGCCCGAGACCGACGAGCAGGCCGCCGATGACCAGCGCGATCACCACCACGCCGAGCGTCAAGTCGATCTCCAGCGCAAGCCCCAAAGCCACGCCGAGAAGGCCGCCGTGCGCGATCGTCGCCCCGAAATAGGACATGCGCCGCCACACGACGAGGCACCCGAGCGGCGCCGCGACAAGACCGACGCCCACCGCCGCGACGAGTGCGCGGACCAGGAACGGCTCAAGCATGAGGCGTGTCTCCGCCACTCGCGCCGCCCGGCGGCAAGGGTTCGCCGCCCAGGCCGTGCGCGTGGTCGTGATGATGTTGATAGATGCCGAACGCCCGCGCGGCATCGCCGAACAGACGGACGTATTCCGGGTGCTGCGCCACGGTTTCCGGAACGCCGTGGCAGCAAACGTGCCGGTTGATGCACAGCACGCGGTCGCTCTGCGCCATGACGACATGCAGATCGTGGCTGACCAGCAGGACGCCGAGCCCTCGTTCGTCGCGCAGGCGTCCGATCAGCGCATAGAGGTCCGCCTCGCCCAGATGATCGACGCCCCGTGCCGGCTCGTCGAGAACCAGCAGCTTTGGCTCTCGCACCAGCGCGCGGGCCAGCACCACGCGCTGCAATTCGCCGCCTGAGAGTTGCGCGAGCTGGCGATCCACGATGCCTCCCGCGCCGACTTCATCGAGGCAGCGCTGCAAGCGGTCACGCGAAACCCTCGCACCGAGTGTGAGAAAGCGCTGCACCGTCATCGGAATGGCCGCATCCCGCTCGAACCGCTGTGGCACGTAGCCGACAGCAAGCCCCGCCGAGCGTGTCAACGTGCCTGCATCCGGCACCTCGAGACCGAGCAGGATCCTCACGAGCGACGTCTTGCCGGCACCGTTCGGGCCAATCAGCGTCACGATCTCACCGGCGGCGATATCGATGTCCACGTGGTCGACGATGCTTCGACCGCCACGCGTCATGGTGAGGCCACGCCCAGAAATCAGCACCTCTCCCGTTCGGGGGGCGACCCGGACCGTAGGTCCTGCCGGCCGAGGGATGTGTTGGTGTCCGCAATGGTCGTGATGATGACCGTGATCGTGCGA
Source organism: Hyphomicrobiaceae bacterium (assembly GCA_022844225.1). Lineage (GTDB taxonomy): Bacteria > Pseudomonadota > Alphaproteobacteria > Rhizobiales > Hyphomicrobiaceae. Next base: position 14,769 of record JALHMC010000048.1, on the reverse strand, counting down.
CGCGTGTTCGTGCGCGTGTCCACCGAGTTCCGACGGCCCTGGACCGGTCTTCTTGTGAGGCTCCTTCATGTCTCTGGCCGGTCCGACCGCGTGCAGGCCGCACAGGCGCCGTTCACCTCGACCAGCGCGTGGCTCATCGTGAAGCCGACGGCGCTCGCTGCCGCCATGATGTCGTCGAAGACACCCGGCCGCGACACTTCGGCCACCGCGCCGCACTGCTCGCAGGCAAGGACGATCTGGCGACGATTGCCACCGTGTGCCACATGGCACGCAAAGAAGGCGTTGCGGCTCTCTAGCCGATGAACCACGCCCGCCGCGACCAGGGCATCGAGCGCCCGATAAATGGAGATCGGCGCCAGTCGCTTGCCGCCTTTGCTCGCGAGTCGCTCGAGCACCTCGTAGGCGCCGACGGCCTTGTGCGAGGCGGCAACCTCCTCGAGCACCTGCCGCCGGAGGTCTGTCAGCCGCAGTCCCTGCCGATCGAATGTCGCAGCCGCGCGCGCGATGACGTCCGCCAGACACGAGGTGTGATCGTGATCCGGAACCGGAAATCCCGTTACGGACGACCTAGGCTTCATCGCGGCGCTTCTCCCCGGTTCGGGCGATCATCTGGCGTGCGACAGGCAAGCGCAACGCGATGTGAATGTATAACATCCCTCGAACCCCATCGCTCGTCTCGATCGGAGCTTTGCGTCTTTTTGCCAATTTGTCGTGTTTTGGTTGGATTTGACGCCAGCTCCTCATGCAATCCACAGCCGCGAGCGGCACCCCAGTAGCCCGAGTAGTCGCAGTCCATGATCCGCGCCAACGCCTATATCATCGCAGCTCGCCGCTCGGCCAATGGTCGTCTAGGGGGCCTGCACCGCAATCGCCGCATTGAGGACCTTGCAACGCCGGTGCTTCTCCAGGCACTCGAGGACGCGCACATCGAGGCGTCCCGCGTTGAGGCGCTCGTCGTCGGAAACACGACGGCCGGCAGTAATCCGGCACGGCTGGTCGCGCTTTTTGCGGGACTTCCCGACCACTGCATCGCGTTGACCATCGATCGTCAGGCGGCATCCGGCCTCGAGGCCGTAACCAGCGCCGTGGCTCGGATCGCGACGGGTGAGGCCGATATCGTCGCTGCCGGAGGCGTCGAGGCGCTGTCGACCGCGCCATGGCGCATCACCAAGCCGCGCACGCTCTACCATCTGCCCCGCTTTATCGGACTTGCCCAGGCTGACAACGGGGAGAGCGCCGACCATGCCATGGTCGAGGCGGCTGAGGCTCTTGCGCGACGCCTCTCGATTCCTCGAAATGCTCAAGACGAGTACACGATCGCCAGCCATATCAAGGCCGCGCTCGCCCGCGACGCTCGGCGACTGTCCCGCGAGATCGTGGCGCTGCGCAATAAGCCCGAGGAGACCCGCGACGAACTCGTAGACGAGCCCGACATCGACGACATGGAAGCCTTTCCCGCCATCATCGGCGACGGCACGATCACGGCCGGCAACTCGAGCCTGCCAGCCGATGGCGCGGCCTTCGTCGTCGTGGTGTCCGAGCGCATCTATCAGAGCCTCGGCCGTCCGCCCGCACTGGTTGTCGAGGCGACCGCCTCGGTCGGCGTCGCACCGAGCGCCGATATCGAGGCTCCGACCGTCGCGGCTCGCCTGCTTGCCGAGCGTCGGGGTTGTCCTCCATTCGCAGATCTCGAAGCCATTGAACTCGGTGAGACGTCCGCTGTCCAGGCGATCGCCTTTCGGGCCGCCTTGGAGCTGCCGGAGCGGATACTCAACGCCGACGGTGGACAGGTCGCTCGTGGACAGCCGGCCGGCGCTGCGAGTGCCGTGCTCGTCGTTCGCCTCTTCACGCGCCTCGTCCGCACGGACGATCTGGCGCCCGGCGCGCGAGGTGCGGCCGTGATCGGCGCGGCCGGTGGTCAGGCCTTGGCCGCATTGTTCGCGAGGGTCTGATTGACGCGCATCGCGGCAGAAGATGAACTCACGCCGAACGGAATTACTCCTCGCGGAATACCCGCTCGCGCCGCTCGTGACGCTCCTGCGCCTCGATCGACAGCGTCGCGATGGGACGCGCATCGAGCCGCTTCAGGCTGATCGGCTCCCCGGTCTCTTCGCAGTACCCATAAGTGCCTTCTTCGAGCCGAGCTAAAGCTGCATCGATCTTCGCGATCAGTTTCCTCTGCCGATCACGGGCGCGAAGCTCTAGCGCGCGGTCCGTTTCGAACGTCGCGCGGTCGGCGATGTCGGCATGTTGCGCGCTGTCCTCGTGCAGCCCTTGCAGCGTCTCGCGGTTCTGCCGGACGATCTCCTCCTTCCAGGCGATCAGCTTGTGCCGGAAGTAGAGGCGCTGGCGCTCGTTCATGAACGGCTCGCTGTCGGAAGGCCGATAGCCCGTCGGCAGCTTCGACCCGCTGGAGCCGGCCTCTCCCGATTTCGTGCCGCCCTTACTCGTGTCGATAGCCTTCACCTTGTCACCCCCTGGTCGACTGCCGATCGCGATCGAGGAACCGTCAGAGCCGTTCGGTCGGCTCAGTGGTGCCGGCGCATCCGATGTCGCCTTGACCTTCCCAACGCCCATCCGCTGGGACTTCTCTTTCGACGTCGCACCGTTCACGGGCTTTGCGACGAGCTCCAGAACGCCGCGAACGTTGCTGGTGTGCCCGACTCCGTTGACCATGCCACTCGCCGATTTGCCGTTCGTTGCCGCAACTCGCCTGACGCTCGTCTCGGCTGCCTCGGCTCGCACGGTCGCACTTCCGCCTTTCGGTGGTTTGGTCCCGTTCGTCGTCTTCCCGGTCCCCTTGGCGACGCGGGCCGGCGCGGACCTCTTCGCAACGAATTCTGGCTTGGAAGTGGCTGCAACAGTCTTTTTTGCGCCAACCGCAGTCTGGCCAGCCGCTGGCCGTGCAACGGTTGTTTTACCCGCTACTTTGGCCGCGGACTTACCGCTGCCGATGGAACGGTTGTCGATTTTTCTGGCTGATTGGTTTGCCGAAAGCGTGGTCTTCTGGGCTGAGCCCGTTCTCGATTTGGCCTTTTGGACCTGCCGGGAAGCCATGGGAGCCCTTACCTCGATCGCTCGACGTCCAAGTTGTCATATATCAGCAGTAGTCGATCTGGTTGCAGCTATTTAAGTCACTGTTTTTGCAAGTCAAGAAAAAGCGCTACGGATTGGTCGCTTGGTAACTACAAGCCCGGTCCAGCCCTGGAATACGCCGTTCATCGCCTTTGATGAGATTGGCAATGCTGGGTAGATGATGACAAAAATATCGCGTTAAGATAGTTTTCAACCTTAAGTAGCAATATACGAATGCCTCGCCGAACGAGGTAATCGGACGAGCCGAACTCGGCATGACAATCCTCGCTCTCCCCGGGCTTTGTCGTGGCGGTACGGCAAATCCGGCGCCGAAAAAGCCGACCCACCCATGCGGCCTTGCGAACCGAGATTGCGCAAGATCCGTCCCACGCCATCCAACTCCCGCCAAGAAGGAGAACTCCCTAACCCGCATTAGGATCTGCTCGCCGCTCGGCACCCGACCCGGCCTTGCGCAAGCCTCCCCCCTCCGCACGGCCACGTCGTGCGCGGGCAGATTCTTCCTGACGCCATCCCCGCACGCAGACGGGGGTGGCGTCATTTTTTTTCGGCTTGATTGCGAGGCTGCGTATCCCTTCGCTGCAAACCCGTACAATCCCGAACGCAAGCGGCTTGATGCGCGGCGCGCCAGAACCTAAGCTCGACCGGTTTGATGTGATCGCCGCCCGAGAGAGGTTCCGCACGCCCATGAAATTCACAGGCTCGAAGTCCTACGTTGCCACGGACGATCTCAAGGTCGCGGTCAACGCGGCGATCACGCTCGAGCGGCCGCTCCTGATCAAGGGCGAGCCCGGCACCGGTAAGACGGTGCTTGCGGTGGAGGTCGCCAAGGCCCTCGGTGCGCCCCTCATCGAATGGCACATCAAGTCGACGACCAAGGCGCAGCAAGGCCTCTACGAGTACGACGCCGTCTCGCGCCTCCGCGATAGCCAGCTCGGCGACGAGCGCGTCAAGGACATCCGCAACTACATCAAGCGCGGCAAGCTGTGGGAGGCCTTCACCGCCGACGAGCGTCCGGTACTTCTCATCGACGAGATCGACAAGGCCGACATCGAGTTCCCGAACGACCTCCTGCAGGAGCTCGATCGGATGGAGTTCTTCGTCTACGAGCTGAACGAGACCGTGAAGGCCCGTCGCCGGCCGATCGTCATGATCACCTCGAACAACGAGAAGGAGTTGCCGGACGCCTTCCTGCGCCGCTGCTTCTTCCATTACATCAAGTTCCCCGACCCCGAGACCATGAAGGCCATCGTCGAAGTCCACTTCCCCGGCCTCAAGGGCATGCTCGTCTCCGAGGCACTGAAGATCTTCTTCGACATGCGCGAGGTGCCGGGCATCAAGAAGAAGCCCTCCACGTCGGAGCTGCTCGACTGGCTGAAGCTGCTCCTCAACGAGGACATCGGTCCCGAGACGCTGAAGGAGCGCGACCCGAAGAAGCTCATTCCGCCCCTTCATGGCGCGCTTCTCAAGAACGAGCAGGACGTGCACCTCTTCGAGCGCCTCGCCTTCATGTCCAAACGCCAACCCGCCTCGGGCGGCTGAGGCAGCGCTCACGCGTCACGGAACAACTGGATGCGGATACGATCGAAAGGGCCGTATCTGCAGCCAACCTGCGGATTGCGTCCCAACTTCAAGACGACCTGCTGAGGGTAGAGTATGTCGCTGCGGGTCCCGACTGGCTCGAACCCCAGACGCCGGTAAAGTGCGGCAGCGCGCGGATTGGAAGCAAGCACCTCGATTTCATGTCGGACGGCGCCGGGATATTTCGCGGTACAGGCGGCGATCAGTTTCGTTCCGATGCCTTTCCCTTGCCATTCCTCGTCAATATAGACCTCGTGAATGGTGAGGATTCCGGAAAAGCTCATGCTGGCGCCAGCAAATCCGACAATCTGCTGGTCACCGACTTCTGCAACCAGTGCCGCATGTCTGCGGAGCGGGCGCGACCAGTGGCGCATAGTCGAAGTGCAGTGCACCCACTGACTGTACGCCTCGGCGCCCTTGGCTCCCAGGATATCGCCGTAAGCGGAAATCCAGATGCGATGCAGAAGGGCCTGGACCGGCTCGACATCGGCTGACGTGAGGTGTCGAAAGCGCGCTCCGTGATCCGGTCGCAATGATTCAGCCGCCGAATGATGCAGCAACTCATCTGACGATTCTGAACGCATCGGCAAGCACCTTTGAGCCGCATAAGCCAAGCGAGCGTAGCCTCCCTCGTCGGAACTGAACGTTAATCTGCCCCAAGGTCTATTTTTCTCAAAGCTTCACAAAGGTGTCTGTCTGCCACAATTTTGGACGACTTGATCCAGCCCGGCGCCGTGTCTCGCACCCAAAGGGCTCCGGCCCCGCGACGCGTGCGCCCGGGATTTGGGTCGAAGTCCGCCAGGCGCGGGACGGCGTCGCCGCCGGAAGCCTGTTGAGGGGGGCGCGGCTCGAAAGCCGCTGCGGCAAGGCCGCCCCGCCGCATGGTTTCGGTGGCCAGGTTCTTCGCGCCGGATGCCTCGGCCTTCCTGCGCCGATCCCGTTCGCGAATCCGGGCAGCTTCGGCCCAGCTGGTTCGTCAGGGCGCCCGGTGCCGAAGGCATAGAGGCCGCGCGCGCAGCCTGCCTCTGGCCAATCCGGTCCTGGACGTCCTGTTTGCTCGTCGTCCCGGACCCATGCCTTCGCCGCACCGTCCACGGCGAGGCCCGGTCGGGCCCTAGTGTCCCGTCTCGCAATTGCCGACGACATTGCGGCAACCTCTCTCGGCAATTGCGAGACATAAGGGTCACTAGCATTATCATTAGCTTAGTGTGGCGCTTGTCTCGCAATTGCCGACTCCGAGCGTGCCGGAAGTTCTGGTCGGCAATTGCGAGGCGCCACACTGGCGTCGCGGCGAAGTGACGACAGAATGCGGGACGCCGGACACCCGGGGACAAGTTCGCGGGCGCGTCTCGCATCGCGGTTAGTTAAAAGAGCGGCACACCTGACCGGTCGTCGGCCGCGCTACGTCGCCTATGCGGCCAGCACGTGCGCGCTCTCAGCGGGCCATACCAGGGTGCGCTCGTCGCCCGGCGATGACGGATTCGCGTAGAACTCATGGTCGGGAATGAGCGCCGACGCCTCGACGCCGCTCGACGTCGCGAACGCGACTCGCACATGAGGACCCTGATACTCGAGGTTGGAGATGCGCCCCCGCAACCCGCGCTCGGCCGTCACGGGCTCGAGCCGGCAATGGTCGGCCCTGACCGCGATCGATCCGCTGGCGCCGGGCAGCACGTTGTGGCCGCCGATGAAGCGGGCGACGAAGGCGCTGGCTGGGCGCTCGAACACGTCGCGTGGTGTCCCCGACTGCGCGATGCGGCCGTTGTCCATCACCACCATCATGTCGGCGAGCGCCATGGCCTCGTCCTGCGAATGCGTCACGTGGATGAACGAGATCTTGAGTTCACGCTGCAGCCGCTTCAGTTCCTCCCGCATCCGCACCCGCAGGAATGGGTCCAGCGCCGAGAGCGGCTCGTCGAGCAACAGCACGCGCGGCTTCGTGATCAGCGCCCGCGCCAGGGCGATCCGCTGCTGCTGTCCGCCGGAAAGCTGTGCCGGATAGCGGGTCGCATACGTTTCCATTTGCACCAGCTCGAGCATCGCCTGGGCGCTGGCGTGCCGCTCTTTCTTCGCGATCCCGCGCATCTTGAGGCTGAACGCGACATTGTCGATGCAGGTCAGGTGCGGGAAAAGAGCGTAGCTCTGGAACATCATAGCCGTCCCGCGCGCCGACGGCGGCAGATCCGTGACGTTCTTGTCGTTGATCAGCAGATCGCCTTCGCTGATGCCCTCGTGGCCAGCGATCATGCGTAGCGTCGACGTTTTCCCGCAGCCGCTTGGCCCGAGCAGACACGTGTAGCTCGCCTTGTCGAAACGCAACGACACGCAGTCCACTGCCACGGTGTCGCCGTAGCGCTTGGTCACGGCAACCAGCTCGACGTCGTAGCGGGGATCCATTTCAAGCCTCCTCGAAGGCGTCGACCACGGCCCCAGGCCCGGCCCGCCGCTTGCGGTTGAGGTTCCATACCAGCGCCAGCGCCAGCACGATCAGCATCAGCGAGACCAGCGTCGTCAGCGTGCCGATGGCGAACAGCGTCGGTGACGTCGCACTCGAGATCAGCGCATAGATCTCGAGCGGCAGCGTATTGTGCGAGCCGATCGTCAGCGTCGTGCGCGCGTACTCGTCGTAAGAGAGCGTGAACGCACTGATCGCCACGCCGAGAATCCCCGGCAGCAGGATCGGCAGCGTGACGTAGCGCAGCCGTTGGAAGGACGTCGCGCCGAGGTCGGTCGCCGCCTCCTCCCACGCGCGATTGAACCGATTGACTACGGCGAACATCGCGAGCAGCCCGAACGGCAGCGTCCACGTCAGTTGCGCACCGAGTGCAGACGTGAACAGGCTCGGCTGTAGCCCAACGAACTGGAAGCCCAAGCCGATCCCGAAGCCCACCAGCAGGCTCGGCATGACGAGGCTCGCGATCACCACGTAGAACACGATGCTGGCGCCCGGGAACTGCCGGCGGAACGCCAGCGCGCCCGCGACCGACATGCACACGGTCAGAAGGCTGACGAGAAACGCTAGCGAGATCGAACGGCGGAAGGCCGGTGGAATGTCGGCCATCTGCCCTTGGCGCGCGATATCGCGGAACCACTCCAGGGACCAGCCGACCATCGGGAATGTGACGCCGCCCTCCGGCCCCTGGAAGGAAAGCACATAGATGACGATCATCGGCCCATAGAGAAACATCAGATAGGCCGTGAATAGCGTGGCGAGCACGTAGTAAGTCCACGGCCTCGCATCGATCGGATTCGAGCTGACGGGCTTTACGGCCATGAGCGGTGGCGCCTCATTTGAGGAGTTCCTTGCGCACGTCGACGACCCGCATCATGCACGCCACCATCAGCGCGACGATGATGACCAGCACCACCGCATTGGCTGCCGCCGGCGGGTACTGCATGGCCTGGATCTCGATCGAAAGCGCCGACACGATCGAGGCACTCTGTCCCCCGCTCATCTGGCGCACGACGAAGAAGTCGCCCATCACCTGCGTCACCACGAGCACCGAGCCGAGCGCGATTCCCGTCTTTGCTAGCGGAATGACCACGTTCGCCATTGTCTGCCAGCGGCTCGCACCAGCGTCCCACGCCGCCTCGATCAGCGACTTGTCGATCTTCGACATCGAGTTCGCGATCGGCCCCATCATCAGCAACGTGTAGAGATGCACGTAGGCGACGATCACCGCGAAATCCGAAAAGAGCAGGAAGTCCAGCGGCTGCTGCGTCAGCCCGAGGCCCATTACCGCCTGATTGAAGGCCCCGTTGCGCCCGAGGAACGGGATCCACGCGATCGTCCGGATGATCGCCGACGTGAAGAACGGCAGCGCACACAGGATGAAGAGAACGGCCCTGATCGTCCCGCTGCGCACGTGGAAGATCAGGAAATAGGCAATGTTGAACCCGAGAAACAGCGTGATCGCCCAGACGATCACGGCGAACTTCAGCGAGCTCAGATAGACGCGCAGCGTCGACTGGCTCGTGAACACCTCGCGATAGCTTTCCAGCATGAACGCCGGATAGATGCCGGTCCGGTCGTAGTCGAAAAAGCTGACGACGACGAAGATCAACGCCGGCAGCACGAACATGAACAGCAGCACGGCCGCCAGTGGTCCGACCTGAAGCCACGAGACGAGCCACGTTGGAAGCGGCCGCCAGCGACTGGCTGTCGCGGTTGGTGCGCCCTTGCCAGCGGCGCGAGCCGCCATCTGGCTCGCGGCCGCCGCCTCTTCGCTGGACACTCCCGTCATAGCCATCAGGCAGCTCTCATCATGTTGGCGCGCGAGCGCATCAGCGGCATGATGCGCGTTCCGAACTGCTCCATGCCGATCACGAAATCATCGAACGTCATCATGACGCCCTGCACGCCCGGCACGGCGGCCATCTCGTCCAGCATGCGCGCGACGTTCTCGTAGGAGCCGACCAGGACGCCTTGGTTTGTCGGCAGCTTAATGCCGCCCAGCATCTTGCGCCGGTTCGGTTGCGCGAACGGGTCCTTGCTCGGGTCGTCCTCGGCCTGCTCATCGCGATAAGCAAGCGCCTCGACGTCCGTTCCGGCCTTGTAGTGCTCCCACTTCGCCTCGGCTGCGGCATCCGTCTCGTCGGCGATGATCATGGTCAGGATCAGCGCGCCGCACTGGCGTCCGGTCTCCTTGGTCGCTGCCACCAGGCGTGCCACGCTCGGTCCGACCGCGGTCGGCTGGTTGACCCCGAAGCTGGCGCAGAAATTGTAGTCGGCGTGCTGGGCAGCGTACCGCGTGCCGGCATCGCTCTGCGCCGCGCAAATGATGGGGATCTTTGCCGTTGGCAGCGGACTGCAACGGCAGTCGTCCATCTGGAAGAATTCGCCCTTGAAGTCGGAGTGACCGCTTGCCCACAGCTCCTTCATGATCGTCACGTACTCGGCGCAGTACTCGTAGCGCCGCTTGTAGTGCTCGGACCCTGGCCAGATGCCCATCTGCGTATATTCGCGCCGCTGCCATCCCGAGATGATGTTCACCCCGAACCGGCCGCGCGAGATGCTGTCGATCGTCACTGCCATGCGCGCGGTGATCGGCGGCGGCATCGTCAGCACCGCGCACGTTGCAAACAGCTGGATCCGCGTCGTCACCGCCGCCAGCCCCGCCATCAGCGTGAACGACTCGAGATTGTGATCCCAGAACTGCGACGGCCCCCCGAAGCCGTGCAGCTTGATCATCGATAGGGCGAAGTCGAAGCCGAAGTGCTCCGCCTTCTCGACGATGGTGCGGTTGAGATCGAACGTCGGCATGTACTGCGGAGACGTGGTGGAGATCAGCCACCCGTTGTTGCCGATCGGAATGAAGACGCCGAGTTGCATCGTGGTTCTCCTGGCGATGCGCGATGCGCGATGGGCCGAGACGACGGTCACCCGTCAGGACGTGATGAATTCGTTCCAACGCCGCGTCAGGTAGCGGTCTTCGTCCATCACGGAGTTCCAGACCGCGATGTTGCCGAGTCGCTCATTGATAGAGCCGCCGTCACGAACGTTGCCGGCCTTTTCCATCAACTTGCCGAACGGGCTCAGGATGTCGCTCGCAGCGGCCTTGCCGTCGAACCAGTAACCCCACTCGTCGTCGGTCAGGAACTTCCTCGCGTTCTCCGGCTGGGCCGAGTAGTAGCCCTGCTTGGCGATAAAGGCGCCCTGGAAGCCACTCGTGTACCAGTTGAGATACTCGTAGAAGGCGTCCAGCTTCAGGCCGGTCACGTGCTTCATCACGCCGAGCGTGAAGCCCCAGCCCCGATAGCCTTCCTTCAGTGCTTGGTAGGTGCACGGGATTCCACGCGAGCGCACTGCGGCGACGGCCGGCGACCACATCGACTGCACGACGACTTCGCCCGAGGCCATCAGGTTCACCGATTGATCGAAGGTGGACCAGAACGACCGGAACTGCCCGGACTTCTTGATCTCCATCATTTTGGCGACCGTGGCGTCGATCTCGGCCTTCGTCATGTTGCCCTTGTTGACGTACTTCACGTCGCCGCGGGCTTCCAACGCCATTGCGACGTCGATGATGCCGATCGTCGGATTGTCCTGCAGCGCCGCCCGACCCTTGAACTCAGGGCTCAGCAGGTCGGCCCAGCTCACGACGGGACGGCCGACGAGGTCCGGGCGGATGCCGAGCGTGTCGGCATTCGTGATGGTGGGAACACCTGTGACCCACTCCGTCGGCGCGCTGCCGGTGACTTTCTGGCCGTCGGGACTCGTGGCGTAGAGGATCATCAGCGGCGTGATGCCCTGCTGCGGCAGCTTCTTGCCGTCTGCCGATTCACCCTTGGTGAAAAGCGGCATCGTCTTGTCCCAATGCTTCACCTTGGCGATCGGAATGCCCTGCAGGACATTGCGGCCGATCAGATAGCGCATATAGACGAGGCTTATGTCGGCACAATCCATCGTATTCGATTGCGATAGGAACCGGTTGAGCAGATCGGCATTCTCGGAGGCTTGCATCTGGACAGTGAAGCCCAGATCCTTCGATGCCTGTTCGGCGATCTTCTGGATTGCCGTAACAGGCGGCCCTGAATGCCGCAAAACGATATCCTTGATGTTTTGCGCCCAGATCGTCGGAAAACCGCTGATCGCCGTACTGGCGGCAACGCCCGCGGTCGCAGTCGCACCTTTCAGGATCGTGCGCCGATCGATATGCGATTTGCGGTTCTTCTTATCCGTCATGGTGGATTCCCTCATTCTGCTCGCGACTGTGGGGAGATCAGGCAAGGCAATGTGCGGCTTGGCCCCGGGAATGGCGCCAATTCCGCTGTTGCTCCGAATTGAGAGGCCGGTTGCGCCGCGCTGTGTGGCGTGCAGGGAACGGGCGTCATGCGTCTCTCCGACCAAGCAATGCTCGGCCCTCGACGGAGCTTCCACCCTGGGTCCGCATTATTGCGGGCCATCGCTTTTTTGTCAGTGATTGATGCTCTCACCGAAAGGTCGCTGGAACCAGACCAAATGCCGACCAGACTGACGATAGATTGTGCAGTGCACGCGCGGGAATGATTGCCGTGCCGGCCGTCTTCGCGATTGTGCCAGCTGAGAAACAAAAAGGGCGGCACCCGAGTTGTCTCGAGTGCCGCCCGAAGTTTCTCTAATGTTTTCCAGAAGCGCTCGACCTCTGGAAATAGCCTCGGCCGCGATCAGGCGAGTTCGAAGCGATCCGCGTTCATCACCTTGTTCCAGGCCGCGATAAAATCGTCGACCATCTTCTTTTGCGTGTCGGCCTGGGCATAGACCTCTGCGATCGCCCGGAGCTGCGAGTTCGATCCGAACACCAGATCGCACCGCGTCGCCGTCCACTTCAGATTGCCCGTCTTCCGGCAGCGCCCCTCGTAGGCCTCTTTGGCATCCGACACCGGCTTCCACTCCGTGCTCATGTCGAGCAGGTTCGTGAAGAAATCGCCGGTCAGCGTGCCGACCCGATCCGTGAACACGCCGTGCTTCGACTGGCCGTGGTTGGCGCCGAGCACACGCAGCCCGCCGACCAGAACCGTCATCTCCGGCGCGGTCAGGCGCAGCAGCTGCGCCTTGTCCAGCATCATCTCCTCAGGCGCCACTGCGTACGCTTTCTTTTGGAAATTCCGGAAGCCGTCGGCCGCCGGCTCGAGCACAGCGAACGACTCGACGTCGGTCTGCGCCTGAGAGGCATCCGTGCGACCCGGCGCGAAGGGAACCTTCACGTCGTGTCCGGCCTTCTTCGCCGCCGCTTCTACGGCAGCGCTGCCGCCGAGAACGATAAGATCGGCGATCGAGACTTTCTTGCCGCCGCTCTGCGATCCATTGAACTCCGTCTGGATCGCCTGCAGCTTGCCGAGCACCTTCGCCAGCACCGCCGGCTGATTGGCGTCCCAGTCCTTCTGCGGCGCGAGGCGGATGCGCGCGCCGTTGGCGCCGCCGCGCTTGTCGGAGTGCCGGAACGTCGACGCCGACGCCCACGCCGTCGAGACGAGTTCGGCCGTCGACAGGCCCGACGCCAGGATCTTGGCCTTGAGCGATCCGACATCGGCGTCATCGATCAGCTTGTGGTCGACGGCCGGGATCGGATCCTGCCAGATCAGATCCTCTTTCGGCACTTCCGGTCCGAGGTAGCAGACCTTCGGTCCCATATCGCGATGCAGCAGCTTGAACCACGCCCGCGCGAACGCGTCCGCGAACTGATCCGGGTTCTGGTGGAAACGCCGCGAGATCGGCTCGTAGATCGGGTCGAGCTTCAGCGACATGTCCGCTGTCGTCATCATCGGGCGGGCTTTCTTCGATGGGTCGTGCGCGTCCGGGATCATGTCCTCCGGGCGGCAGTTCTTCGGATGCCACTGCCAGGCGCCCGCGGGGCTCTTCAGGCACTCCCAGTCGTAGCGGAACAGCACGTCGAAGTAGCCGTTGTCCCACTTCGTCGGGTTCGGCTTCCAGGCGCCCTCGATGCCCGACGTGGTCGTGTGCACGCCCTTGCCGCTGCCGAATTTGTTGATCCAGCCGAGGCCCATCGTCTCCATCGGAGCCGCCTCCGGCTCAGGACCGACCAGCGCCGCATCGCCGGCGCCGTGCGCTTTGCCGAAGGTATGGCCGCCCGCCACTAGTGCGACGGTTTCTTCGTCGTTCATCGCCATCCGCGCGAACGTATCGCGCACGTCACGGCCCGACGCGACGGGGTCGGGATTGCCGTTCGGGCCTTCCGGGTTGACGTAGATCAGGCCCATCTGCACTGCGGCGAGCGGATTCTCGAGCTGTCGATCGCCCGAGTAGCGCTTGTCGCCGAGCCAGGTGCTCTCGCTGCCCCAGTAGATGTCGTCTTGCGGCTCCCAGGTGTCGGGACGTCCGCCGCCGAACCCGAAGGTCTTGCCGCCCATCGATTCGATGGCGACGTTGCCCGCGAGCAGCATCAGGTCGGCCCATGAGATCTTGTTGCCGTACTTCTGCTTGATCGGCCACAGCAGCCGGCGCGCCTTGTCGAGGTTACCGTTATCCGGCCAGCTGTTCAGCGGCGCGAAACGCTGTCCGCCCGTAGATCCGCCGCCCCGGCCGTCAGCGATGCGGTAGGTGCCGGCGCTGTGCCACGCCATGCGGATGAAGAGACCGCCGTAGTGACCCCAGTCGGCCGGCCACCAGGCCTGGCTGTTGGTCATCAGCGCGTTGAGGTCCGCCTTCAGCGCCTTGTAATCGAGCTTCTTGAATTCTTCCGCATAGTTGAACTTTGCGCCCAGCGGGTTGCCCGCCGTGGAGTTCTGGTGCAGAATTTTCAGATTGAGCTGGTTTGGCCACCAGTCGCGGTTCGACATCACACCCATGGCCGTGTGCGCATGAGCTCTGCCGGTTACTGGGCACTTGCCTTCGCTCGACATGTTCTCTCCCGTCGTGCTCTAAACGATCCCGTGGCGTTCCAGAGGGGATCCACGTTCTTTTAGAATCATTCTAAAGTGTTGGCCAGCGCATTCATTGGGCGCGAGATGATCGGCGCCTCTGGCATCGGCGAACTTCGCCATAAGCGGACTGCCACTGCAACACAAAATGCTGCGCTCGGCGGAGCCCGATCGACAGCCCCCTGATCGCGGTCAGATCTTTTCAGCATGGTCCTTGGCCCAGGCGGCGATCTCGGCGTGCGTCGCGAACCATACGTCCCCCATTGCCTTCGCATGCCGGATCAACGCGTCGATGATCCAGATGCGCGAGCGATAGCCGATGATATGCGGATGGCACGTCAGCTGGAAGATGCCGCCGTCCTCGTAGGCCGCATCCAGCTCGCGCCGGAAAATGTCGAGCACATCGGTTGGTGGCGTGTAGGGCCGAAGCGAAGACGAGCGGTTCATCATGAAGTAGACCGCATCGTCCCGCACCCATTCGACCGGCAGTTCCACGATCCCCGTCGGCTCCCCGTCGAGGAGAAGCTCGTAGCAGTCCTCGTCCGCCATCAGCGAGCTGTCGTAGGCGAGCCCCATTTCCTTTTCGATCCGGAGCGTGTTCGGGCTGAAATCCCAAGACGGCGTCCGCAAGCCCACGGGCCGCTGGCCCGACACTTTCTCCAGCGTCTCCGCGGAGCGAAGCATCAGGTCCCGTTCCGCCTCGTAGGGCAGCACCGAGTTCAGCTCGTGGATCCA
>JALHMC010000047.1 GCA_022844225.1 Hyphomicrobiaceae bacterium | reverse complement strand
ACGCGGTCCGCCCACTTGGTGATCGGCTTGAAGAGCGCAAGTTGGTCGGTGTCCTGGAAGGCGCCGCGATGCCAGGTCGAGACGGGGGCAGCGCCACCGAGCGCGAGGATCGGGGTGCAGTCGGCCCAGGCGTGCGCGACGCCGGTGACGAGGTTGGTCGTGGCTGGGCCGGACGCCGCCATGCACACGCCGATCTGATTGCGAAGGCGCGCATAAGCGAACCCCGCGAACGCCGCGGCCTGCTCGTGGCGCACGTCGATGCCGCGCAAGCCAAGGTTCAGGCAGGCCTTTTCTACGGCGAGCATCGGGCCGCCCATGATGTAGAAGAAATCCGAGACGCCCTCGTGTTTGAGGGCCTTGGCGACGATGTCTGAGCCGATGGCCATGTGTGGTTCCTCTCTTGGGTGATGCAACTCTGGGGCCTCGTGACCGAAGCTCTTGTTGATTTCGGATGGACGGGAGCGGCCGTCCCGCAGGCCTATCCTAGGCGGGGTTTGCTGGTGCTGGCCAGAGGGTCATTCTCGGCGCCAGGCTGGCTGTTGAACCACTGACGATCACTCGACGGGGATGGGAACGAGCATTTCGGTTACCGGGAGGTCGAGCCCCGGCGGATCGATGCGGAGGACACCGCCGTCCGTCAACTCATCGGCCGCCACGAGTTGTCCGGCTTCGCGGCGAAATCGGAAGACGACGCGCTCTTGCGGGTCCACGATGACGTAGTGTTGGATGGACGCAAGCAGCGCATAGCCGCGAAGCTTGGTGGTCAGGTCGCGCTTGATGCTCGATGGTGATGGAGAGAGCACCTCGAAGACGGCGATCGGGTTCGGGACTTCCAGCGCCGTAGCAGGCGGCATGGGCAGCGGCGCGATCAAAGCATCGGGTTCGTAGGCGCGATGACCGGGCAGGCGAACCGTGGCGCCGTCAGGAAGTGCGTAGATCGGACGGACGGACTTCCGGATTGCCTCTCGCAACGCGTCGTAAACGCGACTCTTTGTCGTCAAATGCGCAATGTTCTGCGATTGCTGCATCACGACCCGGCCCTGCTCCAGTTCATAGCGACCGCTTTCCTGCTCGAGGCTCCAGCGCAGGAATTCGTCGACGGTCATCGGATGGGTCGTGTGGACGTTCATGGCGAGAGGTTACCATCACGCCGACCGGGGCGGAAGCCCGACGGCCCGCGCCCCAGTCTGCCGTTCAGGTTCAACCGCTCCCGATTGTCAGACGACTCCGTCCTTCTTCAGAGAGGCGATATCGCTCTTCGAGTAGCCGAGCCACTCGGAGTAGACGTCATCGTTGTTGGCACCGAGGACCGGAGAGGCGGTGACCTTGACGTAGCTGTCCGACATCTTGACGGGCCAGCCCGGTATCCAGAGTTTGCCGCGCACCGGATGATCGATCTCGGCGAAAATTTCGCGCTCGCGCATGCTGGGGTCGTCCGACAGCTCCTTTGTATCCATTACCGCGCCACACGGCACGCCCGCGGCACCGAGCTTTTCCATCGCATCCTGCTTAGTGAACCGGCTGGTCCACTTTTCGATTTCGCGATTGATCTCGTCGGCGTGGTCGGCGCGCATGGGGGGCGTCGCCAATCGAGGATCGGTCTTCATGTCTTCGCGGCCGATCACTTCGCACAGGCGTTCCCAATGGGAGTTGGTGGCGCGGCTCGTATAGATGAAGACGTAGTCGTTGTGGCCGCCCGGCGCGCATTTGAAGACCTCGCACGGGGCGTTGCCCAGCACGACGGAGTTGCCGTTGCGCTCGCAGGCCTTGTTGGTGAGGAGCTGGCGAGAGTAGGCGATGCGGCAATAGTTCACCATTGCGTCCTGCATGGCGACCTCGATCTTCTGGCCGCGGCCGGTGGCTGTCCGCTGGTAGAGGGCCGCAAGCACGCCGATCGCGGCGTGAAGGCCGGTGCCCGTGTCGCCGAGCGTGACGCCGGGCTTGATTGGGCGACCGTCAGCCTCGCCGGTGATCGACATCACGCCGCCTGCCGCCTGCGCGATCATGTCGAACGCGAGGTTCTTCTCGAAAGGGCTGCCTTTGCCGAAGCCCTTCACAGTCGCGTAGATGATGCGGGGGTTGAGCTTCTGGACCTCTTCATAGGAGAAGCCGAGCTTCTCGATCACGCCGGGCGCGAAGTTCTCGGCGAAGATATCGCCCTTGCGGATCAAGTCGCGGAGGATCTCTTTGCCGCGCTCGGTCTTGAGATTGAGCGTGATCGACTTCTTGTTGGCGTTGAGCAGCATGAAATAATAGCTGTCAGCGTCCTTCCTCTCGCTCGATGCATTGCGTCCCTGCTCGCCGCCTTTCGGATTCTCGACCTTGATCACCTCGGCACCGAGCCAGGCCAGCGTTTCGGTGATGGATGTACCGGCCTCGAACTGCGTGAGGTCTACGACCTTGATACCCGCGAGGGCGGGCTTGGCGGCGGTGGCGGCGGTCATGGGGTCTCTCCGTGGTGGGGCGGACGGGCTAGCTCGGCAGCTGGCGTCCGATCTCATGGCTTTCCCAGCGCAGCACGGGCCGGCGTTCGCCGCAAGCCCGTGCCGGCGAGGTGACTACTCGATCTTGATGTTCGCGGCCTTGATCAGCTCGGCCACCGACTTGGCGTCCGACTCGCGGAAGGCGAGCAGATCCTTGCGGGACTGGATCACCGGAGCTGAGCCAGCGGCCAGCAACTTCGCCTTCATATCGTCGGTCCTTGAGATCTCCTCGATCTTGGCGTGGAGCTTGTCGAGGATGGGTTCGGGAACGCCGGCAGGTGCCCAGAGGGAGAACCAGATCGCGGCGTCGGCCCCGGTGATGCCGAGTTCGGTCAACGTCGGAACGTCCGGAAAGTCCTCGCTCCTCGCCGAGTGGTTGACATTGAGCAGGATGATCTTGCCGGCCTTCACGTGTGGATTGCAGGACGGTTCGTTCATCATGTGAATGTTGCCGGCCAGCAGGTCGGTCAGCGCATCCGCGCCGCCTCGATACGGGACATGCAACAATTTGATGCCCGTCTTGTGGACGAGATACTCCATGCGCAGATGAGGCCCGGTTCCCGGACCCGACGAGCCGAAAGCGAGCTTCTCCGGGTTCTTCTTTGCGTAATCGATCATCTCCTGGAACGTCTTGATGCCCAGGCTCGGCACGATGACGAAACCGGTCACGACGTCGCCCATCCGCGCAACGGGCGTGAGGCCGTTCGGATCGTAGGGCACCTTGCGCAGCAGCGGCAGATTGACGGTGCTGGTGTTCGACGAGACGAGGAACGTGTAGCCGTCAGCCGCGGATTTGACGGCCGCCTCCGTGCCGATCATGCCGGAGGCGCCGCCGCGATTTTCCACGACGAACTGCTGGCCGAAGGCTTGCGTCAGCTTGTCGGCCCAGGGCCGCGCGACCAAGTCGGTGCCGCCACCCGCTGCGAACGGTACGATCAGCTTCACGGGCTTGTCCGGCCAAGCGGCCTGAGCCCGAGCCACGGAAGGCAGGAACACCCCGGCCGCGCTGGCGGCCGCTCCCAGTTTCAGAAATTTCCGACGACGCATTGTTATGGCCCTTTGGACGGTTTCTCCCGCGAGCAGGATGGGTCACCGTGTGGGCCTGCGTCAATCCGTGTCGATTGTGGCGACGTGCGCTCGTTCCGATCGCGAACGTTGGCGGGAATGAGCGCACGCCGAAGTGCTATTCGAACTTGATGTCCGCTGCTTTGACGAGGTCGGCGGTGCGCTTCTTGTCCTGGTCCCAGTAGGCTTGCAGTTCCGCAATGGTCTGTGCCACGGGAACGCAGGCGACGGTCTGGAGGCGGGCCTTGGTCTCCGCCAGTTTGGCGATCTCGAGCGCCTTCGCGTTCATAGTCTCGATGATCTCCTTCGGCGTCCCCCCGGGGGCGTACAGCGCGAACCAGGCAGGTACGTCGGCATCCTTGACGCCGAGTTCGGTCAGGGTCGGCACGTCCGGGAACTCGTCGAAGCGCTCGAAGTGATTGACGTTGAGCAGATAAATCTTGCCGGCTTTGGCGTGCGGCAGCGAGGAGCCTTCGTTCATCATCTGGATGTTGCCGGCGAGCAGGTCATTCAAAGTATCGGCGCCGCCGCGGTAGGGAATGTGGAGAATGTCGACGCCGGTCTTCAACTTCAGCATCTCGTAGCGCAGATGCGGCAGCGTGCCCGCGCCGGAGGACCCGAACGCCAGCTTGCCAGGGTTCTTCTTTGCGTAATCGATCATCTCGGGGAACGTCTTCACGCCGGGTGAGGGATGAACCACGAACCCCGACACGGAATCGCCCATGCGCGCCACGGGAAGGAAGCTGTTGGCGTCGTATGACAATTTGCGAAGCAGCGGCAGCGTCACGGTCGCCGTGTTGGACGAGAAGAAGAACGTGTAGCCGTCCGGCGTGGACTTGGCCGCTGCCTCAGCGCCGATCATTCCGGACGCGCCGCCACGGTTCTCGATGACGAATTGCTGATTGAAGGCCTTGGTCAGCCACTCTGCCCAGGGCCTGGCGACGAGGTCTGTCGCTCCGCCCGCCGCGAACGGTACGATAATTTTGACAGGTCGCGTCGGCCACACGCCCTGCGATCTCGAAATGGATGGAGCGGCCACCGAGGCCAGTCCAGCGCTCGTGGCCACCTGGATGAACTTGCGACGATGCATGGGCGTCTCTCTGCGAGGGTTGAGGCCGGGTTAGATGGAGCGGTGTCGAGAGCGGCGGCAGCGCTGGCGTCGTAGCGATGACGCCTTTAGCGAACGTCGCCTGTCTTGAAGTCGAAGATCTTGCCAGATTGATCGAAGCTCGGGTCGGCGAGGCGTAAGAATAAGGGGGCGATGTCCTCGGGCGTCTTCAGGGTTGTCGGATCTTCACCGGGAAAGGCTTTTGCGCGCATGCCCGTGCGGATCGGGCCGGGGTTGACGATGTTGACCTTTGCGGGGGTCTCGGCAAGCTCGAGCGCCCAGGTCTTGGCGAGTGCCTCGAGCCCAGCCTTAGAGGCTGAATAGGGGCCCCAATAGGCATTGCGAGCCATTGCCGCGCCGGACGATACGAAGATGGCGCGGCCCGCGTCGGAGCGGCGGATCAGCGGGTCGACTGAGCGAATGATGTGCCAGTTGGCATTCAGATTGATGTCGATCACCTCGCGCCACGCGTCGGAGGTGATGTGGCCGAGCGGCGAAAGTGGTCCGAGAATTCCGGCGTTGGCGACCAGGATGTCGAGCTTGCCCCAGCGCTGTAGGATGGTTGGCCCCAGGGCATCGAGTTTGTCGGATCGCTTCAAGTCCAGCTCGACCAGAGTCGCGGTGCCACCGGCTGCACGGATGTCGTCGTCGAGTTCTTCCAGGCCTCCAACCGTTCGTGCGAGAAGCACGACGTGTGCGCCGGCCTTGGCGAGGCCGAGCGAGACGGCGCGACCGATCCCGCGCGAGGCGCCGGTGACGAGAGCGAGGCGGCCGGCGAGAGGCTTGTCTACTGCCATGTATGGGCTCCTTGAAAGCAGCCGGGACGCTATCGGCTGACCGCCGTGGCGGCAAGGGGACTTGACGACGGTGCCGTCGGCCCGTTGAGACCTCGCGTCTTCAGGCTCCGCTATCGGCCGTGAGGCGCACGGCTTGGTAGGCGAGTTCGAGCGCGCCGGCGACCGCGTGCAAACGGATCATCGAACGGTCGAGCGGGCCGAACCGGCATTCGCGGTGGAGCGTGGGGAAACCGATCCGCGCTGCGGCGATGTGCACCAATCCGACCGGCTTGAACAGAGTGCCGCCACCGGGGCCCGCCAATCCGGTAATAGAAATGGCCAGATCGGCCTGGGAATGAATAAGCCCGCCTTCAGCCATGGCAAGAGCGACGTCCCGACTGACGGCTCCATGGGTTGCAATGAGTTCGGCGCGGACGCCGATCATCTCAATTTTTGCGTCGTTCGAGTATGTGACGAAGCCGCGGTCGAATATAGTTGAAGAGCCGGGACATTCGGTCAGCGCCGCCGCCAGAAGGCCACCGGTGCAACTCTCGACTGCCGCGATCCGCAAGCCCACGATCCGCAGGGTCTCAACCAGATTCGTAGCAGCCTGTCTCAGCTCGTCAGAAAACATGATCGCGTACTTTCGCTGCCAAACCGCGTCTGGCGCTCGGCAACGCTAGAGCCGCTTGCCTGCTGAGGCAACCGGAGCGAGGCTCAGGGCGAGGCCAGTTTCTCAGCCTGGGCAAGCAATCCATCGAGAACGGGCCGCGCTTCCACACCCATGATTTCTGTCGAGCGGCGCTGAGCTTCCTGCCAAAGCGGGAATGCTTCGCGGATCACGGCCTTGCCGCGGGGCGTGAGATGAAGACCGCGACCCCGGCGGCCCGCGGGGGGATCCATCTCGATGTGACCCAAAGCGAGCAAGCGCTTCAGGTTCCGCGAAAGTGTCGACTTCTCGATATCGAGGTCGATGCCTATTTCGGCAGCCGTGATGCCGTCGGTCTGCGCGAGCTGTGTGAGGAGCGTGAACTGGCTCGCGGTGATCTTGTGCGGCCTCAGGGCGTCGTCATAGACGCGCGTGATGATTCGGCTCAGCTGCCGAACGCGGGTCGCGATGCACGTTTCGGATGTCGCGGTGGCGATGGTGCTAAGATCCGGCTGGGCGGTCCGCGCCGGCGGTGTCATGATGTTCATGTGGTGCATCCCCGCGTGCCCCAATGGCGATACAACGCCTCATGCCTGATTCGAGGGGGGGCGGCAACGTGATTGGCGGGATACCCCAACCTCTGTCGCGTCCCGGGTTCGGAGGAGCTGCTTCGGCAAAGCCGATTTTTTCCGGTCGGGCTCGGACCTCGGAGATTATCAGGCCTCTTCGCTCGCCGTGCGTGCTTTCGCGGATTGGGGGTGGGCTGCAGCACTGTGGGAGGACACCGGTGTGGCGCGGCTATCCCAACGCCAGTCCCTGGGTCAGGGGTACGTCAAATCATAGGTTTACGCGTCTTGGAGCCATTGGTCGGTGCGCGAGGGACGCCGAGTGAGGCCCAAGCGCCTCAGCTCGCTTCGGCGAGAAGGGAGAGTTGGCGATGGTTGCTGCCGTGCTGATCGGTCAGGCGCGTCGGGTAGTCCCCTGTGAAACAATGATCGGTGAATTGGGGTTGCATCGGATCGCGTCGTTTCTGCCCCATGGCGCGATAGAGACCATCGACGGAGAGGAAGGCGAGGCTATCGGCCTCGAGATAGACGCGCATTTCCTCGATGGAATTGTTCGCGGCGAGAAGCTCGGTCGTGCGTGGCGTGTCGATGCCGTAGAAATCGGGGTGGCGAATCGGTGGACTCGAGATGCGCATATGCACCTCGCGCGCGCCGGCTTCCTTGAGCATGGCGACGATCTTCTTCGAAGTCGTGCCCCGCACGATACTGTCGTCGATCAGCACGATGCGGGCGCCACGGATCACGCCCGGATTGGCGGAATGCTTCAGTTTGACACCCAGGGCGCGGATACCCTGCTCCGGCTCGATGAAGGTGCGGCCGACGTAGTGATTGCGAACGATCCCGAGTTCGAACGGCACACCGGCGGCCTGCGCGTAGCCGATGGCGGCGGGAACACCAGAATCCGGAACGGGCACGACGACGTCGGCGGGGATCGATGATTCCTCGGCCAGAACGGCGCCCATCTGCTTGCGCATCTCGTAGACGCTCTGACCGCCGATGACACTGTCAGGGCGCGCGAAATAAACGTACTCGAAGACGCACGGGCGTGCAGGGCGTCTCGGGAACGGACGATGGCTCTCGATGCCCTCGTCCGTGATCACGACGACCTCGCCGTTGTCGATCTCGCGGACGAACTGGGCGCCGACGATATCCAGGGCGCATGTCTCAGAGGCTAGGACATAGGCTTGACCCAGGCGGCCCAGGACGAGCGGGCGAATGCCGACCGGGTCCCGCGCACCGATCATCATGTCGTTGGTCAAGCAGGCGAGCGCATAGGCGCCCTCGATTTGAAGCAATCCGTCGATGAAGCGGTCGACGATACGACGCTTCTTCGACCGGGATATGAGGTGGAGAATGACCTCGGTGTCGGAGGTCGACTGGCAGATGGCGCCGGAGGAGACAAGCTCTTCGCGCAGAGTGAGCGCGTTGGTCAAATTGCCGTTGTGGGCGACGGCAAAGCCGCCCTGGTCGAGATCGGCGAACAGCGGCTGGACGTTGCGCAGGACCACGTCACCCGTGGTCGAATAGCGATTATGACCGAGCGCCATGCGCCCTGTCAGGCGGGCGATGACCTCTTTGCTCGAGAAGTTGTCGCCGACGCGCCCCAGTCGTCGCTCCTGATTGAAACGGCTACCGTCGTAGGTGACGATGCCGCATCCCTCCTGTCCCCGATGCTGGAGCGCATGGAGACCGAGCGCCGTGATTGCGGCGGCATTTTCGTGGCCGAACACGGCAAACACGCCGCATTCCTCGCGCAGGCGGTCGTCCGGGTAGCGCGGACGGTCGCTCGTGGGCGCGATGATGCCAACACCCTCGCTGCCCGCGGAGCTGGTGCCCGCCGCGAGGCCTGAAAGATCGAGAGCGCCGTCTGGGTTCATACTGGTGACATTCGCCATCGACCGCTCCGCCGCCTGCAACCGATCCGACTACGTGCCTTCGAAGATGATCAAACTCTCCGGCCCGCTGCCCGGGGGTATATGACGATTTCGCGACCTTGGCCATGGCCTGCGGCAATCGTCACCCGCAAAGAGTCAATGGGAGCCTTGCCTTGCTGCTCGACCTTGGGCTCGGTCAGCGACGTCGGAACGACCTTGACGAGGATGTTTCGGAAGGTATTTCCGGCACTCTTGATGTACGGCAACGACCGCGCGCTTCTGACCCAATCGAACTGGTTATTCGGGTCTGGAAAGAAGGCCTCGTAGAACATGTAGGGAATGACGATCAGCACGAAACCGCGAACCGCGCCGAACGCAAAGCCGAGGATCCGGTCGATCATGCCGACGCCGCTGTCCTGGATCGTGTCGGAGACGCGCGCGGTGATGATGTGCACGATGATCAGAACGATCAGGAAAATGATCGCGCCCATGACGATCTGTGCGACGGGGACAGGGACGTTGAACTGCTTTCCGAGTTCTTCGGCGGCGGGCTTGTGGTAGAGGACGAAATAGAGCAGGGCCGCGAGTGCGGCCACCCAGGACAGAATGGATAGGACTTCTCGGGTGAAACCCCGATACATGGCGAGAAGCCCGGACAGGATGGCCAGCGCCACCAGCGCCGCATCGAGGTAGGTCAGTGGCCCGAGCATGGGGCGTCTTTCCTTCGTTCGGATCGAGGCGACGCGCAGGCGTTCGGCCTGACAAACCCGGCAGACGGTCGATCTGTGATTACCCGGATGAACGGCGGATCGGCCAGGCGCCGGCATCGTCTCAGTGACATGGACCAACCGACTCGGCAAGCTCCTTGAGGTGAGAAATCCGGTTCAATCCAATGCGTGTTGCGCCAGCTTCCAGATCGCCCGCGGCCGGCACCACCGCACGCTTGAAACCGAGCTTCTGTGCCTCCTTCAATCGCGTCGTCATGTGGCCAGCGGCCCGGACCGCGCCGGAGAGACTGATCTCGCCGAAATAGACGTGGTCTGAAGGTAGAGGATCACCGGATAGTGACGACAGCAGGGCGGCGGCGGCGGCGAGGTCGGCCGCAGGCTCGGTGATCTTCAGCCCACCCGCCACATTCAGATAGACGTCGTGCTGGGCGAGACTGACCCCGCAGCGGGCATCAAGCACGGCGAGCAGCATCGACAGGCGGTTGGTATCCCAGCCGACGACGGCTCGGCGGGGCGTCCCGAGGGCCGATGGGGCGACAAGCGCCTGGATCTCGACGAGCAACGGCCTGGTGCCCTCGACGCCGGCAAATACGGCGGCGCCGGGTGCCTTTGCGTCGCGGTCGCCGAGGAACAGCTCGGAGGGGTTCGAGACTTCCCTGAGACCCTGCTGCGCCATCTCGAAGACGCCGATCTCATCGGTGGCTCCGAAACGGTTCTTCACGGCGCGCAAGATGCGGAACGGGTGTCCCCGGTCGCCCTCGAAGGAGAGGACGGTGTCGACCATGTGCTCGACGACCTTGGGGCCGGCGAGCTGGCCATCCTTGGTGACATGGCCGACGAGGAGCATCGCGGCGCCGGATTGCTTGGCGTAGCGGATCAGCGAACCCGTCGCGGCGCGGACCTGGCTCACCGTGCCTGGGGCGGCGTCGAGCGCGTCGGCCCATAGGGTCTGGATCGAATCGATAACGACCAGATCGGCGCGGCGATCTTCGCCGAGCGTGGCGAGGATATTCGACAGGTTGGTCTCGCTGGCGAGGAGCACGGGGGCTTCGGAGAGACCAAGTCGCTCGGCGCGCAGGCGCACCTGGGCCGCAGCCTCTTCGCCTGAGAAGTAGAGCGTGCGCCGGCCACTCGCGGCGAGCGACGCGCAGAGTTGGAGCAGCAGTGTCGATTTACCGATGCCGGGCTCACCGCCGATGAGGAGAGCGGACCCGGGAACGATTCCGCCGCCGGTCACGCGGTCGACTTCGGCGTTGCCCGTGGGCATGCGCGGTGGTGATTCGCCCCGAGCGGCGAGCGTCTCCAATGTGACGACCCGTCCGCGGGACTGGCGCGTCATCCCAGAGCCGGGCGGGGGGGCGGCTGCCGTCTCCTCGACGAGTGTGTTCCACTCGCCGCACGCCGGACATTTGCCGACCCAGCGCTGCGAGACGCCGCCGCAGTTCTGGCAGACGAACGAGGCTCGTGCCGGTTTGGCCATCAGCTGCTGCTTTCGGCATAGACGCGATGCACGCGCCGGCCGAGGCGCGTCAGCAACTCGTACCCGATGGTGCCGGCACGGTCGGTCAGGTCGTCGATGGTGGTGCGGGCGCCGAGCACCTCGACCCAAGCGCCGCGGCAGGCTTCCCGTTGCGGCACATCGCTGACATCGACCGTGATCAGATCCATCGAGACGCGGCCGACGACGGGCACCGGGTGCGTGCCGATATGGCCAACGGGGCCAGGATGGCCTGTCGGGCTGGAGAGGGCCCGCAGGAAACCGTCGGCGTAGCCGCAGGCGAGTGTGGCAACGCGGCTGTCGCGTGTGGCCTGGAACGTGGCGCCGTAGCCGATCGACTCGCCGGCGGCGACGTGGCGAACCTGGAGGATGCGGGCCTGCAGTCGCACGACCCAGCGCATCGGATTGGGCCGGCCTTCGAGCGCACGACCGCCATAGAGTGCGATACCCGGTCGTACGAGATCGAAATGGTAATCGGGACCGAGAAAGACGCCGCCGGAGTTAGCGAGACTGGCCGGGGCCGCCGGGAGCCTCGCCCGCATGGCCTGGAACAGCTCGAGTTGGGCGCGGTTCATTGGATGCGACGGCACGTCCGCGCAGGCGAGATGGCTCATGACGAGGGCGAGATCGAACTTCTCGAACAGGCCACGATCCGGTCCCGCAAGCTGCTCTACTTCGGTTCGTGACAAGCCAAGCCTGTGCATGCCCGTATCCAAGTGGAGCGCCGCCCGGAGGCGCCGCCCGGACGCATCGCACCAAGCCGCCCACTCGCGAACCTCGTCGAGGCTGGAAAGGCAGGGGCATAGGTCGAAGCCGGTGTAGAAGGGAGCCGCGCCGGGCAATAAACCGTCCAGGACGAAGATGTTCGCACCGGGGTTCGCCGCCCGAATGGTCCGTGCCTCCGTAAGCGTCGCCACGAAAAAGGTGCGACATCCCTCGGCTGCGAGTGCGCGGGCGAGTTCCTCGATGCCGAGGCCATAAGCGTCGGCCTTGATGACGCCGGCGCATTCGGCCGAGCCGGACGCTGAGTTGAGCGCCCTCCAGTTCGCCCTGAGGGCGGACAGGTCGATGGTGAGCACCGCTCGGGCGTCCGGTGGGATGGCGTGCGCTTCGCGAATCACAGGCTTGATCTCCGCTGTTGAGCCATCATAGCAGCCCGGATCGCTGCGCCTGAACCCTCCAGCCGCCATGCAACACGATTAATGAATTTTTTGCAGCTTTGGGGAATGCTCGCAAATCATTCAACGGCAGACTGCCGGGGGGACCGCATGCAGCGCGCGAATATGCCATCCGATCGTCGTGCATTCGGTCGCAGGGAAAGCCGAATTCACGCGTTTGCCAAGATTTCGGGCCGCGGCGCCGAACCGTGTGTGGTTCGCAACGTCTCGGATAGCGGTGCGCTGCTGGCCTTCGCCAGTTCGTTCGAGCCGCCGGCTCGATTCCGCCTGACCGTCGAGGCCAAGGGAATCGACGTCCTCTGCGAGGTGCGCAGACGCGATGGCAACGAATATGGCGTCGCCTTCGTCGAAGGCGATGCGGTCGGCCAGAACTTGCTGGAGCAGCCGTATGGCGAGACGCCGGCGCGACTGCCGCCGGTCGAGGAGGCCACGGAGTTGCCAGCGCCCAACGTGCTCGGACGCGACGGGATCGTGACCGTGATCACGGGCGCCGAGATGAGGCGCCATCGCGTCGTCTGACTCGAACGTCCGGCCAACACCGGGTGCGCCGCTACTCGTGGCGCTCGGGCAGGTACTGGTCGTGTGCCAGATCCGAGAAGCGGGTGAACGAGCCCTCGAAGGCCAGCGTCACGGCGCCCACTGGGCCGTGGCGCTGTTTGCCGATGATGACCTCGGCCTTGCCCGTGACCTGCTGCATCTTTTCCATCCAGGTCTGGAACTCGGCCGTGCCTTCGGACGGCTTGGCGCGCTCAACGTAGTACTCCTCGCGAAACACGAACATGACGACGTCGGCATCCTGTTCGATCGAACCTGATTCGCGGAGGTCGGACAGCTGTGGTCGCTTGTCTTCCCGCGTCTCGACCTGACGCGAGAGCTGCGAGAGCGCAATGACCGGGACAGCGAGTTCCTTGGCCAGTGCCTTCAAACCAGTGGTGATCTCGGTGATTTCCTGCACGCGCCCCTGCGACGCCCGGCCGGCCGAGCCGGACAGGAGCTGGAGATAGTCGATGACCAGCACGTCGAGGCCTTTCTGGCGCTTCAATTTGCGGGCCCGAGCCGCGAGCTGCGCGATCGTGATGCCGCCCGTCTGGTCGATGTAGAGCGGACAACGTGCCATCTCCTGGGAGGCGAGCACGAGACGCTTGAACTCGTCCTCGGTGATCTCACCGCGGCGGATCTTGGACGACGAGATCTCGGCCTGCTCGGCGAGAATTCGGGTAGCGAGCTGCTCTGCCGACATTTCCAGCGAGAAGAAGCCGACGACGCCGCCGTCCATCGTCTTGATGGTGCCGTCGGGCTGCTCCTCGGTCCGGTAGGCCTTGGCGATGTTGTAGGCGATGTTCGTGGCGAGCGACGTCTTCCCCATCGATGGGCGCCCCGCGAGGATGATCAGATCCGACGACTGCAGGCCGCCCATGCGTGCATCGAGGTCGCGGAGGCCGGTCGAGATGCCGGATAGTCCTCCCTGGCGCTGGTAGGCGTTGTTCGCCATCTCGATGGCGTTGGTCAAGGCCTTCTCGAAAGAGAGGAAGCCCTGGCCGTACTTTCCCGTCTCGGCGAGCGAGAAGAGGCGCGTCTCGGCCTCCTGGATTTGGGCGTCCGGCGGATTGTCGATCGGCGAATCGTAGGCGACGTTGACCAGATCCTCGCCGATCAGGATCAGCTGCCGGCGGATGGCGAGGTCGTAGATCGTGCGGGCGTACTCGACGGCGTTGATGATCGTGGTCGCATTGGCGGCCAAACGGCCGAGGTATTGCGGCACGGTCAGATTCTGGTCGATGGGCTCGGCCGTCTCGAAAAACGTGCGCAGCGTGACAGGCGTGGCCTGCTTTCCGGCGGCGATCAGCTTGCCGGCGGTCTCGTAGATCGAGGCGTGCAGCGGATCGTAGAAGTGCTCGGCGCGCAGAAAGGTCGAGACACGATCCTGGGTCTCGTTGTTGACCAGGATCGCGCCGAGCAAGGCCTGCTCGGCGTCGATGTTGTGGGGGGCTGCGCGGAAGCTCTCGGTCTCGGGAGCGTCGACGGGCGGAAATGCGGATCTGGGGTTCGCGGTGCTCTTTGCCATGCCCGCAGGGTTAGCCGATTCGGGACGACGCAAGGGCGTAGACGACGTTCTACCGGCCGTCGTTCCCCGCTATCAACATGGTCGCGAGATTGCGCTTGTCCGATGCATCCGACCCACACTGGCGCGGTCGGATCGTCACTCGCCGGCCAGGCGGGCGGTTTGCGTCATCTGGTGGGACCTTTCGTAGGCGAGAGTCCGTGCCTCGCCCTCATGCATGTAGTCGCGAACAAGGGGGAGGGTATCGATCCGCCGCGTGAGCTGGATCTGGAACACGACGAGGTTCTGGTAGCGGAACGCACACTCCGAGCCGGCCAGATAGAACTCCCACATCCGGCAGAACTTCTCGCCCTGAAGGGATTTGGCTTCGTCCCAGTGGGCGATGAAGCGCTCGCGCCAGTGCCGGAGGGTCTTGGCATAGTGCAGGCGAAGGACCTCGATGTCGGTGACGATCAAACCGCTGCGTTCGATGGCGGGCAGCACCTCGGACAGGGCCGGAATGTAGCCACCCGGGAAAATATGCCGGGCGATGAATGCGTTGGTCGCCGCGGGCTGATCGGCGCGGCCGATATAATGGATGAGGGCAACGCCGTCTTCGTCGAGAAGCTCGCCGATCCGTTCGAAGAAGCGACGGTAATGATTGACGCCGACATGCTCGAACATGCCGACGGAAACGATCCGGTCGAAGCGCCCTTCGAGCTGGCGGTAATCGACAAGATCGAACCGGACGCGTTCGCCAAGGCCGCGCTTTTCGGCCCAGCGTTGCGCGTGGGCCAGTTGCTCGGTGGAGAGCGTGATGCCGTGCACCTCGCATCCCGTCATTGAGGCCAAATTCAGCGCGAGGCCGCCCCATCCCGAGCCGATATCGAGAACGCGATGCCTCTCATCGATAACGAGCTTTGCCGCGATATGACGGATCTTGGCACGCTGGGCTTCATCCAGATCGCAGCTGTCGTCGGGGTAGTAGGCGCATGAGTACTGGCGCTCGGCGTCGAGGAAAAGATCATAGATGTGGCCGTCGATATCGTAGTGGTGCGCCACGTTTCGACGGGCCCGCGAGATCGGATTGAATTGAGCCATCCGACGGGTCAGGTAGCGGAGATGGTCGCCGGTCAACGCCCAACGGGGCATCGGCCGGTGCATCGCATTCTCGAGCACGAGGGCGATCAGGTCGTAGATGCGTCCTTCGCGCATGACGAGCCGGCCGTCCATGTAGGCTTCGCCGACCGTGAGGTTGGGATTGAGCGCGATTTGCCGTTCAAGACGCGAGTCGAGGAGTTTGATGGAGACCCGGGGAGGGCGGCCATCACCGAATGAAACGATTGCCCCGTCCGCGGTTTCGATAACCAATGTGCCGCGTCTGACGATCCGATCGAGGAGAAGGTGCAAGGGCTTGAACATGGTCACGTTCCCTGCTGGTGACCCCCCAGCGCACGTACCCGTCCCCTCAGAGTACGCGGCTTTCCGCCGCACCATTTAACGCGCAGACTCGCGAAAAGTTCAAGTGGGCGTGGACGAAATCTGGATCTGGGCCCTCCCTGCTCCGACCGTCCGTCCGATTGGGAGGGACGTTTGCTTCACGAGAACGGGCGCCAAGATGATCTCGGCGCCCGCTCAATCGCAATTACTCGGCTACGTGCAGGCTTAGGCAGAGGCCGGATCCTCGGGTTGCTCACCAAGTCCCGGTGCCTCTTCGAAAGCGTTGTCCTCACTGAAGGTCTCGATGTCGAGTTCCTCGTCGCGAATAACGGTGACGTCTTCACCGCGTGCCTGACGATCGGCTTCATCCGTAGAGCGAGCGATGTTCAACGTGGCGCCCACCGTGACTTCGGGATGGAGTTGCAGTCTGAGCTTGTGAAGCCCGAGAGCCTTGATCGGACGGTCGAGCAGCACCTGCCGACGATCGATGCTGAAGCCACCCTCGGTAATCACCTCGGCGATGTCGCGCGTCGACACCGAGCCGTAGAGCTGGCCCGTGTCGCCGGCCTGGCGGATGGCGACGAACGTCTTGCCCTCGAGGCTGGTCGCGACGACCTCGGCTTCCTTCTTGAGTTCGAGGTTGCGGGCCTCGAGATGAATCCGCTGGGTCTCGAACTGCTTGCGGTTCTCGTCCGTTGCGCGGAGGGCCTTGCCCTGCGGCAGCAGGAAGTTGCGGGCATAGCCGTCGCGAACGCGGACGACGTCGCCCATCTGGCCGAGGCGGCCGATGCGCTCGAGCAGGATGACGTGCATGGGGTGATCTCCTTGGTGGCTGTGTGTTGGTGTTCGATGGTGCAGGATGCCGGCGACCGGCGGTTCAAGTCGGCGAAGGAGGTATCGGCGGGGACTGGTCCGGCGGGTTCGGACGGCGGTACCACAGCAGAGGCTCGAGAATGGCGACGAGCGCGACGACCAGCGCGGCCGTCGTGTTGAAGACGATCAGGACCACGTAGAGGCCCCAGAGGATGAACGGACGAGCCGGCAATCCTCGGGTCATGAAGTGAATGATCGCCAGGCCCATCAGCATGTAAGCGAAGAGAAAGGCGCCGGCGAACCCGGTCGCCAGAAGTCCCGGCAGTCCGGGCAGCATGGAGAGGGCCAGCGAGCCTGCGAGGCCAAGGCCCAGGCCGGGCGGGAACCGCATCAACTGTATCTCCGGCCAGGGTCGCGACAGCCGCCCGGAGAGTTGAGTGACTTTGCCGCCGAGCCAGAGATTGAGCGTAAAGCCACCGAGCCAGATCACGGCGGAGCCGGCCGGAAGCGCGTGCAGCAGCAACGCCGCCAGAGCGTCTTTCTCCTTGTCGCCGATTTCGCTGCCGCCGAGACCCGGCAATTGCTTCACCAGGACGTCGTCGACCAGCTGGCGCATCATGGCGCGCAGGCCATCGAGGTCAGCGCCCAGCAGCAGGATCGAAACGAGCGCCAGCGCGCCTGCCATCAGCGCCGCGGCCGCCAGAACCCGGCCAACCGGATACCATTCGACGGGCGGCGTCGAGCCCATCGGCACAGGCAAGGCCGTCTGAGCAGGCCGATTCAGCAGGACGAGATGGCAGAGCGCCACAAGAGGGAGGCCTTGGGAGATGAAAAAGACGAAGCCGGCCCGTCCACCGACGAAGATACTGGCGACGGCCGCGCTCGTCGACGCGGCGATGGCCGCGGCCATGGTGCCCCACCCGAGACCGGCCAGATAGGACGGAAGGGGGGCCAGGAAGAACAGGAGGAAACGGCCCGTCATGCCGCCTGCGCTCGCCGAGGCGAACAACAGTGCGGTGGCCAGGCCTGCGGCCACTCCGACGGAGAGGTATTGTGGCATGTCGAAAGCTGTCCCGCTCTGAGCGGTTAGGGGCGGATCAATGTGTCCGCCCCAACCCGTGTGACGACGCGTTCGCTTACTTGATCACGTAGGGCAGAAGGCCCAGGAAGCGTGCGCGCTTGATGGCGCGCGCCAACTCGCGCTGCTTCTTGGCGGAAACTGCAGTGATGCGGCTCGGGACGATCTTGCCGCGCTCGGACACATACCGTCCGAGAAGGCGCACGTCCTTGTAATCGATCTTCGGAGCATTGGCGCCGGAGAACGGGCACGTCTTGCGGCGGCGATGGAACGGACGGCGAACGGCGCCGCCACCACCTGTTGCTGGCTCAGCCATTTAGGTCCTCTCCGTCTGGGGGCCACGGGGGGCGCGATCACCAAAGCCGCCACCCTCGCGAGGTGGACCACCGCCACCCTCGCGGGGCGGGCCACTGCGGAAACCGCCGCCACCTTCGCGGGGCGGACGGTCGCCGCGGTCACCGCCACGGAAGCCGCCACCACCGCCCTCGCGGGGCGGACGATCACCACGGGGGCCGCGATCGCCGCGGAAACCACCGCCGCCGCCGCCGGGGCCGCGGTCACGGCCGAAGCCGCCGCGGTCGCCACGCTCGTCGCGGTCGCTCTTGCGCATCTGGATCGACGGCTCGGTCTCGTGCTCGTCCACGCGGATCGTCATGAACCGCAGCACATCCGTCGAGATGCCCATACGCCGTTCCATCTCGTTGATGGCGGCCGGCGGAGCGTCGATGTTCAGCAAGGTGTAGTGAGCCTTGCGGTTCTTCTTGATCTTGTAGGTAAGCGACCGCAGACCCCAGTACTCGGTCTTCGAGATCTTGCCCTGGAGTTCTTCGATGACGTCGGTGAATTCCTTGGTCAGCGCCTCGACTTGTGTCTGCGAGACGTCCTGACGGGCAAGGAACACATGCTCGTAAAGCGGCATGCCTTGGCCTTCCTTCCTCGGTTGTCCGCGCCGACGCCAAGCCTCTATTGGGCCGCCCATGCAACACGGGGAAGGCCCAATGCGACCCAAAGAGCGGAGACACGGGGAGCCGGGCATCGTGCCCATTCGGCTCTGGCACCAGACAGCGCCACAGCCATGCTCCCGTTCAGCCTCCGGCCGGAGCGGGTGAAGCCTTGGCTTATGCCGGACGTGTCGCCGGCTGGCAAGGGGGATGTCGCAGTTCGGGCCCGGGTCGCTTGACACGGCAAAGCGCTGCGTGCTTCACGCCAACGACTGACTTGAACCATGAGGAGCGACGGGCATGAGCCTCGCGTTGATGTTTCCCGGGCAGGGCAGCCAGGCGGTTGGCATGGGGCGAGACCTCGCGGAAGCCTTTCCAGCGGCCAGAGCCGTGTTCCAGGAGGTGGACGAGGCTCTGGGACAGAAGCTGTCCGAGATCATGTGGCAGGGGCCACAAGAGACGCTGACGCTGACTGAGAATGCCCAGCCAGCGCTGATGGCACACTCGATGGCCGTGATTCGGGTGCTGCAGGCCGAGAAAGGCCTCGACCTCGCCAAGCATGTCAGCTTCGTTGCCGGCCATTCGCTCGGAGAGTACTCGGCCCTTGCGGCGGCCGGCGCCTTCACGATCGGCGATGCGGCGCGTCTGCTGAAGCTACGCGGCCAATCGATGCAGAAGGCCGTTCCGGTCGGGCAGGGGGCCATGGCTGCGCTGCTCGGCGTCGGCTTGGAAGTCGCGCGCAAGATTGCTGCGGACGCGGCGCAAGGTGACGTCTGCGACATCGCCAACGACAACGAGCCGACTCAGGTCGTGCTGTCGGGTCACAAGACGGCTATCGACCGCGTCGCGGAGGTCGGCAAGGTGCATGGCCTGCGCCGCGCAATTCCCCTGCCGGTGTCGGCCCCGTTCCACTGCCGTTTGCTGCAGCCGGCTGCGGACGCCATGGCGGAAGCGCTGGCGACGGTCGTTGTGCGCCGACCCATCGTGCCCGTCATCGCCAACGTCCTGGCCGCGCCCATCAGCGATCCGGACGAGATCAGGCGGCGTCTGGTCGAGCAGGTCACGGGAACCGTGCGCTGGCGTGAGTGCGTGCTGGCGATGGCATCGGCGGGTGTTACAACACTGCTCGAGGTCGGATCGGGCAAGGTGCTGACCGGCCTTGCGGGGCGGATCGACAAAGGGCTGAAAGCACAAGCCGTCGGAACGCCGCCCGACATCGACGCCGTCGGTGCGCTGCTGGTCTAGTCGGAGCCGGCGAGCCACGGAGGACGCATCGGTCAAGCGTCGACCGTCCCGGTGGCACGCTTTCTTTCGCATATGGGATGCTGATTGGAGGCCACGACCGGGTTCGAACCGATGTCCACGGATTTGCAATCCGCTGCGTAACCACTCCGCCACGTGGCCTTCCGTTTCGTGAGGTCGTCACGAGACAGCGTTGGCTGTATCACACGCGCGTGACCCGACGCAATGCGCTTGCCGGGAGATTGGGCCAGACTTTAATTCCCGCAGATAAGAGGCGCGGCTTGCGGCGCGGCGTCGCATGAACCGACCGGGCGGATGGCCGGTGGCGTGGGTTTCGGTCGGCCCGCGTTTGTGCAATTAGAAATGCAACAACTCCGCGCTCGGCGTGCCTATCTGCGTCGCATCGTGGCTCTCGGCCATGCCGGCCGCGCACATTGGGAGCAAGCAGAATGGACAGCGCCGTGCAGCGCAAGAACATGGTCGATTCCCAGGTGCGACCGAGCGACGTTACGGATCGGCGACTGATCCGGGCCATGCTGGAGGTGCCGCGCGAGATGTTTGTACCGGTCGGCCAGCGGTCCGTCGCTTACATGGATGGTGATCTGCCGGTGTCCGCCAACGGACGGCGTGTTCTGCTGGCGCCGCGGACGCTGGCGAAGATGATCCAGCATCTCGCGCCCGACGCGAACGCATCGATTCTCGATGTGGGGCCTGGCACGGGCTATTCGACGGCGGTTCTGGCGCACATCGCCAAGCGTGTCGTCGCTCTCGAGGCTGACGCCGCTCTCGCCGAGGAGATGCAGGCGGCGTTGGCGGCGCAGAAGCTGGCCAACGCGGAAGTCTTCGTTGGGGCATTCGCCGATGGCTACCGTGCGCTTGGGCCATACGACGGTATTCTGGTCAACGGTAAGCTCTCGGAGGCGCCGGCGTCGCTGCTCAATCAGCTCAAGGATGGCGGTCGGCTCATTGCTATCCTCGACGTCAACGGTGTCGGGAAGGTCTGCGAATGGCGCCGGTACGCAATGAATTTCGACCGACGATCCTTGTTCGACGCCGAGGCACCGGTGCTTCCGGGATTCGAGCGGACCGCAGAATTCGTCCTGTGACGGCTGTTGCGATCGCATTCCGATCATGAAGTAGCCCAATCCGATGTCGTCGG
The DNA here is from genome assembly GCA_022844225.1 of Hyphomicrobiaceae bacterium. Lineage (GTDB taxonomy): Bacteria > Pseudomonadota > Alphaproteobacteria > Rhizobiales > Hyphomicrobiaceae. Next base: position 9,589 of record JALHMC010000047.1, on the reverse strand, counting down.
AGGGAACTGCGGGACAGGTCGTTTCGTTGTGACGCCAACTCATGTTGCGCCACCAGCGAGACGTTCCGCGTCATGCCGAAAAAGCATCGTGCCTACTGGAAGGGCTATTTGCGCCTGTCGCTGGTGACCATCGGCGTCGAGGTCTACAATGCGATCGAGAGTTCGAGCGACATCAGTTTTCGCCAGATTCACAAGCCCAGCGGCCGGCGTATAAACTACGAGAAGGTGGTGCCGGGCGTCGGCAAGGTGGCCGCAGACGACATCGTCAAGGGCTACGAGGTTGACGCAGATACCTATGTGATCGTCGACGCCGAAGAGATCGACAGTCTCAAGCTCGAGAGCAAGAAGACCATCGATCTCGTCCAGTTCGTGGCTGCGGCAGAGGTCGATTACCGCTACTTCGAGCGACCCTACTTTGTTGCTCCCGCCGATCCGCTGGCCGGAGAGGGCTTTGTCGTGATCCGCGATGCGCTGGCGTCGACAGGAAAGCTCGGCCTCGCCCAAGTCACCATCGGCGGTCGGGAGTGGTTGGTTGCGATCGGGCCGCTCGGCGATGGCCTCGTCATGGAGTTGCTTCGCTACGCCGACGAGTTGCGTGATCCGGCCGACTATTTCACCGAGGTGCCGGCGGGGGCCCCGCCGAAGGAAATGGTCGCGCTCGCCACTCAACTGATCGAGCAGAAGTCCGCACCGTTCAAAGCCGACGCGTTTCAGGATCGCTACAAGCTGGCGATGAAAGACCTGATCCAGCAGAAGATGAAGGGCCGCAAGATCGTCGCCCCTGAGACCGAAGGGCGTCCGAGCGGCGCTAACGTCATCGATCTCATGGAAGCGCTGAAACGCAGTGTCGGCAAGGCTCCGGACGAGCGCCCGGATGAGCCAGACAAGGCGGCGCGGACACGCAGCAAGAAAGGTGCCGCGGGAGCAGGTGGTGCTGCTGCCGCCCGTACGCCTCGCGCGCGGCGCAAAAGCTAGGATCCAGCAATGGCGGACGCCCTCCGATCCTACCGCGAGAAGCGCGACTTCACGACGACGCGCGAGCCGAGCGGACAAGACGCCCGGCGTATCGCGTCGTCGGAGCATCTGCGTTTCGTCATCCACAAGCACGATGCGACCCGCTTGCATTACGATCTCAGGCTCGAGTCCGATGGCGTCTTCAAGTCGTGGGCTGTCACACGCGGTCCCTCGCTCGATCCCGCACAGAAACGCCTCGCGGTAGCGGTCGAGGATCACCCGCTCGAGTACGGCGACTTCGAGGGAACAATTCCCGAAGGCGAGTATGGCGGCGGTACGGTGATGATCTGGGACCGTGGCTTCTGGGCGCCCGAGACGGACGAGCCCGTGGAGCGGGCCCTCGCTCGGGGTGAGTTGAAGCTGTCCCTCGCCGGCGAGAAGATCCGCGGCGGCTGGGTGCTCGTTCGGCTCCGGCGCAAACGCGGCGAGACGCGTGACAACTGGCTTTTGATCAAGCATCGGGACGAATGGGCGACACCCGGACGCGACGATGTGCTCTCGCAGGATGTCTCCGTCGCATCCGGGCGGACCATGGCGCAGATCGCGTCCGGCAAGGGTAAACGGCCGTCTGCTTTCATCACGCGACGGGCTGCCCATGGAGCTGCTGCCGTTTGGCATTCCCGCGCGGCCGGGCCACCCCCCATTTCTCTCGACGGCGCCTCACGTCGGAAGTCGGCAGGCCCCAAAGTCGAGCTGCCCAAGCTCACGCATCCGGAGCGCGTGCTGTGGCCGGACGACGGGGTCACGAAGGCTGACCTCGCCGGTTACCTCACAGCCGTCGCGCCGTGGATGATCGAGCATGTCGGAGGGCGTCCTTGCTCTCTTTTGCGGGCGCCGCAAGGCATCGGTGAGGAGACGTTTTTTCAGCGGCACCCGATGGGAGCCCTGACGCGGGGGCTCGGCACGGTCGAAGTCGGCGAGCGGCATGCGCCTTACTTGGTGATCGAGAGTGCTCAGGCGCTGGCGGATCTGGCTCAGATCTCGGCCATAGAACTGCATCCCTGGAACTCGGCTCCAGGACAGCCGCTCGTCCCCGACCGGCTCGTGTTCGATCTCGATCCCGGACCGGATGTCACGTTCGACGATGTCGTCGAGGCGGCTCGCGAGCTGCGCGACCGATTGAAGAAACTCGGGCTGGTTGGGTTCTGCAAGACGACAGGCGGCAAAGGACTGCATGTCGTCGTGCCGCTTCGCCCGGATCCGAGCGTCGGCTTCCCGCAGGCCAAGTTGTTCACGCATGCGCTTGCCGCACGGATGGCAGAGGACGCGCCACGCCGCTTCTTGACGACCATGGCCAAGCGACAGCGACGCGGGAGGATCTTTATCGACTATCTGCGGAACGACCTCACCGCCACGGCCGTTGCGCCATTGTCGCCGCGTGCGAGACCGGGAGCTCTGGTCTCGATGCCACTCGAGTGGAGCCAAGTGCGGCGCGGTCTCACGCCCTCGCGGTTCACCTTGGGCACCGTGCCGGAACTGCTCGCGAAGACGCAGCCCTGGCGCGCTTATCGCTCGTCTGAAAGGCCGCTTGCCGCAGCGATCGAGAAGCTCCTCGAGTGAACCTGAGACGAGGAACAGGCCATGGCAGTACTGCGCACGGGTCAATTCTTGCCTCCCTGCCTGGCAACGGGCATTGCCGATCCGCCAGCCGGGCCTGAGTGGGTGCACGAGATCAAGTATGACGGCTATCGGGTGCAGGCGCATGTCGTCGATGGCCGGGTGACGGTCTTTTCGCGCAACGGTCATGACTGGACACACAATTTTGGTCACCTCGCCCGGGAGTTGGCCGCCCTCCGGGTGCGCGAACTCGTTGTAGATGGCGAAGCGGTCGTCCTGCTGCCAAGCGGCGTCAGCGATTACCACCGGTTGCGTGAGGAACTGTCGAAAGGCGAGCAGGGACACATCGCGATGATCGCCTTCGATCTTCTATGGCTCAATGGCTGCGATGTCCGCGACCGCGCCCTCATCGAGAGGAAGAGCATGCTCAAGATGTTTCTGGCGCGGCGTCGCGAGGGCGATTTGTTGCGCTTCGGAGACCACATTTGCGGCGAAGGCGCCGCGATCTTTCAGCGTGCCTCTGCGCTCGGTGTGGAAGGCATCGTTTCAAAGCGATGCAACGCACCCTATCGGAGTGGACGATCGACCGACTGGCTCAAGATCAAGATCGCGCAGACAGAAGATGTCGTGGTCCTAGGCTATCTCGATATGAAGGGATCGCGCGACATTGTCGGGGCGCTGGTCGTCGGTCAACCGGACGGGGGCACGTTGCGCTACGCCGGACGCGTGGGCACCGGCTTCTCAGCGAGGGAGGCGGCTGAGATCTGGAAGGCCCTGCAACCTCTCCGCGCTTCACCGCCGCCGCTGGCCCGTCGCCTCGAGCGCGCACAACGGCAGGGCATCAAGTGGGTCGAGCCGCGGCTCGTCGCTGAGATCGAGCACCGCGGCTGGTCGCCCGATGGTATTCTCCGGCAAGCTGCGTTCAAGCGGCTGAGGCTCGACAAGGAACATCCTGACCTCACCCCATCGGCGTGACGTTCTGCGCGAGCCCGAGACCGTTATCTCGCGTCGTCCAGCCGGCCGAGGCTGCTATCGAGCAGGCGCCGTAGCTTGTCGGCAGCCCCTTTGATGGCCTGCTCGACGGTCTCGGCGTTGTGGGTAACAGCCTGAGGCTTGCGCCCCTGCAGGCGCGCCTCCATCACGCAACGCTTGTCGTCGGGGCCGCGCTTGCCGGCGTTCTCGTCGGTGAGATGCACCTCGACGCGCGTGATGTGCGACGACAGGTGACCCAACACGGCGTCGACGACCCTTTCGATGTGCGGTCCAACATCGCCACCTTTGATGTTGCTGTCCGTGCTGATCTCGATGTGCATCAGGGGCTCCCGGTGAGAGGACAAGCCGGCGGTCTTGTGCCGCCGACCACTACGCCCCTCATTTCGGTACGGAAGAGCGCTCCCGCAAGTCCACCCGGTAAAAGACGCGGCTGAACCGTTTGGCGACGCCGAGATGGTCGGCCACGCGTCTACGTCACTTGATACGCAGCGCCTTGCGCAGGAAGGCGAGTTCGGCCTCGGCGACTTTGACGATGGTGTCCGCCTGGCGGAAGCCGTGACCTTCACCAGGGAACTCGTAGAGTTCGGTCAGGATGCCGCGGTCGCGCAACCGTTCGTGGATGAGGCGGGACTGTTCGGGCGGCACGACCTTGTCGTCGAGGCCCTGGAACAGGATCAGGGGCGCGGTCATGCCGTCGATCAGCGTGAGCGGAGAACGGGCCACGCAGGTCTTTTTCCAGTTCTTCGGTGTCGTGCCGAGCAAGCGGTGCAGGTAACCGGCCTCGAACTTGTGGGTGGACTCCATCAGCAAGGAAAGATCCGAGATGCCGTAGTGGCTGCAGCCGGCCGCGAACGCCTTCGTGGTCGCGAATGCCATCAGCACAGTGTAGCCGCCGGCGCTGCCGCCCGCGATTGCGAGGCGATCGGGATCGGCGAGGCCTTCGGAGGCCAGATATCTGGCAGCCGCTGCACAATCCGCGACGTCGGCGATGCCCCATTGGCCATCGAGGCGCTCGCGGTAGGCGCGTCCATAGCCCGTAGAGCCGGCATAATCGACGTCGAGGACGGCAAAGCCGCGACTGGTGAAGTACTGGATGCGAAGTCCGAGCCCGCGCCCTGCTTGAGACGTCGGGCCCCCATGGGCGAGGACGAGGGCGGGAGGAAGCGCGCCGCGCGGTGCCCGATGACTGGCGCTGGAGGGCGGGTAGAATTGCGCAAACGTCGTCTTGCGGTCTCCGCCGCGAAACGAAATCAATCGCCCGACCGAAACGGCGGCGGGGGGCAGCACAAAGTCGCTGGCGGTACGCAGAATAGCGGGCGACTTGCGCTTCTCCGGGAGCGCGACGAAGGCTGCCGGTGCCTTGGGCCGTCCAATCGACGTGGCGATGCCGCCGTCGAATGCGGCAAGACTGCCGATCGAGGCCGCCGCAAGAGGACGAATCTCGACCCGCGTCTTTCGCCCGGCTATGCCCGTGACGACGACGAGCGAGGGGGCACCTTCGACATCGCCGGACGCAATGACGCAATCGGGTCCGGCCACGACGAACGTGCGCGGCCCGAGGTTCCACATGGGCTGGCCGAGTTCGGCCTTCAGTCGCGTCAGCGCTCGGGTCTTCTCGCCGTCCCAGATCATGAGATTGCCGAAGCCGGTCTCGTCCGAAAGGAAAAGCAGGCCACGGTCATCCAGCCACGCCGGCTGCATGGCCGCGACTCCGTTCCCGCCCGCGATGCGCTGGGCGCGGCCGACACTGCCGTCGGCCTTCACCGCTCCCACATAGAGTGCCGACTGGTCCCACGGCATGTCCGGCAGATCCCAGCCGAGGAACGCGAGGCGAGTGCCGTCGGGTGAGAGGCGGGGGAACGCATAGAAGTCACGGCCAGTGACCAGATCCGTGATCCGGCCGCGATCGTCCCCCTCTAGGTCGACGGCTACGATCAGGTTCTCCGGTTGAGCGTGCGCGTCGGTCGCGGAATGTCGTTCGGCGACGGCGATCAGACGTTTGCGGCCAGCGTCGAGCATCATGTCGGCGAAGCGCATCGTCGGCGCCTCGGTGATCCGCTCCGGCTTGCCTCGGGCCGCGAGCCGCCAGATGTCCTGGTCGTCGGCATTGACGAAGTAGAGCGCGCCATCGACGGCCATGAACTCGGCGCCGCCGTATTCGTGCACTTTGGAGCGCGCCGAGAATGGCGCCGGGAGCACGTCCACGGGCTTCTTGTCCAATCCCGGCCGCATGCGCACGACGACCTGGCGACCTTTCTCCTCGGGTCGGCCCTCGGTCCAGTAGACGTACGGGCCATCACCTTGGATATGGCCGAAGCGGCGCGCGCCACGCGTCAAGTCGCGAGGGCGGAGCGGAGACGGCCAGAGGCCGAACGGGGCAGTGGTTTTTGCAGCCATGTCGCGAAGTTATCAGAGGCGAGTGCATACGTCACCGCCGTGACGCTCAGGCTACGAGTGCGATCGGCCCGAGCCGCGAAGGGAGCGTCTGCGCCGGCAGCGCTCAAACCGTCGGTCGGGTATCGATCGGCGGTCGAGTTATCCCCGGGCCTGCTAACCCGCGTATCCTCGCCCTCGTTCTTTGACATCGTGAATGTGCGACTCGGATGCGCCGGCTTCTTGCGCCCTGTCAGGCCGCGCCACGATCGCCGGCGGCGGGGTCGTCGTCGATGATCTGCTCAGCCGTCGCGAGGTCGACGGAGACGAGCTGCGACACGCCTTTCTCAGCCATGGTGACGCCGAACAGGCGGTCCATGCGGGCCATGGTCATCGGGTGATGGGTGATGACCAGAAAGCGCGTCTCGGTCTCGGAGGCCATCTTCTCCATCAGCGTGCAGAAGCGGTCGACGTTGCTGTCGTCGAGCGGCGCGTCCACCTCGTCGAGTACGCAGATCGGCGACGGGTTGGTCAAAAACACCGCGAAGATCAGGGAGAGTGCCGTCAGCGTCTGTTCGCCGCCCGAGAGCAGCGAGAGCACTGCGGGTTTCTTCCCGGGGGGCTTGGCAATGATCTCGAGGCCGCCCTCGAGCGGGTCCTCCTCGCTCTCGATCATTTCCAGCCGCGCCTCGCCGCCCCCGAACAGCGTGCCGAACAGGCGCCGGAAATGGCCATCGACCGTCCTGAAAGCCTCGCCGAGCCGCTTCTTCGCTTCGCGGTTGAGCTGCCCGATGGCCCCGCGCAACTTGAGCACGGCGGCTTCCACGTCGGCGCGCTCGGCGTCGAGCTTGTCGTGTTCCTCGGACAGTCGGGACAGCTCGTCCTCGGCGTTGAGATTGACGCCGCCGAGACGGTCGCGCTCCGTTCTGAGTCGGCCGAGCTGGCGCTCGACATCGGCGTGAGGCGGCAGCTTGGCGCCGGGTGGCTCGCCGCTCTGTGCGAGGCAATCCTCGGGGGCGATCTCGAGCGCCTCGCGTATGCGGCGGCCCTCGTCGGTTCTCCTGGCACGCGCGGCTTCGAGCTGAGCATCCGTGCGGGCACGCGCTTCGCGCGCATCCGTCACGACGCCCTGCGCGGCCCTGAGAGCCAGCTGGGTGCGGCGCAACGCCGTCTCGGCCGCGGCGTGGTGGTCGGCGGCTTCCTGGCGCTGTCGCTCGGCCGATGCCAGCGCCTCGGCCAATCGCTCTCGTCGCTCGTCGAGCACGGCCGGTAGGTCGTCGAGAGCTTCGAGCTCCGTGGTGATTTCCGTGCGACGCGCTCCTAGGGCGTCGAGCTGGCGGGCGGCGTCGGCCACACGGGCGAGCCAACGCTCGCGTTCGCGCCGGATTGCCTCGGTCCGCTCGGCGCGCTGGCGACGTTCGCGTGACAAGGCCTGCGCGGCCTCGCGCCGGTCGGCGTGTTGTTGGCGCGCGCTTATGGATGAAGCCTCGGCCGTGGCTACGACGTCGTCGAGGTCCTCGCCTGCATCGAGCATCTCGATCGCGGTCTCGGCGTCGAGCACCTGCTCTTCGGCTTCGATGATCATGGCTTCGATGCGGGTGCGTGCCTCATCGAGTGCGTGGAGGCGCTGCTCTGCTTCGCGGGCCTGTCGTTCGATCGTGGCGAGCGCATCGCGCTCCCGGGACAGTTCGGCTTGTTGGGTCCGCCAAGCCTGTCGCAGCCGCCGCGCTTCTCCTTCGCCGGCCGCAAGCCGTTGTGCCGCCCGTTCGGCCTCTTGCGCGCGTTTCGTCGCGTCATCTTCCAGTGCGGCCTTGCGTGCCTCGAGTTCGACGAGGCGATTGCGCTCCGCGAGGCGAATAGCTGCCGCCGACGGGGCCCCGGACGTGGCCACGAACCCGTCCCATCGCCATAGGTCGCCTTGGCGCGAGACGAGCCGTTGGCCGGGTTTCAGCCGATCCTGCAACCGGCGGCCGTCAGCGCGCGACACGAGCCCGATCTGCCGGAGGCGGCGCGTCATCTCGGGCGGACCGTCGATGCCAGAAAGCAGCGGCTCGACGCCGTCCGGCAGCGGCGGATCGTCGGCGTCGCCGCTCACGAGCCGCCAATGCAACGCAGCGGCTTCCTCGGCCGGGGCGTCGAGGTCGTCGCCGAGCGCGGCAACCAGCGCCATCTCGAGGCCCGGCGCGACCGTCACCCGGTCTATGATCGGTGGCAGGTTGTGCTCGCCAACCGGGAGAAGGAACTTCTCGAGCGTCGCAATCTCCGCCGCGATGCGGCTCGCCTCGATGCGCGCGGCCGTGCTCGTCTCGCGCGAGGCCGATGCTGCCGCTGCCAATTCTTCGAGCTGCTCTTCGGCTGCGAGGGTCTGCGCCTCGGTCGTCTCCACCTCTGACGCGAGGCGAGATGCAGCCGCGGTCAGCGATGCATGTCGGTTGGCATCGGGGGCGCGAGCCAGCGCCTCGAGCCTTTGTGCCTCCATGGCGGCCAGCTCGCGCTTGGCCTTCTCGATCGCCCCGAGCCGTTCATCGCGCGCGCGTTCCAGGCTCTGGCGGCGGGCCCGCGCTTCGAACGCCCGCCGAGTGACCTCGGACAGCGTCGCCTCGGCGCTGCGCAACGTGGCTTCGGCCGCGGCGAGGGCTTCCTCGGCCTCGATCTCGCGCTCGGCATCGCTATCCGCGTGCTCGACGAGTTCGGCCGTCTCGTCGTCTAGCCGCGCCATCACTCCCGCCGCTTCAGCGGAGAGCCCGTCTTCGCGCGCGGCGTCCCGATCGAGTTGCGCAATGCGCGCCTCCAGCTCCTCGCGCCGACGTGCCAGCCGCTCGGCTTCCTTCTCGAACGTGTCGCGCTCGATCCGTAGCCGCGCCACGGCCGCGCCCTTCATCGCCTCGGCCTCCCGCAGAAACGGCAGGCCGTCGGCCGTGGCGGCCTCCTCGGCGAGTGCGCGTGCTTCGACCTCGGTCGCCTCCGCAAGCCGGATCAGCGCCTCGCGCAATGCGGCTTCCCCCGCATCGACCTCGGCCTGTGCCGCGGTCCATGCGAGATGTGCCGCCAATGCCTCCGCGCGACGGATCTCGACGGAAAGCTCGCGATAGCGACGGGCCTGCCGAGCCTGTCGCTTCAAGGCTTCGACCTGGCTCGACAACCCGCCGAGGACATCGCCGATGCGCGCCAGATTGTCTTCTGCCGCCTTGAGGCGCAGCTCGGCCTCGTGGCGCCGCGTATGCAATCCCGCAACACCCGCAGCGTCTTCCAGAATGCGGCGGCGCTGCTCGGGTTTGGCGTTGACGATCTCGCCGATCTGGCCTTGTCGCACCAGCGCAGGCGATCGCGCGCCGGTCGCCGCGTCCTCGAACAGCACCTTGACGTCACGTGCGCGCACATCGCGCCCATTGATGCGGTACGCCGAGCCCATGTCGCGCTCGATGCGTCGCGTCAATTCGAGCACGTCGTTGTCGTTGAAGCCGGGCGGGGCCTTGCGCGCCGAGTTGTCGACGAACATCGTGACCTCTGCCCAGTTGCGGGCCGGACGCGATGTGGTGCCGGCGAAGATCACGTCCTCCATCGCCGAGGCACGCATCGCCTTGTACGAGGTCTCGCCCATCACCCAGCGCAGCGCCTCGAGCAGGTTCGACTTGCCGCAGCCGTTCGGGCC
>JALHMC010000046.1:9644-33297 GCA_022844225.1 Hyphomicrobiaceae bacterium | reverse complement strand
GAGGAGACGACGACGGGCGTGCACCGCCTCTACGAGATGCAGAAGGCTGGAAAACTGCTGTTCCCGGCCATCAACGTCAACGACAGCGTGACGAAGTCCAAATTCGACAACCTGTACGGGTGCCGAGAGAGCCTCGTCGATGGTATCCGTCGCGGCACCGACGTGATGATGTCGGGCAAGGTGGCGATGGTGGCCGGCTACGGCGACGTCGGTAAGGGCTCGGCCGCTTCGCTGCGCCAAGCCGGCTGCCGAGTGTTGGTCAGTGAGATCGATCCGATCTGCGCCCTCCAAGCTGCGATGGAAGGCTACGAGGTCGTGACGATGGAAGATGCCCTGCCGCGCGCCGACATCTACGTCACGGCGACCGGCAACAAGGACATCATCACGGTCGACCACATGCGCAACATGAAAGACCGCGCGATCGTGTGCAACATCGGCCACTTCGACAATGAGATTCAGGTTGCCGGCCTGAAGAACATGAAGTGGAACAACATCAAGGACCAGGTCGACGAGATCGAGTTCCCGAACGGCAACCGCATCATCCTGCTGTCGCAGGGGCGTCTCGTGAACCTGGGCAATGCCATGGGACACCCCTCGTTCGTGATGAGCGCGTCATTCACCAATCAGACCCTGGCGCAGATCGAGCTCTTCACCAACCAGGGCAAATACGAGAAAAAGGTGTATGTGCTCCCCAAACACCTCGACGAGAAGGTGGCGATGCTCCATCTCGCTAAGGTCGGAGCGAAGCTGACCAAGTTGCGCTCGGATCAGGCTGAGTACATCGGGGTGAAGCCCGAAGGGCCCTTCAAGACCGATCATTACCGCTACTGAAGACGGTCGCGGACGATCGGCCTACTGTTTGTTCGTCCGCACGGCCCCTCATTTCCGACGTGGGCCTCGCCTCGCTCACCCCAATCGGGTGCGGCGTGGCGGGGCCTTCGCCGTTCACGGGGCCGGAAAAGGCCCTGTTGCGTCAACAACGCCAACCTGCTTGCCACAGCGGTCACGAAGAAGTGGTGCGGAGCTTCGGCGACTCTAGGCAGGGGGCGGCCGTAAACGCATAATCGCTAATGATTCGTTAACACTCGCCGGTCTGCAGTCGGACCTGTCACGCGTACCGAGCCTCTCAAGCTGGCTTTCCCGTTCCCGGAGCGCGATGCAGTCCGTAGCCAAGCCACCGAACCAGGGCGTCAACGCGCGCGCCGAATTGATGCTGTTGCTCGTCGCGAGCATCGCGTGCGCCATCGTTCTGACGGCAGCTATCGCCGACCGCAGCGCACAGGGCGTCGGCGGCCTGAGGCTTGCGCATGTCCTGGCGCTTGCCGTCACCAGTGGGGCCATGGCCGTGGCCCTGGCGCTATTGTGGCGATCCACGCGCGCCGCGCGACGCATGGGGAGTCGCCGAGAGGATGAGACGGCGGAGCTGCGCCGCAACCTCGCATCAGCCGAGGCAATCCTCAAAGCCGAGCCGCAGGTGCTCATCTACTGGCAGCACGGCCAGAGCGTGCGGATCGCGGTCAACACGCTGACGACTGTGCCCGGGCTTCCGGACGACCCGCAGCAACTCCTTCGATTTGGCCAATGGCTCGAGCCGCAGGGCGCTCACGACCTGAAGTCCGGTCTCGATACGCTGTTTGCCATGGGTCGACCGTTCAACCTGCTGCTGCGGACGTCGGCGGGGGGACACGTCGAGGCTGACGGGCGGGTCGCAGGCGGGCGTGCCATCCTGAGGCTGCGCGACGTTGCCGGATCACGCCGCGATCTCGCGCGGATCATGGATCAGCATCGTCAGCTGGCCCGCGACATCTCACTCTCGCGGGCCCTGCTCAATGCCCTGCCGATGCCGGTCTGGCTGCGCGGCGCCGACGGGCGTATCGCATGGGTCAATAAAGCCTACGTGACCGCAGTCGAGGCGACCGACGAGGCGGAAGTGCGTGAGCGGCAGATCGAGCTTCTGGAGGCCCGGCAGCGGGAGGAACTCAAGGCCACCGTCAGTGGCGGCACAGCCTTCGAAAAGCGCCTCGCACTCAACATCGCAGGGGAACGGCGCTCGCACGACGTCGTTGCCCTGCCGCTCGGCGAGGCCTTGGCCGCAGCCGCCATGGACGTTACGGCCGCCGAAAGTGCTCGCGGCGAGCTCGACCGGCAGATCGTCGCCTACGACCGGACGCTGGACCGGGTTGCGACCGCGGTTGCCATCTTCGGACCGGATCAGCGTCTGACCTTCGCCAACTCGGCTTTCCAGCAGTTGTGGGGCCTCGATCCGGAATGGCTCGCGGCGGCACCGACCAGCGCGGAGATCCTGGACCGGCTGCGCGAAGCCGGAAAGCTGCCCGAAGTCGTGAGCCGCCCCGAGCCGGGACCTGAAGGCACAGGCGAGACCGCGGCGTCGGAAGCGGTCGATTATCGCACCTGGAAGGTCCGCGTGCTGGCCGCCGCACGGGGTGAAACGGCGCAAGAAGAAGGCTGGTACCTCCCCGACGGGCGTACGTTGCATGTCACGATCGAGCCCCGGGCCGGAGGCGGAGCGACGCAGTTCTTCGATGACGTCACTGAGCGGATCGGTCTGGAGAGCCGCTACAATGCGCTGATCGATGTGCAAAGGGAGACCCTCGACCATCTCAAAGAGGGGATCGCCGTCTTCGGCACCGACGGCCGCCTGAAGCTGTCAAACCATGCCTTCGAGCGGATCTGGAAGCTCTCCCCGCGCATGCTGGGCCAAGGTCCGCACATCGAGGAGATCGCGCGACAGTGCCAGGTGCTGGTCGGAGACTCGGACGCTTGGAGTACGATTGCGAACGTCGCAACCGGCATCTCCGACGTCCGCCAGTCGTCCGAGGGGCAGATCGCTCGCGCAGATCAGAGCGTGATCGACTATGCGGCACTGCCGTTGCCTGACGGCGGCATCCTGGTCTCGTTCGCCGACGTGACGGTGTCCAAGCGCTACGAGCGCGCGCTACTCGAACGCAACGAGGCGCTGGTGGCCGCCGATCGCCTGAAGAGCCAGTTCATCAGCCACGTCTCTTACGAACTCAGGACACCACTGACCAACATCATCGGTTTTTCGGAGCTATTGGAAAGCCCGCGCACGGGGCCTCTCAACGATAAGCAGCGTGAGTACCTGACCGACGTGAGCGCTTCATCGCGTCAACTGCTGTCCATCATCGATGACATTCTCGACCTCGCCAACATCGACGCGGGGGCGCTCGAGCTCAAGGTTGCGCCGGTCGAGGCCCGACCGATCATCGAAGGAGCCGTGCTCGCCGTTCGCGACCGGGCGTCGCGGGCACGCATCAAGCTCGAGGTCATGATCGCGCCCGATGTCGAGGTCATTCTTGGAGACGAGGGGCGCGTCAAACAGATCTTCTATAATATCCTATCGAACGCCATCGGCTTCTCGCCGCCGGGTGGCACGGTGAAAGTCTCGTCGGAGCGTCAGCAAGGTATGATCGCGTTCAAAGTCCGTGACGAAGGCGTCGGCATCCCGAAGAGCCAGCAACGCGCTGTGCTCGAGAGGTTCGTGTCACGAAGCCAGGGTTCGAAGCACCGCGGCGCCGGTCTAGGGCTGCCCGTCGCAAAAAGTCTCGTGGAATTGCACGGTGGGCGCCTGCAGCTCGAGTCCGAGCCCGGGGTCGGCACCACCGTCACGGTGCTGCTGCCTGAGCCGCCGACCGCCACCTCTGCTCAGACTGATGCCCGGAAGGCGACGGCATGACTTCCGCCTGGCATCTGGCCGGGCTCGATACGGCCGACGTCGAGCGCCTCGCGGAGTTGATCGCCCTCAAATTGAAGGCGGGAGACGCGGTGCTGCTGCGCGGCGATCTCGGCGCCGGCAAAACGACGCTCGCCCGCGCACTCATTCGGGCCTTGCTGGCAGACGCCGACGCCGAGGTGCCAAGCCCGACGTTCCCGATCGTGCAGCCCTATTCGACGCCCCGCTTCGATGTGGGGCACTTCGATCTCTATCGCATCGGCGATCCTGGCGAGCTTATCGAGGTCGGCTTCGAGGAGGCACTTGCCGGTGGGGCCGCAATCGTCGAGTGGCCGGATCGCGCCGAGGACGACATGCCGGACGACCGGCTCGAGATCGCCATCGATGCGGGCACGACGCCGAGCCTGCGAAACCTGACCTTCACAGGGCTGGGGAGCTGGGGCCCGCGTATCGAGCGGATCCGGCTCATTCACGGCTTTCTGGCGCATGCCCTTCCGCAGGGCGGCAAGCCCGGGCGGATCGCGTATCTTCAGGGCGATGCCTCGGCGCGCGCCTATGCTCGCGTGCACGCGAGCGGCGCGACTTTCGTGCTGATGGATGCGCCGCGCATGCCCGATGGGCCACCGGTGCTGAACGGATTGCCCTACAGCCGGATCGCGCATCTCGCCGAGGACGTGCGGCCTTTCGTGGCTGTCGGCATGGCCCTCGCCGCCGCAGGCGTCTCGGCGCCCGCAATTCATGCCTCTGATCTGGAGCATGGACTTCTGCTGCTGGAAGATCTGGGCGACCTGAGCTTCGGCCGGGCACTGGAGGTCGGCGTACCTCAGGGTCGGCTCTGGGGTGCAGCCGTCGACCTGTTGATCAAGCTGCGGCGATCACCTCTGCCACGCGCCCTGCCTTTGCCCGATGGCTCCACCTATCGCCTACCCCGGTTCGACCGCGCCGCGCTCGGCATCGAGATCGACCTCATCCTCGACTGGTACTGGCCCGAGGTGAAGGGTGCGCCGGCACCCGACGCGATCCGAACCGAGCTGCGTGACCTGTGGGCGCCAGTGCTCGACCGCCTGCTCGCCGAGCCGCCTGGACTGTTCCTGCGTGACTTCCACTCGCCGAACCTGTTCTGGCTACCTGCGCGACCACCGGGTGCACAGGTGGGCGTTATCGATTTCCAGGACGCGCTGGCCGAGCCCTGGGCGCTGGATCTCGTCTCACTGCTGCAGGATGCGCGCATCGACGTGCCGGCGGACCTCGAGACGGTGGAGCGCGAGCGCTATCTGAGCGAGGTCTCGCGCCTCGAATACGATTTCGATCGTGAGCGGTTTCTCGCGACGTACGCGGCATTCGGTGCGCAGCGCAATACGCGGCTGATCGGACTTTGGGTGCGGCTGCTGCGGCGCGATGGCAAGCCCGGCTACCTGAGGCACATGAGCCGCACCTGGGATTATCTGGCGCGCAATCTCGCCCACCCCGACCTGGCGCCTCTCAAGGCGTGGTATGAGCATCATTTTCCCGACCCGCTTCGCCGAACGCCAATTCGCATCTGAAGGCCAAAGGGACACGGCCTTTCGCGGCTGCACGACAGGGGGACGTGTCACACATGAGCATTCGCCTCGACAAGGCGTTCGTGCTGGCGGCAGGCCTCGGCACGCGCATGCGGCCACTTACCGAGCACTTGCCGAAGCCACTGGTGGCGGTCGCGGGACGGCCACTCCTCGACCATGTCCTCGACCGCATCGCCGCGGCGGGTATCGGCGAGGTGGTCGTCAACGTGCATTACCTTGCCGGCGCCATCGAGTTGCACCTCCGAGACAGGCATCGCCCGCGCATTGCGATCTCTGACGAGCGCGACCTGCTGCTCGATACGGGCGGCGGTGTCGCGAAGGCGATGCCTTTGCTCGGTTCCGCGCCCTTTTTGATCCACAACTCGGACAGCATCTGGATCGAGGACGCCGTGCCGAACCTGCAGCGCCTCGCCGATGCGATGGACGAGAGGAGCATGGACGCCCTGCTATTGCTGGCGGATCGGGCGACCAGCCTCGGCTACGATGGGCGGGGCGATTTTCATCTCGAGGCCGATGGCAGGCTCAGGCGCGTCGCCAAAGGGGAGACGGCGGACCTGGTGTTTGCTGGTGTCTCAGTTGCAACGCCGCGGCTGATACGCGACGTGCCGAGCGGCCCCTTCTCGCTCAACCGGGTGTGGGATCGCGCGATGGTCGAGGGGCGCCTTTTCGGCATCCGGCTCATGGGCACATGGATGCATGTCGGCGACCCGGCGGCGCTGGCCGCGGCCGAGGAGCTGATCGAGCGGCATACGGGGGAGACGACGCCATGACCCGTCACGAGACTGGCGTCCGAGCCAATGTCTTTACGGTGCCGCCAGGGCGACCGTTCCTTACGGCCCTTGCCGAAGCGGTTCTCGCAGGGGACCTGCCGCGGCCGGGTGGCGGAGCGCCGCGCCTCATCGATCTCCCGGCCTGGACCATCCTGATGCCGACGCGTCGAGCTGCGCGCACCTTGCAAGAGGCATTCCTCGCCGCTGCGGGAGGTGGCGCGATGCTGCTGCCGGCCATCCGTCCGATCGCAGAGGGCCAGGAGGACTTGGGTCTGATCGAGAGCGCGATGGGCGGGCCGGCGCTCGGAGGCGCCGAGCTGACCGTGCCGCCGGCCATCGGACCGCTGGAGCGATCGCTGCTGTTGACAGAGCTGGTGCTGGCCTGGTCGCGCGCGATGCGCTCGTCTGCAACTGGCAGCGATCCGGACGCTGCTGCAATGGCGCCGGTGACGGGAACGGGCGCAACGACGCCAGCACAAGCGGCGCGTCTCGCGATGGAACTCGCCCGGCTGATCGATGCCGTCGAGACCGAGAACGTGGCGCTCGACCAGCTCACCACACTCGTGCCGGAGGACTACTCGGCGCACTGGCAACAGACGCTTGAATTTCTGCGCATCGTAACCGAGTTCTGGCCGCAGCATCTGGCCAGCAATGGTCTCATCTCGCCTGCCGACCGTCGGAACAGGCTCATTCTCGCCGAGGCCCAGCGCCTTGCTGCCAACCCGCCGGATTTTCCCGTCATCGTCGCGGGTGTAACGGGTTCCGTGCCAGCGACGGCCCAACTGATGCGCGCTGTGGCCGGCCTCCCGAACGGCGCGATCGTGCTTCCCGGGCTCGACACCGACCTCGATGACGAGAGCTACGGCCGGCTCGCCAAGGAGCACCCCGAGCATCCCCAGCACGGATTGGCCCGTCTCGTCGCGCAGCTCGGGCTGACGCGTGCTGAGGTGAGCGAGCTACCCGGTCCCCGTCTCTCGACCGATCGGGTCCAGCGCAACGTGCTGGTCAGCGAGGCCATGCGGCCGACAGGATCGATGGCCGGCTGGCGCCGTTTGAAGGATACCGTGGATCCGGCAGCGTTGCGGGTGGCGCTTGCCGATGTCGACCTCGTCGAAGCCCCGACGGCCGATGACGAAGCCGAGGTGGTGGCGCTGATTCTGCGCGAGGCGCTCGAGACACCGGGACGCACGGCTGCGCTCGTCTCGCCCGATCGACTGCTGGCACGACGGGTGGCGGCACGGCTCGAGGCCTGGGGCATCCGGGTCGACGATTCAGCCGGCCGACCTTTCGCCAAAACGGTGCCGGGAGCCTTTCTGGATCTCGTGGCGGGTGCATTGCATTCGAACTTTGCTCCGGCCGAACTCATGGCATTGCTGAAGCATCCCCTGACCCGGCTCGGGCTCACTTCTGGTGATGTCCGTCGTGCGGCGCGCAACCTCGAGGTTGCCGCGCTCAGGACCACCTACCTCGGACGCGGGTTGCAGAGCCTCGATGATGCCGTCGAGCGCGCGCGCCTCGATGCCCAGAGCGGGAGGCGGCGGCATCGTGCCGTATCGCGCATGAAGGAGAGCGACTGGGACGCCCTGCGCGACCTCGTGCAACGTCTGCGGGTGGCGATGATGCCCCTCGTCGCTTTAGACGAGGCTGGCGCGGCGCGTCCGCTGGCCGAGATCGTGCGGGTTCATGTCGGCGTTGCGGAGGCGATTGCGCAGCCGATCGAGGCAGAGGTCGGCGATCGGGAGTCTGGTGGCGCCGGCGCCGGCTCGCCACTCTGGGATCGCGACGAAGGCGCAGCGGCCTCGTTGCTGCTCGCCAAGCTGTTGAACGAGGAGATGACGCAGCCGTCACTTCGCATTGCCGACTATCCCGACTTCTTTCGCGCGCTGGTCGGTGGCGAAAGCATCCGCACGCGCGTGCCACGCCATCCACGCCTGTCGATCTGGGGGCCGTACGAGGCGCGGCTCCACCAGCCGGACGTCGTGGTGCTCGGCTCGCTCAACGAGGGCGTCTGGCCGAAGGCTTCCGATCCCGGGCCCTGGCTCAATCGGCAGATGCGCGGCAAGCTCGGCCTGCCGAGCCCCGAAGAGGAGACCGGCCGCGCGGCGCACGACGTCGCGACGCTGCTCGGTGCGGAGAAAGTTTATCTGACGCGGGCGAACAAGGTCGGCGGCGTGCCGATGGTGCCGTCTCGCTGGCTGCTGCGCCTCAACGCACTGCTCGGTGGCCTCGGGCTCGAAGGCGTCCTGGCGCCGTCGGTGCCGTGGGTCGCCTGGGGACGCGGCCGCGATTTGCCGCTGCCGACGAAGCCAATCGATCCACCTGCGCCACGGCCACCGCTGACTTTGCGACCCCGTCGCGCGTCCGTCTCGGATGTCGAGACCTGGCTCGCCAACCCTTACGCCATCTTCGCGCGCCGAATTCTCCTGCTCGAGGCACTCCCCTCCCTTGGGCAGGAGCCGGGCCCTTCGGAGCGCGGGCAGATCGTGCATGAGGCGCTCGCCCGTTTCACGCGGCAACATCCCGTGGAGATGCCCGACGACGTCGTGGACCATTTCATGGCGATTGCCGATGAGGTGATCGGCGAACTCGGCCGCGAGCCTCGCGTCCAGGCGTTCTGGCGCCCTCGTCTTCTGCGTTTCGCGCATTGGTTCGCCGAAACAGAGCCGTCGCGCCGCGTTGCCGGCTCGCGACGCCTGGTCGAGATCGACGGCCGGCTCGCCTTCGATGCTCCCGGCGGGCGGTTCGAGGTGACAGCCCGTGCCGACCGAATCGACATCGAGCCCGCGGGTCTCGTGATCACCGACTACAAAACGGGGACGTTGCCGAAGCCGGCGGACGTCGTCGCCGGTTCGGCCCCGCAGCTCCCGCTCGAGGCCGCTATGGCCGAAGCCGGCGTGTTTCCGCAGGTCGACGCTGCGGTCGTGACGGCCTTGCGCTACATCCGGGCCACCGGCGGTGAGCCGCCGGGCGAAGCATGCAGCATCACGTCGAAGGACAAGACGGTCAGCGAGATCGGCGCCGAGTGCTTCGCCGAGTTGCAGAAGCTCGTCGCGCGCTTCGATGATGAAGCGACGCCCTACCGAGCGCTGCGGCGGCGGCGCTTCGACTACACCTACGACGACTACGCGCATCTCGCTCGTATCGGCGAATGGACCAGCGACACGGGCGACGGAGACGGCGCATGACGAAACCAGCGCTGCCGCCACACCTCGCCCATGAGGTTCACCTCACCAGCCAACGGCAAGCGCTCGCGGCTGATCCCGGCGTCTCGGCCTGGGTGTCAGCCAATGCGGGGACCGGAAAAACGCACGTGCTGACTACGCGCGTGCTGCGTCTGCTGGTCGCCGGCACGCCCCCCGAGCGCCTGCTCTGCCTCACCTACACCAAGGCCGCCGCCGCAGAGATGTCATCGCGGGTCTTCGAGCGGTTGTCGCGATGGGTGACGGCCGACGATGATCACCTTCGCGATCAACTTTCGGGCCTTTTGCAGCGCCTACCCACGCCCGACGAGACGGGCCGGGCGCGCGATCTCTTTACGCGGGCGATCGAGACCCCGGGCGGTCTCAAGGTTCAGACGATCCATGCTTTCTGCGAACGCTTGCTGCAGCGCTTTCCGCTCGAGGCCTCCGTGCCTCCCGGCTTCAGCATTCTCGACGACGCAACCAAAGCCTCGCTCATCCACGAGACGACGACCCGCGTTCTCGAGATCGCGATCGGCGACCCTGCAGGCCAACTCGGCCAAGCCCTCACGACGGCCGTAAGGTTTGCCGCCGACGACGGCTTCGACCGGATCCTGGCCGATGCCATGGCCAAATCCGACTGGTTGGAACAGGCCTCACGCTTCGAGCACGGCCGACTGCGAGGCTACGACGCGATCGCGGTCCTGCTCCGCGACGCGCTCGGCATCAGAGGCGCGGATACGACCGATGCGGTGCTTGCGCAGTGCGCCGACGTCCTCACTTCGGCGCAGCTCGCACGGGCTCGCGATGTCCTGAGAGGAGGGATGAAGACGGATCAGGATAATGCCGAGACGATCGCCGATGCGATACGAGCACCGTCCAAAGAGGCGCGAATTGCAGCGCTGGCGACGTTTTTCCTGACCGGCAAGGGCGAGCCGCGCACCCGCCTCCTGACCGCGAAGCTGAAAACCGCCAATCCCGATCTCGCCGCGAGCCTGGAGGCGGCGCAGAGCCGGTTCATCGAGCTCAAGCATAAGCTCGGCTGCCTCCTCGTCGCCGACGCAACGGTTGCGGTGATGCGGCTCGCCGACGCCGCCCTGCAACGCTATCACGGACTCAAGACGCAACGCGCGGCTCTCGATTTCGACGACCTGATCCGCGCCACCGGGTCCCTGCTCGGTGACACCCACGATGCGCAGTGGGTCCTCTACAAGCTCGACGGCGGCCTTGACCATATCCTGGTCGACGAGGCCCAGGACACGAGCCCCACACAGTGGCGGGTCATCGAGGCGCTGGTCGGGGAGTTCCTGTCGGGCGTCGGCGCGCGTGAGCTCGAGACCGGCGTGCCGCGCACCGTCTTCGCCGTCGGCGACGAGAAGCAGTCGATCTACGGCTTCCAGGGCGCCGCGCCGAAGATGTTCGCGGAGAAGGGTCAGCTGTTCGAGACGATGGCCCGCGCTGCGAACCTCCGATTAGAGCGCGTGCCACTGACGCTCTCGTTCCGTACCGTCGCCCCGGTGCTCGAAGCGGTAGACCGAGTGTTCGCAGATGCCAGTCGGGCGGCCGGCCTCACGTCATCGGGGGATGTGCCGCAGCACACCGCGCACCGCTTCGGCATGGCAGGGCTCGTCGAACTCTGGGACACTGAGAAGCCGGACGACGTGCAGCCGGCGCCCGCTTGGGAGCCATTGGAGGAGGTGGCGCAATCCGCGCCCGCGATACGGCTCGCGGAGCGGATCGCCGAGACGATCGCGGGTTGGATCGACGGCGGCGAGATGCTCGCTTCCGAGGGACGTCCGATCGGCTATGGCGATATTCTGATCCTGGTGCGTCGCCGGCGTCCGTTCGCCGATCTCATGGTGTCAACGTTGAAGAAGCGGGGCATCCCCGTGGCTGGCGCCGACCGCTTGAGACTGACCGAGCAACTCGCCGTTCTCGACCTGATGGCGCTCGCCGACGTGTTGCTGCTGCCCGAGGACGATCTGGCCCTTGCTTCGGTCCTCAAGAGCCCTCTATTCGGCCTCGATGACGACGATCTCATGCGGCTTGCGCCGAAGCGGCGTGGGTCGCTCTGGACGGCGCTCCTGGCGGCCGCCAAGTCGGACTCGCGGTTTGCGCCTGCGGCCGAGCAGTTGAAGCGGTGGCGTTCGCGCGCCGACGTGGTGCCCCCTTACGAGTTCCTGGTCGAGGTTCTGGTGCACGACGGCATGCGCGCGAAGCTGCTCGGCCGTCTAGGACCCGAGGCGTCCGACCCGCTCGACGAATTGCTCTCACTCGCGCTTGCCTACGACGAGCAGGCGCCGCCCTCGCTGCAGGGTTTCATGGATTGGCTGCGGGCCTCGGAGCGCGAGATCAAGCGCGACATGGAGCACGGCCGCGGCGAGGTGCGCGTCATGACCGTGCACGGCTCGAAGGGCCTCGAGGCGCCCGTGGTCTTCCTCCCCGACACCTGTGCGGGCGCGAATGGGGGGCGTGCCGGCGGGCTCGTCGCCTATCCCGGCCTGCGTCGACCATCGAGCATGACGGCGCAGCCCTTCCTTTGGCCGGTCAAAGGCACCTCCGACGTAGCGGCGGTGGCAGAAGCCCGTCTGGCCACCCGGCAGAGGGAAACCGAGGAGTACAACCGCCTGCTCTACGTCGCACTCACGCGGGCCCGGGACCGGCTCTACGTCGGCGGGTTCGAAGGGGGCCGGAAGCGCGCGGCGGGTTGTTGGTACGACGCGATCGAAGCCGGCCTCGCCGGTGCTCTCGTCGAGGCCACCGATGCCGCAGGCCGTCCCGTGCGACGGCTGGAAGTCCCACAATCACGCGAGCCTGAGCCGAACAAGGCGAAGGCGCAGGCCATCGTGGAGGCGGTCGCTCCGCCGGAGTGGGCGCGTACCAAGGCGCCGCGCGAACCGGGAATTGCCGTACCACTCGCGCCATCGCGGCTAGCCCCGCTCGAATCCGACAGCGAAGGAGATCCGGTCGAGCCGCGGCGTGCGGCGCGGCCAGCTGACGAGCCGCCTGCTCCGTCGCCCACTCACCTCGCAGACTCCCATCGCTTTCTGCGCGGAACCCTGACGCACGCCCTGCTGCAGCACTTGCCCGGCCTCGCTGCCGAACAGCGGGAAACGGCCGCTACTGCGTTCGTTGCAGCTCGTGCAGAGGGGCTCTCGACCCGAACGCGAAGCAGCATCGTCGCCGAGACGATGGCCGTGCTTTCCCATCCCGACTTTGCCGCCGTGTTCGGACCCGACAGCCGGGCCGAGGTTCCGATTGCCGCCGAGCTGGTGCCGCCCGACGGTAAAGGCCAGACCGTGCGGCTGACCGGCCAGATCGATCGTCTCGTCGCGACCGATCACGAGGTTCTGATCGTGGACTTCAAGACAAACCGGCCGCCCCCCGTGCAGGCCGAGCAGGTGGCCGACGCCTACGTCCTGCAGCTCGCGGCCTACCGCCTGGCCGTCGCACGCATCTTCCCGGGCCGCTCAATTCGCGCGGCGCTGCTGTGGACGGATGGTCCGAACCTCATGGAGTTGCCACCCGAGCGCCTTGACGAGGCCGCAAAACGGCTGTTCCTGCTGGATCGAGCCAATCTTGACGCCTGAGCCGGGGCTACCTACGTTCGGCTCCACTGATCGGCGTACCGCCGTAACGGGCCGCTCCCACTGGGACTTGGCCCACTTCGAGGAGATGACCATGACCGCAGAGGTTTCGGACGCCAATTTCAAGGCCGAGGTGCTGGATTCCAGCGTGCCCGTCGTGGTCGATTTCTTCGCCGAGTGGTGCGGGCCCTGCAAAGCCATGGCACCGGCGCTGGAAGCCGTCTCCAAGGAGATGGAAGGCAAGGTCAAGATCGTGAAACTCGATGTCGACCAGAATCCGGCCATCACGCAGCAGTACCGTATCCAGGCGATGCCGACGCTGATGATCTTCAAGGCCGGGAAGGTCGCGGCCACCCAGGTCGGCGCGCTCGTGCAGAAGAGGAAGCTCGAGGACTGGATCAAGTCGGCGGTGTGAGCCGATCCCTATCCACGATGGTTTCGCGCGCCTCGGGAGACGAATCCCGGGGCGCGTCCGTTTTCCGACAGTCGGCGATTGCCGACCTCGCAAGCCACGGCCGACACGCACGGGCGGCTGGCTCCTCCCATTACTCGGAACCTGACTCCCGCGCAGCAGGTGCCCTGGCTCGCCCCCGCGACTGCTTGATCTCCCGGACGTCGACGGCGGTTGGATATTGGCGGGGATCGGCCTCGCCGAAGATCGCACCCTTGCGCAGCTTTTGAGAATAAGTCGTCGGAAGCGTTTCGACGAATGCAACCCAGCCAGGGATCTTGAAGTAGGCGAGCTTCTCCAGAGAGAAGCGCGCGAGAGCATCAGCCAGCGCCGGACCAGGCTCGATTCCCTCGTTGATCACGACACAGGCGTAGACCTCTTCGTCCCGCAATTCGTCGGCGACCGGGATGATCGCGACCTCGCGCACGGCCGGGTGCGTACGCAACGTCGCTTCCACCTCGCCAGCCGAAATGTTCTGCCCGCTGCGTCTGACCATGTGCTTCTTGCGGTCGACGAACACGAGGCCGCCCGGTGTCTCGACCAGGATATCCCCGGTGTGGAACCAGCCATCTTTCCAGACGTGGGCCGTCGTCTCGGGGTCGCGAAAGTACTCCTTCAACAAGCCCTGCCTCGCCTCGGGGCCTCGCCTGCGCACCCGCAGTTCGCCAGGAGTTCCTGGGGGCTGCGGCACGCCGTCATCATCGGTCAGCTGATATTCGAGCCCTGGCATGCCGCGGCCGATCGAGCGGGTTTTTCCATCGCGGTCCGTCGACACATCAGCGGAGCAGATGCCGATCTCGGACATGCCGTAGATCTCGACCAGCGTCAGGCCAAAGCGCTTCTCAAAGGCGACCCGTAGGGCCGGATCGACGCCAGCCCCCAGCCCGAAACGCACGGTGTGGCGGGTCTCTTCCGGCTCCACCGGCCGGGCCATGAGCACCGGCGGAATGATGCCGAGGTAGTGGATCATCGTTGCCCCTGACGCGACCAGATCAGTCCACCAGCTCGACGGATGAAAGCGGTCGGGAAAGATCATGCAATTGCGCGAGAGGATCATGGCCGGATTGGCGATCGCGAGCCCATTTGCGTAGAAGAGCGGCAGTGGGTTGTAGAGCCTTTCTTCGCCGTGCCTCACCGTCGCTGTGCCACCGAACGACAAGTAGCGCTCGGCCGCGAAGAAGAAGTACTCGTTGTCGATGATGCAGCCCTTCGGCATGCCGGTGGTTCCGGACGTATACATCAACACGCTCTCGGAGCCGCGACTGGGGAGCCCGCTCCGGCCCGGTCGCGTAGCGCGCTCGATGGACGCCGCGAAGGCGTCGTGCTCGACGATCGGGACGCGCCTGCCCAGCGATCTCACCGCCTCGGTCATCGCCGGGATGTGCTGCGACAGCGAGACGATCAAATCGACCTCCGAGTGGCCGAGAACGTAGGTCAGGTCGTCATTCCGGAACTCGGGATTGAGCGGAACGACCCAGCATCCCAGCGCATTGAGCGCGAGGAAATGCAGCATGAATTCTGGCCTGTTCTCGAGCACCAGCGAGACGCGATGCCCGTGTCCATAGCCAGCCGCCGCGTAGCTCTCGATGAGAGCCTGGACGCGCTCGGCCACCTCGGCATAGCTCCAAAGTAAACCGGCGGGGTGATAGTCGCGGACTTCGCGCGGCGGAACCGCGAGACAAGGCAGCGCTCCTTGCGAGCGCGCCGTCTCGGCCACTGCCAGCCATAGTGTCGGCACGTCCATCAACCCGACCATCGAGGGCCACTCCACTTTCGATCAGACTGTCCGGAACTCGACGATCGGCCGGCCATCCGCCAGGCGGAACACGGGCTCGACCGGCTGGCCGATCCGCAAACCTTCCTGCTGGCTGTCGACGATATTGGTGACTAGCCTCACGCCCGGCGCATCGGCGAACTCGACCAGCGCAACGACGTAGGGCAAGGCGCCGGCGCGCGATTTATCGAATGCATGCATGACACGGGTGAAGCTGAAAAGCGTTCCACGCCCCGATACCGCTCGCCATGCCACGTCCTTGCTTCGACAATGAGGACATCGGGGCATCGGATACCAGTGGAACTTGCCACAGCTCCGACAGCAGGGAAAAGCAAGGCAACCTCGCTCTGCGTTCTCGAAGAAACCTGAAAATTCCGCCAGCACATCATTCGTCGCAACATCGCTCATCGGTGATCTCGCCCCAGAATCATGACGCCGTAGTCGGGATTGGAGAGGCCGCCGACGAGGCCGATCTCGGCATCGTTGACCTGGGCCGCACCGGCCTCGCCGCGCAACTGACGCACAGCCTCGACCACATGCTCGACGCCGAGTAGATAGCTGTGCGACAGCAAACCTCCATGTGTGTTGACCGGCAGTCCGCCCTCGATCCCGATACCCTTCTCGCGGATGAAGTCGGCCCCCTCGCCGCGCTTGCAGAAGCCGATGTCCTCGAGCTGCAAGAGGCAAGAGATCGTGAAACAGTCGTAAACCTCGGCAAAGTCGACGTCGTTCAACTCGATATCTGCCTTTTTCAAGGCCTTATCCGCCGCCAATCTGGCGCCCGGAATGCGCATCATTCCCGCCGGCTGCGTGAAGACGTCATCCCCTGTGATCGGCTCGCTGCCGAACCCTGTGCCAAGCACACGAATGGGGGGCTTAGCGAGGTCGCGCGCCCGCTCGAGGCTCGTCATAACGAAGGCGCAGGCGCCATCGGTGATCAGGCAGCAATCGGGCACGCGCAGCGGATCGGACACGACGCGGGCGGCAAAGTAGTCGTCGTAGCTGAGCGGCCGCGTTGCCTGTGAGAGTGGATTGCGAAGCGCGCTCTCCCGTTGCGTCACGGCGATCGTGGCGAGGTCGCGCTCGGTCAGACCGTACTCGTGCATGTATCGCCGCGCCCACAGCGCGAAGTATTGCGGCTGGCCGCTGAAACCATGAGGCTTCTCGAACGCCAGCTTGCCAGCATAAAGATCATGGAACCCGTAGGGACCCGAGGCGCGCGTTCCCCAATCCACTCCGAAATAGTAGACGATGGTCTTGGCCAGCCCGCTGCCAATGGCGAGTTCGGCATGGATCGGCGCACATGCCGAAGCGGCCCCGCCGAACGACATGCCCCCGTCATAAGACCGTTGGAATCCGAATTGTGCCGCCACCCAATCGCGCGGCACGGTCGTCGGCATGCAAAGTCCGTCGCTGATGACGCCGTCGACTTCGCTCGCCTCGAGCCCCGCGTCGGCCAGCGCAGCCTCGATTGCCTCGACGACAAGGGTCCGCAGTCCCTTCGGTGACCGCCGCACAGGTCTGGTGGCGCCAACGCCGACGATGGCAACGGGTTCGACTCGCATCGTCCATCTCCCAGGAAGAAATCCACCTCTACAAAGCACTCGCGTCCGGGACATCCCCGACGTCAAGCCACGCGTCGCCGCGACGGCTCGACGCAGCGGCCAAACCAATTCCAATCACGCCAACGTCAGCTGCCGCCTCGGTGCGCCAGCCGTGATGCGGCAGCCCGAGGCTCACCCGTGCCGTTCGAGTTCAGGAGACTCTGCGCAGGCGTCTGGCCACAGCAGCAGTACCGTATCCGGGCGATGCCGACGCTGATGATCTTCAAGGCCGGGAAGGTCGCGGCCACCCCAGTTGCGATGTCCTCGTTATCGATGATGCAAGTTCCGAGATAAGCGGGCCCGATCGGAACCGGCTCGTCGAGCCATAGGAGATTCCGATGGAATCTCAAATTTGGCGATCGGCGCCATATATCACTTCAAGAGCAACCAATCGTCACCGTTGATCAGCGGGTCTATTGAAAACGCAAAAATGGAATAGAATATACGCTCCTGTTCGGGCCCCTCTGGCAGCGCCTTTTTCCGCTGCGATGTCGGACGTGAGATCGATGCGGATGCCAGCTGATGACCAGCCGGCATGCCACCGGAGGCGCCGAAGACATGGACCATACCCGCACTATCTTATTATCTGGAGCCCCGAACGCGCGCACGTCGCGCCGCATGGAGCGCACAGATCCTCGCGATGTGGATGCGACACTCGCGCGCCTCGACGCCATCAGTCGAGTGCTCGATAGCGCTGTACGCATTCCCGGGACAGACTTTCGCGTCGGACTCGATGCGCTCATTGGTCTCGTGCCTGTCGTGGGCGATCTCGTCACAAAGGCCGTATCGGGCTATGTAATTCTGGAGGCGCGCCGCCTTGGCGCCTCGCGGTGGACGATTGCCCGCATGGCGGCAAACACAACACTCGATGCGATCGTCGGCATGGTGCCCATCGTTGGCGATGCGTTTGACGTGATGTACCGGGCGAACGCGAAGAACATCGCCCTGCTCCGACGCCATCTCGAACGCAACAGTGTCGTCGCTGGTGGCACCACCATTGACGGATATGCCGAGCGCATCGGTTGACGCGATCAGTCGCGTGCCGCGCCGCCCGCTGCGACAGAAGAACGGAAGTCGGCCAACTCCCGAACACTAACACTGGAGAATGATCATGGGTTTGCTTCTGTGGCCGGTTGCCATAGCTGCGTTTTTGGCTTGGACCTTAGCGTCGTGGCTGCTGTACGGCGCATCAGATTGGCTGGCAGGCATCGCTGGCGGCGCCATGTCGGGCATCCTCTCCGAAGCGCTTGGCCCTTGGGCGCAATGGATCATGGCCAGCCTTGGCAATGTGATCCAGATCGGCATTGCCGCGATCTGGGCTATCGTCAGCATTTTGATCCTTTCGGCACCGCTTCTGTTGCGGAGGATTCGTTCAAAGCCGGAGTATGCTTCGCGCAGCTACGGACACGACAACTATGGACACGATCCACGTACCGATCGCGGCTGGCGCGATAGCGGGTGGCGGAATCGCGCTCGGCAGACCCGTGTCGACTTCGACGATCTGCGTGTCTTCGCAAATGGCATGGTCGACAAGTACCGTGACAAGAAGTTCAGCAAGAAAAAGAGGAAGTGGGACGACGATTGAGGTCATCTCGGATCGCACTCGGGCTTCGTCCGGGGGCAACGACTTGCCAGGATCGGGCCCACGCCACCTGCCCAGTTCGCGCCACCCGAGACAATCCGTCGAAACTGAGCCACCATCGCCACCCTACTGCCGGAGGAAACGCCCATGATCTACGAGTTCCGCACCTACACGCTGCACCCGCGCACGATGCCAGAGTTCCTGAAGCGATTCGGCGAGGCACTGCCGAAACGGCTCGAGTTC
Organism: Hyphomicrobiaceae bacterium; assembly: GCA_022844225.1. GTDB lineage: Bacteria > Pseudomonadota > Alphaproteobacteria > Rhizobiales > Hyphomicrobiaceae. Next base: position 14,833 of record JALHMC010000046.1, on the reverse strand, counting down.
TCGCCGCTCGCGGCCTTTTGGACGTCCGAGATCGGCCCCCTGAACCAAGTCATCCATGTATGGCCCTACAAGGATACCAACGAGCGCACGAAGACGCGCGCCGCCGCTGTCAAGGCCGGCATCTGGCCGCCGAAGACCTCCGAGTTCATCGCCGAGATGCGCTCCGATATCCTGGAGCCGATGCCGTTCTCGCCAAAGCTGGAGCCTTCCAATCACGGCCCCTACTTCGAGATGCGCACCTACACGATGAAGGCCGGCACCATCCCGCAGATCGCGGCCAGCTGGGAGGCGCAACTGCCCGAGCGCCTGAAGCTCTCGCCGCTGATCGGCGTGTTCGCGTCCGACATCGGCAATCTCAACCAGTGGGTGCACATCTGGGCCTACAAGAGCCTCGACGAGCGCGTCGCGACCCGCAAGAAGGCGATCGAGATGGGCATCTGGCCGCCGAAGACATCGACACCGATGGAGCGGCAGGAGACCAAGATCCTGCTGCCGGCATCGTTCTCGCCGATCAAGTAGCTCGCGCTGGCGCGCGAGACGTGAAGGGCTTTCAGCCCTTCACACATCCCGACCAGGGCCGGGGGCCCTGGACCCCTTGAAGGGCATTCAAAGTGCCAGCGCGATATCGAGCCAGCCGTTTGGCGTGACGCGTGCCTTATCACCCGGCTCGATCAGAACACACGTGGTGGCACCCTCGACCAGCGCGGGGCCAACGATCTCCTGTTCGGGCGCGAGGCTCTCCAAGGCGTGGACGTCGACCTCGATCCAGACCCCTTCGAGATAGATGCTCTGGCGGCGTACCGGGGCCGCAAGTGCCCGCGTAGCGAGCACAGGTTCCTTCGGCAGCGCCGGTAGCTTGCCGATCGCCGCGACCCGGGCATTGACCAGCACCACCTCGTTCGTGCGCTGCGCATAAGTGTAGAGTTCCTCGTGGCGCGCATGGAACGCATCAGCGACGCGGAGGCCGAGATCCGAGGCGTTCCAGTCGATATGATCGAGCGGGACGTTGATCTCGAAAATCTGCTCGCCGTAGCGCATGTCGGCGCTTCGGGCGACACCGATCGGACCGTCGAAAACGGCCGACAATCGCGCTCGCGCGTCAGCCTCCATCTCGCCGAAGATCGCGGTCAGGCCAGCGCTCGACATCGCGGCCGCGTCGCCGATGTGGCTCCTGGTCGTCTCGAACCGGATCTCACTCGCCAGCATGCCCCAGGCCGACAGCACCGAGGCCACCCGAGGCACGATCACGCGCGGGATCGAGAGTTGGCGCGCGACAGCGGTCGCATGGAGACCGGCCGCACCACCGAACGCCAGCAGAGCGAATGCCGTCGGATCGATGCCTCGACGCACCGAGACGAGGCGTATCCCTTCCGCCATGCGGGCGTTGATGACACGCTGCACACCCGCAGCCGCGGAAATCGGATCGAGTCCCAAGTCCTTGCCGAGACGCGTCATGGCCGTCTCCGCGGCGCCGCGATCGAGACGCATTTCGCCGCCGAGCAGCCCGGCGGGATCGAGTAGACCCAGCAAGAGATTGGCGTCGGTGACCGTCGGCTCGGTGCCCCCGCGGCCATAGCAGGCGGGACCGGGTGCCGCGCCCGCGCTTTCGGGGCCGACGTGCAGAACGCCGCCACCGTCGACGCGGGCAATCGAGCCACCGCCTGCCCCGAGCGTGACGATGTCGAGGCTCGGCAGGGCAATGCGCTGGCCGGCGATGCCTCGATCGATGGCAATACCGGGTGCACTTTTGCGGATCAGCGAGATGTCGGTCGAAGTGCCGCCCATGTCGAACGGGATGAGGTTCGGGGTCGAAAGCAGTGCGGCTGCATATATCGAGCCGGCGACGCCGCCCGCGGGACCGGACAGCACTGTCGCGGCCGCCAGCCGTATCGCCTCCTCGACCGGTGCCACGCCGCCGTGGCTGAGCATAATGAAGAGCGGGCCTATGTAGCCCGCTTCGGTTAGCCGCCCCTCGAGACGGCCGAGATAGCCGGCGACGACAGGGCCCACGTACGCATTGACCACGGTGGTCGAGACGCGCTCGTACTCCTTGATCTGCGGGAAGACGTCGGATGATGCGGTGACGTAGGCGTCGGGCATCCGCTCTCGCACGATGCGTGCCGTTGCCGCCTCGTGCGCCGGATTCTTCCATGCGTGCAGGTAGCAAATGGCCACAGACGTGATGCCGGCTGCGATCAGCGCATCGGTCGCCCGGATCACCGAAGCTTCGTCGAGCGGCGTCAATACGCTGCCGTCGGCGCGCATGCGCTCGCGGACACCCAGGCGCAGATGACGCGGCACCAGCGGCTCTGGTGCGGCGAGGCGCAAGTTGTAGCGATCCTCGGGCTTCAGCCCCTCGCGCATTTCGAGCACATCGCGATGGCCTTCGGTCGTGAGAAGTCCGACACGTGCGCCTTTCCTTTCCAGCAGCGCGTTTGTCGCAACCGTGGTGCCATGCACGATGCGCTCGGCGCGCGCGAGCAACGTGCCGAGATCGAGGCCGAGTGCTGCGGCCAGGACGCCCAGTCCCTCGAGCACGCCGATGGACGGATCGGCCGGTGTCGACGGGCTCTTCGCCAGAGTCGAGGTGCCGGACTGATCGACGGCGACGAGATCGGTAAATGTGCCGCCGACGTCGATGCCGATGCGGTAGGTGGTGGGGGTCATGCGTACTTGGTCCTCGAGAAAAGCAGCTTCGCCGGCCGGGCCGCATGTCTGGAGATCATCTGCGCGTGCTCGCCAGGGAGCGAGGGTCCGACGTCACGAATCCGTTCTCGATATCCTTCGAGCGGGCCTCGGACGATCGCTTCGCCGGATCTCCCCAGCCCCCGCCTCCGCCGGAATGGACAAACAGCCGATCACCCGGCTCGATCACGACGCCGACCATCTTTGTGCCGAGCACGATCTCGTCTCCCGTCGCGGCGCGCTTCAGAATGTAGTGGTGGGGCTTGCCATCGTCGCCGCCGAGCATGCCGCGTGCACCGTGCCGGATGCCGTCTCCGGCCGTGTTCCCGACAGCCGGCTTGGCGGTCTCGACCACCATCTCGAGGTCGCCGCCCGTGCCGCCGCGAAACTTGCCGTCGCCGGCCGAGTCCGGGCGGTACTCGTGGTGCAGGAACAGGAACGGGAATCGCGCCTCGGCGACCTCGATAGAACCGAACTTGATGCCACCGGCCGAGTGCCACTCGCCGACGGAATTATAGCCGTCGCCTGCGATCGAGCCGCCGCCACCCGGGCGCGCCTGGAACAGGTGCCAGATGAAGCTGCGGCCGGTGCGCGGGTCCTCGCCCTTGATGGCGATCCGAAAGCGCCGCCCCCAGCCGCCCATGGCGCGGTCCGGACAGGCCGACGAGAGGGCGACGACGATCGCCTCGACGATCTCGTTCGAGCAGTGGCTGGTGCACATGGTGACGGGCAGGCCGTCGTTGGCCCAAACGATGGTGCCGGGCCTGGCGATCACCTTGAGCGGCCTGAACGAGCCGTCGTTTTTGGGGATATCGCTGTCGATCAGATAGGCGAAAGCCATCGCGCAGGCCGACTGCATATTGGCGTGAGAGGAGTTGACGAAGCTCTGGGCCTCGGCGTCGGACTCGGTGAGATCGATCTCGAGGTCGCTGCCGCTGACCGTCACCTTGGCGCGGATGGCGACGTCGTTTCTCCCCCGCCCATCGTCGTCGAGGCAGGCCTCACCGTAGTAGGTGCCGTCCTTCCACTCGGCAACGATCGCACGGGCACGGCGCTCAGCGCCGTCGAGCATCGCTTCGACGGCTGCCATCAGCCGGTCGTGGCCCAACTCGTCAATGAGCGCCAGCAGGCGTTTTTCGCACAGTTTGGCAGAACCGATCATGGCGGCGAGATCGCCGCGGAAATCGCGGGAATGGCGCACGTTGGTCGCGATCATGCGGAACAGATCCTCGCGCGCGGCGCCCTTGTCCACAATCCGCAGCGGCGGAATGCGAAGGCCCTCCTGGAAAATTTCGGTCGCACCGGGATTGTAGGCCCCGTGCGTCGATCCCCCGATGTCCGACATGTGGGCCCGGTTGATCGACCAGAAGGCCAATGCGCCAGCCGCAAAGACCGGCACGAAAACTGTCACGTCCGGCAGATGGTTGCCTCCGAAGTAGGGGTCATTCAGGAGGAAGACGTCACCCTCGTGGATATCTCCCGCGAAGGCCTCGGCTACCGAGCGTGCGGCATAAGGCAAGGCGCCGACATGAACCGGGACGTGCTCGGCTTGAGCCACGAGGCGACCTGATGCGTCGCAGACGCCCGTCGAGAAATCGCGACTTGAATTGAGAATCTGCGAATATGCAGTGCGCAGCATCGCTTCGCCCATCTCCTCGACGATGGCGTGGAGCCGGTGCTGGACGACCGCGACGGTGATCGGGTCGACGGACAGCGTCGCGGAAACCGACTGATCATCGGCCATCGGGCGGGGCTTATGCTGCACGGGAGCACTCTCGGGTGGTTGAAGGGGCACCGGCACGCACCGGCCACGTCGCGAGGATAGCAGCATGTGACAGGGGCCTGCAAAGAGGGCCAGAACAGCGGCTCGAGTCGTTGACTTCGGCGTTACGTTCTCGCTTTTTAGGTGCCTACGCGTTGAGGCCTCAAAGCATGGATGGACTCATGGCAATCCCAGCTGGTGCCCGGCTCGCGTATCGATCAAGTCGTTTGCTCCGCGCTCTCACAGTCCTGCTGATTGCGGCGATGGCCAACGTCGCTCCATCTTGGGCACAGTCGCGTTCGGTGGCACAGATCGCCAAGCAGGGCGGTGTACCGTCTACGCGTGCCCAGCGTGCGATCATCCTGGATGCGCAAACGGGCGCCACCCTGTTCCAACACAACGCCGACGAGTTGGCGCCACCCGATGGCCTCAGCAAACTGATGACCGTGGCCGTCGTGCTCGGAGCGATCAAAAAGGGGGAGATCAAGCTCACCGACGAGATCAAGGTCTCCGTGAACGCTTGGCGCCGGGGCGGCGCGCCCTCGGGCTGGACCGCCATGTTCGTTCCGGTCAATACCCGCGAGACGGTGGACACGCTGCTGCAGGGCCTGATCGTGCAATCCGGCAACGATGCGTCGATTGCTCTCGCCGAGGCGATCTCGGGGAATGAGGATGCCTTCGCCAAGAGAATGACGGAAGAAGCACGGCGTATCGGCTTGGCGCGCTCGGTCTTCACCAATGC
>JALHMC010000046.1:0-9544 GCA_022844225.1 Hyphomicrobiaceae bacterium | reverse complement strand
GGCAACGATGCGTCGATTGCTCTCGCCGAGGCGATCTCGGGGAATGAGGATGCCTTCGCCAAGAGAATGACGGAAGAAGCACGGCGTATCGGCTTGGCGCGCTCGGTCTTCACCAATGCCACGGGGCTCCCGCATCCCAGCCAGCAGGTGACCCTGCGTGAGATGGCTCAGCTGGCCCACCATTTGATGCGCAGCTATCCCGAGCACTACCCGCGGTTTAGTCAGAAGGAGTTCAAGTACGGCAAATTTCGCTTCATCAACGACAATCCGTTGCTGGGCGTGCTCGGTGTCGATGGACTGAAAACGGGCTTCGTCAAGAAGGCGGGGCACGGACTGATCGCTTCCGGCAATCAGGACGGGCGCCGCCTGATCCTGGCGATGAGCGGGCTCGAAAAGAAGGAAGAGGTGCGAACGGAGGGCCAACGGCTACTCGAATGGGGCTTTGCCTCGATCACAGAGGTGAAGCTGTTCGAACCGAACGAGGTGGTGGCGCAGGCACGTGTCTGGGGTGGAGACCGTATGTGGCTGCCCTTGGTGGGCAATGGTCCCATTACGATCGTCGTGCCGAAGCACCCAGCCAATCCGCGGATCACGGCGGAGCTGGTCTACAAGCGTCCCCTCAAGTCGCCGATCAAGAAGGGCGACGCGGTTGCCAAGCTGCGCGTGACGAGCGCGTCACAGTCGGTGAGCGAAGTGCCGCTGTATGCGGCCGAGGACGTGAAGCCGGGCGGTATCGTCAGGCGCGGCCTGGATACGATAGTCCATCTGACGTTGGGCTGGGCGCTCTAGAAGGGGACTGTCTGGCGGTCACTACAGTTTTCTAACCGTATCGCCGACGCTGACCCGTCCATCCTGCACCACGCGACCATAGATGCCGCGGAGCCTGAAGCGCTTGCCGTCGCCTGTGTTCACGAAGACGCAGGCGTCGTGCCCATAGCGCTCGACGAACAGCGCGCAGCCGTTGTGCGGCGTGTCCGTGATTTCGAGGACGGCAGTCCCGATAGCGATGCGAGTACCAGGCGGCAGATTGTCGGGTGTCAGATCCATGTCGATGAAGAGATTGTCGCCCGCAGGTGCCCAGTTCGACCTCTCCTGCGCGATGAGATCGATGCACCGCGCGTTCATCATGCAGATCTGGACATCGGGATGCGGCTTGCCATCCTCGGTCGACTTCCAGCAGCCCTTGGACCAATGATCGCCATGGACGCCGCGCGCCAGACTGATTTCGGCGCTTTCGACCTCGCGCCGCATCTTGCGCTCGGGCCTGACCACGATGCCGCGCACAATCCCATCATCCTTGGGTGAGGCGAGAATGGCCGGCAGGCCGGCGGACAATTCCGCGAGGTTCAGATGGCGTGGCATCGCTGCTCCATAGGATGGTGCTCAGGAGGCAATTCTAGGCAGCACAGATCGCCGCAGGCAACGCCCGCGTCCCGCTCTCGATGCGAGCGGCCTCCGGCAGTGGGCCGTTTGACTCTCCGGGTACAGCCACCTACCAACACATCATGCGCGGGACATTCATCACGTTCGAGGGCGGCGAGGGCTCCGGCAAGTCGACTCAGGCGCGCCTTCTGGCCGACTATCTGCGAGCGTCCGGGAGAACCGTGATCGAGACGCGGGAGCCGGGCGGCTCACCGTTCGCCGAGCGGCTGCGCGGGTTCATCCTCGATCCTGATCTTCCACCCCACGAGCCGATCTCGGAGGCGCTGCTCTTCTACGCCGCCCGGGCCGACCACATCGCGAGCGTCATTCGGCCGGCCTTGGAGAGAGGCAGCTGCGTGATCTGCGATCGCTTCTCCGATTCGACGCGTGTCTATCAAGGGGCTGCCGGACATCTCGAGCAGACGGTCATCGACCAGCTCGAGACGCTCGTAGTCGGGATGATGCAGCCCGACCTCACGTTCCTGCTCGATATCGCGCCGGAGCTTGGTCTCGCCCGTGCCAAGGCTCGCGGAGCCGGCACAGACGGCTACGAAGCCCGCGGTGTCGCCTATCATGAGCGGTTGAGAGCGGGCTTCCTCGACCTTGCCGCCCGTCACAGCGAGCGCTTTCACGTCCTTGATGGTGGCGATCCGAAGGATGCCATCGCGGCGCGCGTGAGGGAGACCGTCGCCCGCCGCCTCGGAGCGGCGTGATGGCACGCGCGCCCGCTGTTCAGGAAATGGAGGAGATCCCGGAGGCGGATCGCCTCGAAGGCGTGCCGCACCCCCGTGCAACATTGAAACTGTTCGGCCACGAGGCCGTTGAGCGCTCGCTTGCCGAGGCCTTCGCGTCCGGGCGTATGCACCACGGCTGGCTGATCGTGGGGGCGGAGGGCGTCGGCAAGGCCACGCTCGCCTATGGTTTCGCGCGTTACGTGCTCGCATCACCACACGAGCGCGACCCAAGCCATCGATCGCTCGATATCCCGTCCGGGTCGCCGTCTGCACGACAGGTGCTCGCGCTGTCTCATCCCGGTCTGCTGGTGTTGCGCCGGCCGTGGGACCACAAGACCAAACGCCACGTGCAAGTCGTTACGGTCGACGAGGTGCGGCGCGTTCGCTCGTTTCTCGCTCACACCAGCGGTGGGGGGGACTGGCGGGTGGTGATCGTCGATACGGCCGACCAGCTCAATATCAATGCGGCCAACGCGCTGCTCAAGTCGCTGGAGGAGCCTCCACCGCGGACGTTTTTCCTTCTGCTCACCGCTCTCCCAGGTCGACTTCTGCCGACGATACGGTCCAGATGCCGCATGCTCGAGTTGCAGCCGCTCGGCGAGACAGACCTTCGTCGGGCCGTGCTTGCGGCCTTGGCGCCGGAGGAGGTCGCGGCGCCGGGTCCGGACGATTGGCCCCGGCTGGTTGCGCTGGCGGAGGGCAGTGTACGGCGCGCGCTGACACTGTGGCTCGGAGATGGCCTGAAGCTCGACGCGCGGCTGCGGCAGATTTTTTCCGGACTTCCCGCCATCGACTGGCAGGCCGTGCACGCACTCGCCGACGAAACGGCTTCGCAGGCGGCGGCTGAAAAGTTCGAGATGCTGTTCGACTTGCTCCTAAAACTCGTTTCCCGACTCGTGCGGGCTGGCGCCGGCCTAGGTGTCGCCGACGAGGAACGTCGCTTAGCCGGGCGATTGGTGCCCGACGCGAGACTTGCCACCTGGGCTGAGCTGTGGGAAACAATCGCGCGCGAAAAGAGCGAGGCCCAGGCGCTCAATCTCGATCGCAAATCATTGATCCTGCAAACGTTCGGCCGGATCGGCGCCGCCGCACGGGGGTGACGTCCGTTAGTTCCACGGCGCGCCGGAACAATCCGATATGGGCATGGGAGCCGCTCCGATGAGCGCCAACACGTTCTACGTCACGACGCCGATCTTCTATCCGAACGGTGTTCCCCACATCGGCCACGCGTACACGGCGCTGACGACCGACGCGATCGCTCGGTTCGCACGTCTCGAAGGCCGCGACGTGCATTTCCTTACCGGAACCGACGAGCACGGCCTCAAGATGAAGCAGACGGCCGTCGCCGAAGGCATGACGCCGAAAGCGCTCGCCGATCGCAACTCGGCCGTCTTCCGCCGCATGGAAGATACACTCGGCTGCTCCTACGACGACTACATCCGCACGACCGAGCCGCGTCATCACGAGGCGTGCAAGGAGCTGTGGCGGCGGATGGAGGCCAACGGCGATATCTATCTGTCCAAGTATGCCGGCTGGTACTCCGTGCGTCAGGAAGCCTATTTCGACGAGAAGGAGACGGCTGTCGGTGCGGACGGCGTGCGCCGGGAGCCGCTCGGATCACCAGTCGAGTGGACCGAGGAGGAGACCTATTTCTTCCGTTTGTCCGCGTTCCAGGATCGACTTCTGAAACACTACGAGGCCAATCCCGACTTCATCCTTCCGCCAGAGCGGCGGAACGAGGTCAGGAGCTTCGTCGAGGGTGGCCTGCAGGATCTCTCCGTATCGCGTGCCTCGCTCGAGTGGGGCATTCCCGTTCCAGGCAATCCGCAGCACGTCATGTACGTGTGGGTCGATGCGCTGAACAACTACGTGACGGCGACCGGCCTCCTGAACGAGGGCGACAACCCACTCAAGCGCTTCTGGCCGTGCGATGTGCATGTGATCGGCAAGGACATCGTACGCTTTCATGCCGTCTACTGGCCCGCCTTCCTGATGTCGGCTGGTCTCGAACTGCCGCGCCGCGTGTTCGCCCACGGCTTCATGCTGAGCAGGGGCGAGAAGATGTCGAAATCGGTCGGCAACGTCATCGACCCGTTCGACCTCGTCAATGCCTACGGGGTCGATTCCGTGCGCTACTTCTTCCTGCGGGAGACGGCGTTCGGCCATGACGGCAGCTACAGCCCCGAGGCGATCGAGACGCGCATCAATGCCGATCTCGCGAATGGACTCGGCAACTTGGCGCAACGCTCGCTGTCGATGATCGCCAAGGGCTTCGACGGCGAGGTGCCGAAGCCGGGTGTCCTCACGGCGGCCGACGAGGCCATTCTAGCGGCCGCCGACGCCATGTATCCAGCGGCCCGCGCGGCGATGGAGAAACAGGCGATCAAGAGCTGGCTCGACGCCGTTTGGGCGGTGATCGGCGAGGCTGACCGGTATTTCGCCAGCGAAAAGCCGTTCGACAAGGCGCTATCAATCGAGCGCAAGGGCACCATTCTCTACGTTACGGCCGAGGTCGTTCGCCAGCTTGCGATTCTGGTGCAACCCGCGATGCCGGCTTCGGCCGGCAAGCTGCTCGATCTGCTCGCCCAGCCTGAGGCTCATCGGACATTCGCGCATCTCGGCCAGGCGGGGCGCCTCGCACCAGGCACAGTGCTGCCCCCGCCGGTCGGCGTTTTCCCTCGCTATCTCAAGCCCGCCGAGGACGGCGAGCCGGCGACCAAACCGACGAAGGCGCCCAAAAAAGGCAAGGGAGCCGCGACCTGATGCTGGTCGATCACCATTGCCATCTCGACTTTCCGGATTTCGAGGCGGATCGCGGCGCCTACGTGGAGCGAGCGAAAGCCGCGGGCGTCGGCTTCCTCGTCACTATCTCCACCCGGATACGCGATCACGCCAAGTATCGCGCGATCGCCGAGGCCCACGACAACGTCTATTGCACGGTCGGCACGCACCCGCATCAGGCGCACGAAGAGCTGGATGTCTCGCTCGATGAGCTGGTGCGGCTATCGGAACATCCCAAGTGCGTCGGGATCGGCGAGGCGGGCCTCGACTATTTCTACAAGAAATCGCCACCGGAAGCACAGGCGGAAGGCTTCCGTCGGCACATCGCGGCTGCGCGCGCCACGGGGCTGCCGCTCGAGATCCACACGCGCGACGCCGACGAGGATACGATCCGCATTCTCGAGGACGAGACGGCCAAGGGGCCCTTCAAGGCGATCCTGCATTGCTACACGGGCGGACCGGAGCTGGCGCGCCGAGCCGTGGCGCTCGGCCACACCATCTCGTTCTCCGGCGTCGTGACGTTCAAGAAATCGGAGGCGCTGCGCGCCATTGCCGCCGAGGTTCCCCTCGATCGCCTGCTCGTGGAGACCGATGCGCCGTTCCTGGCGCCGGAGCCGTTCAGGGGCAAGCGCAACGAGCCCGCGTTCGTCGCACACACGGCTGCCGCGCTCGCCAAGGTTCGCGGCATGAGCACGGACGACTTCGCCGCCGCCACGACGGAGAACTTCTTCCGGTTGTTCCAGAAGGTGCCCCGGCCAGCCTTTGGGGCTTCCGCATGAGCTACCGCTTGACGCTGCTCGGATCGGGATCGTCCGGCGGGGTGCCGCGCCTCGGCAACAACTGGGGCGCTTGCGACCCATCGAACCCGCGCAACCGCCGCCGACGGTGCGCCGCGCTGATCGAGCGCATAGCGGGGCGCGGCCACACCCGCTTCCTCATCGATACGCCGCCGGACCTGCGCGAGCAGCTTCTCGACGCAGAGATCGGGGCGATCGATGGCGTGGCGTTCACGCACGATCACGCCGACCATACGCATGGGATCGACGATCTCAGAATTCTCGCCTTCAACATGCGCCGAAGGGTCGATGTGCACTTCGACGAGGTGACCGGCGCGGCACTGAAGACGCGGTTCGGCTATTGCTTCGAGGCGCCGCCTGGATCGAGCTATCCGCCCATTCTCACTGCGCATGACATCGCACCACCGGAGCCAATCACGATCAACGGCGCGGCCGGACCGATCGTGGCCACGCCCGTTCCACAAGAGCACGGTGATCAGGCCTCGCTCGGATTTCGCGTTCGCAACGTCGCCTACTCGCCAGACATCAGCGGTATGACGGCCGACGCCGAGGCGCAGTTGGCCGGGCTCGACCTGTGGATCGTCGACGCGCTTCGCTACATTCCGCACCCAAGTCATTTCTCCGTGAAGCAGGCGCTGGAATGGATCGAGCGCCTCAAGCCGAAGCGGGCCATTCTCACGCATCTCCACATCGATCTCGACTACGCGGTCCTCAAGCACGAACTGCCCCCCCACGTCGAGCCCGCCTACGACGGCATGGTCGTGCATTTCGATTGAGCGGACGGGCCGACGGGCGTCGGCTTGACCCAGCTGCTGTCTGATCATGGCTGGAATTGAGGGTGCTACCGCGAAAGGCGACGGGGTCTGATGCGGGCGGGTGACCCGTTGCGACTGTTGGTTGACTGGTCTGGGCTTATTCATACCAAGTTCGTTGCGTTCGACCGACGACTGACGGTACTGTAGACAGCGTGGTGAACAGCGAGATGCGAAGATGTTCGGCTGGTTCCGAAAACAGAAAGCGCAGCAGCCGAGCGGTAGCCTCACCGGACTACTTAACCTTCCGGACGCCAAGTTCGTCGACGCAGTGTCAGGCCTAATCGCGCAGGCCGCACCAGCCGAGCACGCTATGACCATTGTGGCACACTACAATCTGGGCCCAATGGTCGCGGCAGTAACGTCAGTTATGGCGCGCGAAAAGAAGCCGTACGACGAGGAAGAAATCCTTCAGCAACTTCTCGCCAAGGACATGAGCGATCCGGTTTCAGGCAGGCGGCTATGGTGGTTCTGCTCTGGCTATCTTGTTCGCCGTCTTGATCGAATCGCGGCAAAGAACCCCGTGCATACGCCGGCCGCTTCACAAGTCTGGTCCACGCTTGTCGAAGGATCGCAGTTCGTCCCTGCGCTACTCAAGAACAACGTCGTCTGGAGCCAGTCGGAAAAAGACTTGGTTCTCATGAGCATGTCGCGCACCGGAACCTCAGAGCCGACTCCGCGTGAGGCTATGCTGTTCACCCTGAGGACGATGGTGCCGAAGTCCTACCAGCGCGCCTTGGAAGTCGAGCGCGTTGTTGAGAAGTGCGGCCTCACATACTTCGGCCCATGACGCACGTTTCAATGGCGAGACCGCACAGCTGGATGATTGTTCTGATTATGGTCATTCCATACCGTTACTGTGCGTTGTTCCGCTGTAGCCTCAGATAGTGCACGATAGGGGCGGGCCCAGTTTCCGGTCGACGTTTCGCCCTTCGCTAAACCCGACGCTACCGCCCCGTGCGCCCGCCCCGTCTCTCCTCCATCCCCGGCCAGGCGCTTGCCCGACGCTCAGGCCGTCCGCCACGCCGTCGACGGCACGTTGGCTCCGGCCGCGAGGTCGCTTACCGTCCCTCCTTTCGGGGGAGGGACATCCATGGCCATTCTCGGGCTCGAGGTCTGGCACATCGTGCTCATCGCGGCGACGGCGCTCGTCACGCAGACCATTGGCGGGCTGGCGGGATATGGCACCGGCATGCTGATGCCGCTGGTGCTGGTCCCGCTGATCGGGCCTGAGGCCATCGTCCCGGTGATCAGCCTTTCGGCGTTGATCACAAACCCGACGCGGGTGTGGATTTTCCGACAGCATCTCGATTGGGGTAAGGCGTTGCTGATTGGCGCCGTCGCGGTGCCGACCACTATGCTCGGTGCCTGGTCCTATACGCTTCTTTCCGGTTCTGGTGCGGCGCTGATCATCGGATCGGGGCTCGTTCTCATGGTACCGCTCAGGCGCTATCTCGCGACACATCGCTTTCGGCTGGGAACGGCCGGCGCCGCGACCGGTGGGGTGATCTATGGTTTTCTCAATGGCGGCATGACGGGGACGGGCGTGCTGCTCATTGCCATGCTGATGGCAATGGGGCTGACGGGCCTGCCCGTCATCGCCACCGATGCCTTGGCGAGCACGATCGTCGGCCTCGCCAAGACCGGCGTCTTCGCGGCGGCCGGCGAACTGCCGCCGAAGCTCTGCCTCGTCGCGGTTCTGATCGGCGCCATGGCGACGCCGGGAACCTTGATCGCGCGCTGGCTCGCGGGCCGCCTTCCCGTGAAGCTGCACGAGACGATGATCGAGGCGATGATCATCGTCGGCGGGCTCGTCCTGATCGGGCGGGCGATTGCCGGGCCCTGACTTCGAAGGGGCTCGAACACGGCGGCGTTTCCGGTCTAGGCTCGCGTCCAGACACACCAATGCCGAGGAGACGCACGCCATGATGGTGATGGACGCCATAGCCGACATCCTGAAGCGCGAGGGCATCTCGACCATGTTCTGCTTCCCGACGACGCCGATCATCGAGGCGGCGGTGGCGGCGGGATTGAAGCCCGTGATCTGTCGGCAAGAGCGCGTCGGCGTCGACATGGCATCCGGGTTCGCGCGGACTGCCAACGGCAGACCACCCGCCGTGTTCGCCATGCAGTATGGACCGGGCGCGGAGAATGCGTTTCCCGGCATCGCTTCGGCCTACTCGGATTCCTCGCCGGTGCTGTTCCTGCCGCTCGGCCATCCGCGCGACGTGGCGCACGTCTTCCCCATGTTCAACTCGACGCGCAGCTTTGCCAGCGTGACGAAGCAGGTCGAGCCGATCACACTGCCGACGCAGGTGGGAGCCGTGATGCGGCGCGCCTTCAACGGCCTCAGGAACGGCCGCCTCGGTCCGGTGATGGTCGAGGTGCCGACCGACGTCGTGAAGGCGAAGCTCGACGGGGCGCCGGCCTACAGTCCTGTTCGCGAGGTCCGCTCGGCGCCCGACCCGCGCGACATCGACGACGCCGCGAAGCTGCTGATCGCGGCGCGAAGCCCGCTGCTCTATGCCGGCCAGGGCGTGCTCTATGCCGAGGCGACCGCCGAGCTGGTGGCGTTGGCAGAGCTGCTGCAGGCGCCCGTGATGACGTCAGGCGACGCCAAAAGCGCCTTCCCCGAGGATCACGCGCTGGCCGTCGGCACCGGCGGCATCGTGTTCACGGGGCACGGGCTTCAGGCGCTACGCGATGCGGATGTCGTCTGTGGTATCGGCTGCTCGTTCACGCCGCACCGGATCACCAGCCCCGCCATTGCGCCCGAGAAGCGCGTCATCCACGCCACGAACGACGCGCGTGACCTGAACAAGAGCGTTGCCGCCGAGATCGGCATCCTGGGTGACGCCAAGCTCGTGCTGTCGGCGCTCGTCGAGGCCGTGAAAGATCGGCTCGGCAAGACGACGCGCGGGGCGGATCGGGCTCATGCTCTGGGCCGGGTGCGCGAGGAGTGGCTCGCCGGATGGCAAGCGAAGCTGACGTCGAAGGA
>JALHMC010000045.1 GCA_022844225.1 Hyphomicrobiaceae bacterium | reverse complement strand
CCCTTGCTTCCCGAGACGGGTTAAGATCCCGGCCCGCCAATCGCGCAAGAGCGCTTGTTGTGGCCGGGGACGCAGCGGAGGGGCGTGCGCTAGATCCGCTATCTCAACGAATCCCCCAGCAGATCCCTGGCCACCACGTGCCGCTGGACCTCGTTGGGGCCTTCGCCGACGCGGCGGATGCGGAGTTCGCGGTACCAGCGCTCGAAGGGGAAGTCCTTGGTCATGCCGTAGCCGCCGAAGATTTGCATGGAGCGGTCGACGACGCGTCCGGCGCCTTCTGACGCGACGAGCTTGGCGAGGCCGGCCTCCATGCGGAACGGCTCGCCCGCGTCGCACTTGGCGGCAGCGGCGAGGCACATGAGCGTGGATTGGCGCAGGTCGATCTCGTTGTCGACCAGCATCCACTGGATGGCCTGACGCGAGGCGAGCTTGGCGCCGAACGTTTCGCGCTGCTTGGCGTAGTCGAGGGCCAGCTCGTGAGCCTTGTAGGCGGGAGCGAGGCACTGGGCGGCGTAGGGAATGCGCTGGCGCGAGAGACGCTCGTTGGCGATGGCGAAGCCCTTGTTCAGCTCGCCGAGGATGGCCGTATCCGGCACCTTCATGTCCTCGAAGCCGAGCTCCGTCGCGTAGTGCGAGGAGCGAAGGGTGTGGACGATGCGGCGGACGTGGAAGCCGGGGTTCGACGTCTCGACGATGAAGCAGGTGACGCCGCCGCGGCCCTTCTCGGGGTCGGTGCGGGCGAAGACGAGGCCGAAGTCGGCCTTGTCGGCGCCGGAGATGAAGACCTTCGAGCCGTTGATGGTCCAGCCCTCGTTGGTCTTCACGGCGCGGGTGCGGATGGCACGGGCGGGGTCCGAGCCGCCGGAGGGCTCAGTGAGGCCGAAGAAGGCTTTCTTCTCGCCGCGCAGCATCGGGTAGAGGTAGGCCTCCTTCTGCTCGGGCGTCGCCTCGTAGAGCTGGGCGAGCCCGGCCGCGCCGAAGACGCCGTAGCAGGGCACGTAGAGGCCGGCGCGGTGCTGCCCCATCTCGATGGCGAGAAGGACACGCGTCGTCATGTCGATGCCGGGGCCGCCGAACTCGGCCGGGATGTCGAGGCCGTAGAGGCCCATGCCCTTGACCTTGGCGACGAGGCGCTCGCGATCCTCGGGAGGCAGCTCGCTGGCGTCGGGATCGAGTTTGTCCTCCAGCGGCACGATTTCCTCACGCACGAAGCGGCGCACCTGGGCGATGATGGCTTTCTGTTCTTCCGAGGGCTCGAGATTCATAGAAAGTGTCCTGTGTGCGCGATGTCAGAGCGGGCTGAGGCGGCCTAGGGTGGGCAGCGGCTTGCCGACGTTGCCGGAGGGAACGCCGCCGTGGTCGTGGACGTGGAGCATCAATAGCTCCTGGTAGCGGGTGGTGTACTGCTGGTTAATCTCGACGCGGAACTGGGTGGCGCCGGCCGGCAGGTCAGCCATGGCCTTCTCAATCTCGCTCCTGACACCAAACAGCGAGCGTCCGCCGGCGAAGCCGATGAAGACGACCTCGCCCTTGGCGTCGGCGAGCTGGAAGACGCCCAGTTGACCGGGCAACTTCTTCACGTTCTCCGGCGTCAGCGGCACCCACGCCTTAGTCATGCGGATGGCCATGTCGGCTCCTTCTCAAACTCGGCGATGCACCAACACATCCGGGTTGACGACATTCGTCGGCGTACCCGCAGCGTAGGCGATGATCTGGTCGAAGATATCGGTGAACTGGATCTCGTACTCGTCGCGCGTGACATAGCCGACATGCGGCGTCGCGACGACATTCTCCATCGCCAGCAGCGGGTGGGCCGGATCGCGCAGCGGCTCGGTTTCGTAGACATCGACGGCGGCCATACCAGGGCGGCCAGCCTTCAATGCCTGGACGAGCGCGTCCGGGGCAATGAGGCCCGCGCGGCTGGTGTTCACCAGCAGGGACGTCGGCTTCATGAGAGCGAGATCGGCAGCCGTGACGATGTGGCGGGTGTCCGGAACGAGGCGCATGTGAAGCGAGAGCACGTCTGACGTGGCGAAGAATTCCTCTAGCGAGGCGGCGACTTTCCAACCCGCGGCCACGGCTTTGTCGCGAGAGGCCTCGCGCGCCCAGAACTGCACGTCCATGCCGAAGGCCCGGCCGTATTCGGCCACGGCGCGTCCGATGCGGCCATATCCGTAAAGCCCAAGCATCTTGCCGCGGACGGAGTGAAAGACGCCGGTCTGCCAGACGCCGCGCTTCAAGGCAGCCGCCTGCTGTGGAATGTGGCGCATGGCGGAAAGGACGAGGCCCCACGTCAGTTCCGCGGTGGCGAACGACGGCGTGTCCGGGTGCTGGCCTGATGAGACGACGATGCCGAGCCGCGTGCAGTCGGCGATGTCGATGTGCGGAAAGACGCTACGCTGGCTGATGAGACGCAGCTTCGGCAGCCGCTCGAGCAAAGCCTTGCGGATCTGAGTACGCTCGCGGATCAGCACGAGAATTTCGGTGTCCGCGAGACGCTCTGCCAAGCGGTCGACGTCCTGGACGTGATCGTTCCAAACGGTAACATCGTGGCCGGCCAGCATGGCGAAGCACGGCAGCGTGCGAATGGTGTCGAAGTAGTCGTCGAGAACGGTGATTTTCATCGGTCGTGGCCGTCCATCCGGCGCTCAGACATCTTGAAGTTCCAGAAGCTCGACGGTTGCACCGGACCGCTGCAGTAGCGGAGCCGCCTCGATCCGCCGCTTGTCCTGGCGGAAGCGATCGAGACCGTCACGCGAGTCAAATCGCAGAACGTGCAGCTCGATCGTACCATCCGCATTGCGCAGGCGGCGCTCCAGCGTGCCACCATACTCGCCGAGGATGGGCAGCACGCGGGCCTCGTAGGCCTGAAAGTCGGACACGCCAGACGCCGGGACACGCGCGATCAATGCAAGGACGAGATCGGTCAAGCGCTACACCCCCTTGAACACGGCTTTCCTCTTCTCCAGCCGGGCACGCATGCCTTCCTGGCCATCCTGCGACGTGCGCGCCTTGTCGACGAGCAGATCAATGTCTTCGTGGGGGATGTTGTCGCGAAACTGCATCTCCCGGGTGATCAGCGCCTTCATGGCCTTCAGCGAAAGCGGCGCGTTGTCAGCGAGACGCTGGATGATCTTCTGGGCGGTCGCCTCGAGGTCGGCCGGTTCGGCGACGTGCGAGATGAGGCCGAGATTGTGGAACTCCGCGGCCGGCAGCGGATCGCCGAGCAGGAGGATCTTCTTGGCGATGACGGGATTGGCGACCTCGAGGATCTTCTTGGCCAGAAACCAGCTCGGGGCGAGGCCGACCTGAGCGAGCGACATGCCGAAGCGGGCGGCCTTGGAGGCAACGACGATATCGCAATGCAGCGCCAGTTCGTTGCCGCCGGCAATGGCGTCGCCTTGGACGATGCCGACAACGGGCAAGGGGTACATCTCGATGGCGTGCAGCATGTGCTCGATGCCGCTCTCGCCCTGCGGGTTGTTGCGGCGCCACTTGAGGTCGAGACCTGCACAGAACACGGGACCGGCGCCGCGGACGACGGCGACGCGCTCCTCCGGGCCGGGCGGCGTCTCGAAGGCGGCCTGAACGAGCTTCATCGTGTCGCCGTCCAGCGCGTTGCGCTTCTCAGGCCTGTTCAGGAGCACGGTGCGCACCGCGCCCTCGACCTTCATTTCGACGACTGCCATGGGGGACTCCTCCGTTGCGCCTTCGGATGCCCACGTGGCATCCGGCGCGTGCCTCGTTGCGCCTTCAGATGCCACATGGCATCCGGCGCGTGCCTGATTGTTCGGCGACATCATAGGCACAGGGGCGGGCGACGGGGCAACTGCTCCCAAATCACTCGAATGGCGCGAGCGCGGCCTGACCCTTCTTGGTGAGGCTCTTTCTGACTAGGCGATAGGACTGTGCCAACCGATGGCGCAGCTCGTCCTCCGGTGTCTCGAATGGCAGGTTGATCCACGAGCGGTAGAAGTAGGGCGCCTTCACGCCGACGCCCGCCTCGATCAGCATCTGCGCTGTCTCGATGCTGTCGGTCTTGACCGAGACGCCCGGCGTAATCGCGCCGATGCAGGCGAACATCTTGCCGCCGACCTTCTAGGCATCATGCCCGCCGCCCCAAGGGTCGGAAACCTCGGCACCGGGGAAGCCCTCGCAGATTGCGTTGATCAACTGCCGCTCCATGACATCCAACTCCTGTCAATCGCGATAGATCGCCAGCTCGGGCTCCACCGATCCACGTGCGACGCCCCGGTACATGCCGGTGGTCGAAAAACGCATGGAGACGTGGCCGGCGGCATCGACGGCGATGAGGCCGCCGGTGCCGTGATTGGCGGGGACGGTGATGGTCGCGACCTCGTTGACGGCGGCGTCGAGGCTGAGGCCCTTGTATTTCATCAGTGCGGCGACCTCGTGGGCGGCGCAACAGCGCATGAAAGCCTCGCCTAGACCGGTGCCGGAGACGGCGCAGGTGGCGTTATCGGCCCAGGTGCCGGCGCCGATGATCGGGCTATCGCCGACGCGGCCCCACTGCTTGTTGGTGACGCCACCGGTCGAAGTAGCCGCGGCGAGATTGCCGTGGCCGTCGAGGGCGACCGCGCCGACGGTGCCGAATTTCTTTTCGTCGGTCGCGGCTCGCGTAGCGCCGTCGTGGTCGATCTCGATGCGGCCTTCGGCGCGGGCACGTTCGAGCTGGGCCCAGCGCTCGGGCGTGTAGAAGTAAGCGGGCTCGACGGCTTCGAGGCCCTGCTCGGCGGCGAATGCTTCCGCGCCAGGGCCGATCAGCATGACGTGGCGGGAGCGAGTCATGACGGCGTGGGCGGCGCGAATAGGGTTGCGTATGCAGGTGACACCGGCGACCGCGCCGGCCGCTCGCGTGGCGCCGTCCATGATCGACGCGTCGAGTTCGTTGCGACCGTCCGAAGTGAAGACTGCGCCACGGCCGGCGTTGAAGAGAGGGCAATCCTCGAGCGAGACGACGGCCCCGATCACCGCGTCGATGGCGGTTCCGCCAGCGTTGAGGACCTGCTGGCCAGCGCGGAGCGAGTCCGAAAGCGCGTCCCGGTAGGCTCGCTCCTTCTCGGGCGTCATGGTGGCGGGGTCGATGGTACCCGCGCCGCCATGGATAACGAGAACGGGTTCGCGAAGTGCCGAGATGACGGCCATGTGTCCTGTCTCCGTGTGTCCGGGCCATCATCGGCACGGCAACTGCGATTGTCGAGGCGGCCGGGAGCATCTCGGGCATTAACCCCAATGCCCGGAGCGTGGGAGCAGGCCGGCGTAGACCTGCCGCTCCGGGGCAGGCATGATCGGGAAAACGAACCGGAGGAACGCAGCATGGCGACGGCATTCGAGGAGGTGATGGCGGCGCGTGGCAAAGGCATGCCGACCGAAGGCGAGGTCTCGATCACCGGCACTGATCCGGTGTTCTCGACGCGCTTCCGGATTGGTGAGGTGTGCGCGGCCGTGCTGGGTGGCGTCGGCGTGGCTGCCAACGACATCTGGGAGCTGAGGACCGGACGCAGGCAGAAGGCCTCGATCAACGTCCGGCACGCGGCAGCGGCGCTGAAAAGCTCCTCCTACCTGCAGCGCCCGGACAGCGGCGGCGTGTTTCGCGACGTCGTCAATCCCGACCACGAGTACATGCGCAGCATTACGCAGCCATGGCCGACCAAGGACGGTCGCTTCGTGCTGACGCATTTCGGCTTGCCGAACCTGAAGGCGCGCATGTCGAGGCTGCTGGGACTTTCTGAGCCGACGCCGGAGAGCGTGGCCGCGGCAGTGGCGAAATGGAACGCACTCGACCTCGAGCAGGCGATCGACGAGAACCGAGTTTGCGGCGGCATGGTGCGCACGAACGCCGAGTGGCTGGGAACGCCGCACGGGCAAGTACTGGCCGGCAAGCCGATCGTCGAGGTGATCAAAATCAGTGACAGTGAGCCTATCCCATTTGCGCCTTCGGTTGCCCACCAGCAACCGGCGCGTCCGCTCAGTGGCATTCGCGTGCTGGATCTCACGCGCATTCTGGCCGGCCCGGTCTGCGCGCGGACGCTCGCCGAGAACGGCGCCGAGGTGCTGATGGTAACCGCCGAGCGGCTACCGCAAATTCCAGAGCACGTGATCGACACGAGCCACGGCAAGCGCAGTTGCTTCCTCGATCTTTCGACGCCGGAGGGGGCAGCGCGGCTCAAGGCGCTTGTGAAGGACGCTGACGTCTTCAGCCAGGGCTACCGTCCGGGAATGATCGGCAAGCTCGGCTTCGGACCGGAAGAGCTGGCGGCGATACGGCCGGGGATCATCTACACGACCATCAGCTGCTACGGCGCCGACGGTCCGTTCAGCCATCGCGGCGGCTGGGAGCAAGTAGCGCAGACGATGACGGGGATTTGCCACGACAACAATCCGGCTCGGCCTCATCTGCTGCCGGCGGCGGCGTGCGATTACACAACAGGCTATCTTGGCGCCTATGGCGTGATGCTGGCGCTGGCACGGCGGGCACGAGAGGGCGGCAGCTATCACGTGCGCGTTTCGCTCTGCCAGTCAGGCATGTTCATCCATCGCCAGGGTAAGGTCGACTACCAACAGCCCAACCTGGAGCTTTCGCCGGCGGAGCTGGACGAGATCCGCATCGAAAGCAAGCCGCCGCACATTGGGCCGCTGCGGCATCTCGGGCCCGTGCTGCGGATGTCGGAGACGCCGCCGCGATGGATCCGCCCGACGCCGAAGCTCGGTGGGGACAAGGCGGAATGGCCGGTGTCGGGTGGCGTCCAGGCGGCAGCCGAGTAGCCTTCGAGACGGCGTACGGATGCACTGGAAAAAACCGAGCCCGCTGCAAAGACGGCGAGCCGATAGGGAAGAACGCCTGATGACAATGCACGAGGCGCCATGAGCGGAATTGCCGCCCTGGCGCCTTTCCGAACGCGAAGCTTTCGCTTCCAGTGGCCGGCCGATCTCTTCACGGCCTGGGCGCTGGAGATGGAGACGCTTATTCTCGGCTGGTACGTTCTGGTCGAGACGGGCTCGGTGGTCCTGCTCACGGTCTTCGGGTCGCTGCAGTTCGTAGGTACATTGATCTCGCCGGTGCTCGGCATGCTCGGCGACCGGCTGGGCTTGCGCAATGTTCTTGCGGTCATGCGCTTCTGCTACGCGGTGTTTGCATCGATCATCCTCGCGCTGGCTTTGACCGGTCAGCTCAGCCCGATGCTCGTCCTTGTGGTGGCCGCCATGTCGGGCATGGTGCGGCCTTCGGACATCGGACTGCGCAGCGCGCTCGTCGGTGCGACCGTCCCCCCCGGCCACCTGGTCGCGGCGATGGGGATCTCGAGGACCACGCAGGATTCGGCGCGGGTCGGCGGAGCACTGGCCGGCGCGGCGTTCATGGCCTCGTTCGGGATGGCGACGGCCTACATGTTCATCACCGGCATCTACTTGATCGGCGCGTTGCTGACGCTGCTCGTCGACCGCCGTCCGATTGTGCACACCGCCGCCGTCGCGGACGTTCCTGCACTCGCACAACCGTCACCTTGGCGCGATCTCAAGGAAGGGCTCGCCTATGTCTGGCGGACCCCCCAACTGCTGGCTGCGATGAGCCTCGCCGCTCTCGTGAATCTAACGGCATTCCCCCTCACTGGCGGACTGATGCCCTACATCGCACGGGACGTTTTTCACCTAGATCAGAAGGGCCTCGGATTGCTGGTCGCGAGTTTTGCTTCTGGCGCGCTCATCGGCTCGGTAACGCTGAGCATTCTCGGAGCGCGGGTCCGTCCTGCGCGTACCATGATGGCGACGTGCATCGTCTGGTATCTGTGTCTGATCGGCTTCGTGCTGTCGACCAGCCTGCCGGTGGCGATGGGATTGCTGCTCCTCGCCGGAATTGCACAGAGCCTCAGCATGGTTACGCTGGCCATCATCCTGCTCAGGACGTCCGAAGAGCGGTTCCGGGGGCGCATCATGGGCGTGCGTATGCTCGCGATCTACACGTTGCCGCTTGGGCTGCTCATCGCAGGCGCCATGATTCCACAGATCGGCTATCACGCAACGGCGATCATCTTCGTCGTCACGGGATTGCTGCTGACGCTGGAGATCGCCGTGAGGTGGCGAGCCGACCTGATCGCAAAGGACGCGGTCGGGAACACTTGAAGGACGGTTCCTGTCGACCAAACGTGATTCATGAGAGCTGATATGAGCGACGCACTTCCAACCGCAACGCGGGTTTCCGATCCCGGCATTCGCAAGCTCTACAGCCAAGAGAGCCGATGGCAGGCGTGGCTCGACGTTGAAGTGGCGCTGGCCAGGGCGCAGGAAGAGCTCGGCATCATCCCCAAGGGAGCCGCAGAGGCGATCGCAAAGGGTGCACGTCTCGAGCTGATGGACCGCGCGCGCATCGACGAGGGCTTCCAACGGACCGGGCACACACTCGTGCCGCTGGTGTGGGAACTCGGCCGCGTGGTGGGCGAGCCGCACGGTGGGTGGGTGCACTGGGGCGCAACCACGCAGAACATCACGCAGACCGGCGACCTCCTGGTGCTGCGACAGGCGCACCGGATCTTCCTACGCCAGATCGGTGAGGTTCTTTCGGCGATGGCCGAGTTGGCGGAACGTGGCGCGGAGATGGCCTTGCCCGGCCGGACACATGGCCAGCATGCGGTGCCGGCTACGTTCGGCTACAAGGTGGCCGTCTGGATCGACGAATTGGCGCGGCACGTGGAGCGTCTCGAGCAAGCAGCACCTCGTCTGTTCGTTGCGATGCTGGGTGGCGGCGCGGGTACGTTCGCGTCGCTGGGCAAGGACGGTCCGCCGGTGCAGGCCGGAATCGGAAAGCATCTCGGCTTCGGCACGATGAAGGTGCCTTCGCGGGCGCTCGGGGATCATCTGGCGGAAAACATCTGCATCCTGGCGCTGTTGGCCGCGACCTCAGCCAAGATCGGACGCGAGATCTACACGCTGATGAAGACCGAGTTCGGCGAGGTGGAGGAGCCGGTGCCGCCGGGGACCGTCGGCTCGTCAACGATGCCACAGAAGCGCAACCCGAAGCTCTGCCAGGATATCATTGCGCTGGCGGCGGATGTGCGAATGCAGGTGCCGCTGGCGCTGGAGGCGATGCAGACCGAGCATGAGGCGGACCGCACGATGACGCTGATGATGGACGCGGCCGAGGCTCGTGCCTGCATCGCGACGGGCGACATGCTTGGGCGGCTGACGGAGGTACTGCGGGGCCTGGTACTCGATCCGGAGCGGATGCGCCGCAATCTCGACCTCGGCGGCGGATTGATCATGGCCGAGGCCGTGATGCTGGAACTCGGCCGGACGCTCGGACGGCAGCACGCGCACGACATCGTCTACGACGGGGCGCAGGCGGCCTTCGTCGAAGGACGTGCGTTCTCCGAGGTCCTTGCAGCGGATGCGCGGGTGACGACGCATCTCAAGCCGGACGGCATTCGCAAGCTGCTCGATCCAGTGGCTTATACGGGACTGTGCGCGGAGATGGCCCGCGACGGGGCGAAGTCGGCGAGGGCGCTGGCCGCCCGACTTCGCGACGTGCGATAAGCAGCCGCAACAGAACCGCAGCACAGCCAGGACAACCGGCATGACGACAAATGCGGGGGCCAAGCGCCACTACGAGGATATCGTGGTGGGTGCCCCATTCGAGTATGGCGGGTATCGGGTCACCAAGAGCGAAATCTTCGAGTTCGCTCATGCCTACGATCCGCAGCCGCATCACATCGACGAGGAGGCGGCGATGCTGTCGCTCGTGAAGGGGCTCTGTGCCTCCGGCTGGCACTCGTGCGCGATGTTCATGCGCATGTTCTACGACGGAGTCCTGGCCGACTCGGCGTCGATGGGCGGCCCGGCGATCGACGAGGTGAAATGGATGAAGCCGATCCGGCCCGATCATGTACTCAAGGCGCGCTCGACGTGCGTCGATAAGCGGGTGATGCGTTCGCGGCCTGCTGTCGGGATCTGCAAGATGAAGCACGAGATCTTCAATCAGCACGACGAGCTGATGATGACCATGGAGAACTCGTTTTTCATCGCGGTGCGCAATCCGGCGCCAGCCACCGGCACGGAGGTCCAGCGATGAGCACATACTTCGAGGATCTCGAGGCAGGACGAGTGACGGAACTCGGCAGCTTCACCTTCACGGCCGAGAGCATCAAGGACTTCGCGGCGAAGTACGATCCGCAGCCGTTTCACCTCGACGAGGAGGCAGCGAAGGCGTCAATTTTCGGGGCGCTTTGTGCCTCGGGGTGGCAAACGGCGGCAGTGTATACGGGCATGAACATCAGGGCTCGCTTGGCGCGGGAAGCACAAGCGCGGGCGCGCGGCGAGGAGATCGCTCGGTGGGGGCCGTCGCCCGGGTTCAAGGACCTGAAATGGCCAAAGCCGGTGTTCGCCGACGACACGATCAGCTACCGGCAGACGATCGCCGAGCTGACCAACTTCAAGAACCGACCCGAGCGGGGCATGCTGGTCACACTCGGTGAAGGATTCAACCAGAAGGGTGAGCTGGTTTTCCAAGTGACGGGCCAGATCCTCGTGCCGCGGCGAGTTCCACTGGATGCGCCTCAGTCAGGAGCCGCGCGATGAAAGTGACGCGCATCCGCACGATCCCCGCGAACGTGCCTCTCGAGCGGCCGATCCTGGCAGGCGGCTGGGAGATCAAGTCCGCGGGTCTCCTCGCGGTTTTGGTGGAAACCGACAAGGGCGTGGTGGGAGAAGGACTGGCATTCACGCTCAATGGCCGCCGCATGGGCATGCTCGTCGAGGGCGTGGAGTCGCTTGCACCCTTGGCGATCGGGCTCGACCCACATTTCACCGGCGCCTTCATGGAGCGAGCGCTCAAAGACACCCTGTTCTTTGGGCATCAGAGTCCGCTCATCATGTCGATGGCCGCGATCGAGACGGCGCTG
The DNA here is from genome assembly GCA_022844225.1 of Hyphomicrobiaceae bacterium. Lineage (GTDB taxonomy): Bacteria > Pseudomonadota > Alphaproteobacteria > Rhizobiales > Hyphomicrobiaceae. Next base: position 23,071 of record JALHMC010000045.1, on the reverse strand, counting down.
TGGGACATTCGCGCGAAAGAGGCCGGACTGCCGATGCACAAGCTGCTCGGTGCCGTGCGTGACCGCGTCCCTGTCTATTGGAGCGGCGGCCTCTGGCTGACGATGAACATCGACGAGTTGCAACGCGAGGCCGCGGACAAGGTGCGCGCGGGCTACGGGGCGATGAAGCTGCGTATTGCTCGCGGCGACGACCGGATGACGGCCGATCGCGTGAAGGCGGTGCGAACGGCGATAGGGCCGGACATCAAGCTGATGGTGGATGCCAACCAGACACTCGACGTGGCCGGAGCGATCCGTCTATCTCGGCTGCTCGCTGAATACGATCTCACCTGGTTCGAGGAGCCCATTCCCTATTACGACCATCGCGGCGAGGCGGAAATCCGGTCGGCAAGCCCGATCCCGCTCGCGAGCGGCGAATCCGAATATCTGGCTCGGGGCATGGCGACCATGGCCGAGATGGGGTGTTGCCAGACGCTGATGCCGGACCTGCAGCGGATGGGCGGAATTGGCGAGTTCATCAAGGGCGCGCACATGGCGGAGCGTCACGGGGTTGCTGTGTCGTCGCATCTCTTCAGCGAGATGAGCCTGCCGATCCTTGCCGCGCTCGACAATGCCACCTTCCTCGAGGTGATGCCGTGGTTCGAGCCGGCCTATCAGGATCGGTTGAGGATCGAGGACGGCTTTGCGCATGTGTCGGACCGCCCGGGCCATGGCTGCCGGCTCGACATCGCGGCGCTCGAGCAGATGCGGATGTAGCTCGTCAGACCGCCATCTCGCTCGCGGCGCCTTCAACGAGGCGAACGATGTCGCTCATGATGGCGTTCAATTCGAAATCCTTCGGCGTGTAGACGGCTGCAACGCCGAGACCCTTCAAAGTCGCTGCGTCGGTTGGAGGAATGATGCCGCCGACCACGACCGGCACGTCGTGCAGGCCCTCGGCGCGCATCCGTTCCATGACATCGCGGACGAGGGGAACGTGTGAGCCTGAGAGAATGGACAATCCGACGACGTGGACGCTCTCGTCCAAGGCGGCACGGACGATTTGGGACGGTGTGAGGCGGATCCCCTCGTAGACCACCTCCATGCCGCAGTCGCGCGCGCGGACCGCGATCTGCTCGGCGCCATTGGAATGCCCGTCCAGCCCAGGCTTACCGACGAGAATCTTGACGGGTCGGCCCAGCTTCTCGGAGACGGTCTCGACGCGCTTGCGCACACCCATCACACCGTCACCGGAGGAGGGGCGAGCCTGCGCGACGCCGGTCGGAGCGCGGTACTCGCCGAACACGCGCCGGAGTGTGGCGCCCCATTCGCCGGTCGTGACGCCAGCCTTGGCGCACGCGATCGACGGCTCCATGACATCGAGACCGTCCCTGGCGGCATGCTCCAGAGCGGCGAGTGTGGAATGGACCACGGCATCGTCGCGACGAGCACGCCAAGCCTCGAGATTATCGATCGCCTCGCGCTCCACGCCTTCATCGACGGTCAGAATGGCACCCTCACCCGTCGAGAGCGGCGAGGTCTCCGTATCGATCCAGCGATTGACGCCGACGACGACCTGCTCGCCGGTCTCGATCCTGCGCAGGCGATCGGTGTTGCTCTCGACGAGACGGCGCTTCATGTAGTCGATGGCGGCGACGGCACCGCCCATTCGATCGATGTTGGCCAACTCGGCCTTGGCCTCGGTCTTCAGTGCCTCGACCTTGGCGGCGATCGCTTTCGAACCGTCAAAAATGTCGGGGTAGTCGAGCAGGTCGGTCTCGTAGGCGAGAATTTGCTGCATTCGCAGAGACCACTGCTGATCCCAGGGACGAGGCAGGCCCAGCGCCTCGTTCCATGCGGGAAGCTGGACGGCACGGGCTCGGGCATCCTTCGAGAGTGTCACAGCCAGCATCTCCAGCAGGATGCGGTAGACGTTGTTCTCGGCCTGCTGCTCGGTGAGGCCGAGCGAGTTGACCTGAACACCGTAGCGGAAGCGGCGGAGGCGGGCATCCTCCACCCCGTAGCGGGTGGCGCAGATCTCGTCCCACAACTCGGTGAAAGCGCGCATCTTGCAGATCTCGGTGATGAACTTGAGACCGGCGTTGACGAAGAACGAGATGCGGCCAACCACCTGCGGAAAATCAGCCGCTGCGACAGCGCCCGAGGCCTTCACCGTGTCGAGTACGGCCATGGCCGTGGCGAGCGCGTATGCCAATTCCTGGACCGGCGTCGCGCCCGCCTCCTGCAAATGGTAGGAGCAGACGTTCGTCGGGTTCCACTTCGGGATCTCCCGGTAAGAGAAAACGATCGTGTCCTTGATCAGGCGGAGCGAAGGCTCCGGCGGGAACACGTAAGTGCCTCGTGAAAGATATTCCTTGATGATGTCGTTCTGGATGGTGCCCGTCAGCTTCGCCCGCGGAATGCCTTGCTCGTCGGCAACGGCCACATAGAGCGCGAGCAGCCAGGCTGCCGTGGCGTTGATGGTCATCGACGTGTTCATGCGGTCGAGGGGAATCTGGTCGAGGAGCGTGCGCATATCGCCGAGATGCGCCACCGGCACGCCGACCTTGCCGACCTCGCCGCGGGAGAGCACGTGGTCCGGATCGTAGCCGGTCTGAGTCGGCAGATCGAAGGCGATGGAGAGACCGGTCTGCCCCTTTGCGAGATTGGTTCGGTAAAGCTCGTTCGATTTGGCCGCCGTGGAATGGCCCGAGTAGGTGCGGAAGATCCAGGGCTGTTCGCGCTTAGGCGCGGTGGCATTAGCGGTCATCGAGGCTCGCTCCTGGAAGCCAGCACGCAGTCGCGAGCCGGGCATGATGCTGCGTTGCAGTATGGCGACTTTTTCGCAACGCCACAATCAGTGACAAACGGCCGCTTCAGGCCCTTCATTGAGGCCTTTACGAACTTTTCCGTTTACAGATGTTACCCTTCGGTTGCTCCGGAATATGTTGCGTTGCCGTCTTGTGCACTGCGGTGCAATGTGGTGCAGTGCGCAAATCGAATTGCCCGGAGATGAGCGATGTCGAACTCTGCTGCCGCCAGGAAAGACTCGTCCGGCTCAGTGGCCGGCCTTGCCGCAAAGGACCTTTACGAGATTGGTGAAATTCCACCGCTCGGTCACGTCCCCAAGTCCATGTATGCCTGGGCGATACGTCGCGAGCGACATGGCGAGCCCGACACGGCGATGCAGGTCGAGGTCGTGCCGACGTGGGAGCTCGACAGCCACGACGTGCTCGTCCTCGTGATGGCGGCGGGCGTCAACTACAACGGCGTATGGGCTGCTCTCGGTACGCCGATATCGCCGTTCGACGGCCACAAGGCGCCGTTCCACGTTGCGGGCTCGGACGCTGCCGGCATCGTCTGGGCGGTGGGCTCCAAGGTTAAGCGCTGGAAAGTCGGCGACGAGGTCGTCATCCATTGCAACCAGGACGATGGCGACGACGAAGAGTGCAACGGCGGCGACCCGATGTTCTCGCCCTCGCAGCGAATCTGGGGCTACGAGACGCCCGATGGCTCGTTCTCGCAATTCACGCGCGTGCAGGACCGGCAGTTGATGGAGCGGCCCAAGCACCTGACGTGGGAGGAAAGCGCCTGTTACACGCTGACGCTCGCGACCGCCTACCGCATGCTGTTCGGGCATCGCCCGCACATCCTGCGTCCCGGTCACAACGTGCTCGTGTGGGGCGCGTCCGGCGGGCTCGGTTCATTCGCGATCCAGCTGTGCGCCACGGCCGGTGCCAATGCCATCGGCGTCGTGTCCGAGGACGACAAGCGCGATTTCGTCATGCAGCTCGGCGCCAAGGGCGTGATCAACCGCAAGAAATTCAACTGCTGGGGACAGCTGCCGCCGGTCGGCAGCGCAGAAGAGAAGGCCTGGATCGGCGAGGCACGAAAGTTCGGAAAGGCGATCTGGGACATCACCGGAAAGGGCGTCAACGTCGACTTCGTGTTCGAGCATCCGGGCGAGTCGACGTTCCCACTGTCCGTGTTGCTGGTGAAACGCGGGGGCATGGTGGTGATCTGCGCCGGCACGACGGGCTACAACCTGACGATGGACGCGCGGTACCTCTGGATGCACCAGAAGCGCGTGCAAGGCAGCCATTTTGCCAACCTTCTGCAAGCCGCGCAGGCCAACAAGCTCGTCGTCGAACGGCGGATCGATCCGTGCATGTCGGAAGTCTTCGGCTGGGACCAGATCCCGAAGGCGCACATGCGAATGCTGAAGAACCAGCACAAACCCGGCAACATGGCGGTGCTGGTCAATGCGCCGACAACGGGTCTGCGCACCTACGAGGACGTGCTCGAGGTGTCGAAGGCCCGGTTCGGGTGAGGAGAGGAGCCCGACCCGGTGCTCGGGTCAGGTGCATCATGGGGTCTGGGTGGAAGAGCCGTCCCGTGGGTCCCATTTTCCCCATCATGGCCGGAAGTATGCCAGTGAGCGGCACGCTGGGGGATAACTTTTCACGTGTGAGCGACCAGAATCCCTCCGCGTGCGCGCACATAATGTTCAGCGACGTCCAGCGGCACCTTTGCGAACAGCACGATCCGCCCCCGCTCGTAGAGATACGGTGCCAGGGCCCACGAGGGATCGGCGGGGCCATCGAGCACCGCGTCGCCGCCGATTTCGACCGACCGGTAGTGTTTGGCATTGTCGATCTGCGGCTCGCAGTGATGATAGCGCGACGCCTGAATAGACAGCGTCCCTCCGTCGCCAAGCCGCGCCATCTCGCGGACATCGTCCTTCAGATGGGTGCCATTCGTGATCGCGAGCCATTTCGCGACGGAAACCACGGCTTTGCTCGTCATTCGGCTGGCTTCCCACCCGGCCAGACGGGCGCCTGCGCCAGCTGCGGCCAGCCGGCGGGGGCCTCGGCGCTCTTCCGGTTCTCATCGACGCTGCGGCCGGCTTTCCATTCCGCCGCAACATAGCGATTGCCCGTCACGCCGCTTCCCGCTTCCGAGCAAAGCCAGAGGATCGGCCCGCACATCGCCGACGGTGGAATGAGGTCGGCGCGCTTCAGCCCCGACGCCTCCGGCACCATGGCCGTATCGGCAGGGCCGCCGGGAACGACGACGTTGACCGTGATGCCATCGGCCTCGAATTCCTGCGCGTGACCCGCCGACATGCTCTCGAGCGCGGCCTTGGAGGGACCGTAGGGGTGGAACCTCCCGCGCAGCATGGTGAACATGCTCGTCGTCACGTTGATGATCCGGCCGAACTTGCGCGCCTTCATGCCGGGCACCACTGCGCGCGTCAGATACCAAGCACCGTTTACGTTGACGCGGAACATCTGATCCCAGAGCTCGGGTCGGATCTCCTCGATGCCGACGAGGTTCGTGAAGTGATCATCGCGGATCAGCCCCATGCCGAGGGCGCCGTTGTTGATCAGGATGTCGATTTTGCCGAAGGCATTCTCGGTGTCGGCGACAGCCTTCTCGCAGGCCTTCTGGATGGAAATGTCGAGTTCGATCGTGGACAACGCGTTGGCGGCGTTCGGATTGGCTTCGCGAAGTGCGGCGAGCCCGGCCTTGCTGATGTCGGCGGCCATGACCTGGGCGCCTGCATCGAGCAGGCCAGCGATGATGGCGCGTGCGAGACCTCCGGCCCCTCCCGTGACCAACGCGACTTTTCCGTCCAGTGGCTTGATCGTCATCTCGGCGTTTCCTGTCGATCTGGCTCGTTCGAAAGCAACTTGCATGGATGCCGGGTCGCGCAATGGAAACTGCCGCCCCGGCATGCGATGTCAGACCCGGCTAGGCAGATGCTGCTGGAACCAGGCCACCGTCTCGCCCATGACCTCGTCAAAGGCGCGGCCAGCATAGACCTCGTAATGGCCCCAGCCCTTCAGTGTGACCAGCTTCTTGGGCTCACCCGCCTTAGCGTAGAGCGCCTGGGATTCGTCCGGTGGGACTAGACGGTCGTCGTCCGTCGTGATGAGAAGCAACGGGCGGGGCGCGATTTTGTCGACGATCCATTCCGGGTGGAACTGCATGGTCTCGTCGATGTACTCGAGCGGGATGGTGCCGACGGCATTCGGATTGTTCTTGCGGGCGGCGGCCGCAAGTCCGGCCGACTGGCGATCCGGCAGAAGCACCTGCTCGCGGGCCACATACTCCGATTTACCTGTGAGCACGCGGGCTTCCCGATCCTTTTTCGAAGCGGCAAGAAGGTCGACCCACTCGTCAGGCCGGCGTACGGAGCGCATCCAGCGGGCGCCGTTGCCGATGCCGACACAAGAGACCACGCACTTGACGCGAGGGTCGATGGCAGCGGTCCAGACGACGGTGGCGCCGCCGTAGCTGGTGCCGTAGATGCCAAGGCGGTCCTCGTCGACGCTCTCCTGGAGACCCAAGAACGTCATGGCGGCCTGGACGTCGGCGACGCGGCTCAGTGGGGCAAGCCGGCTGCGGGTGCCCTCGCTCTCGCCCCAGCCCTTGTAATCGAACGTGAGGACGACATAACCGGCTTCGTTCAAAACGCGGGCATTGTCGGGGAGGTAGAGATCCTTCACGCCCGTGTAGCCGTGGCAGAGCACGATGCCAGCACGCTTCTCGCCCTTCGGCATATTGTCCGGCAGGTAGAGGTCGCCGGAGAGCTTGTGGCCTTCACTGTAGAAACTGATCGGCTGCTTCATGGCGGTTGCTCCAAACATTGTCGGCGCTCAATTCGTCTTACCCTCGACGAAGGCCTTCACAAGGACGTGGGCGATGGCGTGCTTGCCGGGGGCGGTGAGTTTCTCTGGATGAGTGCCCTCGAGCATGCTCAGGGCCTCGGCGCGAGAGAACCAGCGGGCGTCTACGAGTTCGTTCTTGTCGACGATCAACTCCGTAGTCTCGGCATGTGCAATGCACCCCATCATCAGGGAATGGGGGAAAGGCCAGGGCTGACTGCGGAAATATTCGACGCGGCCGACGACGATGCCCGTCTCCTCAAGGACCTCGCGTCGGACGGCGTGCTCGATATCCTCACCGGGCTCGAGGAAGCCGGCCAGCGTCGAGTACATGCCGGGGGCGTAGCGGTGCTCGTGTGCCAGGATACAGCGCTCGCCGTCGGTGACCAGCATGATGACGACCGGATCGGTGCGTGGGAACCAGTCGAGACCGCAGCCCCAGCACTTGCGCCGCCAGCCGCCGTCCTTGACCAACGTGGTCGAGCCGCACTTGCCGCAGCATCTTGATGTCTCGTGCCATTGCGCAAGTCCGCGCGCCTTGCCGGCGAGGGATTGCTCCTCGGGCGACAGCGAGCCTTGCATGGCGAGTGTGCGCAGGTCGACCGCAGGGCGGAGCATCTCCGACGCGCCGGCGATCGTGCGCGTTTGATGCTCGGTCATGGCGATGGCGAAATGGGGGGTGGCATCATCGCGCGACATGCCCAGAAAGAGGGCATTGTCCTCGGGCAGACGCAGGCGCGTGACCTCGGCGCGGGATAGCCACCTGAGCGTGCTGGTCCGGTCCGCCCCCGGCACGACGACGGGCTTCAGGTCCAAAAGGACGAGGAATACGGCGCGGTCGGACCCGCGTTGGGCATCGAGCCAAGCCTTATCGGAGCGCTTTGCGCTCATGCGATCCAGCAAAGCAGTGGCGGCCAGCGTCGGCATCGCGTCTCTCTCCCCGAAGTTTTGGTGCACGAACTATAGGCAGGCTCGGCGCGCCACGTCACGTAGGTGTACGAGGGCCATCAATCATACCGGCATTCGAAGGGGGCGGGCGCTCAAGCGCCGATTGACCGAGGCCTGCCGTTGTGCTGATTGCGGGTCGTTGTTGAGAAAAAGGGAGGTCAACATATGAAGTCCACCAACAAGCGTCTCCTTACGTCCGTCATGGCTTTCGGCACTGCATTGACGATGGCAGGATCAGCGCTTGCACAGCAGACGACGCTGAAGATGCAGGCCTCGTGGCCCGCATCGCTGACGCTCTTCGAGAACTTCACGCAGTTCGCAAAGCGCGTCGAGCAACTGACATCGGGACGGGTCAAGATCGAGACGATGCCGGCCGGCCAGGTCGTACCGGCGTTCGAGGTGCTCGACGCGACGCACAAGAAGGTCATCGACGGTCACCATTCGTGGGCCGGGTATTGGACAGGCAAGAACAAGGCCGCGGTCCTGTTTTCGGGCGGCCCCGGTGGTCCGCTCGGCATGGACTACATGGACTACCTGAGCTGGATGTGGGTCGGCGGCGGCCTGGACCTCTACAACAAGTTCTACCAGGACACGCTTAAGCTCAACGTCGTCGTCCTGCCCATACTGCCGTCGGGTCCGCAGGCTCTCGGCTGGTTCAAGAAGCCCATCACTTCTCTCGCCGACTTCAAGGGGCAGAAGTGCCGTCAGACGGGCATTGCAGCCGAGATCTTCAACGAGATGGGCATGCGCACGGTCAATATGCCGGGCGGCGAAATCATGCCGGCGGCCGAGCGCGGCACGATCGATTGCGCCGAGTGGGTCGGAGGCGTCGAGGATCTGCGGTTCGGCTTCCAGACGATCTGGAAGTATCACTACGCACCGTCGCTGCACGAGTCGGTGTCGATCGGCGAGTTGGTGATCAACAAGGACGTGTGGAACGCCATCCCCGAAGTGGACCGCGAGATCATGCGGGCGGTCACGGTCGAAACTTTGTTCACATGGTGGGCCAAGTGGCAGCGGCAGAACGCCGAGGCGTTGACTGAGCTGCGGGAAAAGCATGGCGTCAACATCAGCGAGACGCCACCGGAGATCCTGAAGGAGTTCCTGGCGGCTTGGGACCGCGTCGCCGCTCGCGAAGCAGAGAAGAATCCGATCTTCAAGGAGGTCTGGGAAAGCCAGAAGAAGTTCGCCTCGGTATCGGTGCCGGCCAAGCGCTTCTATTATCCGGCCTACAATCTCTCTGCCGACCATTACTGGCCGGCGAAGAAGTAGGCTGTGGCCGTCAGCTAGACTGATCCGCTCGAGGGCGGGTCTTAATGTCGACCACATGACGCATCTGCATATTGAGGGCATCGGGGCTTCGGCTCCGGTGCCCTCAATTTTTGGCACGCGCCCTCCTGCTTTAACCAATTGCGAGCGATAGGCGCCATCGAGCGGGTCGAGAACACCGCGATTATTCAACGCATCGGGAATTTTACCCAGACGCTTCGTTTGCCCAATTGACCGGACATGTCAGCTGTGCTGACTCCGAGCACCAATTGAAATTCGGAGAAAACTGGATGTTTGGTTTGAAGAAGCTCGGGCTCGCGCCCGCGCTTGCGGTCGGCCTAGGGCTGGCTATGAGCGTACCCGCAGCCGCTCAGCAGAAGATCCTCAAGATCCAGGCCTCTTGGCCGCTATCGTCAACGCAGTACGATAACCTCGTCGATCTCGCGAAGCGGATGGATCAGGTGACGTCGGGTCGCGTCAAGATCGAGCCGATGCCGGCCGGCCAAGTCGTGCCACCGTTCGAGGTTCTCGACGCTACGCACAAGAAGGTCATCGATGGCGCGCACAGCTGGCCCGGCTACTGGGTCGGCAAGAACAAGGCCGCGATCCTGTTTTCGGGCGGCCCAGGCGGCCCCTGGGGCATGGATCACATCGACTTCCTGGGTTGGATGTGGCATGGCGGCGGCTTGGACATGTTCCACAAGTTCTACCGCGAGACTCTGAAGCTGAACGTCATTGCATTCCCGGTGCTGACTGCCAGCCCGCAGGCGGTCGGCTGGTTCAAGAAGCCGATCGAATCGCTCGCCGACTTCAAAGGTCAGAAGTGTCGCCAGACCGGCATCGCTGCTGAGATCTATAGCGAAATGGGCATGCGCACGGTGAATATGCCAGGCGGAGAAATCATGCCAGCAGCCGAGCGCGGTACGATCGACTGCGCCGAGTGGGTTGGCGGTATCGAAGACTTGCGCTTCGGCTTCCACACACTGTGGAAGTACCACTACGCGCCGTCGCTGCACGAGTCGGTGTCGTTCGCAGAACTCCAGATCAACACGGAAGTGTGGGAGTCGCTGCTACCGGCCGACCGCGAGGCCTTCAAGGCCGTGATCACGGAGCAGCTCTTCTTCTGGTGGACGCGCTGGCAGAGCCAGAACGCCGACGCCGTTGCCGAGTTTCGGGACAAGCACAAGATCAACCTGCTCAACCCGCCGGCTGAACTAGCCAAAGAGTTCCTGGCAGCTTGGGACCGTGTCGCCGCTCGCGAGTCCGAGAAGAACCCGGTCTTCAAAGCCGTCGTGGAGTCGCAGAAGAAGTATGCCGAGCGCGTCGTGCCGATGCGTCGCTTCTACTTCCCGAACTACTCGGTTGCGGCCGACCATTACTGGCCGACTAAGTAAGGTCGTTTCGAGATGCAATACCGGTTCGCGTGCACATCGCACGCGAACCGTTGCTGGCATTAAGGCTGCGACGACAAGGTACGCTCGGTCGCATCGCCAAGTTCATCGAATGTCTGGACAATGCGCTCCGGCCGTCCCATCGATGCGATGGATCGACCGATCTCAATCTCCGCGGGGAGAAAACGTGGCAGAAACAAAAGCCGTTCCATCGCCGTTTTATCTGGGCGTGATACGAACCATCGACTGGATCACCGAACACATGGGCGTTACGCTCGCGTGCTTCCTGGTGCCGCTTCTCATTCTCCCTAATGTTTACGAAGTCATCAGTCGCTACGCGCTCTCGGATCCGACAGTCTGGGCGCTCGACGTGACGACGATGGTGTTCGGGGCGCTGTTCATGCTGGGTAGTGCGTATGCCCTGCTGAAGGGCGCGCATGTGCGGACCGACATGCTGTGGGACGGCTTCTCCGACAAGACAAAAGGCACCATCGACAGCGTCGCCTTCATCGCCTTCTTCCTGCCGACGATGGCGATCCTCACGTGGTCGAGCTGGGATGATTTCCTTTACTCGATGGACATCAACGAGAAGTCGAACTCCGGCGCGTGGCAACCGATCATCTGGCCCCTTCGCGCTGTCATCCCGCTCGCGTGCGCTATGCTGTTTCTACAGGGCGTTTCCGAGCTTCTGAAGAGCCTCTGGGCCGCGCGCACGGGCGAATTCCTCGTCAAACACGAGAAGATCGAGGTCTGACCAGATGAGCCCCAACGAAATCTTCGGCGCCATCATGCTTTTCGGCATGGTGGCCGTGATCTTCATCGGTTTCCCAATCTCCTTCACTCTGCTGTTCCTCGCCCTCGTCTTCGGCGGCGTCGGGCTCGGTTGGGGGCAGACCTTCGATCTTGCATACCTGCAGATCTGGGGCACGATGAAGGACGAGATCCTTCCCGCCGTGCCCCTGTTCATCTTCATGGGCTACATGACCGAGCAGGCGGGTCTCATGGAGCGCCTGTTCGGGGCGCTTCGAAGCCTATTGGCTCCGGTACGCGGATCTCTCTACCTAGCTGTGATCCTCACGGCGACCATCTTCGCCATGGCGACGGGCATCGTCGGCGCGGCTGTGACCGTGCTCGGCATCATGGCCGGACCGATGATGATCAAGGCCGGATACGATGGTCGTCTGTCGGCCGGTGCAATTGCTGCCGGCGGTACTCTGGGCGTTTTGATTCCGCCGAGCGTGATGCTGGTCGTGATGGGCCCGACGATGGGTATTCCCGTCAACTTGCTCTATACGGCAGCCATTGGACCCGGCGTCGTCCTGGCAGGCTGCTACATCATCTATACGCTTGGTCGGAGCCTCATCAATCCGAAGCTCGGCCCCGCAATGACGATGGAGGAGCGCCGAGAAGCCTACGAGGCGATGACCACCGAGAAGGTCGGCGCACCCGTCGTGGCTCTGGGATTCCTATGCGTCACCGTTATGGCTGCCCTGATCGCCTACGCCGTCACCGGATCGATCGTCGCCAAAGCGCCGCTGCTGACGTGGGGCATACCCGCAGCGATTCTTGCGGCCATCGCGGGTTACGCCTACCTCGTCAGTCCCTATTTCCGCGCAGTCATGCTCGGCATCGCGCCGCTGAGCGCCCTGATCGGGTTCACGCTCGGCACGATCCTCGGTGGTCTCGCGACACCGACGGAAGCAGCGTCTTGCGGTGCGTTCGGCGCAACGCTGCTGGCTCTTCTCTACGGCCGTCTCGACTTCAAGAGCTTCAAGAATGCCTGCGTGGGCACACTCACTACGTCTGCGATGGTGCTGTTCCTGGCGGTTGCCTCGAACGTCTTCGGTGCCGTGTTCACGAAGCTGGGTACTTCCAGTGTGATCACCAATGCACTCGTCGATCTACCACTCGGCGACATGTGGAAGCTGGCACTGATCATGGTGCTCATCTTCATCCTGGGATGGCCGTTCGAATGGCCGGCGATCATCCTGGTTTTCCTGCCGATCTTCCTGCCCGTCGTGGAGAAGCTGAAGATCGAAGGACTGACCAAGCTCGAACTGCTGATCTGGTTCGGCACACTCGTTGCGGTCAACCTTCAGACGGCATTCCTCAGTCCACCGGTGGCAATGTCGGCCTACTACTTGCGGAACGTCGTGCCGCAATGGTCGCTGGCGATGATCTATCGGGGAATGGCCGACTACATGGTGATCCAGGTCGTCGTGCTGATGGGGCTGTTCTTCTTCCCGGATATCGCGCTCTGGCTGGTGCGCACGCTGAGATAATCCTGCCTTTCAGGATCGAGACGATCGACGGCCGTCCCTCGGGGCGGCCGTCTTCTTTTTGTCGCTTGGCGACGACGGGCGTTGCGGGACGGCGCCCAGTCCCTTAAGTAGATCGCGGGAGGTTGGCAGCGGACGCGTCCCTCGCCAACCGGGTCAGGTCCGGAAGGAAGCAGCCCTAACGATCAGGACTCGGGTCGCCGTCCAACCTCTCATTTGCATGGCGCAAGTTTCCATGGCGCAGGCCGACACCGCTGCACGGAGCCGACGGGCTTGCGCGGGAAACTCGGGTGGCATGAGGTTTTCCTGGCGCAACCCGACACCGCCTCGCGGAGCCGGAGGGCTTGCGCGGAAGGTCGAGGAATGAGCGACAGCGAAGGCACATCGGAGACATCTGGCCTGGGTCTGTTCGGGGGACCACCGGAAACCGGCACACCGGCTTATGTGGTGCTCGCCCGCAAATACAGGCCGCAGACGTTCGAAGATCTAATCGGCCAGGACGCGATGGTGACGACGCTTCGTAATGCGTTCGCCACGGAGCGTATCGCGCAGGCTTACATGCTGACCGGCGTGCGGGGGGTCGGCAAGACGACCACAGCCCGCATCCTTGCAAGAGCGCTGAATTACACGGGTTCGGATGGCATCGACCGGCCGTCGATCGACTTGTCCGTTCCAGGCCGGCACTGCCGCGAGATCATCGAGAGCCGGCACCCGGATGTGATCGAGATGGACGCGGCGTCGAACACCGGCGTCGACAACATGCGCGAGATCATCGAGAACGCGCGCTACAAGCCGATGGTGGCCCGCTACAAGGTGTTCATCATCGACGAGGTGCACATGCTCTCGAAGGGCGCGTTCAACGCCCTTTTGAAGACTCTCGAGGAACCGCCGCCGCACGTGAAGTTCATCTTCGCGACGACCGAGATCCGGAAGGTTCCCGTCACCGTGCTGTCGCGCTGCCAACGCTTCGACCTGAGGCGTGTGGACGTGCCGCTGCTTTCGGCTCATTTCAAGAGAATTGTCGCGAATGAAGGCGCTTCGGCCGAAGACGGGGCATTGGCGCTGATCGCCCGGGCGGCGGAAGGCTCGGTGCGAGACGGCCTCTCGGTCCTCGACCAGGCGATCGCCATGAGTTCGGGCACGGTGACCGAGGTGGGCGTCAGGTCCATGCTGGGCCTCGCCGATCGGGGGCGGCTGTTCGACCTCCTGGAGATGCTGTTCAACGGCGATGCGGCGGGCGCCCTTGCGGCCATCGAGTCGCTGCATCGCGACGGTGCTGATCCGATCCAGACACTGGGCGATCTCGGAGCGGCCGTGCACATCGCGACACGCGTGCGGGTGGCCGGCGCGGATTCGGCCGGCGAGGGCCTGTCGGCCGAAGAAAAGCGACGGTCGGTGGACTTGGCTGGAAAGGTCTCGACGGCGGCGCTTTCGCGAGCCTGGTCGATGCTTCTCAAGGGCCTGGACGATGCCGGGCGCGCGCCCAACGCGCTCTCGGCGGCTGAAATGGTGCTCATCCGGATAGCGCATGCGGCAGACCTGCCATCACCGGAGGACATCATTCGCACGCTTGGGGGTGGAGTGCCGAAGCGGCGTGGATCGGACCGCGATCATGCCGCCAGGCCGGCGCCAGACCCCGACGTGCGCGGCACAGTCAATGCCCGACCGCAGGAGACCACACCTCGGTCGTTTCCCGCTGACGAGCCGCCACCCCCGTCCAGCCTCGAAGATTACGGCACGATCGGTGACGAGCCCGATCCATTCGACCCAGAGGTCGCCGACGAAGACCATCCCGAGGCCGTGCCGGCGACGGCATTCCATCTCGACGATCCCCGCTCGTTCGAGAGCGTCGTAGATGTTGCGGCAAGGCGCAGAGATGCCCGGCTCAAGGTTCATCTCGAAGAGCATGTGAGCCTCGTCAAATTCGAAGCTGCGGGCTCGATCGAGCTGGCGCTGCTGCCAGGCGCTCCGCCGGAGATCGCCAACGAGCTTCGAGAAAAACTCAACAAATGGACCGGGCGACGATGGATGGTGGCGCTTTCTCGAACCAAGGGTGAGCCGACGCTGGGCGAAGTGCGCCGTCAACGTGAGGCCGCCGAGCTGGAAGCGTTAAAAAAGCACGGTGCACTCGCCGCTCTGCTCGAACACTTCCCGGATGCGAAGATCACAGCCGTGCGCCCGATTGTCGTGCAAAGCGACGACGACGAGCAGGCGGCAGGCTAGTTCAACGCATCTGACGTGCTGTACGCAAGCGGTGGGTCCCGCCACGCAACGTCGAATGCCGAAAAGCGACACGCGATCCATAGAGTTGCCAGTGGTCCTTTCGGTTCCGGCATACCGTCTCAGTCAGGCTGCGACGGGAGGTCAATGTCAGACGGACCAGCGGCTAGGGCCAAAATTGGCAGGCAAAACGGGTAGGCAAGGAGCGGGATGAATGAAAGATCTCATGAAGCTGATGGCCCAGGCCGGGCAGATTCAGCAGAAGATGCAGAAAATGCAGGAAGAACTGGCCGCCCTTGAAATCGAGGGCCAGTCGGGTGGCGGGCTCGTCAAGGTCATCCTGAATGGCAAGGGCGAGATGCGAAGCGTGCGTATCGACGCGAACCTGATGAAGCCGGGCGAGGCGGAGATCGTCGAGGACCTCATTCTCGCGGCGCATCAGGATGCACGTGCCAAGGTCGAGGCGTCCATGCAGGAGCGGATGCAAGAGGTGACCGGCGGCCTGCCGCTGCCGCCGGGGATGAAGCTGTTCTGAATCCAGCCGCTGATCACTCTGCCCCGGTGCCGGACAGGCCCCGGGTGACAAAGCGATTGAGACGCTCGACGAATACGGCTGGCTCCTGCGGCAACTCGCCATCGAGGATGCGAGCCTGGTCGAGCAATAGGCCGGCGAGGTCACGCACGTCGTCGGAGCGACCGCGAGCGGCGCTGTCGGCGACGGCTGCAACGAGCCCATGCGCCGCGTTGATCTCGAGGACGGGCTTCAGGCCGAGGCCCTGGTCTCGCTGCTGCAGGAGCCGCTCGAGCGCGAGGTCCGGCCCGGCACCGGGCGCCACGAGGCAGGCGGCAGACGACACGAGGCGATTCGAGACGCGCACGTCACTGACAGCCTCGCCGAGCGCCGTCTTCAACGCAGCGACGAGAGCGCCGGTATCGCCCGTTGGCGTCTCCGGGCTCTTGCCTTCGAGGTAAGGGATGGCGGACAAGTCGGCCTCTCCCTGGGTCAGGGATTTAAGCGGCTTGTCGTCGAATTTCTGGCCACGAGTCGTCCAGAAGCTGTCGACATGGTCGTCAAGAAGGAGCACCTCGACTCCACGCGCGAGCGCGGCCTCGAGCTGGGGGCTCGCCTTCAGGCGCTCGAGATTGCTGCCGGCGAGATAATAGATTTCCGTCTGGCCCGGGCGCATTGCCGCGACGTAGTCCTTCAAAGAGCGCAGCCCCGTGCCTATCGTCGAGTGAAACCGCGCAAGTCCCAGAAGCTGATCGCGCCGTTCGAAGTCCTCGTAGATGCCTTCCTTAAGGACGGCTCCGAAGGCCTCCCAAACCTTTGCGTAGCGCTCGGGCTCCTTCTCGGCGAGCGCCACGAGCTCGGTCAGCACCCGCCCGGTCAACGCCTTGCGGATCTGGGCGACCTGCGGATTGTTCTGGAGCATCTCGCGGCTGATGTTCAGCGGCACATCCTCGCTGTCGACGACACCGCGTATGAAACGCAGGTAGCTCGGCAACAACTCGGCCTCGTCCGTGATGAAGACGCGGCGGACGTAGAGCTTGACGCGGCCTTTTCGCTCGACGTCGAACAGGTCGAAGGGTCGCTCGCCCGGCACGAAGAGGAGGACGGCGTAGGACTGGCGCCCTTCGGCCTTGTAGTGGACGGTCAAGGCGGGATCGCCGACCTGGTGGGTCATGCCGCGGTAGGCTTCGGCGTAGGACTCCGTTGTCACCTCGGATTTGGAGCGCTGCCATAATGCGCTGGCGGTGTTGAGCTGGCGCCGCTCTACGCTTTCGCCGATAAACTCGACCGGAAAGAGGATGTGGTCCGAGTAGGTCTTGACGATGCGCTCGATCTCGTAAGGCTCGAGATAAGAGTCGGACTCAGGCTTGAGATGGAGCGTCACCCGGGTACCGCGCGGAAGGCTCGCGGCTTCGGCTTCCGTCGCGGGGCGCACGGCAAAGCCGCTGGTACCGTCAGAGGACCAGACGAAAGCGGTGGTCGAGCCCGCGCGACGGCTCAGGACCTCGATCCGATCAGCGACCATGAAAGCCGAGTAGAAGCCGACACCGAATTGCCCGATGAGGCCGCTGCTCGTGCCTTGCGGCTCGGCTGCGAGGCGGTCGAGGAAGGCGCGCGTGCCGGACCGAGCGATGGTGCCCAGATTATCGATGAGCTCGGCCTCGCTCATTCCAATGCCATTGTCGGCGATCGTCAGCTGGCGAGCCGGCTTGTCGATGGACAAGGTGACGGCGAGGCGCTGGTCCTCGGCAATCAGCTCGGGCGCGGCGATCGCCTCATAACGCAGCTTGTCGCAGGCGTCGGAGGCGTTCGAGATCAGCTCGCGCAGAAAAATGTCCTTTTCGGTGTAGACCGAGTGGACCATCAAATGAAGAAGGCGGGAGACCTCGGCCTGGAAGGCATGCTGGCCCGCGGCGGCCGGCGCGCGCGGCTCCGTTTCCGAAGGAACGTCTGAAGACATGAGAGGCGCAGCTCCATGCTGGGAAAACGACGACCGTCACTTAGTGCCTGGAGTGGGGCTGCATCAAGGGCCGGTCATCGAACCGATGGCCGGCGGGGAGCCGGCTGGGCCAAGACGATAGTGCGTCGAAGAGATCGACACCATCGAACGTTGTGTTGCCTCTGGGACCGGCCCCCGCAGTTAGCTCCGGGGGGCTGGGGGGCTGTGAGTTCCAGAGCCTGCCGACGAGGACCGGACCCAGAGGCAACACGCTCAATATTGTCGCTGTTTGCGGCGAGGCAAGGTCCGGATCTTGTCGAAATGAGGGTATCGGCCGATCGGCTTTCAGACAGAGATAGCCGCGCAACGAGGCCAGCTGAGTCCAAGGAAAAAAGCGGCGCAAAAAAATCGGCTCGATCCTGGGAGAGAGCCTCGGAGGGGCTTGGGGGGCAAGGTTTCCGAGACCGGGGCAGGATCGAGCCGTCTTCGATGATCATGATTTTACTCAGCATTGCGGCTGCTGCTTGATCGGATCATGGCGCTTTCGTGAAATTTGTTACGCCTTGTTTCAAGCACGGGAGACGAAGGTTGGAAGTCGACATGCTCTCGCGGTATCGCAGGGGCGATCTCGGTGGTTGCGTCCCGTCGCGCCTGGCGTAATCTCGCCACGATGAAGCTGCGAGCCGGAGGCGCCTTTGAGTGACAGCGAGCCGATAGCTTTTCGCCCCAAGAGCGGGGCGAGCCTGCAAGGCGGGGTCCCAACCCGCCGGGAGCCGCCCGTCACGGCCTTCGACCGGCGCGAGCTTGCCGACATTCTAGCCGTGTACGGCCGCAAGGTTGCCGCGGGCGAGTGGCGCGATTACGCGATGGATTTCGGGCGTGAAACGGCAGTGTTCTCGGTCTATCGGCGAGCCAGCGAATGGCCGCTCTATCGGATCGAGAAGAACCCGAAGAACGCCCGCAAGCAGGGCGCCTACAGCGTGATCACCGCCACCGGTCTGATCCTGAAGCGCGGCCACGAGTTGAAGCGCGTGCTCGAAGTGCTCGAGAAGCGGGCGCTGTACGTGGTCGAGAGCTGAGCACGGTTGCCAGTCCCGCGAACGGCCTCGGGGCTCATTGCAACGGGCCGGGCGGACGAGCATCACCAGCCCCGAGTGCGCGCTGCATGAGCACACTGTCGAGCCAGCGGTCGTGCTTCCAACCCAGCGAATGGATAACGCCGCAGAAGGTGAAGCCCAGCGACCGGTGGAGGGCGATGGAGGGTTGATTGGCCGAGTCGCCGATGACAGCGATCATCTGGCGAAAGCCGCGCTCCGTGCACCGGTCGATCAATGCCGATAGAAGTGCCCTACCCGCGCCCGTGCGCTGTGTGTCGGCTGCGACATAGACCGAGTTTTCGACGGTGAAGCGGTATCCCGGGCGGGTGCGATAGGCGCTGGCGTAGGCGTAGCCGATGACGCGACCGCCAAGCTCGGCCACCAGATACGGGTAGCCGCCGGCAAGGATCGCTTCAAAGCGACGGCGCATCTCCGCATCGTCCGGGGGCTCGTACTCCCAGCTTGCGAGACCATGCGCGACGGCCGGCTGGTAGATGGCGGCGATGGCAGGAACATCTGCCGCCGTGGCAGGGCGTATGGTCGGCTTGTCCATCGTGCGGCGGCACTCCAGCTGGTGGCTTGGCGGACCAAGACTACCGTACCGGCCGAGTGTGGCGCCAGAGGTCGGCATGCGGCGACCACCGGAAAGGCAAAGGGCCCCGCATGTCTGCGGGGCCCCCGATCGTTGCGTGACCTGCGGAGTCTTTACTCGCGACTGCCGAAGAGCGAGAGCAGCAGCTGGAACATGTTCACGAAGTCGAGGAACAGGGACAGGGCACCCCAGACTGCCGCCTTCGACATGGCCGCCGCGTCGCCCAGCATCATGTAGTACTCGTCCTTGATGCGCTGCGTGTCGTAAGCGGTGAAGCCAGCGAACACGAGCACGCCGATCACCGAGATGGCGAACTGCAGAGCCGAGGACTGGAAGAAGATGTTCGCGAGACCGGCGAGGATGATGCCGACGAGGCCCATGAACAGGAACGAGCCCCAACCCGACAAATCACGCTTCGTCGTGTAGCCCCACAGGCTTAGGGCCGCGAACGACAGCGACGTGATCGCGAACACCTGGCCGATCGAGCCGATCTTGTACTGGATGAACGCCGTCGAGCCGCCGATGCCGATCAGCGCGACGAGGGCCCAGTACGCGAGTTGCGTCCCGGCCGTGCCGAGGCGATGCGCGGTGAACATCAGCACGAGAAGAAGACCAATCGGGGCCAGCTTGATGCCGAGTATCCAGCCCGAGGAGAAGAGCGCCGCACCGAACTGTGTCAACTCAACGCCGTTGCGCAGCTTCGCAACAGTCAGCGCGGGATCGGTAGACACCGACATCGCGTACACCATGTAGGCCAATACGGCCGAGAGGCCGATGCCCGCCGCCAAATAGTTGTACACGCGCAGCATGTGCGCGCGCAGCCCCTCGTCAATTCCGACTGCGGTGCCGGCACGCGACGCCGGCGCGCCGTGGACGTACCTGTTGTCGATCTGTGCCATGGATTCCCTTTAAGCCCTTTGTTACCCTGCCTCGGACGCATCTGCGGCCAGGTCAGACGGATAGCCAAACGGCAGCCCGGCGCACGCCGGCCGCCCACTCGCAATATGTTCCGGGCGCGTGTCGTTTTCAAGAAGCTCCGAAACTAAATTCCGAGTTGTCAGCTCAGTAAAAGTACTCATATTCCGAGGGTTACTCCCCTCGCAAGTGCGGCACGGGGCGTGCGGAAAGTACCCGTGCGGTGCCGGCCAGCCCCATCGCGACGACGAGGGCGATGGAGAGGAAGAGGGCCTGCGCGACTGGCATCCAGGAGAAGACGAACTCGACACGTATCAGAAAAGTCAAGGCAGCCCAGGCTCCTAACGCGCCGACGCCGAGCGCGACTACCGCCGTCAGGGTCGCCAGGATGAGATACTCGGTCAAGTGCATGGTCAAGATCTGGCGACGTGTGCCGCCCAAGGCCTTCAAAATGACGGCAAGTCGAATGCGCTGGCGCTGCGCTGTCGCGAGGGCGCCCGCCAAAACCAGAGCACCGGCCACGAGAGTGACGCCACCAGCGACGCGGACCGCCGTCATAACCTTGGCGAACACCGAGTTGAAGGCATCGATGGCGTCCTTCACGCGAATCACGGTGACGGCCGGGTGTGCCTTGCCGATCTCTCGCGCCAGCGCGGCCTCATCCGCCAAAGAAACCGACGGGGGCAGCGTGACCGTAGCCAAAAGGTTGTGAGGGGCGCCTTTCAACACGTTGGGCGAAAAGACGAGCACGAAATTGATGCCGAGGCTCTCCCAGTGGACCTCGCGAAGGTTGGCAATCCGCGCGCTGACGTCGCGCCCGAGCACATTGACGGTGACGGTATCACCGATCGACAGACCGAGGTGGCGGGCGAGCTCCGCCTCGAACGAGACCAGCGGCTCGCCAGCATAGTCGGGAGACCACCATTGTCCGGCAACGACCTTCGAGCCTTGGGGGACCTCGGCTGCATAGGACAGGCCCCGGTCACCGCGCAAAACCCATTGAGCCTCGGGCGGGGCCTTGATGCTCTCGACCTTGCGCCCTGCCAGCGCCACCAACCGACCGCGCAACATAGGCGCCTCTGCCAGTCGGGCCTCGGGGTTGGCACGCGAAATGGTGGTCTCCAGCTGCGTCATCTCGGATTGCGGAATGTCGAGAAGGAAATAGTTCGGCGAATTCCTCGGGAGGCGGGTCTCGAGTTCACCCACGATCGAAGAATCGATCAGCGCGACCGCAGAAAGCAGCGACAAGCCCGCTCCGAGCGACAGTACGACAGAGCGCGTCAAGCCTCCGGGTGCGCCGAGATTGCCGAGCGCCAGAGACACCTCGGGCAAGGCAGGCCGAGGAATGCGCCGTGCGGCCCACGCGATCGCCGCACCAAGGACAGGAAAAATCACGAAAACCGCAAGGACGCCGAGAAGGAACCAGACGGCCACCATGCGGCGGTCCGATGTCAGTATGGCGAGCGACGCGACGGCGAGCGCCACCAGCACGGTCGCTGCAATAATCGGCCATGGAGGCCATGCCTCGGACGGGGAAACGTCCTCGCGAAAGAGTGCTGCGGCGCGGATCTCGCCGGCCCGACCGAGCGGCCATAGGGCAAACAGGAGGGATACGAGGAGGCCGTAGGCAGCCGCAAGTGCCAGACTGCCGAACCCGACTTTCATCTCGACGCGGACAGGCAGGGCTCCCGCGATCGCTCGATCGATCACGCCGGGCACAAGGACGCCGACCAGCAAGCCGATGGCCGTGCCGACGAGGGCAAGAGTCAGAATCTGCACGAGATGGAGCGAGAAGATCTGGCGGCTGGAGGCACCCAGGCTCTTCATCGCCGCGATCACCTTGCGTCGGCGGTCGACGTACGCCTTCACGGCATTGGCAACCCCGACGCCGCCGATCATGAGCGACGCCAGGCCGATCAGGGTGAGGAACTGGCGGAGCTGCTCCAAAGTGCGGCTGATGGCCGGCGATGGATTGCGGCGATCGGCGACGGCGAAACCGCCCTCCGGCAGCCCGGCCCTGACAGCCTCGCGAAAGGCCAACAGGGACGCCCTGTCCGTGCCGCCATCGAGACTCAAGGCGTAGCGCCAGCGAACAAGGCCACCAGGTTCCGCAAGGCCGCTCTTCGCCAATGTTTCCAGAGATACGAAGACACGCGGTCCCATCGTGAAGCGATCGGCAATCTTGTCGGGCTCATTTTCGATGAGCGCCCGCACCTCGATCTCCGTTCGTCCCAATTGCAGCCGATCACCGAGCTTGACGCCCAGGCGCTCCAAGAGGATCGGATCCACGATGGCACCCTCACCTGAGCCCAGCATATCCGACGTGAAGACCGCGCCTTTCACGGCGAGCTTTCCAACCAGGGGATAGGTGCGGTCGACGCCTTTCACCTCGACGAGCGCCTGATCATTTCCATCGAGACGGCGCGCCATGGAGCGCAGCGTTGCGGTTTCGGAGACGCGGCCGCGCGCGGCCATCCAGTCCCGCTCTTCGGGCGTCGCCTGGCGATGAGGACGTGCCATGGTGACGTCACCGCCGAGGAGCACCTCGCCCTGCCGCTCGAAGCTGGCGCGCAGGCCGTCCGAGAGCGTTCCGACACCGGCTATGACGGCAACGCCCAGTGCTATGCACGCGACGAGTATGCCGAAGCCGCGCCAGCTCCGAGCCAACTCGGACAAAGCCAATGCGAGTATACGGCTTTGCGGCCACCATGAACGGGCCGGTGGCGGCGCCAGATCGACGTCGACGCTCATACGCGCGCTCCGACTGGCGATGACCCCTCGCCCATCACAGCCGGGCTCGCCAGGCTGCCGACGGCGTCCGACACGATGAGGCCGTCTGCCATTCGAACAACGCGCTCGCAACGGTCGGCGAGGCGCTCGTCGTGGGTGACCAGCACCAGCGTGGTGCCATGCTTGCGACCAAGTGCGAACATCAGCTCGATGACTTGGCGACCGGTGGCGCCATCGAGATTTCCGGTCGGTTCATCGGCGAGGAGCAGGCGCGGCTCAGTGACGAGGGCGCGGGCTAGCGCCACACGCTGCTGCTCGCCGCCTGACAATTGTGCGGGATAATGCTCGAAACGTTGCGCGAGGCCGACTTCCGCCAGCGCGACGCGCGCCTTATCGCGGGCGTTGCCCGCCCCGCGGAACTCCAGGGGAAGCGCCACATTCTCGAGCGCGGTCATGGTCGGAACGAGATGGAACGACTGAAAAACGATGCCGATCGTCTGGCTGCGGATACGTGCCAGCGCGTCCTCGTC
>JALHMC010000044.1 GCA_022844225.1 Hyphomicrobiaceae bacterium | reverse complement strand
GTCACCTGGCCGCCTTCGGTCAGGATCTTGGATTGAACATAGGTGCCCACGTTGATGCCTATGACCGAGACGACGCCGGCCCGCTCCAGAAGCAACGGTGAGCCCGACGACGCGCCTCCCGTATCGCAATGGTGCAGGAGCATTTGATCGGCATTGAGGAAATCGGGAGCAATGGTCGACCAGGGTATGCCCTTGAAGTCGCGCGCCACGCTGCACGGCCTGGAATAGGCGAGCCGCCACTGGGTCCAGTCGCGATGGTAAGAGAGCTGGAACACCCTACCTGCGCTCGCCTCGCCGTTGATCTGCGCTGAACTTGCGGGCGCGACGGGAATGCCGCCGCCCGGACAGGCTGGTCGATTGAGCCGGATCAGGGCCCAATCATTGGCGGCATCGATTGGGGGGCGAACGCGGTGCTGGAAGTCGCCGACGATCATGCTCTGTCCCGTAGAACCGGTGGCGTGACCTTCGATCCGCGCATAGTCGCGCAAGCGATCATAGCCGCGTGCGAACATGAAGTCGGAAAGACGGGCGGGGGCGCCACCTGGCTGAGCCAGGCAATGGGCTGCCGTCGCGATGATGTTGGGCGCGACGCAGAAGGCCGTACAGACCGTTCGCGACTGATTGGAAAAGAACAGGCCCACATTTTCAGCCAGTCGCGAATATCGATCGGGGACGGGGAGGCGGTCATCGGTGCCGAAGACCGCGATGCGCTCGACGGGCAGGATTGGTACGACGGGCTTCGTCGAGCGGGGAGGCCCGGCGTAAGCGAGGCCGTGGCCCGCTATCAGCGCAAGACCAGCCAAAAGCATCGGAACAAGGCCTCGGAAGCGCTTCACCGGCATGAGAGCAAACCGAACATCAGGCGATTCCCTCGACTGTCAGCGAAGCGGATTACCAAAGATTAATGGCCCCGCAAGGTCTCTGTAATGCGACCGTCTCTATAGCACGTTCCAGAATGTCGTCCCGAGTGCGAACGATAGCCAGAGGTCACACCTGATGAACGCCCCCTGCTCCAAAGCCTCCGTTGTATCCCGCGGCCGGGTGATCCGCCGCGTCGGAACAGCCAGCCTGCTCGCAGTCACGGCAGCGAGCGGGCTTGCCATGTGGGCGTCGACCGGCGTCCACGCGCAACGCGCCGAGCCGCCCTCGGTCGCGGCCCCACTCGGGCGGGCGCCATTCAGCTTTGCCGACATCATCGAGAAGGTGAAGCCTGCGGTTGTGAGCATTCATGTTGCCGCCGGCGGAGGTCCGCGCGTGGCGAGCCGTGGTGGGCGTGGTGGTCGCGATCCACTGCCCGAATTGCCGGATGATCATCCCCTCAAGGAGTTCTTCAAGAACTTACCCAAGGAATTCGGCGGCGCTCCGCCCGAGGGGCAACGGCGCGCGCAGGCGCAGGGCTCGGGCTTCGTCATCTCTCCGGACGGCTACGTCGTGACAAACAACCATGTCATTTCGGGAGCCTCGAAGATCCAGGTCAGCTTCGATGATCGCGAGAAGCTCGATGCCGAACTTATCGGGACCGATTCGCGCACCGACATCGCGCTGCTCAAGATCACCAACCCCAAAGGTCAGCTGCCGAGCGTCCGGTTCTCGGCCAAGCCAGTTCGTGTCGGAGACTGGGTACTCGCGGTCGGCAATCCGTTTGGGCTTGGCGGTACGGTGACAGCCGGCATCGTATCCGCGCTCAGTCGGGACATTGGCTCGGGACCCTACGATTTCCTGCAGATCGATGCCGCGGTCAACAAAGGGAATTCCGGCGGTCCGACCTTCAACCTCGAAGGTGAGGTGGTCGGCGTAAATACCGCCATCTACAGTCCTTCCGGCGGTAACGTCGGCATCGCCTTCGCCGTGCCGGCCAAGACCGCGGGTGACGTCGTCGACCAGCTGCGCACGAACAAGACCGTCAGCCGCGGCTGGCTCGGCGTCAAGATCGAGAGCGTCGATGACGACAAGGCTGCGAGCCTCGGCCTGAAGGAGGCGCGAGGCGCACTGGTCAACGAGGTGACTGCCGGCGGTCCGGCGGCCTCGAGCACGCTCAGGGCCGGTGATGTCATTCTGTCGGTGAATGGGGACAAGGTCGAGAACAGTCGTGATCTCGCACGCAAGATCGCCGAATTCGCTCCTGCCGTGACCGTTGCCCTCGAGGTGTCCCGCTACGGCAAGACGGAAACCGTCAACGTCAAGCTCGGCACGTTCCCGTCCGACCCGCAGGTGGCTGCAGCGCCCAAAGCCGATCCGCAATCCGGGGCGACGGAGCTGACCGGGCTGGGACTGTCGATCACCGAGGCGAAGGGACCCAAGGCCGAGGGTGTGGTGATCAAGGATGTCGACAGCGACTCGGATGCGGCGGCTAAGGGGCTCAAGGCCGGCGATGTGATCGTCGAGGTGCAGGGTCAGGCCGTCAAGGGAGCCAACGACGTGGTTGCCGGTCTCAAGAAGGCGCGCGACGATGGGCGAAAGGCCGTGCTGCTTCGCGTCAAGCAGGGTGAGACCGTTCGCTTTGTCGCCGTACAGATCAAGGATGCGGGCTGACAGCTTCGATCCGCTTCCTGACTGACGCTTGTCGAGGCGCGCTTTTTCCGAAGCGCGCCTCTAGGCTTGGTGAGTTCGATCCAGGGCAAGAGAAGAGGCCGCCATGCGAGTGCTGATCGTCGAGGATGATCGCGAGATCGCCCACTTCGTGCAGCGCGGGCTCAAAGAGAGTGGCCACAGTGCCGAGGTTGCCTCGAATGGCGACACAGGTCTCGAAATGGGACTTTCCGGAGTGTTCGATGTGCTCATCGTCGACCGCATGCTGCCGGGTCGCGACGGCCTGTCGGTCATTCAGACTCTGCGCGCTGCAGGTATCCGCGTGCCGGTTCTGATCCTCTCGGCTCTCGGGGAGGTGGACGATCGGGTCAAAGGGTTGAAAGCCGGCGGTGACGACTATTTGACGAAGCCGTTCGCCTTGACCGAGCTTCTCGCACGGATCGAGGCCTTGGGTCGTCGTGTGTCGCCTGACGAGGCTGCGACCCGATATACCGTTGGAGATCTTGTCCTGGATCGTCTGACGCACAAGGTCATGCGCGCCGGAGAGCCCATCGCTCTGCAGCCGCGCGAGTTCCGTCTCCTCGAATACCTGATGCGCAACGCGGGCCAAGTGGTGACGCGGACCATGCTTCTGGAGAACGTCTGGGACTACCACTTCGACCCGCAAACGAATGTCATCGACGTCCACGTGTCACGTCTTCGTGGCAAGATCGACAAAGGGTTCGCGAGACCTCTGCTGCATACGGTTCGCGGTGCCGGCTACATGATCCGTGATGGGGCCGCGTAATCTTCTCCGGTCCACCGTCTTCCGGCGCACCCTGACGGTGGTCCTGTTGCTTGCCGGAGTCGCGGCGGCCGTCACGGGGCTCGTCGGCTGGTACGCCAATGGCGTTCTTACACAGTCTTCCGAGCGCGCCGTCGAGTCCGATGCCGTCGAGCTGAGAGCCGAGCTTATGGGTCGCGGCTTCGATGCACTCGCTCAATTGGTCACGGAAAAGAGCCGGAGCAGTGGTGGCGGCGTATACTTCCTGGCCGGTGCCGACGGCAGCGTCCGGGCTGGCAATCTCGACCGGCTTCCCAACTGGAGCGGGGCGCCGGGGCGCGGAGTATTCACGTACTCTCGCGGGACTGGCGCGGCGATGACCACCCGGCGAGCCGCCGGCCTCCTGATTGAGATCGATGGGCGACCTCGGCTCGTCGTTGGTCGCGACATAGAGGATCAGAGGGCCCTCCTGCTCGCGATCTACCGGAGCATCGGTCTCGGTACGGCCGTGCTCATTCTGATCGGGCTTGGCGGCAGCGTCCTCATCAGCCGGCACATCCAGTCGCGTATCGATGCCATGAGCCGGGCCAGCGCCGGTATCATGGCTGGGGATCTGTCGGGCCGCATACCGTCCGATGCCTCGGACGACGAACTCGATCGGCTGGCGCGGCAACTCAACGAAATGCTTGCTCGCATCGAGCAGCTCATGGCCGGTATCCGGGAGGTCTCGGACAACATCGCTCATGACCTCAAGACTCCGCTCAACAGGCTGCGCAACCATGCCGAGGCGGCGCTCGGCGACGGCCGGGGAGGCGATGCGTGGCGGAACGGCCTGGAGCGCGTGATCGACGAGGCTGACGAGATCATCAAGACCTTCAATGCGCTGCTGCTCATCGCGCGGCTCGAAGCGGGGAGCACGACCGACGGTTTCGAAACACTGGATCTGTCTCGCCTTGTCATCGACGTCGCGGAACTCTACGAGCCGGTCGCCGAAGAAGCCGGGTTCCGGCTCGACTGCGCCACCGATGCCGGCCTTGTCGTCCTGGCCAACCGGCAACTGCTCGGCCAGGCGCTCGCAAATCTGATCGACAATGCTTTGAAGTATGCCGATGCCGGGAGCGGGCCGCGGGAGATCAGCATCGCAGTCCGGCGACAGACAGGCATGGCCCGCCTCGTGGTCGCTGATCATGGGCCGGGTATCTCACCCGACAATCGCGAGCGCGCATTGAGGCGTTTCGTGCGTCTGGAGCAGAGCCGGTCGCTGCCGGGTACCGGGCTCGGACTCAGTCTGGTGGTGGCGGTTGCGCGCCTGCATCAAGGTGTGGTGACCCTTGAGGACAACGAGCCTGGCCTCCGGGTGGTGATCGAGCTACCCCTCGCACGCCCTGGGGCAAACACGGCAGAGTTGGGCGAGCAACAAGCGAGCGAACTGGAGACAGCGCGCGGATGACCAGCAGCGAGACCGACCGTCCCTTGCACCAGCGGCTCGTCGAAGCGCCGCAGACGCTGTCCGAGGGCGATGCCGGCGGACGCCTTGACGACCTCCTCACTGAAAGTCGCGGAACGGAAGGTCATGGAAGACTGGTAGAATTGGTGGGCCAGGTCGCGGTGCGCGCTCTGCTGCTGGGCACTCTCAATTGCTCGCCCTATCTGGCCGGTCTCCTGCGGCGCGATCCGGATCGTCTCGTGCGTATCCTCGACAGCGCTCCCGAAACACTGCTCGCCAGTCTCACCGAGGGGGTATCGGACAGGGTTTCCGCTGCCCCGAGCATGCCAGAAGCTATGCGCGTTCTCCGTGAGTTCAAGACCGAAGCGGCCTTGTTGCTGGCGCTCGCAGACTTGGGCGGAGTGTGGCCCGTCATGCGCGTGACCGCAGGGTTGACGGCAACAGCCGACGCGGCTGTTGCAGCGAGTATTCGATATCTTTTCCGGCAAGCCACGCTGCGAGGGGATTGGCGAGCCGAGAACCCGGACCGACCGGAGGTCGGTTCAGGATACATGGTTCTCGCCATGGGCAAGCACGGTGCGGGAGAACTCAACTACTCGAGCGACATCGACCTGATCGTCTTCTATGAGCCGGCACTTGCCCGGCTGAAGCCGGGCTTGGAGCCTTCGGCGTTCTTCGTTCGGATGACTCGAGATCTCGTGAAGCTCATGCAGGAGCGCACGGCCGACGGTTATGTTTTTCGGACCGACCTTCGGCTCCGGCCCGATCCAGGCGCGACGCAGGTGGCGATCTCGTCAGACGCCGCCCTCAACTACTATGAGAGCTTCGGACAGAATTGGGAGCGTGCGGCGCTGATCAAGGCGCGTCCCATCGCCGGTGACGTCGAGGCAGGAGCTTCGTTTCTGGCGGAGCTCGCACCTTTCATCTGGCGCAAATACCTCGACTTTGCCGCCATCGCCGACATCCACGCGATGAAGCGGCAGATCAACGCATTCAAGGGTTTCGGCAATATCGGTGTCGCCGGCCACAACATAAAGCTGGGGCGCGGCGGCATTCGCGAGATCGAGTTTTTCGTCCAGACGCAGCAGCTGATCGCGGGTGGTCGGCAGACCGATCTTCGGGTTCCGACGACGCTCGGGGCCTTGGACAAGCTGGCCGAACGCGGCTGGATCCGGCATGAGGTCGTGGCAGACCTTGCGGAGGCATACACCTATCTGCGCCGGGTCGAGCACCGGCTTCAGATGATCGCCGACGAGCAGACACAGACGCTGCCAGTATCGCCGGCCGACCTCGAGCGATTGGCGCGCTTTTCCGGATTCGCCACGACGGAGGCCTTCGCCCACGCCCTCGTTGACCGGCTCGAACGCGTACAATCTCATTATGCGGCGTTGTTCGAATCCACCCCGGAGCTGACGTCTGCCGGGGCTAACATGGTTTTTGCTGGCGAGGCCGACGATCCCGGCACGATCGAAACTCTGAAGCAAATGGGCTTTGACCGCCCGGGCGACGCGATCGCGGCCGTTCGAGGTTGGCACCATGGGCGCTATCCGGCAGTTCGGACACCGCGCGCCCGCGAGTTGTTGACCGAGGTGCAGCCCTTGTTGATCGAGGCGCTCGGACGGACGGCAGATCCCGACGGCGCTCTCGCCAGCTTCGATCGATTTCTTGCCGAGCTGCCTTCGGGCGTACAGCTCTTCTCGTTACTCAGGGCCAACCCCAGCCTCCTGCGGTTGGTTGCCGACATCATGGGTACGGCCCCTCGTCTCGCTCGCATCCTGAGCCGGCGTCGCCGCGTGCTCGATGCTGTGCTGGATCCCGGCTTCTTCGGAACGCTGCCCGATGCTGAGGCGCTGAAGCGGATCGTGGAGGACGCGATCGGGGCGGGTGTCGACCTTCAGGAGGCTCTGGATCGCGCGCGCATCATCGGCAGCGAACAGGCCTTTCTGATCGGCGTGCGCGTGCTCTCGGGCACGATTTCGGCAGGGCAAGCCGGCGGGGCCTACGCGGATCTTGCAGGCCGGCTCATTCAAGCCCTGGCGGAGCGGGTCGAAGCCGAGATGGTGCGGTCGCACGGGCGCGTTCCGGGCGGTGGCGCGGCCGTAATCGCAATGGGCAAGCTCGGCGGCCGTGAGATGACGGCCGGGTCCGATCTCGATCTCATCGTCATCTACGATTTCGATCCCGAGGCCGTGCAGTCCGATGGCGAGCGGCAGCTGGCACCGAGCCAGTATTATGCCCGCTTCACGCAGCGCCTCATCTCGGCTCTCTCGGTGCCGACGGCCGAGGGGGCTCTCTACGAAGTGGACATGCGGCTCAGGCCATCCGGACAGAAGGGGCCAGTCGCAACGCAGCTTTCGCGCTTCGTCGAGTACCAAACCAGCGAGGCCTGGACGTGGGAGCACATGGCTTTGACGCGGGCCCGCGTCGTGGGCGGTCCGGCCGATCTGGTGGCCAAAGTAGAGGGCGCCATCCGTGACGTTCTGGTGCGTCCGCGAGACCGCGGCAAGATCGCACGCGACGTGCGCGACATGCGAGACCTGATCGCCAAGGAGAAGGGCACGACGAACCTCTGGGACATGAAGCAGGTGAGGGGCGGGCTGGTTGATCTCGAATTCATCGCGCAGCATCTGCAACTTGTACATGCGGCCAAGGCGCCGGAGATTCTCGATCAAACCACGATCAAGGCGCTCGGAAAGCTGGCGGCCAGGGGCCTTATCGAGCCGGCAGCGGCCGACCGGCTGATACCAGCAGCCGATCTCATCCACAACTTGACCCAGGTCACGCGTTTGACCCTCGATGGTCCGTTCGACCCCGCGAAGGCACCGGATGGCCTGAAAGGCCTGCTGGCGCGTGTCGGCGATGCGCCGGACTTCGATCGGCTCGAAGCGTCCCTTGCCGAGGCAACCCAAGAGGTGGCCCGGCTCTTCGACGCGCTCATTGTCTGATCCGGCTCCTTCAGCGACGGAACTCGGCTTCTGCTCCGTTTCATGAGCATCGCCTCCATACGGCGCTGTTGTGGCGCCCTGGAACGAGGAGCTGAAGATGTCGAAGAAGAGAATTGCGATCGTCACTGCCAGTGTTCTGGTTGTCGCTGGCGCAGTCGCGGCCGTGTCGGCACAGGGCCACCGGGGCGGCTGGCACCACGGGGGCGGCCATGGCGAGCGAATGATGCACGGTGACGGGGACGAGGGACACGGACCGCGTGGCCGCTTCGGACGAGCACTCACCAAGGACGAGTTCGATACGCGGATGCGCGAGCGCTTCGGTCGCCTCGACAGGAATGGTGACAACGTCGTCGACCCAGCCGAGATGGAGGCTGCCGTCAACGAGCGCATGTCGCACCGCTTCGGTCGACGTGACCGAGGCGAGGGGCCGATGGGCGGCCGTCTGATGCGCGCTTTTGATGGAAACCGCGATGGCAAAGTGACTGTGGAGGAGGCTCGCGCCGAGTTCGACCGGCGCTTTGCCGAGTTCGATCTCAACTCGGATGGCAAGATCGACGACGCGGACCTCCCGCCGATGATGCGAGGCCGAGGTGTTCTCGAGGACGGCTCGGCCGGCATGAGCGAGCGCGGTCGGCACGGCAAGATGCGTGGTCTCGGATTTCTCAGGCAGGCCGACACCAACAAGGATGGCGTCGTCACGCGCGAAGAAGTCCGCGCGGCGGCTGAGCGAGAGCATGTTCGGCTCGATCGCAACAAGGATGGCGCGGTCGATCAAGCCGATCGAGAGGCGCTTCGCAAAGAGACCATCGACTATGCGGTCAGGCGCATGGCACACCGTCTCGGAGCGGGACCCGATGGCAAGCTGACCCGAGACCAGTTCCAGGCCAAGGCTGCCGAGCGGTTCGCGCGCATGGACGCTAATAGTGATGGCACCATCTCTCGCGACGAGAGGCCCGGTGGCCATGGGTGGCATCGCGGCGGCGGTCATCATCACGGCATGGGCTTTGGACGCGGACACCATGACATGGATCGGGGCGGCGGGATGATCGAGTCGGGCCAGCCCGAGCGTAAGGGTCAGTCTGGCGAACCGCCCGCGAAGAACTGATCGCCTCGCAACGCGGCGCTAGCTCCCCCGCGCTCGATCGGGCAAGCTTGCAGCATCGGCCGTGAAGGGCCCATGAGATGAGGACAGCGTTGGCACGGACCGGCGATCCACCGCAGGCCGCGGACGCACAGGCAGGCGAGGACGGGTTGCTGTTGGCCCGGCTCGCCGATGGCGATGGTGAAGCGTTCCGCATGGTCGTGGATCGTCATCTGTCGCTGGTCCTCGGCGTGGCGCGGCGGGTGCTCAGGGACGACGCCGAGGCAGAGGACGTTGCGCAAGAGGTCCTGTTGCGGCTCTGGCGGAACGCCTCGGGGCTGGAAATCGGCCCTGGCGGGCTGAAGCCCTGGCTCCGCCGGGTGGCGACCAATCTGTGCATCGATCGGGTTCGGGCCGGCCGTAATCTATCGGTTGTCGAAGAGGTGCCGGAGCAGAGCGATCCGCCTCGGCAGCTCGAGGCTCTCGAGGATCGGGATCTGTCCCATCGCGTCGATAGCGCGCTGAAGGCTCTGCCCGATCGCCAGCGGATCGCCCTTACCCTGTTTCACTTCGAGGGATTGAGCCAGAGCGAGGTCGGCGCCACGCTCCAGATATCGGACGAGGCTGTGGAATCGCTTCTAGCTCGTGGTCGGCGCGCCTTGAAGGCAGCTTTGAAGGATGAATGGCAGGATCTGTTGCCGGACCCTGAGGGCTCGGTGTGAGGTGGATCACGATGGAGGCAAGACGCGCGCGTCTTGGTATCGCATGAACGGGCAGGACGAGACATTGACGCTTGAGCGGTTCGAGAGCCTCCTCGACGCATACGGCGGCGACCTTTCGCGCTGGCCGGTTGCTTCTGTCCGAGCGGCCGAGGCGCTGATTGCGACGTCCCGCGAAGCGCGGACCCGATACATTGAAGCGCAGAGGTTGGATCTTCTGTTGGCGAAAGCGTCCCGGCCATCGCCTGAGCGGCTGTCCCTGCTCGCCGATCGTATCGTTGCGGCGGCAGGGAGGGAAACTCGCCAGCAGGAGCGGGCGGAGACCGGGGCCGGGGCCCGCATCCTCCAACTGCCGGCCGCCCGCGTTGGGGGCACGGGTCAGCGCGCTCTCTCGACCCGTCAAGGCACGGTGGCCGGATCAGCAGCTGTTGCGCCTCCTCGCCCGCGGGCACCTTGGCGCGCCATGACGGCGCTGGCAGCCTCGCTGGCATTCGGCGTCGTTATAGGGTTGAGCGATCTCGTGCCGGCGTCTGCCGTCAATATCGGAGCACTGTTCGATGCAGCGGGCGACTCGGAAATCGTGCTCTCGGGTTTGCAACTCGATAGCCTGAGCGTGCTCGACGAGGACCAGATATGACCGACACCGGTGCCACCGGGGAGGGACCACCCAAGGTCGCGGTGCAGCGATGGCCGCGCTGGAAGAGCATGCTTCTTATCGCCTCGCTGGCACTCAATCTGCTGATCGTTGGGATGATGGCCGCAGTCGGGATAAGACATGGCTTCCAACCTCCGCGGGGCGCATCCCAGGCAACGGTCGTGAGCTTCGCGCGCACGCTTCCGGCTGAGCGAAAGCGTGAAATCTGGGACTCGGTGCGAACGGAGCGACGCGCTCTGCGACCTTATTGGCGGGAGCTGCGACAGGCGCGGCACGCGGTGAGGGAGGCGTTGATAGCCGAGCCGCTCGACATTGAGCGCTATCGGAAGGCTCACGACAACCTGCTCGATGCAGAAGTGAAAGTGCGTAAGGCTGCACACTCGCTTTATGAGCTCGTGGCTACGCGGTTGACCGCAGACGAGCGACGCGCATTTGCACAGTGGCAGCACATGGCCGAGCGACCCTGGCGGCGGAGAGCGCAGCAACGAGGCGCACCCGAGGCCAATGACGAGACGGACGACGAGGCGCCGACCAGCGCCCCAACCGCAGCACAACCGGCCGGGTCGGCGGGCAAGCCGTAATCGGCCTGTCCGCACCCCGATGCTGCTCGTGGCTTGGCTCGCCTCTCAGTCGAGCGTGCGCGTCACGATCTCGTAGACGTCGCGCGACAGAGGCTTCGACTTGGCAATTCGCTTCAATGCGCGCTCCGCGAGCTTGCGGCGTCCGGATTCGAGGGAGCGCCAGCTGCGGAATGCGGTCAGTAGCCGGGCGGCCAGCTGCGGATTGAAACGGTCGATCTCGAGAATTCGCTCCGCGACCCAGTCGTAGCCCGCACCGTCGGGACGGTTGAAAGCCACCGGATTCGACGCAAAGGCGCCGATCAGGGTGCGCACCTTGTTCGGGTTCTCGAGTGACATGAGGGGATGGCGCTGCAACCGCTTCACCACTGCGAGCGTACCGGGCTGGGGCACGACGGCTTGGTACAGGAACCAATGGTCGATGACGAGATGATCCTCGTGCCAGCGATCGTAGAATTGCTCGAACGCCATCTTGCGCTCGTTACCGCGCGTCTCCGACAGGGCGGCGAGCCCGGCAATCTCGTCGGTCAGGTTGGTCGCGGTTTCGAAGTGGTGACCCGCGCGTGCGGTGTCGGCGGCACCGCCACGAGCCGTCAATAGGGCCAGTGCCGCATTTCTCAGCGCACGACGGGCGATCTGCTCGGGTGCCGGCGCGTAGGCGCCCTTGACCGCCATCTCCGCATAGATGGTCTCGAGCTTGCGGCCGAGGCGCTGCGCAAGTTTCCGCCGGAGCGCTTTTCTCGCCTTGTGTATGGCCTCAGGGTCGATGTCCTTGGCGATCACGCGCGCGATGTCGGCCTCGCTTGGCAACGCCAACGCCTGGGCGCGAAAACCCGGCTCGAGACGATCGTCGCTCACGATTGCTCCGAGGGCGTCGATGAACGGCGTCGGGTCAGGC
Organism: Hyphomicrobiaceae bacterium; assembly: GCA_022844225.1. Lineage (GTDB taxonomy): Bacteria > Pseudomonadota > Alphaproteobacteria > Rhizobiales > Hyphomicrobiaceae. The sequence continues at coordinate 22,578 of JALHMC010000044.1, read as the reverse complement.
GCCGACTTGCCCTTTCTGAGCGCTGTGACCGTGCGCGTCAGGAGGCGCGTGGCGAAGTCCTGGCCGGCGTGCCAGCGATTGAATTCGTCGCTGTCGTGCGACATGAGGAAGGCAAGATCTTCGTCGGCAAGATCAATCGTCAAGTTGACGGGCGCCGAGAAACCGCGCAGGAGCGAGGGTACGGGCCGCCCCGGTATGTCGACGAAGCGGAACGTCTCCTTGCGTTTGGTGACCTCGAGAACACCGTCATCGAGGCGTTGTCCTGTGCTCGTCTCCAGCGGGAGGTCGTTGCCGTTGCCACCGAGAAGGCCGATCCTCAGGGGGATATGCAGCGGCTTCTTCGTCGTCTGGCCGGGCGTGGGCACCAGCACCTGCTCGACGGTCAGCTCGGCGCTGCGTTTTGCAGGATCGTACTTCAGGTCGCAGACGAGGCTCGGGGTTCCCGCTTGTCCGTACCAGGTCATGAACTGGCCGAGATCGCGTCCGCTCGCGTCAGCGAAGCAGGAGATGAAATCCTCGACGGTCGCGGCTTGCCCATCATGGCGCTCGAAGTAGAGGTCCATGCCCTTTCGGAAGAGGTCTTCGCCGAGCAGGGTATGAACCATGCGGCAGAGTTCGGCGCCTTTCTCGTAGACCGTCGAAGTGTAGAAGTTGTTGATCTCGATAAACCTGTCCGGCCGCACGGGATGCGCGAGCGGCCCTGCATCCTCGGGAAACTGGCGCGCCTTCAGCGTCCGCACGTCCGCAATGCGCTGTACGGCCGGAGAACGGTGGTCGGCTGAATAGAGCTGGTCGCGAAAGACGGTCAAACCTTCCTTCAGGCAGAGCTGGAACCAGTCCCGGCACGTGATGCGATTCCCGGTCCAGTTATGGAAGTACTCGTGAGCGATGACGCGATCGATGTTGAAGAAGTCGTTGTCGGTGGCCGTCCGGGCACTCGCCAGAACGAGGCGGTCATTGAAGATATTGAGGCCTTTGTTCTCCATCGCGCCCATGTTGAAGTCGGACACGGCGACGATGTTGAAGACGTCGAGATCGTACTCTCGGCCAAAATGCTCCTCGTCCCACTTCATGGCGCGCTTCAGGCAATCCATCGCCCAGGCGCAGCGATCCTCTTTGCCCGGCTCAACGTAGATTGCGAGGTCGACCTTGCGGCCCGACATCGTGGTGAATGTCGATGTCACGGCCCCGAGCTGGCCTCCGACCACGGCAAAGAGATAGGCAGGTTTCGGGTGGGGGTCCTTCCAAACGGCATAGTGGCGCCGGCCGTGATCGAGTGTACCGCGCTCGATCGGGTTACCGTTGGCCAAAAGGATGGGCGCGGCCTTGGGATCGGCTTCGAGCCGAACCGTATAGACCGCCAGAACGTCAGGCCGATCGAGGAAATACGTGATGCGCCGGAACCCCTGCGCTTCGCATTGGGTGCAATAGATGCCCTTCGAGAGGTAGAGGCCGGACAGCGCTTTGTTGGCTGCGGGATCGCACCGCGTCTCGATTTCGAGGGTGAACACCCCGTCGGGTGGGGATGCGATCTTGAGGCTCGTATCTGTCAATACAAACGCTCGTCCGGCGAGGCGGTCACCATTGAGAGAAACGCTGTCGAGCGTCAGGTTCTCTCCATCGAGTACCAGCGCCGTTCGCCGGCCGGTGCGTGCCGGATTTGGGCGAACCGTCATTCGCGCCCTGACTCGCGTCTGGCTGGGGTCGAGGGCGATATCGAGATGCACGGCATCGATCAGCCACGCGGAGGGCTTGTAATCCTTGAGGAGGATGGCCTTTGGGGTCTCGGTCTCCATCACGGTGGTCAGCCCTCCTGGTCGCGAACATGTCACGGCCTTTATGGCGATTGGCCCACGGAGAGACAAGGCGCTCGCTCGCGTGTCCCGCATTGTCGAACCATCCCGAAATGGGACATCCGTCCTGACGGGCGCGCGCATCCGTGCCAACGCTTCCTCGTGAGCATGGGCGGCCTGCGACACCGAGCGGCGTCGATGTTGGCGTCGGAAAAAAGCGGTCGTGCTATCATTGACGAGAGAAACAAGCATTCGGCCCCGGTACACGCATCGAGCGGTTGACGCGGAGTTGCAGGCTCGAGGCCGACGCCCGGCGGTGGCTCGGAAATTGCTTTTTGGGGGCGGACTGGGATTAGGGTTAGGTCGGCTCTGAGGGCGTCTTCCCGCCGAAGCATGACCTGTCGTCCCGGTTCAGTACTGGTTCTCAGGGGTAGCGTGGCGGGACTTCTTCATGACTGTCGCCTTCGTGGTGCAGACCTTTAAAGACCTGGATCAGGTCGAGCGCTTGGCAAGAACCATCGCGAGCGGCACGACCGATCGGATGATCGTCGTCAGTCATCGCGGAACCGACCTGGATCGGAAGCGCCTGGAAAATTCCGGCGTGACCGATCGGGTGCTGCCGTCACCCGGTGGTCGCGGTCGTTTCGGTGTGATCGACGGCTTGATCAGTGCCTTTCGCTGGCTGGAGAAGCAGCCGCGTTCCTACGACTGGAGCGTCGTTTTGAGCGGACAGGATTATCCGATCCGGCCCTTGGCTGATTTCGAGATGGAGTTGGAGAAGGCCGCCGACGACGGCTACTTCCATCACTTCGAGGCCATGAACGAGGCTGCCGCTGCCGCGCCCCCGATGTTCTGGCCGCAGCGCGAGGTCGAGGATCGCTATCAGTTCGAATACGCTGTCCTCAAAGAGCAGTCGACAGCATTGGAACGCACGCTGCTCAAGGTGCCGCGCCTTATGAGCGAGCACACGCAGAACTATCGTCTTCACACTGGCTTCGGCCTCATGCTCGGAAAGAGATTGAAGCAGACGCCTTTCTCTCGAGATTTCAAGCTTTATGGTGGAAGCTACTGGTTGACCATCAATCGGAAAGCCGTGCGCGCAGTCCTGAACTTCTTTGACGAGCGGCCCGACATCGTGAACTACTTCCGCGGTGTTATCGTACCCGAGGAGGCGTTTCTCCAGACGGTTCTCGCGAATGATCCGGCTTTGCGGCTGAGCACGCACGAACATCGCTACGTGGAGTTCGACCAGCGATACGGACATCCCCGCGAGTTTGTGATGGCCGATCTGCCTCGGGTGATGGCGAGCGGCTGCTTTTTCGCCCGCAAGTTCGATATGCGCCGAAATCCCGAGGTGCTGGACGCGATCGATGCTTCAATCCGTTCCGCAGCGGCGGCGCTCAACGCTCAGGGAAGCAATCCGGTGAGTTCCGATGCAGCGATGCCGCGCGCATCATAATCGGGCCAAGCCTGATCCTTGGACGAGACGATGCTCGGCCTGATTGGCATTGCGAGCTTGATGAAGGGGTCGTTGTAGCGAAGGCCCCGCTCGCTCTGCGCCGAGTAGGGCGCGCTCGACATGTAGAGCGCTTCCGTATCGTCCTCGAGTGTCAAATAGCCGTGTGCACAGCCCTTGGGGATATAGAGCTGCAGCCGATTGGCCGCGCTCAGTTCGACGCCGAAGCTTCTCCCGCACGTCGGTGAATCGGGCCTGAGATCCACGATCATGTCGTAGAACGAACCCCGAATGCAGCGGAAGAGCTTGGTCTCCGCGGCAGGGGGGATCTGATAGTGGAAGCCGCGAAGTGTGCCGCTATGTCCCGTAAACGCGTTGTTGATCTGCACGAACGCTGTCTCGAGCCCTGCGGCGCCGAACTCCTGCGTGCAGAATGCACGCGCGAAGAAGCCCCGTTCGTCTCCGCGTGGCTCTTGCTCAATGACGAACGCGCCGTGGATGGGCGTAGGCAGCATCTTCATGCGGATCTCCAGCAGGCGGGAGGGGGCTCTGCAGCCCCCTAATGGCTCACCACATGTACCAAGGTGCTTTGCCCCTCGCCCATAGCTCCTCAAGGTACTGCTTGTCGCGCAACGTATCCATCGGCTGCCAGAAGCCCGAATGCCGGTAGACGGCGAGCTGCTTCTGGCTCGCGAGCTTCTCCATGGGCTCGCGCTCCCAGATCGTGTCGTTGCCCTCGATCAGTTCGCCCACCTTCGGGCTCAGCACGAAGTATCCGCCGTTGATCCAGCCGCCTTCGCCGTCCGGCTTTTCGCGGAAGCTGGTGACGGTGTCGCCCTCCGTAATGAGCGCACCAAAGCGCCCGGGCGGTTGGGTCCCGGTGACCGTCGCCAGCTTGCCGTGGGCGCGATGCAAGGCGATCAGCGCCTTGATGTCGATGTCGGCGACGCCATCGCCATAGGTCATCAGGAAGGCGTCGTCGTCCTGCAGGTACGGAAGCACGCGCTTAAGGCGACCGCCGGTCATCGTTTTCTGGCCGGTATCCACCAGGGTCACCCGCCAATCCTCGGCGCCGTTGTTGTGGAGCGTCAGATCATTCGTCGTCAGATCGATGGTGAAATCAGCGGCGCGTCGATGGTAGTTGAGAAAATAATCCTTGATGCTATGCCCCATATAGCCCAGGCAAACCACAAAATCCTTGATCCCATGCGCCGCATAGATCTTCATGATGTGCCAGATGATCGGCCGCCCGCCGATTTCCACCATCGGCTTGGGCCGCACCGTGGTTTCCTCGGATAGTCGAGTGCCAAAACCGCCGGCGAGAATGACTGCCTTCATGCGTGACGCTCCTGTCCGTCGGATAAACTACGGCTCGTGTAGCCGATGTCGATGTCCTGAACACCCCTGACGACGTTCGCATGAGGTCAGTTGCCCGCTGCGATCCGCATAAATACGGGTTCCTTGTCTTGTTGTTGCCAGAAATTGTCGGAGATGTCGCGTTCGCCAACGAGTAATGGTTTCCAAATCGCATTATAACTTCGAACACGCTGTTAATAACAAAAATTCAGAGAGTCATCAACGCGACGGCTGCGTCGCAGCTTGTGAAAAAAGAGAGCTGTCCCGTTCAAGATCAGCGCTCGACTGAAGCCAAGCGTGTCGCATAGGGCTCTGCATCGCTGGCGGCGGTTGTTGCGCTCGTTTGAGTGCGATATCTGCTACGGAGCTTTCTGAAGTAAGGCTCGACAAACGTTTCGATGAGATGGGCGAAGCCGATCGAGGCGGCGAGTACTATGGGAACCAGTAGCCAAGGTTTCAAGGCGACCCCCGGCGCATGGAGTGAAATCAGGCCAACGATGATCTCGTGAATGAGATAGATCGAGTATGACCAGATGCCGAGAAGGATCATGGGGCGCGTATTCAGTACTCGAAATGGCTGCAAATGTGCGAACCGGATCGACACATAGAAGATGGGTGCCAAGGCAATGCCCTGGATCGTATATCGAACCGTCTCCCGGAAATGCCAGTTGCGGATGAGAAGGGTCGAGAGCAGCAGGGCGCAGCCGCCTGCCAGCAGAAACCAATGATGCCGCTGCATGACATCGTTCTCGCGAGTATCGCTGATGGGGTTACGCAGCAGCGCCAAGAGGCACCCGAACGCAATCGAGTCGGCCCGGGTGTCGGAGGCAAACCCCAATCGCCACTCCGTGGTACCTGGCTGCAGGATCAAGTAGAACCGCCAGGCGAGGAAGGAGACACAGATAATGCCAAGCGCCAGCGCGATCTTCCGCGGCTCCTTCAGGAGTGTCAGCAAAGCGAGGAGAAGGAGCGGATAGACGATGTAGAAATGCTCCTCGACGGCGAGGCTCCAGAGGAGACCGGTGCCATAGGGAACGTCCCCCCCGCCAGGGGTGAAGATCATGTAATAATTCGCGAAGTAGAAGACTTGCGCGAGAAGGCCATTAACACTGACTGAGCCAGGCAGGAGTTTCAGGAAGGTGAGAGTGTACGCGATCAGGAGCATGATGATCAAAGGTGGCATCAAGCGCAAAGCTCGGCGAACATAGAACTGTCTGATGCTGATCGTGCCGGTTCTCGCATGCTCGCTCAGGAGTAGCGTTGTGATGAGATATCCGCTCAAGAAAAAGAATATCGTCACACCGAGCCGGCCCGGAATGACGTGTTGCAGGCCGCAGTGCGAGAGAAGGACGATTATGATGGATATCGCCCTCAAGCCGTCCAACGAGGGGATCTTATCATGATGCAACAGTGTCGCCGTCCTTGATGGAACTGCGACGGCGAACATGCCACCGTCTCCGATTCCTGATCATCCTAGCACGACGACGCCTGATGGACGCCTGCGGGTGTCGTCATGGGTTAATCGGGCTCGTGTGATTTGCGGTCGGTTTTGTATCCGCGTCTGCTGGTCGCTTCCTGTTGGAATCAGGTTGCCAGCCGTGGAGACGAAGAGGGCTCCCCGGCAGGGGCGCGACGCTCCAGTTGCTTGGCGCGGTGGAACAGCAGGACGACCGATGCTTGCCAGATGATCATGGCGAGATAAGTGGTGCCACCGATGATCGGTTCGGTGAGACCGTAGGTCAGGAAGAAGGTGAAGAGCGCAAGCTCTCGCGCGCCGCCGACGCGAACCGCAAGAACCATCGTCGTCAGAATGCACCAGACGAGGATGAGAAGACCGATGATGCCGCTACCGAATAGCATTTCGAGGTACAAGTTGTGGGCGTGCGCCGCGGCCTGAAACAGGTCGGGATGGATCGGAAGGATGTGCTGCGCCGACGCGTAGCCGTAACCTAGCATCCATGAGTGCGGCACCAGTTCGAGGACGACGGCCCAGATCCGGTTGCGGCCCGTACCACTCGTGATCTCCTCCGCGTTGCCGCTGCGTGACAGGAGACCAAAGATCTCTTCCGGAAACAGCAGGATAGGCACCACGGCCAGCACGCCCAGGGCGAACAGAGTGACGAGCTTGCGGCCGAAGTTGCCCGTGACCAGGTAGTAGACGACGCCCGAGAGGAAGAGGGAACCCATCGCCATTCGGTTGATGCTGAGAACCAAGCACAGGCCTGCCGCGATGATCGTCGCGACCGCGATAGCGCGGGATGCTCCCGGCTGCCAGATATAGAAATAGAGGGTCAGGAAGATCAAGGTCGCCGCTCCACATCCGGCGCCGTTCGAGGTGCCGAACAGTCCCTGCAGGCGGATCGTCAAGACATTCTCATTGCCGACCCAATCTCTCATGCGGCCGAATTCCGGTACGGCGAGATAGATCGCGAGCGAGCCGACACACATCACCAGGCCGGTCCAGACCAGGATCTCGATCAAGCGCTCCGGCCCGTACTTCACGCACAGGTAGCAAAGGAAGAGGAAGCTGCCGATCAACGAAATCGTTGATACGGCTCCGTGCAGCGGGGCCATGGCGTAGGTGGCAGACAGAAGTAGTATCCCATAGAAGGTCAGCCAATAGGCCAATCCGTAGAGATAGAGCTGGCGCACGATCGACTTGAAGTAGAGCAGGCTCAAGCCCAGTGAAGCGCTGAGTGCCAGCAGTTTTAGCGCGACCTGGAAATCGATGCTCTTCTCGGCGAACTCTCGGTAGCGAAAATTCGCACAGAGAACGAACATGACCGCGGTCGCTAACAGCGCACCAAAATTGAAGTCTCCCGCAATCCCGCGGAATAGCGCGAAATAGGCGAACGGCAACAACGGGGCGGCAACCACGATTGCCGCGGCAAGAGGTTCGTCGGCCGCAACCAGCACGCCAGCGATCAATAAGGCGCCAAGTGCGATCGGGAGCCAAAGAGGCAGCCGATTTCTCGGAATAGATGCCTCGACCGTCGTATCCGCCATGATGACATGCTCACGTTTCGGCATGGAGCCTAGAAGTGGACACGGCCCGCTCCTCGAGTGGTATCCGTACATGGCGGCCTAGCCTTGTCCAAGGGCGTCTCCCCATCAAGGTCAAGATGAGTAGGTGCCAGACGGTGGCCGGCTCGGTGATCCGCAGGGGGCCGAGATCGAGGACTTGCTCCCAAGGCGCAGCTGGAACGGTCGCATACAACCGATCGCGTGCGGGGGGAACCGACAGGAGTGATCGATTGTTCCGACTGGCACGACGCTCGAAGGCTCGGCAGCTCAAAAAAGGCCGGGTTAAAATCATCCGAGGGCAGCATAACAAGCTCGTGTCTTAACCGTCGTATCATTCGACTTGCTTGAAGTCATGTCTGAATGAAATATTACGGTGCGGAACAGATTGGGATGGTGGTCCAGTTCGCGAGCTTGTACTTGCGTCTGAGTGAGGTGTGTACGCATGAACGACGGTCCAGCATCGCTTGGCATGCATGCAGATGACATGCGCAAGACGGGTGCCGACAGGACGGACACCTATCGCATTGGCCCAATCAGGGTCCTCGCAACGACATGCCCCGCTGCCGTGTCTCTCTTGGTGTCAAATTTCAACAAGGGAAAGCAAACCCTTGTGGCGTTCGCAAACACCAATCTGACAAACTTCGCTGCCGCCAACGAGCGCCTTGCGGATCAACTCGACAAGTTTGTCGTCCTGAACGACGGCATCGGCTTGTCCCTCGGCGCCCGGATGGTGTACGGCAGATGGGTGTTCCCTGATAATCTGAATGGCACTGATTTCACGCCTTTGCTGATCGACGCCTTGCCGCGGGGCACGCGTATCTTCCTCTACGGGGGCCGCCCGCATGTGGTCCGGGAGATGGCGAGACACCTCGGTGAGGTCGGCCATATCACGGTGGCGGGCTTCGCCGACGGCTACTCGCCACGCAATGAGGACGACCTCGTCGCGGAAATGAATGCGAGCCGGGCGGATGTTTTGCTGGTCGCGTTGGGCAACCCCATTCAGGAAGAGTGGATTGCGACGCATGCTCCGGACCTCGACGCACGGTTGCTGATCGGTGTGGGCGCCCTCTTTGATTTCGTCTCGGGAGAGTTCACGCGGGCGCCCCGTGTTGTGCGACGTCTGAAGCTCGAGTGGCTGTATCGCCTCGCCCTCGAGCCCCGTCGCCTTGCCAAGCGGTATTCGTGGGACATCGTGAAATTTATCTACGTCGTATTGTCACCGCCGCGTGCAAAATCATCCTAGGCTCAACCGATATCCAGCGGCAGCGCTCGATGGTGTTGTGGGTCAGTCGCAAGCGGTTGACAGAGGCTGTTGATCAACGGTTCGCTATCCTACCCAGGGGCGACCGATGAAGGCTTGGCCGCCTTGCTCGATCGTCAGCGCGTGAAGTCGTGGACAAATCCGCGCATGGCGCAGATGTATCACTTGCTGTCCGACGAGCGTCGCGAACTGACGCTCGCGAGCGGAGCATCATGGAAACCGATCATCGGTCCATGGACCGCTGAAGGATGCCCCCGGGCGGCACTCGGCTATAAGTCTGGAGTGATCGGGCGAGAGCAACGAGAGCCGGAAAGACGACACTCCAGACGCAGGCGATTGCTCCAAAGGCGACCCAACCCGGATCGTTGATCTGCAGCGCCCCGAGACGGGCTCCAGCGGCATAGGCGAGCGGACCGAACAGCGCACCGAGCGCCGCTGCCTTGGCGAGCGGTCTCTCTCCAAGAAGCGTGGCGGTGGTCGGGATCGTGCTTCCGAATGCCAGCCATAAGGCAATAATCCAGGCCGGCGCCAGAGCATCGGATGGCCAATGGGCGGAATAGGATAACAGTCCGGCAGCGTGCGCCGCGGTCTCAGCCGCGAGCCCGGCTATGCCGCTGGCGAGCACAGCACCGGCGATCGCTCTCTTCGAGTCCTGCAGCGACAGTTGTGCGCCAACGAAGCCCGCCACTGCTACTATGCCGGCGGCGTTCCAACCGTAAGCCGCTCCGAGTGCGCACGTGAGCCAGACGAACTGGAAGCCGGCCAGCTCAACGATCTGGCGACTTCTCACGATCCGCTCCTGCCAACGCCGGCACTCTCGCGACGGGCCATGCGGACTTCGGTAGCGTAGCCGGCAACTGCTGCGATCATTGAAACGACGGTGCCCCAGGCCATGTCCACGATCGCAAGCCCGAGTGTCCAGCCGGATATGATCGCTAAGTTGGTCAGGTCGAACGTAGCGTAGGCGGTCAAACCCAGGATGCCGCCATTTCTCGCGGAGGTCTTCCAGGACGCGCCGATCGCACCGGGGCGCACTGCCAGCGCATAAAGGCCACCTGCATAGATGAGGTAGAAGGCCAATGCCGCACCGATGTCGGGCTGGTCGCGAAGGATAGGACCGAGGCTCTGCCGGAACATGTCGACGGCCACCGACGCCAGCCAAATCGCATCAATCACGAGGAAGGCGAGGAGTGTCGCTGCGTAGCCGGCAATCGTCCGTTTCAAGAGGCACGTCCTGATTCAGTTGAGCTGATGCAACGCTCGGGGCATCGGATCAGATCATCGGCTGGGCGGGACCAATCATTGCCTTCAGCGCCTGTTTCCAGTGATCCGACCGGCGTCTGGGCGCGTTGAGGCACTTGTATGGCAATTGCGGAGCCTGGGAGAGCAGCTATGCTAGGCACAGCGCACGACGCGAGGCCTCGCCTACGGCCGGGACCAGCCAGACGATGGGGCTCGATGTCCGACTTGTTGTCCCGAATTGTGACCGACCGCAGCGACGAAGCCTTCCGCAGTCTCTTCGACGAATATCGCCCGAGAGTGCGCCGCTACATGCTCCAGCAGGGGGCGGATGGCGATCTCGCGGACGAACTGGCGCACGAAACGCTCGTGACCGTGTGGCGCAAGGCTGCGCTCTATTCTTCCGACAAGGGTAGTCCGAGCGCTTGGATCTTCACCATTGCGCGCAATCTGCGCATCGACCGGATACGCAAGCAGCGCGTCTGGCAGGAGCTGACCGACGAGCACGCGGCCTCTATCCCGTCGGAGGATCAACCGGCCGACAGCATGATCGATCAGCAGCAGCGCCAGATCCGAGTGCAGGAGGCGCTCCGGACGTTGCCGGCCGAGCAAATCGAGGTCGTGACACTCGCGTTCATTGAGGGGCTGCCTCACAGCGAGATTGCGGAGCGGTTGTCGCTCCCGCTCGGTACGGTCAAATCCCGCATTCGTCTGGCCTACGCAAAGCTCCGTGATGCACTGGAGGAGTTGAGGTGAGCATGTCGATCACAAATCACCCCGATCCGGCCACCCTGATTAGCTTTGCTGCCGGAACATTGTCGGAGCCGCTGGCTGCTGTCGTCGCCGCCCACGCCGCGATGTGCAGCTGCTGTCGTCGAGAGATCGCAGACATGGAGCTGGTCGGCGCGGCGCTGCTCCTGCAACACAGTCTTTCCGCGCAGCCGGCCCGATCTGGCGCAGCCAAGCCGCTGCGTGGTCGTGTGGCTCGGCCGGGGCCGGGCGCGGCCCACGCTGTGGCCAGAGACCGTCTACCGTCACCGATCGCGCGCGCATACGGGCTTACCTTTGCGACGATCCCGTGGAAACGGTTGGGTCCTGGGGTCTTGCATCACCGCCTGCCGTTGTCACCCGGCACTGAGGGCGACTTGCGACTCCTGAAGATCGCGGCTGGTCGGAGGATGCCCGAGCACGGCCACGGTGGTTCGGAACTGACGCTCGTGCTCGATGGCGCCTATAGCGATGAGACTGGCACTTATCGGTCAGGCGACATGCAGGACGTCGACGAGAGCATCGAGCACACGCCTGTTGCCGATCAGAACGCCGGGTGCATCTGCCTGATCGCGAGCGATCGGCCGGCACGGTTCAAGGGGATCATGGCGCGGCTCGTCCAGCCTTGGACCGGCATTTGATGGCGGGTCGTGCCGCGCCCTGGCGCACTGCCTGGATCACGGGGGGCAGCTCGGGCCTCGGCCGTGAGCTGTCACTGCGTCTGGCTCGTGAGGGCGTTCGCGTTGCCGTGTCTGCTCGCTCCGGCGAAAGGCTGTCCGAGCTCACCTGGGGCCAGTCCAATCTCCTGGCTGTTCCGCTGGACGTGACTGATCGAACGGCGGTGTCCGAAGCCCATCGTCGGATCGTCGCCGAGTTCGGCAGCTTAGACCTCGCCGTGCTCAATGCCGGTGTCTGGCATCCGATGAGGGCCACGGATTACGACGCTGATCGAGCGGTGCAGTCGATGGCGGTCAACTACTTCGGCATCGTCAATGCGCTCGATGTCCTGATCCCGGCAATGACCTCGGCCGGGCGCGGACACATCGGCCTTGTGGCGTCGGTCGCGGGCTACCGAGGCTTGCCGATGGCCGCCGCCTACGCGCCTTCAAAAGCCGCGGTAATCAGCTTGGCCGAGGTGCTGCGCCCCGAGTTGGCGCCACGGGGTATCGTGGTCAGCCTCGTCAATCCGGGTTTCGTCGAAACGCCGATGACATCCGTGAACGCGTTTCCGATGCCGTTCATCCTCAAGGCAGACGATGCGGCTGACCGTATCTACGACGGCCTAGTTCGCGGTCGTTTCGAGATTGCCTTTCCTTGGCAGCTCGTCGCGATGATGAAGGTTTTGCGGATACTGCCGAACGCGCTGTTTCTCCGTATCGCCGGACGCATGGCGGTATAACATTACGGCGCCCTCCGGACGCCGCCCTGTCGGCCAAGTCCCAATGGCCGAAGTGTGGCTAAGCGGTGGCGCGCACGTCCGGCAGTCGATTGGCGTTGCGCTCGAAGAACAGTGATAGCTCGCCGAGTTTCACGCCCCACTTCCGCATCGTCGCCCGGTTGATCGCTATGGTGTCACCCATCCGATAAATCCGGTCGTCGAACTCGACGCTTAACTCGCGGGCTTCGAGCTTGAGCCTGAAGCGATAGCGCATGTGAATCGAGTTCTCGTCGGACTGACCTGTGGCGGTGCCGATGCAATCCGGGCAGGTGGCTGTGAAGCGCCCGTCGCCGGTCGGGTGGATGCGCCATGTCCGCTCTTCCCGCGCCCCGGTGTCGTAGACGAAGACTTCGTCGAGAACGAACATGTCGCCCTCCCATCGGCCATCCATTTCGACGCTGAGGCGTCGGCGGATGCGACCGAAGCGGTCCTCGAACACGCCCCACGCTCGGGTGCGGCCTTCCAGGAAGCTCGTCAGCTCGAAATAGTCGCGGCGGGCGGCCAAAGTAGCGTTCTGGGTCATTGTTGTCGGTCTCCCACCACCGCTTCCGGCAGTTGGCTCACCGCCGCGTGAACGGCTGGCTTGCGCAGCCTGTAGAGGCCGACATCGATCATGCCCTTCTCGAAGCCGACCTGGCAGTAGACGAGGTAGTAGCGCCACATGCGCCGGAACCGCTCGTCGAAACCCAATGCGGCAATGCGCGGCCACGCTTCCTCGAACCGATGTCGCCATTCTTCGAGCGTGCGCGCATATGAGGTGCCGAAGCGCTCGACCGTCTCGAACACGAGACCGGCTTCTTGGGCCCGCTGCCGCATCAACTCGACGGTCGGTAGCATGCCGCCTGGAAAGATGAAGCGCTGCACGAAGTCCGGATTGCGCCGGTAAGCCTCGAAAGCCGTCTCGCGGATCGTGATCGCCTGCACGACGGCGACACCGTCCGGGGCGAGCCGTTGGGCGATCGTCTCGAAGTAGCGAGGCCAGTTGTCCTCGCCGACGGCTTCGATCATCTCGATCGACACCACGCGGTCGAAGGTGCTGGACGTATCGCGATAGTCCTCGAATCGGATGGCGACGCGCTGCTCGAGCCCAGCGTTGGCGATGCGGGCCGCGGCCGCGCTCAGCTGCTGTTGCGAGATGGTAATCGCCTCGACATCGGCCCCGGCCCTTGCCGCCGCCTCCGCGAGCGCACCCCAGCCGCAGCCGATCTCCAACAGCGACTGACCCGGCCGCAGCTCCAAAGCATCGAGAACGCGGGCGAGCTTTTCACGCTGCGCCTCTTCTAGGCTTGCCTCGTCCTGCGCATAGATTGCGCTCGAATACGACATGCTGGGGTCGAGCCACAGCTCATAGAACGCGTTGCCGAGATCGTAGTGGGCCGCAATATTGCGGCGGCTGCCGGCCCGCGTGTTGCGACGGAACCGATGCCCGACGCGGTCGCGACCCCGCGAGACTGCCAGCGCTGGCAGCGCCGCTGTGAGTGCGGACTCGTTGGCGATGAAGAAATCGAACAGTGTCGCGAGATCGTCGGTCGTCGCCTCGCCGGCCATGTAGCTTTCGGCAAAACCAAGAGTGCCACCCCTGACGAGTTTCCAGATCGCCTTGTAAGTATGCAACTCGAGACTGGCTTGGCAGGGACCCATTTGGGGTCCCACGACTGCCGCTTCGCCCGACGGCAGAACGATGCTCAGCCGGCTCGCGCCTTTGCTGCGAAGGGCTCGATCGAGAAGCCGCAGCAGCCACCGGTCGACTGGACTGCCCGTGTCGGCGCGGAAGCCTGCCCGCGTCTGTCGCCCGCTCCCGTCCAGTTGCTCCTCATGCATGATGTGCACCCCGGTCTTCGTGTCTGACGATCGTTGTGGAATAAGTAGGCGACGTGTGCCGCGTGACGAGCGGCACCCCCTTGAGCCAGAGCCGCGCTGCCTCGACGTGAATGGCCGACACGACCTTCAGCGTCATCAGTGGATGACGGACACACATGGCCGCGATGGCCCGGTCGCCGAGCGCGAGCCGTGTGCCACTGAAGTGTGTCTTGAGAACCGGCTGCCCGGCCTCGCGCAGCGCGACGCCGATCAACGCCTTTTCGCCCGGCGGCATCATGTGGAACTCGTAAGTCCCGGTCGCATGCGTATAGGGCGAGACGTAGAGTTCCTTGTCGCAGGATTGCGCCAGCACACCGTCCCGGCTCGCACCCGCCGGGATGACATAGCTCTTGCGCTCTCCGAACGTATTGCTCACCTCGTAGATCACCGCCCCGATGCGACCGCCGACATCACGGCAGAAGTAGACGCTGAGCGGATTGAAGACATAGCCGAGCAACCGCGGGTAGCACACGATCTCGATCCGCGCGCCGAACGCGCCGAGGCCGGCGCCATCGAGCAACGTGCGGGTCCGCTCGGCAATGGGCGCCGTGCCGCCGTCGCCGAGATCGCGATCGTGGAAACTCAGCAGATTGAAACGATTTCGGGAGAAGAGCCGCAATTCACGGTCGAGCCGATCGATCTCGTCCACGTCGAGGCAGAGCGCGAAAACCCGATACGAGAACGCGTGCTGCTTCGGACTGAGCCGCTTATGGACCACTACGCCATGATAGATGCACGATGGCAGGCCAGTCATTGTGCTGGCTCCAGGACGCCTATCGCACCGGGCGTCGATGCACCGACGTGGATGCGGCTCGAGGGATCGTCAAGAGTCCACGGCCGTCGCACGCCGCCGATGTGTTCTGCGACCGCGAGTCCTGCTTGCAGCCCGTCCTCGTGGAAGCCGTAGCCGAAGTAGCTGCCGCAGAACCAGGTGTGCCGACGCCCTTGCAGCTGCCAGAGCTGTCGCTGAGCTGCCATGACTCGCCCATCGAACATGGGATGCGCGTAGTCGAAGGTGGCGATGGTGGTGCCGGGTGCCGGCTCGCGGGGAGGGTTCAACGTGACGAAAAGTTGAGGCGCATCGGCGCCGAGTGGCTGCAGCTTGTTCATCCAGTAGGTCACGCAGAGCGAAGCGTCCGGGCCATGCCCACTGCCCAGGTAGTTCCAGCTCGACCAGAGCCGCCGACGCCTCGGCATCAGACTGGCGTCGCCGTGAAGGACCGCGCGATTTTTCACATACGAGAATGTGCCGAGCAGTCGTCGCTCGTCGCTGTCGGAGTCGCCGAGCAGGGCCAGGGCATCGTCGGCATGGGTCGCGATCACGACGGCATCAAAACGATTGTCGGCGCGTGCGGTCCGTACCGTGGCAAACGCGCCGTGGCGCAACACTGTGTGGACCGCTTCATCCAGCCGCGTCTCGATCATGGAGGATCTGAGAATGCGCTCGACGTAGGTGCGGCTGCCGCCCACGACTGTGCGCCACTGAGGACGGTTGCGGACCTGCAGCAGTCCATGATTGGCGAAGAACCGAACGAACGACGCCACGGGGAAATCAAGAACCCGCGCCGAAGGTGTCGACCAGATCGCCGCTGCCATCGGGAGGATGTGGCGCGAGACGAACGCGTCCGAGTAACGATTCTGGGCGAGATACGCGCCAAGCGTCAGGCTCTCGTCGGCTGTGTTCGCCGCCGGGTCGGGAGCTTCACGGAAGAACTTCAGTGTATCGGCGATCATGCGCCAATGGTCGGTGCGCAGCAGGTTCGATGGTTGGCCAAAAAGCGCAGCCAGACTCGAGCCACCGTACTCGTAGGCGCCGCCATCGGCCGAAACAGCAAAGCTCATTTCTGTCGGCGCCGTGGGTACGCCGAGATGGTCAAACAGCGCGATCAGGTTCGGATAGCTTGCCGTATTGTAGACGATGAAGCCCGTGTCGACCGGGACAGGTCTCTTGCCGGGCGCGTCGACCGTGTTTGAATGCCCACCTGCCCGACTGTCCGCTTCGAACAGCGTCACTTGGTGATGCTGGCTGAGAAGCCACGCCGCTCCGAGACCGGAAATACCACTCCCGATCACCGCGACCGAACGTCGTCCCGACATGAGGCCCCTTCCCTACTCCCCGAGTCAACGGACCTTATACGTGCCGCCTGTCGTCCCGGATCTCAGGGGGGCGATATCGGGCCTTCGCTAGCCTCGTTCGGGATCGCTGTCGGCGTCGTGGTGCTTCGGCGGCTACCATTAGAAACCCGCCGAGAACATTGCGACCGACAGGATCGAGGATGTGCTGATCCGCTGCTAGGCTGCCGACCGCCTGCCCCGCCGAACCCGTCGCTCGGTCGCCTCACCATCGAACAGCCTCTCGCCACGCATCGAGGCGCGGGTCGCAAAGTCGGCCCTGATGTGTCGAGCCATCTCCTCGGCGAGTTCGTTCGTGCCTGCCGGCGGAAGCCGCAGGTTGAGCGCAAACGTCGGCAGTGCCGGCAAATCGGTATCGCCAGTCAGAACCTCCAGCGAGCTCGGCACCGTCTCGCGAAGCATCACCGCCACGCTGACGCCGGCCGCAACCATGGCATTCACGGCGTCCTGGTTCGCGACTTCGAGCACCACGCGCCAATCGATCTGTGCGCGCCGCAGCGCCTCGAGCAGAACCGGACGAAACCGGCAGCTCCGCCCCCCGATGGCGATCGGAAGAGGCATGCGCCGATGTGCCGATCCACCGGGCGTGCCGACCCAGACGAGATCGTCGCGGCCCATGGTCTCGACGTGGCGCCCTCCGGGCTCGAGATCGGTGGTCAGTGCCAGGTCGACGCGACCGTGCTCCAGATCCTCGACCAATTCCTGCGAGTTCGAGGCGACCAGACTCACCCGCACGCCCGGCCACTTGGCGTTGAACCGGCGCAGAATGGGCGGCGCATAAGTCACGATCAGATCGACCGGGAGTCCGAGCCTCACCTCGCCCTCGAAGCTCGGGGTGGTCATGGTCTCGAAAACCTCGTCGTTCATCGCGACGAGCCGGCGAGCCTGCGCGATGAGCTGCTCGCCGAAGGGCGCGAGTGACAATCGTTTGTGACCGCGCTCGAAAAGCGGCTGACCCAGGGTGTCCTCGAGACGCTTGATCTGGAGGCTGACGGCAGCTTGCGTCCGGTTCAGCTGTCGAGCCGCTCCGGTGACGCTGCCCGTATCCACGACGGCGAGAAAGGCGCGCAGAATTGTCAGATCGAGATCGCGGCGCATGACCGTTGATCCATCAATAAGTGTTATCGATTCCATTATCATCATTCGATTTTGTTATGCAATAACCTGATGTAGATCATGCCCTGGGATGCTTGGCGTCCTCAATTGAGAAAGGTCAGGAGCATGACATCCACTGTGTCGCGGGGGTCAGTTCCCGCAGTCCGGCCGTCACGCGACGGGCAGAGCCAGGGCGCGTGGGCATCCGCAGGACGGTTCCTGGCGACAGCGTTGTCCGTTTATTCGGAGCGCCGCCGCCTTGCAGCGCTCGATGATCGAATGCTGAAGGATATCGGCCTCAGCCGCAGTCTTGCCGAGCGTGAGGTCTCGCGTGATTTCTTCGACGTCCCCCGCCACCGTATTCCGCGCCGCTGAAGGTAGCTCCAGCGAGCTACCCTCCGGACGGAAGCCTCACGCACCCATTGCAGCCTTCAGGTTCTCGTCGATCTTGTCGAGGAAACCCGTGGTTGAGAGCCAGTCCTGCTGGTCGCCCACGAGAAGCGCTAGGTCCTTCGTCATGAAACCTGCCTCGACGGTCTCGATGCAGACCTTCTCCAACGTCGCGGCGAACTTGGCGAGGTCGCCGTTGTCGTCGAGCTTGGCGCGATGCGCGAGGCCGCGGGTCCACGCAAAGATCGAGGCGATCGAGTTGGTCGACGTCGCGCGGCCCTGCTGATGCTGGCGGTAGTGGCGCGTCACCGTGCCGTGTGCGGCTTCCGCCTCGACCGTTTTGCCGTCTGGGGTCAGGAGAACCGAGGTCATCAACCCGAGCGAGCCGAAGCCTTGGGCGACAGTGTCCGACTGCACGTCGCCGTCGTAGTTCTTGCAGGCCCAAACGTAGCCGCCCGACCACTTGAGCGAAGCGGCCACCATGTCGTCGATCAGGCGGTGCTCGTAGGTGAGCTTGGCCTCGGCGAACTTGTGCTTGAACTCGGCGTCGAAGATTTCCTGGAACAGGTCCTTGAAGCGGCCATCGTAGGCCTTGAGGATGGTGTTCTTGGTCGAGAGATAGACCGGATAATTGCGCGCGAGGCCGTAGTTGAACGAGGCACGGGCGAAGTCGCGGATCGAGTCGTCGAGATTATACATGACCATGGCGACGCCGCCGGCCGGGAAGTCGAACACCTTGCGCTCGATGGTCCTCTTGCCGTCCTTCGACACCCACGCGACGGCGAGCGAGCCCGCTTCGGGCACGACGAAGTCCGTGGCGCGATACTGGTCGCCATAGGCGTGCCTGCCGATGATGATCGGCTGCGTCCAGCCCGGCACAAGGCGCGGCACGTTCCGGCAGATGATGGGTTCGCGGAAAATCGTGCCGCCGAGGATGTTGCGGATGGTGCCGTTCGGGGAGCGCCACATCTCCTTCAGGTTGAATTCCGCAACGCGGGCTTCGTCCGGCGTGATGGTGGCGCATTTGACGGCGACGCCGTGCTTCTTGGTGGCATTGGCCGCGTCGACCGTCACCTGGTCGCGGGTCGCGTCGCGGTTCTGGACCGAGAGGTCGTAGTACTCGAGTTCGAGGTCGAGATAGGGGTGGATCAGCTTGTCTTTGATCAGCTGCCAGATGATCCGGGTCATCTCGTCGCCGTCCATCTCGACAACCGGATTCGCGACCTTGATTTTCTGCATGTTGAAGAGCATCCGTTGAGGGGGGACGGGGCGTGGCGGATCAAAGTCCACACCATTGCCGCCGGCCTGTCCCGTGGAAGTGTCGCGGGCTCTATAACATCGCGAGTTGCCTCGTGAAAGCGACGCACACGAGACTTGCCCGATGCCGTTGGCATCGGGCAGGCCATCATTCAGTGTCGCGTCCGTTTACCCCTCACAACTCCGCCAGCGCCTCGTTCAGTGTTTTGCTCGGGCGCATGGCGGCGGAGGCCTTGTCCTTCTGGGGCAGATAATACCCCCCCGTATCCTGCGGCTTGCCCTGGGCGGCCAGAAGCTCGGCGTTGATCTTGGCTTCGTTGGCGGCCAGCGACTCGGCGAGCTTCTGGAAGCGGGCCTGCATCGGCCCGCTGTTGCCGCGGGCAGCCAGCGCCTGCGCCCAGTAGAGCGCCAGATAGAAATGGCTGCCGCGATTGTCGATCTCGCCGACTTTGCGCGCAGGCGAGCGGTTGAACTCCAGGATACGGCCGTTGGCCGCGTCCAAGGTCTCGGCGAGCACCTTCACGTCCTCGTTGCCGCTGACCTGCGCCAGGTGCTCGAGCGACGCGCCCAACGCCAGGAACTCACCGAGCGAATCCCACCGCAGATAACCCTCGTCGCCGAACTGCTCGACGTGCTTCGGCGCCGAGCCGCCGGCTCCCGTCTCGAACAAGCCGCCACCCGCCAGCAGCGGAACGATCGAGAGCATCTTGGCTGAGGTTCCCAGCTCCATGATCGGGAACAGGTCCGTCAGGTAGTCGCGCAGCACGTTGCCGGTGACCGAGATCGTGTCCTGGCCCTTGCGGATGCGCTCGAGCGAAAACTTCATGGCATCGACCGGCGCCATGATCCGGATGTCGAGGCCGGAGGTATCCTGATCCTTCAGGTACTTCTCGACCTTGACGATCAGCTGTGCGTCGTGCGCGCGCTTCTTGTCGAGCCAGAACACCGCCGGGGTATTCGTCAGCCGTGCGCGGCGCACGCCGAGCTTCACCCAGTCCTGGATGGGTTCGTCCTTGACCTGGCACATCCGGAAGATGTCGCCGGTCTCCACTTTCTGCGTCATCAGCACGGCGCCGTCCTCGGCGACGACCCGCACTGTTCCCTCTTTCGCAATCTCGAACGTTTTGTCGTGCGAGCCGTATTCCTCGGCCTGCTGCGCCATCAGTCCGACATTCGGCACCGAGCCCATGGTCTTGGGATCGAACGCGCCGTTTGCCTTGCAGTCGTCGATGACCGCCTGGAACAGCGTCGCGTAGCAGCGATCGGGAATGGCGGCGATGGTGTCGTACAGCTTGCCGTCGGCACCCCACATGCGGCCCGACTCGCGGATCATCGCCGGCATCGATGCATCGACGATCACGTCGCTCGGCACGTGCAGATTGGTGATGCCCTTGTCGGAGTTGACCATGGCGAGGCCCGGCCGCTTCGCATAGGTGGCCGCGATGTCGGCCTTGATCGCATCCCGTTCGGCGGCCGGCAGGGTCTCGATGCGTGTCAGCATGTCGGCAACGCCGTTGTCGGGATCGACGCCGAGACGCTTGAGCGTCGCGCCATGCTTCTCGAAGACATCGGCAAAAAACACCGATACGGCATGGCCGAAGATGATGGGATCGGAGATCTTCATCATCGTCGTCTTGACGTGCAGCGAGAACAGAACGCCGTCCTTTTTGGCCGCGTCGATCTGATTGGCGAAGAAAGCGCGCAGCGCCTTGGCACTCATCACCGAGCAGTCGATAATCTCGCCGGCTTTGAGCGGAACCTTCGGCTTCAATACGGTGGTTTCGCCACTGCCGGCGACCAGCTCGATGCGGGCATTGGTTGGGGCTGCGACAGTCGTCGCGACCTCCGAGCCGTAGAAATCGCCACCCGACATGTGGGCGACGCGCGTCTTGGAGTCCTTGCTCCAGGCGCCCATCTTGTGCGGGTTCTTGCGGGCATATTGCTTGACCGCACCGGCGGCGCGGCGGTCCGAATTGCCCTCGCGCAGAACCGGGTTGACGGCGCTGCCGAGCACGCGGCCGTAGCGCGCCCGGATCTCCTTGTCTTCTGGCGTCGCATCGCTGTCGGGGAAGTTCGGCACATCGTAGCCCTTGGCCTGCAGTTCCTTGATTGCGGCCTTGAGCTGCGGGATCGAGGCGGAGATGTTCGGCAGCTTGATGATGTTGGCATCGGGCTGCATCGCGAGCTTGCCCAGTTCAGCCAACTCGTCGTTGATCCGCTGCTCCGGTTTCAGCTTGTCCGGGAAATTGGCGATGATGCGGCCAGCCAGCGAGATGTCCTTCAGCTTCACGGCGACACCCGCCGCGCCGACGAACGCCTCGACTATGGGAAGCAGGGAATAGGTCGCGAGCGCCGGGGCTTCGTCAACCTTGGTCCACATGATCTCGAGTTTAGACATTGCTGGCACCTATGCTCGTCGTGCTCGTTGAAGCCGACCGTCATCTGACCATCGGCACGTAAGGCAGAGCCTCACCGCCGGGCGAATGGGTATTCCGGGGCGTGCCTGCCGCCAACCGGCTGATCGGTTGATGGCAGCGCTGCCGTTCATCTTGATCGAGTTCATGGCTCGGGAACCCGTAACGGATCCTGTCGCCAAGCTCGGCCGGGACACTAGCCCCCGTGCCGGATCGCAACAAGGGGACGAATTGACGGTGTCGGCGGGATGTCGGTCATGGCAAAGACGCAGTTACAACTCGATGACGATATTTCCGCCCGCATCGAGGTGCGCGCGCGTTCCGGGAGGCAGCACACAGGTTGCGTCGTACTCCTCGACGATGGCCGGCCCGGTTACGGGCGTCGCAAGGTCGGAGCGGCGCAGGATCCGCGTCTCCACCCAGCCGTGCTCCGGCCCGAACCAGGCGCGTCGCGACGGGCTGGGCTCCGGTTCGGGGCGGCTGGCGCGGACGCGCTCGGGCACGCCGGCACCCTCTCGCAGACCGCGTCCGAGCACCTGCATCGAGACCAGCTCGACCGGTTCGTCCGGTCCGGCGCGGTGGCCATAGACCCGTTCGTGCTCCTCACCAAAGGCTTCCTCGAGTCGCCGCGCGAGGCTCTCGTTCACAGGGCCGTCCGGAACCGGAACGACGAGCTCGAAACTCTGGCCGACGTAATGCATTGCCGCCGAGCGGGTGACGCTCGCCCTGTCGCCGGTAAAGTCCTCGGCCGCCAGCTGCTCACGTGCCTCCGCCTCGAGGGTGCGCCAGGCGCGATCGATCTCGACGAGGTCGGAACCTCGCAGTTGCCGACGGAAAGTGCGGGAGAAATGATGCTCGACATCGGCATAGAGCAATCCGAACGAGGAGAAGAGCCCGGCCGACGGCGGCACCACGATGCGCTTCATGCCGAGTGCCGAGGCGAGGCCCGCCGCAAACAACGGCCCATTGCCACCGAAGGCAAACAGCGCGAACTCTCGCGGATCGCGGCCCCGCTCGGTCGAGACCGCCCGTATGGCGCGGATCATGTTCGAGGCCGCGATGCGGTGCGCGCCGAGCGCGGCCTGCTCCACCGA
>JALHMC010000043.1:12871-34954 GCA_022844225.1 Hyphomicrobiaceae bacterium | reverse complement strand
GACGGCGTCCGCAAGCCCACGGGCCGCTGGCCCGACACTTTCTCCAGCGTCTCCGCGGAGCGAAGCATCAGGTCCCGTTCCGCCTCGTAGGGCAGCACCGAGTTCAGCTCGTGGATCCATCCGTGGATGCCGATCTCGTGCCCTTCGCCGACGATGCGCCGTTGTTCGTCCGGATGCAGCAGCGCCACCACGGCCGGCACATAGAACGTAGCCTTCACATCGTGGCTGGCGAGCAGCTTCAGGATGCGTGGCACACCGACCCGATTGCCGTACTGTCCCCAGCTCATGCGCCCGATGGACTTGCCCCCGTCGCGCAGCTCGCTCGTCTCATGGTCGCTGTCGAACGAGAGCGCGACGGCACAGCGCGCTCCCCCTTTCCACGCCTTCGGTCGCAACGGCCGGCCGGCCCTGACCTGATCGACCAGTTCGCGCCAATGCGGCTCCGGCCATTGCCAGGGCTCGAGCGGTTTCGTTGGGTCGGTCATGGTTGGATCCCGTGGTCGCGTGCCGGGTGCAATGTCGTCCCAAGCGCAGACCGCCCTTGGGATCGCTTGAGCCGAAGCTCACGCGCCCGCTGGCCGCCTCGCCCGTGTCGCCGCCTCGTCGACGACCCATCGTGCCGTATCGATGACGACGCCATAGTCGCGCTCTGCAGCTTCCTTTGAAACGTAGCCGCCGCGCACGTCGGCCAGCACCGCAGCCGGGTCGCGTTCCCCTGCCGGCCCGAACCCGCCGCCGCCCGGCAGCTCGATGCGCACGACGGCGCCCGGCTCGATCTGGCTCGTGATCTTCGGGATTGGCTGTTTCTCCTGATTGGCCGAAAGCCGCCCCGCCACACCGGGCGAACCGCCCTTCAGCCCGGGCGCCGGATATTTCGTGCGCTCGTAGAAGCTCTGCAGATAGACCGGTTTTCCCGTCGTGATGCTGTACTCCATCACTTGGGAGAGGCCGCCCCGCCATTGCCCCGGACCGCCGGAATCCTGCCTGAGCTCGCGCTTATGCATGATGATCGGCGACGACGCCTCGATCACCTCGGCCGGGAAGCCCGCGATCCCCGACGGATACGCCACCGCCGACAGCCCGTCTTTGCCGTGCATGGCGCCGGTCCCGCCTGCCGAGAACCAGATGTAGGCGAACCGCTTGTGCCCGTCGCCACCGAGTTCGCCCTCGAGCTGGCTGTTCCAGATCCCGTCGAAGCCCGGCGCCTGCACTTTCTCGGGCAGCGCGTCCGCCAGCGCCATCATGACGGTTGATGGACAGAAATGTCCGACCAGATGCCGTCCGCCCACGGCCGCCGGATGCACCGCATTGAGGATCGAGCCTTCGGGCGCCGTGATCCGCACCGGCCGGAAGCTGCCGGCGTTGTTGGGCACCTCCGGCGAGATCGCGCACTTGATGCCGTAGGTCGTGTAGCCCTGCGTATAGTTGAGCGCCACGTTGACCCCGAGCGGCACCTGCCCGCTCGATCCCGCGTAATCCACTTCGAGATCGTCGCCCCGGATGCGCACGCAGCACTTGATCAAGATCGGTGTGTCGTCGAACCCGTCGATCGTCATCTCGGAGCGATAGTCGCCGTTCGGAATGTCTCGGATCGCGGCCCGCATGGCGGCCTCGGTCCGGTCTATGATCTCGTCGGCGAGCCCTTCGATGTCCGGCAGTCCGAACTCGTCGAGGAACGACAGCAACTGTTCGGCACCCACCTCGTTGGCGATGATCTGCGAGTGGATATCGCCGATCACTTCTTCGGGCGTCCGCACGTTGGCCCGGATGATGTCGAAGATCGGCTCCACCGGCTTGCCCGCGTCGACCAGTTTCAGCAGCGGCAGATAAAGCCCCTCCTCGTAGACCGAGCGGCTGTCAGCGGCGAGTCCACGCCCGCCGATGTCGAGCGCATGGCAGCAGTTGGCGAACAGCGCGATCGCGCGCCCATCCTTGAACACCGGCGTCGCGATGGTGAGGTCGTTGATCTGCGAGGCCGTCATCCACGGGTCGTTGGTAATCAGCACGTCGCCGGGGCGCAGAGTGTCGATCGGAAAGCGCTCGAGGAAGTGCACCATCCCGGTCGCCATCGGATTGATGTGGCCGGGCGTACCCGTCACCGACTGCGCCACCATGCGTCCCCGCCGGTCGAACACCGCGGCGGCAAGGTCACCGGAATCCCGCACGATCGCCGTGAACGACGTGCGTATCAGCGCGGCCGCCTGCTCGTTCACCGTGGCAATGAGCCGGCTCCAGAGAATGTCGAGCGTGATCTGGTCGATGGGCATGGGCACCGTCAGCGGTTCGTTGTCTTGGGAGTTGTCTTGGCAGATGGCGGACTGGGTCAGGTCTTCGGGATATCCACCACCAGGTTGCTCCATTCGTCGGTCCGGATCGTCCCCGGCCCGTTGATGACGACGGTCGATTCGCGCTCCTCGACGATCGCCGGCCCTTGCAGCTCGGCGCCGGCCGACAGGCGATACCGATCGTAGACGGGCACCTCCCGGAACGCGCGCTCGCCCGGAATGTAGACTGCGCGATGCCCCTTCAGGGCTTCCTTTGCCCCACCTCGTGCGGCCTTGATGGTCGGCAGCGTCAGCTCGGGCTTCGGGCCGAGCGCGATCACCCGCCACGACAGGATGTCGATTGGCGTGTTCGGAATGACGTGTCCGTAGAGCCGCTCGAACACCTCCTCGAAGCGCGCCTTGATTTCGGCACCGCTCTGCGTGTCGAGCCGTCCGGCCGGGATCGGCACGCGAACGTCGTAGCCCTGCTTGCGGTAGCGCATGTCGGCGAAGCGCTGAAACCGGATGTCCTCGGCCGCCACGCTTTTTGCGATGATGCTGCGCCCCTCGCTCTCCATGCCGTCGATCACCCGCATCGCCCCCGCCCAGTCCATCGCGTCGAGGCTGCCCGGGAACGTCTTCACGAAATCGAACGCGAGTGGCGCCGTCAGCATGCCGATGGCGCTCATCACGCCGGCACCGAGCGGATAGATCACGCGCGACGACCTCAGGATGCGCGCAACGCCATAGGCATGCACCGGCCCCGCGCCGCCGAACGCGAAGATGGGGAACCGCGCCGCATCCTTTCCGCGCTCGATCGCATGGATACGTGCGGCCGACGCCATCGCCTCGTTGGCGAGCTGATGGATACCCCACGCGGCCGCTGTGGCATCGAGGCCGAGCGGCTCTCCGACCTTGGCCGCGATCGCCCGCTTCGCACCCCCGACATCGAGGCTCATTCGCCCGCCGAGGAAGAAGCCTGGATCGAGGTAGCCGAGCGCCAGATCCGCATCCGTCACGGTCGGCTCGGTCCCGCCCTGCCCGTAGGCGACCGGCCCCGGCTTGGCGCCCGCGCTCTGCGGTCCGACCTGCAATCGCCTGAGTCCGTCCACTCGCGCGATCGAGCCACCGCCCGTGCCGATCTCGATCATCTCGATCACCGAGACCTTCACGGGCAGGCCAGAGCCTTTCTTGAACTGATACTCCCGCGCCACCTCGAACTCGGGCGCGATCAGCGGCTCGCCCTTGTCGATGATGCACGCCTTCGCCGTCGTGCCGCCCATGTCGAACGACAACAGATCGAGATGCCCGGTCAGCGCGCCGTAATAGGCAGCAGCCAACGCGCCTGCCGCCGGCCCCGACTCGACGAGCCGCACCGGATATCGCGTCGCCTCCTCGATCCGGCTGACGCCGCCGTTCGACTGCATGACATAGAGCGCGCCCTCGATGCCCTGCTCCTTGACGAGCCTGTCCTGCAGCCGCCCGAGATAGCGCTCCGCGATCCGCTTCACATAGACGTTGGCGAGCGTCGTCGACGTGCGATCGTACTCGCGGATTTCGGGCACGAGATCGCTCGACACCGTGATCGCGACACCTGGCAGCGCGGCAGCGATGATCTCGGCCACGCGGCGCTCGTGGGCGTCGTTGACGTAGGAATGCAGCAGCGTGATTCCGATCGCCTCCACGCCTTCGGCCTTGAGCTGTGGGATGAGGGCGTGCACGCTCGCCTCGTCGAGTGGCTTCAGCACCGTCCCGTCCACCAGAACGCGCTCGTCCACCTCGAGCCGCAGATGCCGCGGTGCCAATGGTACTGGCCGCTTCATGCGCAGGTCATACATGTCGTAGCGATGCTCGCGCGCGATCTCGAGCGCATCGCGGAATCCGCGCGTCGTGATCAGCGCCGTGCGCGCGCCCTTCCTCTCGATCAGCGCGTTGGTGAACAGCGTCGTGCCGTGAATGACATGCGCCACCGCATCGCCGGTCACCCCGGCCGCCGCCATCACCTGCCCCGCGCCCACGACCACGGCATCGTCCGGTGCGTCGGGCGTCGTCAGCACCTTGCCGATCTCGAACGTGCGCCCGTCGTCACTCGCCAGCACCAGATCCGTGAACGTGCCTCCGATATCTGAGCCGAGCCTCAATGTTCTGCCCATGCGCCTCGCCGCCTGCTGTGGGTTGTTTCAGCGAGCCTTGCAGAACGCCGCCCGCTGCACAAGCACGCCCACTGGTCGCCGAATGACTGATACATCTGCAGCCCGCCCATTTTTTCCACTTCGCACGCCCAGCCGTTCGGCTCAGAATGCGCGCTGATCCGTCTCGGGCCATCCCGGTCCAAGCCTCAGCCTGATCGTGAGCCCGTATGGCCGACACCGTCTCCAAGCCTCTCGTCCAAGACCCCGGCCGCCTCCGCACACTTGCTGCGGCCATCGCCTCGGGCGAACTGTCCCCTGTCGCCCTTCTCGAGCGCTACATCGCCCGCATCGAGGCCGTTGACGGCGCGGTTCAGGCTTGGCGCCAGCTCGACCTCGGGCGCGCGCGTACCGAGGCCGCCGCGCTCGAGAGTGAGGCCCGCAGCGGCAAGTTGCGTGGGGCCCTCCACGGCATCCCGCTCGGTGTCAAAGACATCATCGATGTTGCGGGCCTACCCACCCGTTGCAACAGTCGCTCCCGCGCAGATGCGCCGCCGCCGACTGCGGATGCCGAGATCGTCCAGCAGCTTCGCCGCCAAGGCATGCTGGTCATCGGCAAGCTGCACACGACCGAGTTCGCCTTTTTCGATCCGTCGCCTGCCCGCAACCCACACAATCCAGCCCACACCCCCGGCGGCTCGTCGTCCGGATCGGGCGCCGCCGTCGCCTCCGGCATGGTGCCCGCGGCCCTCGGCACCCAGACCGTCGCCTCGGTCAACCGCCCCGCCGCCTACTGCGGCATTTCCGCGTTCAAGCCGTCGACACGCTCGACCTGCATCCACGGCATCGCGCCGCTGGCCCCGTCCTATGACACCGTAGGCTTCTACGGCTACTGCGTCGACGATGCGGTGACGCTCTACGAGGCGGCAGCCTCTCCGTTCATCGTGTCCCGTGCCGCTCCAAAGCCAAAGCTCCGGATCGTCCTTCCCGAAGACCCCCATCTCGCCGTTGCGACCGCCGAGATGCGCTCCGCCTGGCTCGCCGCTGCCGATCGTCTCGGTGGCGCCGGCCATGCTGTCACGCGCTGGAGGTCGAACACCTCGTTCGAGGAAATCTTCACGCTGCAGCGCTCGACCATGCTGTTCGAGTTGGGCGGCAACTATGCCTACGCCCGCGATCTCGCGCCGGGGCTGATCGGCACGAAGTTCCTCGCCGCCGTCGCGGATGGCCTCGCTATCCCGGCGAGCCGCTATTTCGCCGAGCGCGCCCGCCTCGACGATCTTCGCACCCAGGTGCTCGCCGCCAACCCCGATGCCGACGCGTTTCTCTGGCCGGCCGCTCCCGACACGGCTCCCGCCGGTCTGGAATGGACCGGCGACCCGCGCTTCATCTCGCCTTGGACCTCGATCGGTGGCCCGATTGTCACGGTGCCTGTCGGTCTTGCCGCCAATGGGCTGCCCCTCGGCTGCATCCTGTCTGGCGCCCCTGGCACCGATCGCGAGATGTGCGCGACGGCCCGCACCGTCGCCACCGCCATTGAGCGCACGCCCTAGAGCATCGTTCGTTCGAATGTGGTCGCCTTTCGCGACCTTGAGACGGGTTGGAAGTCCCCATCATTCTGGGCCGGCGCTGAAGGCTGACGTCCAAACACGACGCCACGCTAAATCTCTGATTTAGCTGGCGCCTGTCCGATCGCGAAGCTCGTCTCGAGCCGGCGTGCGGTCGGTACAGGAGCCCCCGACCGGCCTGCGGGCGTGCCTGCCCTGCCATCAAGCTGGGCTCGTCGCCGTCATCGCTTTTCCCACGCGACAACACGACTCGATCGACCGCGACGCGCCGTCTGCCTTTCCGCCCGTGGCCGTGCTAGCAAGGGCGCCGTCGATTGGTTGGCCCGGACTGTTCATGCCCGTCACCGAGCTCAGTGTCGTCACATACAACATCCACAAGGGCTTTAGCAGCCTCAACGGACGATTCGTGCTACCAAGAATGCGCACCGCACTGGCCGAATCCGGAGCTGATATCGTGTTCTTGCAAGAGGCCTTGGGCGAGCATCAGAGGCACGCGACGCGCCATGCAGCTTGGCCGGACGATTCGCAGTTCGAGTTCATTGCCGATAGCATCTGGCCTCACTTCGCCTACGGAAAGAACGCAATCTACGACGAAGGCCACCATGGCAATGCCATTCTCAGCCGCTATCCCTTTGAAAGTTGGGAGAACATCCCGGATTTCCCATACCGGCTTCGGGCCAGCCGGAGCCTGCTCCACGGCTGTCTCGTGGTCCCCGGGTCAGAACGTCGTCTGCACGTCGTCTGCGTTCATTTCGGCTTTCTCGGCCGAGAGCGGCGGTCCCAAATGCGTCAATTGACCGACCGCATCGCCGAGCACGTTCCCGCCGACGAGCCGTTGATCGTTGCCGGCGACTTCAACGACTGGTCCGGCTTGGCCGTGTCCCAGGGCCGCCTCGGCTTGGTCGAGGCGTTCCATAAGCTGAACGGGAATCACGCACGCACGTTCCCCGCGTGGGCTCCGATGTTGCCGATGGACCGCATCTACTGTCGCGGTCTTCTCCCTGTCGCGGCCGAGCGGCTGACCGGCGCCCCTTGGTCCAAGCTGTCCGACCACAATCCCCTGCAAGCGTGGTTTCGGCTATGAGCACGCGCTCGCAATACGATGGGCGTGGCGTGACGCTGGCCAACCTGCTCACGGGGTTCCGGCTGATCGCCGCGCCGGTCATGATCTATCTCGCCGTGCTTGGCGAGCAGACGGCCTTTCTTTGGCTGCTGTCGTTGTCGTTCGCCAGCGATGCGGCCGATGGCTTCGTCGCGCGCATGTCCGGCGGTCCGACGCCGTTCGGTGCCAAGTTCGACACGATCGCCGATGCCGTCGCCTATACGGCGATCGGCCTGTCGGTGCTCTTGCTCTGGCCCGAACTGGTGCGCCAGGAACTCGTCCTCGTCGTCGTGCTGGTCGCGAGCCTGATTTTGCCGGCCATGGTAGGGTTCTGGAAGTACGGCCAGTTGACGAGCTATCACACCCTGCTGATCAAGCTGGCGGTCGGCGCCGTTGCCATCGGATTGATGCTGCTCCTCTGCGACGTCGCCGCCTGGCCCTTCCGCGTCGCGACGGTCCTCGCCGCCCTCTCGGCCATCGAAGCGGTCGGGATCACGCTGCTGCTACGCCAGCCTCAATCCGACATCAGTGGCATCTTCGCGGCATGGCGCAGCTGCCGCTCTTCATGAAATCGAAGCCGCGCATTGGCGCGGCCGGCCGTGCCCCGGCTAGTATCGCTAAGTCTCTGCCGGAACCACAGCCTTCACACCGAGGATCGATTGTCATGCCCCCCGAGCCCACCGGCGGCCCGCCGGCCGAAGCTGCGACCCGACTGCTGGCCGACGGCCCGAGCGTGATCAACGTCGGCCTCGAGAGCTTCGCCACCGAACTCGCCGGCCAGGATCGCCCCGTCGTCCATGTGGACTGGGTGCCCCCCGCGGGCGGTGATCCCCGTCTGGCGCGCCTGCTCGCCAAGCTGTTGACCTGAGGACGCGCCCCCATGTCTCGCACGAACGCCGCCGCCCGCATCGACATCGCGAACGCCGAGGCTCTGCGGCGCATGCTGGCCGGCGATCCGTGGCTGATCGACGTCGTCGCGGCCCGCGACGTCCTCCCGCGCCTTGGCCAGCGCCGCATCCTTCATGCGGGCCCGCCCATCGACTGGGCGCGCATGTGCGGCCCGATGCGCGGCGCCGTCGCCGGCATCGCCGTGTTCGAAGGCTGGGCCCGTGATCTCTCCGAGGCCGAGCACATGGCCGAGAGCGGCGCCTTCGTCTTCGAGCCCAACCACCA
Source organism: Hyphomicrobiaceae bacterium (assembly GCA_022844225.1). Taxonomy (GTDB): domain Bacteria; phylum Pseudomonadota; class Alphaproteobacteria; order Rhizobiales; family Hyphomicrobiaceae. Next base: position 26,718 of record JALHMC010000043.1, on the reverse strand, counting down.
TCACGACTGCGTCGGCCCCATGACCGGCATGACGACGCCCTCGCAGAAGCTGCTCGTGGTCGAGAACCGTGCCTTCGGCAACCGCGCCTACTGCGCCATCAACGAGGGGCTCGGCAAGGTGATGCGCTTCGGCGGCAACGACGCCGACGTGCTCGACCGCATTCGTTGGCTCACAACTGAGTTCGGCCCCGCGCTCGGCGCAGCCCTCCGCCAGCTGGGCGGCATCGCCCTGAAGCCGCTCATCGCCCGCGGTCTGACCATGGGCGACGAGATGCACCAGCGTAACGTCGCCTGCTCCTCGCTGCTGTTGCGCCAGCTCGCCCCCGCCATGGCCCGCACATCGCCCGGCGGCGAGGCCCTCGCCCGCGCCCTCGCATTCATCGCCGGCAACGATCAGTTTCACCTCAACGTCGCGATGGCGATGGGCAAGGCCATCATGGACCCGGCTCGCGGCATCGAGAACTCGACCGTCGTCACCGCCATGTGCCGCAACGGCACCGACTTCGGCATTCACGTGTCCGCTACCGGCGACCGCTGGTTCACGGCGCCGGTGGAGATGCCGCAAGGCCTCTACTTCCCCGGCTTCAGCGCCGCCGACGCCAATCCCGACATGGGCGATTCGGCCATCGTCGAGACCGTCGGCCTCGGCGGCTTCGCCATGGCCGCAGCTCCGGCCGTGGTCGGCTTCGTCGGTGCAGGCAACGCTGCCGATGCCCTCGCGATTACCCGGCTGATGCGCGAGATCACCGTGGCCGACAATCCCGAGTGGGCGATCCCCGCGCTCGACCAGCAGGGCGTGCCGACCGCCATCGATATCCGCCTCGTCGTCGAGACCGGCATCACGCCGACCATCAACACGGGCATTGCCCACAGAAAGCCCGGTGTCGGCCAGGTCGGCGCCGGTGTCGTCAAGGCCCCGCTCGGCTGCTTCACGTCCGCTCTCGAGGCTGTCGCCGAAACCATGGGTGTCGCATGAGCACGGTTCTCAACGAGGTCCGCCGCGGCACCTATCTCGACTCCGTCGCGTTGATGCGCATCTCCGGCGCGATCCGCTCCATGGATGGCGTCGACGAGTGCGGCCTGATGATGGGCACGCCCGCCAACCTGCGCATTCTTGCCGATGCTGGCGTCCTGGCTGCTGAAGGCGAAACCGCCGGCCCCGGCGATCTGGTCATCGCGATCCGGGCCCGTGACGCTGCGCGCGCCGCCGCCGCCATCGCCGAGGCCGCGCGCATCCTGAGCCGCCCGAAGCGCACCTCCGGCTCCGGACCGGCGGCCGTCATGCCGCGCACGCTCCGCTCCGCCGTCGCAGCCCTCCCCGGCGCCAACCTCGCCCTCGTCTCCGTACCGGGCGCCTTCGCCGCGACCGAGGCCATGAAGGCCCTCGCCGCCGGCCTCAACGTGCTGCTCTTCTCGGACAACGTCAGCCTCGACGACGAGATCGCCCTCAAGGCCGAGGCGCGCGCACGCGGCATCCTGATGATGGGCCCGGACTGCGGCACGGCCATCATCGGCGGCGTCCCACTCGCCTTCGCCAATGCCGTGACGCGCGGCGACACCGGCATCATCGGTGCCTCCGGAACCGGCATCCAGGAAGTCTCCTGCCTCGTCTCCAACGGCGGCGGCGGCATCAGTCATGCCATCGGCACTGGCGGGCGCGACCTCTCCCGCGAGGTCGGCGCCATCACGACGCTGACGGCCCTTGATCTGCTCGACGCCGATCCCGCCACCCGGCAGATCGTGCTGATCTCCAAGCCCCCCGCGCCCGAGGTCGCACGCACCGTCCTCGCCCGAGTCTCCCGCAGCCCGAAGCGCGTCGTCGTCTGCTTCATCGGCGCGAAGGACCTCGACCTGCCGCCCAACGCCGTCGCCGGCGCGACCCTCGAGGACGCCGCCAACCTCGCACTCGGCCGTCCCGTCGCCACGCCAGCCTCGCTCTCGCGACCCACGGCCTCCGGCAAGCTCCACGGCCTCTTCTCCGGCGGCACACTCGCCGCCGAGGCGCAGCTCATCCTGAGCCGGGCCGGGCTCGCTGTCGCCTCCAATGCCCCCGTCGCCGGCAGCGCACCCATTGCCGAAGCCCACGGGCGTCATACCATCCTCGACCTCGGCGACGACGCCTACACGATCGGCCGCCCGCACCCGATGATCGAGCCGGCCGTCCGCGACGCGCACATCCGCGCCGCGCTAGAGAGCCCCGATTGCGCCGTCGTCCTGCTCGATTGCGTGCTCGGCTACGGCAGCCATCCCGACCCCGCCGGCCACATCGCTCGGCTGGTCGAGGCACGCCCGCCCGGCGGCCCTCGCATCGTCGCCTCGGTGACGGGCACCGACGCTGATCCCCAGTCACGCACCCTTCAAGTCGAGCGCCTCCGCGCCGCCGGCATCGAAGTCCCGCCCTCCAACGCCGCCGCCACCCGCCGGGCCGTCGAACTGCTGACCCAAGCCACACCACCGGAACGGCGCTAAACCAGATCCCGCCGCCCGCAACCGACGCAGTCCACCGAAAGTGGCCAAGCGTGGGATGAGGCGATGCGGCATTTGCCGGACGATCGAATTCACCCTTTGCCGCACCGCAAAAGCGCCGAGACCCCAATAACGACCATTCATCGAAGGGTGGGCAGAGCGCTGGATTCGAGTGCAGCCTCGTCAGTCGGAGATCATGATGACGGCGCCAGTCATCTTCTCGCGCACGCCGTAACCTAGATCGAGCAGCACGAACTCGAATTCGGGCGTGGCTGGTGGCGTGACGCCGGCTTTCTTTAGGAGCGCGGCGATCTGGTCCGGCTTGTTGGACGAGCGTTCCTCGAAGGCCGCTACCCTCTTCAACAAGTCGCCGGCAGCCCGCTTCGCATCGATGGACGTGCCGGCGGTCGACAGCGCACCGCGGCCTGCGAAGATGCCACGACCGTTGGGTCGCTCCGGTTATGAGGCAGCTGGGTGATGATCTGCGCGCGAAGATCGGCTTTGAGGTTCATGGGGTCGAAGTCAGGGCAACGCCCGAATTCCCTGTCCCGCTACGGGCAGCCACACGCGGTGCCACGGCATCCAGCCCTGCGTATAGCTAGCGTCTGTGATCTGAGCCATAAGGGCTAGGCTTTCATGCAAGATGGCGACTGCAAAAAAGGCGCTCGAATCAGCAAAGTACCGCACGAAAAAGTGTCCTGCGTATCCCACTTCGCCCCCTGGCTCAGATGCTTGCTGGCGGGAAGCTGGGCCAGGAGTCCCGCTACGCCGGGCGCGGCCTGGGGGTTCTGGTTATGAGTCCACATCGTGTTGATCTTCACCGTTGTCGGAGCTGGCACGCCGTGGTGATCGTAGTAAGTTGCAAGCGCGAGCTTGGCTGCGACGCGACAGACACTCGTCTCCACTTGCTGATTGTTGCCGTTGATCGCGAGGACGCGCCGCAGCACGCCGCTGCGATTATGCCAGACGCGGTGAGTAATCTGGCGAAGGAGGCCCGGGAAAGTTCGATGGATTGCCTGTATTGCTCCCTTCAAGCCCTTATCTGGTCTGCCTTGCGGAAACCGATGGTTGCCCACGGTGCGAGCGAAGAAGGCCACGAGGGCTTCATCCGGACTCGTCTGCACGTTGCAGGTTCCGCAAGCTGGAAATTCGAGCCCCTTCGGCCGAAGTCGGTCCGGGAACATGATCCGCGCGGGTTGGTGATCGAGGCTTGCGGCGGCGACAGTGCCGCCGCAGAAGCAACAATAAGGATGGGCCTGAAGGAGTCGCTGAGTGGCGGTTGGCATATGGATCTTGGTATCTTTTCGGCTGTGATCAAAACTCGCCAGCGGTTGCGCATTGGGTAAATCTCCCCAGTGGGGATATATGGCATACTCGACGAACGCCATCGTCCGCCTGCAATTGGTTACTGCACCTACTCAGTTCCGCGCCGGCTCAATTCCCATAGCGGCTGTCGTCTCAAGCGTCCGCTATGCCCAAGCGCATCGCCGACATCCGTTGCTATGCCACCCCACACCCTCGCCCCCCTCGCCCGCGACCAACCATGACCACCTCGCCCCCCTTCCAGCGCCTGACCATCGCCCGCTGTGGCGTCATCGCCCGCGAGGTGCTGGGCGAGGACGGAGAGGTGCGCGTGCTCGCCGTCTTCGAGCGCACCTTCTATCTCGCCTGTCCGCACGGCATCGTCTGCGTCGGCCCGCCCGACTTGATCGCCGGCCCGATCAACGTCGCAACGGCCGACGAACGCACCTGGGCGAGCCTCGCGCTTGCCGTCGACGACGAAGGCGAGATCGCCGCCGGCACGGCGACGGTCGGCGATACTCTCGCCATCGACGTCGCGTCGGGCGCGACCTGGCATCCGTCGCCCTTCCCCGCTTTCGCTCCGCATGCCGCGTCGCGCGGCGTCGCCGCCATCCGCGATGCCGTGGCCGCCGAATGCCCCAGCGACGGCCTGGCGTCTCTCGTCTTTTCACCCACCGCCCGCCGTGCCTCCACCGGCATCGACGCCGCGAGCGCCGCTGCCCAGCCCGTCGCGCAACTCCGCGACACGCTCCCGAGTGTCCTGCGCTCCGGCCGCTGGAACGCCGCCGCACTGCGGGCTGCAACGCTCCTCATCGGTCTCGGCCCCGGCTTCACACCGTCCGGCGACGATCTCGTCGGCGGCCTCATGCTCGCGCTCACCGCGTCCGGCCGCGCTCCGCTCCGCAACGATCTCTGGCACGCGCTGCGGCCGGAGCTCGACGATCTCACGACACCGCCGAGCGCCATGCACCTCTCGGCCGCCGCCGACGGCATGGCCGCCGAGCCGATCCACCACCTGCTCGACGATATTCTGCCCGGCGGTACCGCAGCACTCGGCGATCGGCTCGCCGCGGTCACCCGCCTGGGCCACACGTCCGGCTGGGATATCGCCGCCGGCGTGATCCTCGGCCTCGAGGCGGTTCTCGACGCGGGTGCGTGACGTCACCTCCGAGCGCAGAAACGGCGCGCTGGCATGCCGCGCGAAGCTCGTGCACGATTGTGCCGAGACGCTCGCGCGCGGCCTTGATTGCGCGCGGTCCACTGCCTCGCTGGAGGGAAAACGATGGCCGCCCCTGACATGTCCGCCGCCGAACCGAGCCGTGCCGACCGCCCCGGCGCGTTGTCCGGGCTCCGCGTCATCGAACTCGCCGACGAGCAGGCGGAATACTGCGGCCTGACGCTCGCCGGTCTCGGCGCCGACGTCATCAAGGTCGAGCCGCCCGGCGGCAGTCCCACGCGCCGCATCGGCCCCTTCTACAAGGACCGCGAGGACCCGGAAGGTTCACTGTTTTTTTGGCACTACAACCGCGGCAAGCGCTCCGTCGTCCTCGATCTGACGAAGGAACCCGACGTCACCCGCCTGCGCACACTGCTGGCCACCGCCGACATCCTCCTCGAATCCACGCCCAAGGGCACGCTCGATGCCCTGGGCCTCGGCGCCGACGCGCTGCGCAAGCAGCACCCGGCCTTGATCCACGCCCGCGTCACGCCCTTCGGCGATGATGGCCCCTGGAGCGACTTCAAGGGCTCTGACCTCGTCCATCTCGCCCTCGGCGGCGTCATGATGAATTGCGGCTACGATCCCGCCCCCGACGGCAAATACGATCTGCCGCCCATCGCCCCCCAGATGTGGCACGCCTATCACGTCGCCGGCGAGCAGCTCTCGATGGCGATCATGGCCGCGTTGGTCTTTCGCTATCGCACTGGCCTCGGCCAGCACGTCTCGTGCGCGGTGCACGAGGCCGTCGCCAAATGCACCGAGGTCGACCTGATGACCTGGGTCATGCGCCGCGCGCCGGTCTTCCGCCAGACCTGCCGCCATGCGCGCGAATCCGTCTCGCCCGCGCCGACCATCGCCCACACCAAGGACGGCCGCTGGGTGATGGCGAACCTCGGCAACCACCCCGACGACGGCAAGCGCCTGATCGCGCTGCTCGACAAGTACGGCATCGAATCCGGCCTCAGCGCCGAGACGGCAGCCCCGCCGCGCACCGGCCGCTTCGTTCCCGGCACCGCGCCCGACACCGCCAAGCGCGATCTCTCGATGGAGGCCGTGCAGCGCTTCGTTCGCGCCTTCACCTACGAGAACATCCCCTGGCGCGAAGCGCAGGCGGCCGGCATGCTCTGGGCGCCGCTCAGGAAGCCGCACGAGAACGCGCTCGATCCGCATTGGCTGAAGCGGGGCAGCTTCACCGACATCGAGCATCCCGAGCTCGGCCGCTCTTTCCGTTACGCCACCTCGAAATGGATCGGCACCGCCAGCAACTGGACCCCCGGTCGCCGCGCCCCGCTGCTGAACGAGGACGCTGCCACCATCGCCGCGCCACCGCAGCCGCATGCACCCGTCATCGCGCCCGAGCCCGAGCCCACACGAACCGGAAAACCATCTGCGCGCGGCAAGCCCTTCGCGCTCGACGGCATCCGCGTCCTCGACTTCACCTGGTTCCTCGCCTCGGCCGGCGGCACGCGCTTTCTTTCTTCGTTCGGCGCCGAATGCCTGAAGGTCGAGCTGAAGAGCCATCCCGACACGCGCCTCGCCGCCATGGCACCGATCGGCGGTCGCGAGGCCCGCGAGAAGGCGACTGGACCGCTGAGGGGCGTCACCGATCCCGACATGGGCGGCCAGTTCAACAACAAGAATCCCGGCAAGCGCGGCATCTCCCTCAACGTGCGCCATCCGAAAGGCCTCGAGATCGCCCGCCGTCTCGTCGGTATGTCGGACATCGTCGCCGAAGGCTTCTCGCCAGGCGTTCTCGACAGCTGGGGCCTCGGCTACGACAAGCTGAAGGAGATCAAGCCCGACATCATCTACGTCCAGCAGTCCGGCATGGGCGCACAAGGCACCTACGGCCGCTTCCGCACCGTCGGCCCCATCGCCAACTCGTTCGCGGGCCTCTCGGAAATGTCCGGCCTGCCCGAGCCCGCCATGCCCGCCGGCTGGGGCTACAGCTATCTCGACTGGATGGGAGCTTATTCCTTCGCGCTCGCCATGCTCACCGGCCTCTATCACCGCGAACGCACCGGCGAGGGCCAGTGGATCGACGCCTCGCAGACCGAGGTCGGTCTGTTCATCGCCTCCACCACCACGCTCGACTGGTCCGCCAACGGCCGCATCTGGCAGCGCATCGGCAACCGCTCGCCGCTGAAGCCCGCCGCCCCGCACGGCGCTTACCCGTGCGCCGGTGACGACCGCTGGCTCGCGATCGCCTGCTTCACTGACGCCGAGTGGGCCGCCCTCGCCGAGGTCGCCCGCCGCCCCGAGTGGACTCGCGATCCTCGCTTCGCCACGCTCGCGGCCCGTCAGTCCAACCAGGACGCGCTCGACGCGCTCCTTTCCGAATGGACGCGCGGCCACGACGCCCGCCGGCTGATGCTCGATCTGCAGAAAGCCCGTGTCCCGGCCGGCGTCTGCCAGACCGCAGAGGACCGCTGCGACCACGATCCCCAGCTCGCGCACCTCGAATGGCTGACCGAGGTCACCGGCACCCGGATCGGCCGTTGGCCCGTCGCAGAAGTCCCCGTCAAACTCTCCGAGAGCCCCGCCTACGCCGGTGGCCGCATCGACCGTGGCGCCCCCTGCTACGGCGAGGACAACGAGTACGTCTATGGCGAGTTGCTCGGCATGACGACCCGCGAGATTGAGGACATGGCCAAGGAAGGCATCATCTGATGGCACAGCAATCGAAAGCGAACACGGCAGGCCGCCCGGTTGCCGTCATCGTCGGCGCCACCTCGAAGTGGCAGTCTGACGGTCGCAACACCAAGCTCGCTCACGGTAAGCCGCTCGACGATAGCCACATTCCGGTCGGCGCCCGCTGGGGTATCGGCGGCGCCATCGCGCAGAAGTTCGCCGCCGAGAAATTCTTCACCGTCCTCACCACCCGCAACAAGGCCAACGCCGCCGGGCTCGCCGAGGCGATCCAGGCGCAAGGCGGCCACTGCCTGATCGTGGAGCTCGACCTGTCCTCGGAGACCTCCATCGCCGAGGCGTTCTCCACGATCCGGCGCGAGGCCGGCGATCCCGACGTCGTCGTCTACAATGCCGGCTACCTCGAAGGCCGCGACCTGCCGCCCGACAAGGAATTGCTCGAATACATCCCTGTCGAGATGTTCGACACCGCCCACCACATCGCGAGCCGCGGGCCCTTCCTCGTCGCCAAGGAGGTATTGCCAGCCATGCGCAAGAAGGGAGCTGGCTCGTTCTTCTTCTCGAACAACCAGTTCTCATTGCGCGGCAGGAAGCGCCTCACCGGCCAGTCGCTCTACTACCCGCGCGTCATGATGCGCACGCTTGCCCAGGTGCTCACCGAGGAATACTCCGAGCACGGCATCCACGTCGCCAACGTCGTCATCGACGGCACCATCGACAGCCCTGGCACGCGCGCACTGCCCAAGGTCCAGCAGAACCCCGCGATCGTCATGAACCCGGTCAAGCTCGCCGAGGCGTTCTACTACCTCCACACCCAGGACCGCTCCGCCTGGACCCACGAGCTGCAACTCACCCCCCACGTCAACAAGCCGAGCTACTGAGCCGTCACCACCGCGGTGGAAACGGCATCCCCAGCGGATGGCGCTCCACCGCGACACCCTCGCGCGGACACAGCCGAACCACGTTGACCGTCTGCACCAGGTCCGGCGCGCCGGAGTAGTGCGCCTGCATGCGCCCCGTGCCGACCGCCTCGTTGCGATCCCAATGGCCGAGCGCGATGTAATCCGCCGTCACCGCTGCGATGTCGTCGTCACTCATTCGCCAGGACCGGTGCGCCTGCTCGGCCCATTCCTCCGCGGAAACGTAGTGGCCATGCGCCACCACCACCTGCCACCGCGTCTGCCGCGCCGATACCTCGGGCAGCGGCCGCATGTCGCCATAGCTGCGGTGCGGTTTGCCGATGATCTCGAGGTCGAGATCGGCGAACACGATGCTCTCGGGATGGGTGTGGCCAATCACCATCGCGCGCGGCAGCCCGAGGATGCCCGAACGGTGAAAGATCCCGTCCGGCAGCGCCGGATCGTGGTTGCCCGGCAGCATCACGACGGGCCGTTGCGCGTCCGCCAGGATGTCGCCCGCCTGCCGCGCGATCCGCTCTGGCACGTGCCCGCTGTCGAACGTGTCCCCCGCCAGCACCACCAGATCCGCTCCGACCGCATCCGCAGCGTCGAGCACATAGCGCAGCCCCTCGAGCCCGTGATAGCGGCCCTGCTGGAGATCCTCGTCGATGTGCAGGTCCGACGAATGCACGATCACGACGGCGCGTTCGTCGTGCCGGTGTCCACTGTCTGCCATAGTCCCGTCCACGCTCCCGAAATCCCGCCTCAGCCCAGCACGCCGAGCGCGCGCAACTGTTCGATCTCGGCCGGTGCATAGCCCGCTTCCCGCAGCACTTCGACCGAATTCTGCCCGACTGCGGGGGCACGTCGCGGAGCCGACTTCGTCTCGCCGTCGAGATGGAACGGGCTCGACACCGTGTAGCCGCCCCCATCCTCGAACGGGACGATCGCCCCGATCAGCCGGGACTGCGGATCGTCCCCAGCCTCGTTGACCGTATGGACCGCGCCGAACGTCACGCCGGCCGCCTCGAGGATCCGCCGCCAGTCCTCGAGATCGCGCGTTGCAAACACCTCTTCCAGGATGGCCGTCAGGGCGCCGGCATTCTGTCGCCGTGCTGGCGTCGTCGCGAAGCGCGGATCGTCCGCGAGACGCGTCAGTCCCACGGCCTGCAGGAAGCCGTCCAACTGCTTCGGCTCATTGTGCAGTGCCATCAGGAACCAGCGCCCGTCCCGGCATCGGTAATGGTTGGCGAGCGCGTTCGGCGCCTTCGTCCGCGGCGGGCGGTGCGTAACTGTCTCGCCGAAGAGCCTCGTCTGCACGAAGCAACCATTGGCCCAAAGGCCGTTCTGAAGCAGCGAGGATTGCGCCACGCCGCCCTTGCCGGTCCGCTCGCGGCGATAGAGCGCCGTCACGATCGCGGCGAACAGCGCCGTCGCAGTCGGATGGTCTCCCATGCCCGGCATCGAGCGCGCGGGCTCCGTGTCGGCCGTCGCGCGCACCATGTCCATAAGGCCGGTTCGCGCCCAGTAGGCCGTCGCATCGAAACCCGTGCGCGCGGCCTCTTCGCCCAACTCACCGTAGGCCGTCATCGACCCGTAGATCAGCCGCGGATTGATGGCCAGCAGATCATCGGCCGCAATCGCGAGCCGCTCCCGTACGGGCAGTGGAAAGTTGGTGATGAACACGTCGGCCGCGCTAACTAGCCGATGCAACACGGCCAAACCCTCGGCATGCTTCAGGTCGATCGCCAGGCTGCGCTTGTTGCGCCCCGTGAGTTGCCACCAGTAGTCCGTCGTCTTGCCCGGCAGCGGCGGCGAGGCCCGCCACGGATCGCCCGCACCGGGCGGCTCGATCTTGATCACGTCGGCGCCGAAGTCGGACAGAATGGTCGCAGCCGCCGGCCCTGCGATCCAGCTGGCGCAGTCGATCACCTTCAAACCGCTGAAAACGCTCCCCGTCATGTCCGCCTCCCCGAGATCATCCAAGTGATCGCTCCGGCGGACAGGCTGCCGCCGTCACGTTTTCGATTTCAATAGGGCTCGCGCGTGAAGATGAACGTGGTGCCCGTCACGATAGGCGCGCTGGCGCCGACGAACGACACGTTCGCATCCTTGACCTGGCGAGAACCGGCCCGGCCGGACGCCTGCAACGCGCCCTCGATGATGTGCCACAGCCCGTGGATGCGCCCCGTCCCGAGGCTGCCGCCGAACGTGTTGAGCGGCAGCTCCCCATCGAGTTCGATGCGCCCATCCTGGATGTAGTCGAGCGCCTCGCCTTCCTTGCAGAAGCCGTAGGATTCGAGCCCGTAGATCACCGACGCCGAGAACCCGTCGTAGATCTGCGCCACGTCCACGTCCTTCGGCGAGAAGCCCGATCGCTCCCACGTCAGCTTCGCCGACGAGGCGCCGCCCTCCATGTAGTTCGCGAGGCTGCCGATCCGCCCTGCCACCTCGAAGTGGAGCCGCTGCCCGTAGCTCGCCAGATACGCGGGCTTGGGCTTGAGATCGCGCGCCCGCTCCGCCGTCGTCATCACGATCGCCACCGCGCCTTGCACTGGAATATCGCAGTCGAACAGGCAGAACGGATAAGCCACCATCCGCGAGTTGAAGTAGTCCTCGCGCGACAGCGGCGTACCGTAGAAGAAGGCGTGCGGATTGTGCTGCGTGTGCTTCCTCTGGGTCAGCGCCAACGTCACCATCTTATCGCGGCTCTGGTTGTTCCGCTCAAGATAGCGCGTGTAGGCCACCGCCATGTGCTGGCCGGGACCACCAAACCCATAGGGCCCGGTGAACTGCGCGGGACCCGTCGCCTGCGCGCCCGGCAGGTTCTGATAGGTTCCCTTCGGGTTATGCATCGCCCGCCACACGACGACGTGCTTGCACAGTCCCGCCAGCAGCGCCGCCGCCGCCGTTTGCACCGCGCCGCCGATGTTGTTGTTGCCCACCTGCATGTGCCACGTCAGGCTCGGCAGTTTCAGCATCGCCATCATGCAGTTGACCGAGACCACCGAGATCCCGTCCACCTCCGCATGCCCCGTCGCCGGCAGCTCGGGATACGTCGACAGCCCGTCGATATCCTCGAGCGTCAGGCCCGAATCCTCGATCGCCCCCTTCACCGCCTCCAGCGCATGCGCCGCCAGCGGCACGTCCGCCGCCCGCGACACCTTCGAGTAGCCGACGCCACTGATGGCGATCTTGCAGCGATTTTCCCACATGGACGTCAGGCCCCTCGTTCCGCCGGCTTCGCGTCTGCCAACCGGAACTGCGGCAGCGTAATCTCATCGTTGAGTTTCTCGAAAACCACCTCGACGCGCCGCCCGACCTTGGCCTCGGTGTACTCTGCCCCGAGCAGGTTCCCGGCCAGCAGTGCGCCCGGCGCCGCGTCCAGCTCCACGATGATCGAGGCATAGGGCACCGCCGGCGCGAACCGCTTGTCGCCCGTGTGGTACATCACCGTATAGGCGTAGATCGTGCCCCCGCCCGTCACCGGCTCGAACTTCAGGTCGACGCTCACGCATTTCGTGCACGTCGCGTAGGGCGGATGCTGGAAGTGCCCGCAAGCCTGGCACCGCTGCAGCTCGAGGCTTCCGCGCTTGGCCGCGTCCCAGAACGGCCGCGTCCACTCGTTCGGGACCGGCACCGGCCTCGTCACTGCGCTCCAGTCGCTCATCGTCCGCTGTCCTTCATTGCGATCGCGGTGCTGTGATGCAGGAACCCGCGCGAGGATGACGTCGAGATGTTGCGCGGCCATCTTTCCGCCAGCTTGCACACACCTAGTGTTCCGCCGCCACGCGATCTGGAACAGTACGCAAACGACCGCAACGGCGGCAAGCAACGAGTTGGCGAGGCTGAACGAAAGGGTCACGTTTCCTCGGAGTGACGCCCGTAGCGCGGAACGATACGTGCCTCACTGCCAGCAATCCCCTCTTGCAACGACGGCTCACGTTGTCAGCGCTGCTACGCGACGGGTCACCTCATGCGGCGGCCTTTGGGAGCTGCCGCTCGGGATTGCGTGGGGCGCTTGCGGTCAGGACTCCTTGAAGACCACCGCCTCGATACGTGCCCGTGCGAAGGCGGGACGAGCCGTCAGACGTTGCCACCAGTCGGCGCACCTCGGATAGTCCCCAAGGCGAATGCCGCGTTCCGCATGCTCGCCAATACGCACGATGTAGGGTGAGAGGTGAATGTCGGCGAGCGAGAATGCGTTGCCTGCAAGCCACGCCTCTCGAGAGAGATCGGTTTCCATCCGCTCGAGCGTCCGGCGGATATTCGCGACGGCATGGGCGATCTCAGCCTCGCTGAACGGCTCGCGCGCCATCCGGCGCCAATCTTCGCGGCGGTCCGGCACCGGCACGGCCTGCAATCGGCGCTCGACTTCCTCGTCGCTCCATTTTCGCGCCGTCGGCGCCATCATGCGGTTCCAATTGGCCACCTGGAACGCGCGTATGACGACCTCGTCGGTCCACTTGGCCCAGACGCGCATCCGAGCCCGATCGCGGGGATCTGCGGGACGCAACGGCTGGCTCGGGAAACTTCGTCGAGATACTCGCAGATGACACTGCTCTCGATGATCGGATGGCCCTCGTGCACGAGCGTCGGCACGAAGCCGTTCGGATTGAGAGCCAGATACGCGGGAGAATGTTGTTCGAACTCCAACAGATTGACGATAATGCCTTGGTACGACAGCTGCTTTTCCTCGAGCACGAACCGGACGCGACGCGAGGCGCTGGACACCCAGACATGATAGAGTGCGAGGCGCGAAGTGATCGGGTCCATAGCTCGAAATCCTTGTTTCGCCATCACCGCTGCGAGGGGGCGCGTTTGAGTATGCCCAGTGTGGCATGCCCGATGTTGGCTCGGTAGGCAATCGCTGCAAAGCTTGAGTGGTGCGTCGGATTTCGCCGTGCGGCAACGTGGGAGCCTTACGTGACGATCGACATCGAAGACGAAGCCGCATGCATGGCCTGCCTCGACCGCTTCATGGACGCCGTGAATGCCCACGACGTATCGGCTATGGAGCGCGAGATGCATTTCCCGCACGTCCGGATCGCAGCTGGCGGTGTCGTGACGTACCCTGAGCCCGGCTCGAACCCGCTCGATCTGTTCGAGCGGCTGCAGCGTGAGGACGATTGGCATCGCAGCTACTGGGTCAGCAAGGCGATCGTGCAAGGCGACGACAAGAAGGCCCACGTCATCGTCCGATACGTCCGTCTGCGCCGGGACGGCAGCCGCATCGGCGAATACGATTCGCTCTACATCCTGACGCTCGTTCGCGGTCGCTGGGGCGTGGTGGCGCGATCCAGCTTCGGCCC
>JALHMC010000043.1:0-12771 GCA_022844225.1 Hyphomicrobiaceae bacterium | reverse complement strand
ATCGTCCGATACGTCCGTCTGCGCCGGGACGGCAGCCGCATCGGCGAATACGATTCGCTCTACATCCTGACGCTCGTTCGCGGTCGCTGGGGCGTGGTGGCGCGATCCAGCTTCGGCCCCTGAGGGGCAGCTCGCCGCCGTCGACTTGTTCTTCGATGCACGACCGTCTCGCGTCGGCCCTAGATCACACCGCTCTCTGACAACACCGAGAGCTCCCCGCGCGACAGCCCGAGCTCCCCACACAAGATCTCCACGTTGTGCTCGCCGACGAGCGGCGCCCGCCGCGAAATCCGCCACGGCGAGCCGTTGTAGATCGCCGCCTCGCCCGGATAGACGAAGCTGCGGCCGAGTTCGGGATGGTGCACCTCTTTCCAGAAGCCCCGGTCCCGCAAGTGCTCGTCCGCGAGCAGATCCTCCGGCGCGCGCACCGACGCCCACGTGAAGCCTCGCTCCTGCGCCGCGTGATAGATTTCCTCCGCCGGCCGGCTCGCGATGAAACCCGCCACGATCCCGTCGATGATGTGCGCCGTCGCGTCCGCGATCACCTTCGCGTCCTGATACTTCGCTTCGCGCAGATCGTGCGAATAACCAGAAGCGTCGAGCAGGTCGGCCAGCTCCAGCACGTACTTCGGATTGAGGCGGCCGGCGACGAGCGCGCACACATAGCGCCCGTCTTTCGCGAGGAACTGCGTACGAGGCCCTTCGGCGGGCGCGTGATGGCGACCAGTCTGGCGAATGAGCGTCTCGCCGCGATAGACGTAGTTGGCAATCGCCGACTCGGTCGTCAGCGCGCAGGCCTCGTGGATCGAACAGTCGATATATTGCCCGCGCCCCGTCACCGTCCGGCTCACCAGCGCCGCCATGATCGCCATGTACGCGAAATGCCCGCCCATGTGCCACGCATTGCCGCCGCCCGGCGCAATCGGCGGCGCGCCCGGCACATCCGCCTCGTTATAGCCGCACGACGCCATCTCACCGCCCGCCGCCATGTGCCCGAGATCGCTCGACAGGTAGTCCCGCCACGGTCCGGTCTGCCCAAAGGGCGTCAGCGAACACACGATCAGCCCCGGCTTGCCACCGCTGAGACTTTCATAGTCGAGTCCCAGCGACGCGAGAGTACCCGGCGCTCGCGTCTCGAGCACGATGTCGGCCTCGTCCGCGAGCCGTTTGAAAAGCCCACGTCCGGCCGCCGTCCCGATGTCGAGCGTGATGCCGCGCTTCGAGGTGTTGTAATACCAGAACGCCAGGCTGCGATCGGGATGTGGGATGTCGTCGAGAAACGGCCCCACCCGCCGCGTCGCCTCGCCGCCCGGTGGCTCGATCTTGACCACATCGGCCCCGAGATCGCCGAACAGCTTGCCACAGAACTGGCCTTTGTCATCGGCAAGCTCCAGCACCCGGAGCCCCGCCAGCGGACCAGGGACGTGTTGCGCGTCGCTCATCGCAGCATGTCCTCCATGTAGGCGAACCGCGGCCGCTTGGTCGGCCAAAACGTGCCGTCCTCGAAACCTGCCCTCAATTCCTCGCGGCTGAAGCCGAGCAGCCCTTCGACGATCTCGCGCGTGTGCTCGCCGATCAGCGGGCTCGCGGCGTGATTGTAGGCGGGCGTCTCCGAAAGTTTGAACGGCGCATTCTGCACCTTGTGCCGACCGAGCGCCGGATGATCCAGCTCCAGGTACATGCCGCGATGGGCGAGCTGCGGATCGTGCTCCACCCGGTCCTCGGCGCTTTGCACGGGAAGCGCGCGAACGCCAACGGCCTGACAGCGTTCCGTCAGCTCGTACTTGCCAAGCGTCGCGCTCCACGCCTCGATCCGCTGATCCATTTCGTCCTGATGCGCCAGGCGCCCCGCGACCGTCCCGAATTTTTCTTCCGCCGCCCACGCGGGCGACCCCATCACCTCGACCAGCTTCCGCCAGTCCGCGTCGGTCCCGCACACGATCACGCACCAGTCGTTGTAGCCTCCGGGTGCGGTCCGGTAGGCGTTGTGCGGCGCCACCGTGGCCCCTCGATAATTGTTGACGATCGGAGTGTCGGGCCAGTGCGCACGGTTGCCCGGCGGAAAGCCCGCCCGTTTCGAGCCGCGACCGTTCACCGTGAAATCGAGGAGCGCCGGCCCGTTGAGCGGTACGCCGGAGACCATTTGCGACTGGTCGATGTGCTGGCCCTTGCCTGTCATGTTCCGATGGTAGAGCCCGGTCAGCGCGCACATGGCGCCGTACATGCCGCCCGTGTCGTCCATGTACGACCAGCCCCAGCCGGCGGGCGGCTTATCGGGAAGCCCCGAGAGGAATGTCAGCCCCGACGCCGCCTGCGCCACCGGCCCGAACGTCGTGTAGGTGTGGTTGCGCCCGGTGTGCCCGTAGCCCGACATCGAGACATAGACGATGTCCGGTTTGATCTTCACCAGCTCGTCGTAGCCGAGGCCCCACTTTTGCAGCACCCGCGAGGAAAAGTTCTCGATCACGATGTCAGACACCGAGATCAGCCGCTTCACGATCGCGAGCCCCTTCGCACTCCGCACGTTCAGCGTCAGGCTCTTCTTGTTGACGTTGGTATCGTTGAAATTGCCCGACGTGTTGAGGTTCACCTCCATGCCGTGCGGCGTCGTCGAGCTCGGCAGCCGGCCGCGCTCTGTCTCTGGCCATTCGATCTTGATGATCTCCGCACCGAGAGCGCCGAGCCACCGCGTCGCCCACGGTCCCGCTCTCACCCAGCTGAAATCCACGACACGAATGCCATCGAGCGCCCGCGGTCGAGACATGTGCGAAATTCTCCTCATCACCATTCGACCGGACGTCGGGCCGCGACACGCCTTGGGGCCAGCCCGATCCCTAAGCCTTGCCCATCCAGTCCCCCCGCGTCTAGCCTGAGTATAACGAGACGTTTGCAATGGGCTCGATTGGGAGTGGAACACATGCGACTGGCCGGCAAGGTTGCCATCATTTCCGGTGCCGCCTCGGGGATGGGCGCTGCCACCGCCCGCCTCTTCGCCCGCGAGGGCGCCAAGGTCGTCATCGCTGACCTCCTGGAGGAGCCGGGCCGCGCCATTGCTGCCGAGATCGGCCCTGCCGCCCGCTTCGAGCGGCTGGATGTCACCGACGAGGCGAGTTGGGCAGCCGTCGTCGCCGCCGCGCGCAAGCACTTCGGCCGCCTCGACATCCTCGTGAACAACGCCGGCATCTCAGGCAGCGCCGAGCAGGACCTGTACAGCACCGAGGCCTGGCACCGCATCATGACCGTCAACGCGACCGGCGTGTTCTTCGGCACCAAATACGCCGTGCCGGCCATGGCGGCGAGCGGCGGCGGCTCGATCGTCAATTTGTCGTCGATCGCCGGTCTGATCGGCAGCGAGGGCATACACATGGCCTATAACGCCTCGAAGGGCGCCGTACGCTTGATGACCAAGTCCACCGCCGTCCAGCACGCGAAGGACAACATCCGCTGCAACTCCGTGCATCCGGGCGTCATGCCGCCTATGCGAACCTCCGGCCGCACCGCCGACCCCGACGTCCGCGCCAAACGCATGAATGTGATCCCCATGCGCCGGCCCGGCGAGGCCGACGAGGTAGCCAACGCCATCCTCTTTCTCGCGTCGGATGACTCGTCCTACATCACCGGCACCGAGCTCGTCGTCGACGGCGGCGCCGTTGCGATCTGATCGTCTCGCCGGCGAAACGGACGGATTCTGAGCGCTAGAGCCGCACGAGCTTTGCGTAGAGATTATCGTTGAGACGAGGCAGCAGGTTCTGTCGTTCGAGCCGGAAGCCATTAGCCTTGGCGAGACCCGCCAGCGTCGCCTCGGTGAAGTAGTTGAGATGGTCGGGGTAGCGAAATCCGCACCACTTGGCGCCCATGACGTGTCGCCCGACCGAGCCGAAATCCGGCACCTTCACCAGAGCGATTCCGCCCGCCTTGAGCTTGCGGCGCAGCTGCGCCAGCACCTCGCGCGGCTTCAGCTCGTGCTCGAGATAGGAACGTAGCACCGCCGCCGAAAAGAAATTGTCCTCGAACTGCGCCAGCCCTTGCTCCGCTGGTGCAACGACGATGCGCCCGCCCGCCGCGCGATACTTTGGCTCGGCCATCTTCGCGAGACCTTCCGACACCTCGATCCCGAATGGCACGATCCCCGGCGCCACGCGGCAGCTCGAGCCGCACCCGACGTCGAGCACGTTGCCCGGCGTCGCGATCGCCTGCCGCACCCATGACTTGTCGGCTTGATTGCCGAACCGCAGGCGAAACCGCGTCGCTTGGTCGATCCGGTAGATCAGGTGCTTGCGCCGCCGCTCGTTTTCCTTGGCGTGGGTCTTTTCCCAAGCGTGGTCGGCTGTCAGCGCGCTGTTGTCCAGCGACCGCGCCAGATAGACCATCTCGCATCGCGTGCAACGCACGACCGGCCAGTCCGATGTTCCGTATCTCGCAAGTCGCTCGTATTCGGAGGAATCGCAATTCGGGCACGTTCTCGCGAACGTCCGCAAGTCTGTCACGCGCTGTCCCCCAAACCCATCCGCCGGCTTCGGTTCAAGCTGGCCCCGCGGGGGTCACTCGCAGGCAAATGTGACGGAGGAGCGGCGATGCGGTGCCCGTTTGCGTCACACGTAGATTTACCTAAAGCGAGGCATCACCTCCTCGGAGAAACGACGCATGGAGGCCTTGATGCGGTCGTGGCCGAGATAGCCGAAGCTCATCTGGCACAGCACATGGCCTGCTCCTGCGTCGCGCATGGCCGCGATTTGCTCCGCGATATCCCGCGCAGTTCCGATCAGCGCGCCCGAGCCGAGCGCGAACTTCAAGCCTTCCTCCTCCGAGTAGTGCGGGTCGGACCACGGATTGAGCAGGTTCGGGTCGACGCGGAAATCGGACGGATTGAGTTCCTCTCGCGCGTGCACCATGTGCCGTCGCGTTTCGATCAGGGCCGCGCTCAGGCTCTCCTCGGCCTCGGCCCGGCTCTCGCCGACATAGACCCACCGCCAGATCGCCGCGTCCCGCATGAGCTTTTTCTGAGCCGCGTCGTCGAGACCGCTCATGGCCAGGCCTTCGGCGTACTGCCCCAGTCGATTGGCGATCTGCCCCACGGGAAGCCGGAGTGTCATCAGCGGCACGCCCTTCTCGCCGCATGCCTTGAACGAGCCCGGCGAGGCCGCGCTGTGCCAGAGCGGTGGGTGCGGCTTTTGCACGGGCACGGGGCGCAGCTCCGGCAGCCGCACGTTGAAGTACTTGCCCTTGTGGTCGAGCGGCGTCGCCGTCCAGCAGCGCGTCATCACGTCGAGCGCCTCGGCCATCCGCTCGCGCGCATCGTCGCTCCTGAGCCCGTAGCCCATGAACTCGTACTCGTTGAAGATCGTGCCCCTGCCGACCCCGACGTCGAGCCGCCCGTTGCTCAGGTTATCCAGCACCGAAAGCTGCGTCGCGAGCCGCACGGGATGGCGCAACGTCATCTGGATCACGGCGAACCCGATCCGGATACGGCTCGTCTTCATGGCGAGGGCCGCCGCGAACGGGATCGGATCGGAGTAGACGCTCTCGCCGGTGAAGTTGTGTTCTGTGAGCCACACGCCATCGAAGCCCAGCGTCTCGGCGAGCGTCGCCTGCTCGAGCTGCTCGAGAATTCCAGCCTGATCATCTTCGGGAGACGGAGAGTGCGCTAGGGTCAGCCATCCGAACCGCATGTCATGCTCCTTCGCCTGCCAATCGCATAATGGTGTGCGCGACCGGCGCTGGGCGCAAGGCCTCTAGTCACAGGTCCGGTGTGACGCTGCGGCGCTCGTACAACCGGGCCGCCCGACTTGAGACCGTCCGCAGGAGGCGCTAACGAGCGGCCATGAGCACCAAACCGATTCTCCCTGGCCCCGGTCCCATCGAGCCCGTCCCCCTGCAGGTGGCGCTTGAGGAACGCTATCTCGCCTACGCGCTGAAGACCATCATGGATCGAGCGCTGCCCGATGTGCGCGACGGCCTAAAGCCCGTCCACCGCCGCATCGTCTTTGCCATGCGCGATCTCGGGCTGACACCGACGGCCGCCTACATGAAGTCGGCCCGCGTCGTCGGCGACACGATGGGTAAGCTGCATCCGCACGGCGACGGCGCCATCTACGACGCGATGGTGCGTCTCGCGCAGGATTTCTCGTCGCGCTATCCGCTGGTCGACGGCCAGGGCAACTTCGGCAACATCGACGGCGATAACCCGGCCGCCTACCGCTACACGGAGGCGCGCCTGACGACGGTGTCCGAGGCGCTGCTCGAAGGCATCGACGAGAACGCGGTCGATTTCCGGGACAATTACGACGAGAAGGAGAAGGAACCGACCGTCCTGCCGGCGGCATTCCCGAACCTGCTCGCCAACGGCGCCTCTGGCATCGCGGTCGGCATGGCGACCAACATCCCGCCGCACAACGTCGACGAGATCTGCCAGGCGATGCTCTATCTGATCAAGCATCCTGGCGCGACGGTCGAAAAACTTCTGGATTTCGTCCAGGGACCGGACTTCCCGACGGGTGGCGTGCTCGTCGAGCCCAAGGAGACCATGATCGAGTCCTACCGCACGGGGCGCGGTAGCTTCCGTCTGCGCGCCAAGTGGCACCGCGAGGAGACGGGTCGCGGCGGCTATCAGATCGTCGTCACCGAGATCCCGTTTCAGGTTCGCAAGGGCTCGCTCTACGAGAAGATCGCCGAGCTGTTCCAGGAGAAGAAGCTGCCCCTGCTCGGTGACGTGCGTGACGAATCGGCCGAGCACGTCCGCCTCGTGCTCGAGCCCCGCACGCGGACGGTCGATCCCGTCGTGCTCATGGAGAGCCTGTTCAAGCTGACCGAGCTCGAGATCAAGTTCGGCCTCAACATGAACGTGCTGACGGCAGGCCAGATCCCGGCCGTGCTCGGCCTGAAGGAAGTGATGCAGCTCTGGCTCGAGCACCGCCAGGAGGTGCTGATACGGCGCACCGAGCATCGCCTTGCCAAGATCGCGCATCGTCTCGAGGTGTTGGCCGGCTACCTGATCGCCTTCCTCAACATCGACGAGGTGATCCGCATCGTGCGCTTCGAGGACGAGCCGAAGGCCAAGTTGATGAGCACCTTCGGGCTTTCGGACGTGCAGGCCGAGGCGATCCTGAACCTGCGCCTCCGCTCGCTCTCCAGGCTCGAGGAGCAGGAAATCCGCGCCGAGCACGACAAGCTCACGGGCGAACAGCGCGACCTCCGCGATCTCGTGGCCAGCGACGAGAAGCAGTGGGAGACCATCTCAGGCGAGATCCGAGGCATCCGCGAGCGCTGGTCCAAGAAAACCGACATCGGCAAGCGCCGCAGTTTGATCGAGGACGCGCCGACCGTCGATATCGACATCGACCAGATGATGATCGAGAAGGAGCCGGTGACGATCGTCCTCTCCGACAAGGGCTGGGTGCGCGCCTTGAAGGGCCACCAGGACGATCTTTCGAAGGTCGAGTTCAAGCAGGGCGATGGCCTGAAGCGCGCCATCAAGGCCTCGACCACGGACAAGATCCTGGTGTTCGCCACTAACGGCAAATTCTACACACTCGAGGCAAACCAGCTTCCGGGCGGCCGCGGCGCCGGAGAACCGCTCCGGATCATGGTCGACATCGAGGAAACCGCCGATTTCGTCGAGATCTTCGTCCACCAGCCGGGCCGCAAGCTGATCGTTGCGGCGACGTCCGGCCACGGATTTATCGTGCCCGAGGACGAGGTGGTCGCCTCGACCCGCAAGGGCAAGCAGATCCTCAACGTCGATGCGCCTTACGAGGCTCGCGTCTGTGTGCCGGCCAATGGCGACCACGTCGCGACCGTCGGCGACAACCGCAAGCTGCTGGTCTTCGCGCTCTCCGAGGTCAACGAGATGGCGCGCGGCAAGGGCGTCTACCTGCAGCGCTTCAAGGACGGCTCACTGTCCGACGTGCGCGTCTTCGCCAAGTCGGACGGCTTGACATGGCTCGATCCCGCAGGCCGCACCTTCACGCTGTCGTGGAGCGAGTTGAAGGAGTGGATCGGCGAGCGCGCCCAGTCCGGCCGCACCGTCCCCAAAGGCTTCCCCCGCTCCAACAAGTTCGGCCCGGGGTTCTAGAAGGCACTGCGGTCTGGTCATCGCGGTGCTCATCGCCCGAACCTGTCATCCCCGGCCTTGTCGTCCCAAGTCTGTCATCCCGAGGCCTGTCATCCGTAGGCTGTCATCCCGTGGCTTGTCCCGGGGACCCATGTCTCCGCTTCCTCGGCCGCCGATTTGGCCGGCTACAGCTGCGCCGCGCGACAACGAGCAAAAGCCCGCGACTCGCATCGAGCCCCGGGCTTTTCATGTTCATCAGCAAGTCGGGCAACTCAAGCCGCCGCAGCTGCCTTCACCACCGCGCCGCGGCGCTTGTTGGCGGCCTTCTTGGCCTTGAGCCGCGCGCCGAGCGTCACGCCGACGGCGTTCGTCGCCTTCTTCGGAGCGGCCTTACGCTTGGCTTTGCGCTTGCGCTTCTCGATATTGCGTGGCGCGCGCGCGCCGGGGGCGGACGGCATGGGAGTCTCCCTCATGATCGGTATGTTGCCGCGATCCCTAGTCGGAATTCGCGGTCTTCACAAGCCCGTCGTCGCCGGAGGCCTCAACGCGCCTCCACATGCAGCGGCATCCCGCCCTTGGCACGCAGCGTCACGCGGCTGACCGGCTCCGGCTCGTGGCGCCCGTCCCAGCCGAAACGGTTGTCGCGGACGAGAGCGGCGAGCAGCACTGTCGCCTCCATCATAGCGAAGCTCATGCCGATACAAGTCCGCGGTCCGAAGCCGAACGGCATGAACTGTGTTCGCTTCATCGCTGCCTCGCGTTCGGGCAGGAACCGGTCGGGATCAAAGCGGTCCGGATCGTCCCACAGCGCCCGATGCCGCTGGATCGCCCACACCGGGATCACCAGGATCGCCCCCGCCGTGAAAGTCTGCCCCCCGAGTTCGACCGGCTTGGTCGTCATTCGCCCTAACACAGGCGCCGGCGGGTAGAGCCGCATGCTTTCCTTGAGCACCCGACGGGTCACGACCAGGTCGTCCAGATGCTCAGCCTTGATCGGTCCCGCACCGGCCACCCTCACCACCTCCTCGGAGACACGGTCCTGCCAGTCCGGCGCCCGTGCCAGGAGGTAGAGCGTCCAGGTCAGCGCCTTGGCGGTCGTCTCGTGACCGGCCGCGGCGAAGGTCAGGAGATTGTTGCACACCAGCGCGTCGCTCATGGGCTCGCCGGTCTGCGGGTCCTTGGCGGTCCCGAGCTTGGTCATCAATCCGCCGCTCGGAAACCCGGCCGCCCGCTCTCGAGAAAGCACAGCCGAGATCGTGCGTTGCAGTCGGCGGGCATGGTGATGCATCGCCGGCTGGCTCGGATGCCACACCCAGTCTGGGATCTGCAGCAGCTCGAACGCGACGTCCCAGCTCGTATGCCCGAGATAGGCGCCGATGTGGTGCTTCAAGGCGGCCTGCTCGGCCTCCGTGGCGCCCGCGAAGATCGTGGCGGCGAGGAGGTCGAAGGTGGCGTCCGTCATGTCCTCGTCGATGCGCCGGATGCGGCCGGCTGTCCCCGCCGACAAGCGACGGCTCCACTCGTCTGCGACCCTGGCCATGGCCGGCACGAGCGCGACGATCTCCTGGTGGCGAAACAGCGGAGCCACCGTCCGGCGCTGCCAGCGCCAGCTCTGGCCTTCGGCCGTGAGGATGCCCTCGCCGAGGACGGCCGCGAAGATGCGCCGCTCGATGGGCGACTTCGGAAACGCCTCGTGATCCTCGAGCAGAATGCGCTCGACCAGATCTGGCGCCGTGACCCAGGCCATGCGACCGCCGAAGTTCGGCGGCGAGCACAGCGGCTCTTCGTAAACCGCCCGCGGAAGCGTGCGGAGCGGATTGCTCAGAAACGCTGGCAGGAAGCGCCAGATCGGCAGCGCGGCCTCTGGCGCTACGACCCGCGGCGGATAGAGAGCGTTTGCGCTCGTCGCTTGAAGCTGGGTCGTGGTTGGCATCGCGGACCTCTCGTCGGCAGTCCGACATCGACGTGGGGTGTACGGGTTGCGCCCGCAAGTGGCAGGCTTGGTCAGTCAATCAGCAGATGCAATCCATACCCGGGTGCCAGGAAGGCGGCGGCCCAAGCCAGCGATGAGACGGCGCTAGCCGCGATGAATAACGGAAATTGCATGGTCACGATGCCCGCGACGACCGGAATGAACGGACGCACGAAGCCCGTGAACTTCCCGGCAAGCACGGCCAGCGGTCCCCATTTCTCGAACACGGCGTGCCCGGCCTCCAACGCTCGCGGATGTACCGCGAAGTACTGGAGGCGCGTCACGTCGTGCCGCAGCAGGCGCCCCAGGCTGTAGCTGACGCAATCACCGGCGATGGCACCGCAGGCGGCGGCCAGCCAAAGATGCCAGAACTGCCCACCTACTGCACCGTGCGCGGTCCCGATGGCGAGAAACAGAGCGCTCGAAGGAACGAACAGGGATAGTCCCGGAATGCCTTCGGCGAAGCCCAGGAAAAACACGAGAGGCTCGGCCATCGCGACGTTGGCTTTGACCAATTCGACGGTCGCTGTCCAGGCAGTCTCGAAAGCCATGCGCCCCTCGTACCTCGATCAACGCCGACTGGCCGTCAATGCACCGCCACGTGCTGGTGGATCGCCTGCCAGATCTTGCCGAGCACATCGCCGAACTGCATCAGCACGAACGCCCACAGAAATGCCGAGCCCCAGTTGGCGATCTGGAACGAGACTTTGGGCATCTGCACGGCGCCGGCGATGATCGGCACCGAGGCCCGCAGCGGGCCTGTGAACCGGCCGAGCCAAATCGCGCCGGCCCCCCATTTCTCGAAGAAAGCATGTCCTTGGGGAAGCAGATTGGGATACTTGGTGAACGGCCACATCTTGGCGATCTGCTCGTGGTAGTGGTAGCCGAGCCAGTATGAGACCCAGTCGCCGAGCGCGGCACCGATGGCGGCGCACGTCATCACGTACCAGAAGTCTGTTCCGCCCGTCGCGCTGACGATCGTGCCGATGGCGACGAGCATGCCCCAGAATGGCAGCACCATCGAGACGAAGGCGAGTGATTCACAGAACGCGAGCACCAGCACCACGGGCCCGGCCCAGGCACGATGCTCCTTGATGAACGTCATGATCGTCGGAACGATGCTGTCGAGGTCCATGCGGCGAGTTTCCGTGCTGAGGATCGGGCCCCAAGGGCCCGAGCCGGGTGTAATTGTCAATGTCGGCCTGGGAGCGAGGCGGCCCACAGCCTGGGTGTGGCCCTTGTCGTATCTCAGCGCGGGCAGCGACGGCGCATCTCGCCGCCGAGCTCTCGCGAAACCTCGGTCGAGAGCATGGCCCCGCGGGAAATCTGCGCGGGCGTGAGGTGCTTGCCGGCAGGCCCCCGCAGCACCGCTGGCCCGGCTTCGGCCTCCCTGTGGCCGGCCGTCAGCTCGGCGCAGGTGAGATCCTTCTTCCGCGTCTTGTAGGCGAACAGGCGCACGCCGCCCGCGTAGGAATCGGCATTCGGAGGCTGCTTGATCCAGGTCCGCTGCCGATCGGCGAGAATGGTCTTGAGCTGCCGTTGACGCTCGGCAATGCACGCTGGACTGTCGTCGACGCACCGTGCCTCGGTCCATTCGCCGATAGCCGGTGCCGGTGCGGTGGCGCATCCGGTGACCGTCAGCGCGAGCCCGGCGAGACAGCAAGCCGTAGCCGTTCGAGTGAACACCTGAGCCATCCCCCTGCCCATTCCAGCTCGCCCCGTCTCTCGACGTTCGACGTTGTCTCGGCGTTACGCGCACCCCAGTTGAGCGTGAGCCATGCCCCGTACCCGAAGCCGCCCTTGTGCCGGGCCGGCGGTCGGCTTAGAACCACCCGATGGCGGACCTGTGGCAGAGTTGTGTCTCTCCGCCGCGTCGCCAACCGGCAGCCTAGGGTTGCCGCCTGCCGATACCGAACCACCTTGCGCCGCTTCGCGCCGATGCCCTCCTCCCGAACGAGGGCGAGCCGAAGAGGCGCGTCCAACCCAGGAGTGCCCCGATGGCTTATGCGATTCGCGTTCACAAGACAGGCGGCCCCGACGCTCTCAAGTACGAGGAAGTGCAAGTGGGCGCTCCGGGCGCTGGCGAAGTGCGCCTCAAGCAGCATGCCATCGGCGTCAACTACATCGACGTCTATCTGCGCACGGGCCTCTACCCGCAGCCGACGTCTCCGTTCGTGCCCGGCATGGAAGGCGCGGGTGAAGTGACGGCGGTCGGCTCGGGCGTCACGGACCTCAAGGTCGGCGACCGCGTCGCCTATGCCGGACCGGCCGGCGGGTATTCCACCGAGCGGCTGATCGCGGCCGACCGCGTCGTCAAAATGCCGGACGGCATCGACTACAAGACGGCCGCCGCCATGATGCTCCAGGGCATGACGGTCCGCTATCTGGTGCGCAAGACCTTCAACGTCGGCAAGGGCACCACCTGCCTCTGGCACGCGGCAGCGGGCGGCGTTGGCCTGATCGCCTGCCAGTGGGTCAAGCACCTCGGCGGCACGCTGATCGGGACGGCTGGCGGCCCCGATAAGTGCAAGCTCGCACTCGATCACGGCGCGTCCCACTGCATCGACTACAAGAAGGACAAGGACTTCGTCGCCAAGGTCAAGGAGATCACCGGCGGCAAGCTCTGCGACGTCGTCTATGATTCGATCGGCAAGGACACCTACCCGGCCTCTCTCGACTGCCTGAAGCCGCGCGGCCTGTTCGTCACCTTCGGCAACGCCTCGGGTCCGATCGAGGCGATCAATCCGGG
>JALHMC010000042.1:21617-36039 GCA_022844225.1 Hyphomicrobiaceae bacterium | reverse complement strand
GCATAGAAGCGGTAGTCACGTGTCGTCGTCGTGCGCCGCATGAACGTGGCCCCCAAGGCGACAAGGTCGCGATTGAGCGGCATGCCGTCCATGTGCGCGCCGACCACCGCAATCGCAAACCGGTCCATGTCAGCTCTCCTTTCCAGCCGTGCGATCCGCCGCCACGCCGCCGCTCGCAGGGAAGTACCGAGCCGCAAGCCGCGCGAGGGCGTGATCGCTGCCCGATCGCCCAATCAGCGTCAGCCCCGCCGGTAGTCCGTCAGCCCGGAACGGGCCCGGCACCGCGATGGCGGCGAGATCGAGCAGATTGACAAAGTTGGTGTAGGTGCCGAGCCGGCTATTGGGCCCGATGGGGTCTGCGGCCAAGTCCGCGAGCGTGGGGAAGATTGGTGCGGTCGGCACAGCCAGTGCATCGAAGGGCGCAAACACCTGCTCGGCCTTGCGGCGCAGATCTGCGAGCCTGTACATGGCATTGAAGGTATCGACGGCGGTGTATCGGCTCGCACCGTCCAAAATCGACCGTGTCACGGGATGCAGAGCATGGGGCTGCTCATCCATAAAGCGGCCGACAGCCGCTCGGCGCTCGGCGACCCAGGGACCTTCGTAGAGCAAACGCGCGACGGCGAAGAACGCGCTCATGTCGATCGGCACGGTCACGACTCCACAGAGCGACAACGCTGCCACTGCCGCTTGCCAGGCGCTTGCGGCGGCGCTGTCGCCGAAGAAATTCAGGTCAACGGCGCGCGGCACCCCGATCCGTGTCAGGGGTTGCTCGTCGGGTGTGATGCGGCGGGAATAGGCGTCGAGTTCGTCGTAGCCGGCAGCACAATCGAGCACCGTTTGGGCATCGGCCACTGTCGCCGCGAACACAGACACACAGTCGAGTGTGCGACATGCGGGCACCACGCCCCGGGCAGGCAACAGGCCGACGCTTGGTTTCAGCCCCACGATGTTGTTGAGGGCTGCCGGAATTCGCCCGGACCCGGCTGTGTCGGTGCCGAGGGAGAACGTGACCAAGTGCTTGGCGACGGCAACGGCCGACCCGGAACTGGAGCCGCCCGGAACCCGCGTCGGATCGAAGGCATTGCGCGGAACGGCATGCGGCGTGCGTACGCCGACAAGGCCGGTCGCAAATTGATCGAGGTTGGTCTTTCCGATCGGTAGCGCGCCGGCCGCCATGAGCCGCTCGACGACGGTGGCGCTTTGCTTTGGCGCGTAGACAAAGGCTGGGCAAGCGGCGGTCGTTGGCACACCCGCCAGATCGATGTTGTCCTTGATGGCGAACGGCAAGCCCCACAACGGGTAGAGATCCGGGTCGAACGGCGGCAGCGCGCGCACCCGTTCCTGAAGGCGGCTCGGCGTCTCGACGTGCAAGAAAATTCCGGCTGAATCGGCCGATGCAATGCGAGCCAGCACATCGTCGACGACCTCTAGAGGGCTGGCGCCGGCCCGATAGCGGTCGTGCAAAACTGCTCGATGAATGGGCGTCGTGGACATGGGGCGTCAACCTCTCGACGGTTAACGTCGCAATAACCATGCCAATTGACGAGCGTGCGCCAGAATCGAAAATTTCGTTTTTATTTCATATTCTTGATCGAACTCGCCGACCTCTTCGAGGATTGACACCGCTGTCATCAGCCCGGCGAATTGCATACAATTGAAATCTGTCGCCTAATTTTTAGGCATCGCTCGCGACGTCAGCGCGGTCAGCGTTTCCTGAGTGGAAGCCAGGTGTCGGCGCATCAACGTCGCGGCGCGGCTGGCGTCGCTGCGCAGGATGGCTTTGAGGATCGCCTCATGCTCGGCATACGACGCCGACAGGCGCTGCGGCGCCTCGAGCTGGGCGCCGCGATAGGGAACCAGCCGGGTTCGCGTCGCAAGGGTGATTTCGCGCAGGTACGCGTTGCCCGCGGCATCGTAGATCAGTCCATGAAAGACGACGTTGCCAGCCCGGTAGCTCGACACATCGCCGAGGCGGGCAGCTTCACCCATATCGCGATGATGAGCCTCGAGCCGTAGGCGCTGCTCGGCTGAAATGGCGACGGCAGCCCGCGCCGCACAAAGCGCTTCCAGGTCGGCCATGACCTCGAACATTTCAGTCACGCGACGCTGATCAATAGTGGCGACGATAGGGGCCCGGTGGGGGCGAAGCTCGACCAGACCGCCCGCCGCCAATTCACGCAAAGCTTCGCGCACGGGCGTTCGCGAGGCGCCGAACCGCTTTGCCAGCGTCTCCTCGTCGAGGGCGCTGCCCGGCGCTACGCGATGGCTGACGATATCGTCCGTCAGGGCGAAGGCGATCACGTCGGCAAGCCTCGGCTTCTGCATGGTGCGCGATCCAAGTTTACGCCCCGGATGCTACCCGCTGTCAGAGCGATTGGCACTGAATCAGTTTGAAGATCCGCGGGCACACTGCGAGGTGCACAAGTTCTGGAGCGCCGATGCTCACTTCTGATCTTGGGCATCTCTGCAACATCTGTGTTGCGCACCGGCAATGAGGCCGGTTGGGGGCAACCTCGCTCGTTCCCTGGTCCTGCACACTGGCAGCTAGAATTCCAGTGAGCAGTCGGATAGCTACCTCACGAGACACGGCTTGGGCACTCACCCTATTGGCCCTCAACGTCGGAGCAACGACGATCGGTCCCGGGTCACTGCGACGATTGATGGGAGCACGCTCGATTTCGTGTGTCCAGACCGCGAGCAGAGAGATGCGGAGAACCGTCGAGATCCCAGCTCTACGAGCATCGGGCCCTGGAGCTTGGCATTCGACGCCATAGCGCATCACAAGCCGCGCCGAAGAGCCTCGTGGAAGGCCGTGGTGACCTTCTGCACGATCGCGCCCATGTCTCAAAGACATACCGTACCAGCAGGCACTTCGGCCTAGAGAACTCAAAGCCGACCGCTATTTGAAGCGCGACCGACGATCCTCGACGTTGGCAATCACCTCGATCAACACCGTCTTGCCTTCACGGTTGAGACGCTGCGCTTCCTTGAGTGCCGGCCCGATCTCGGGCGCTTTCGTCACTCTGATACCGACAGCCCCCATTCCCTCGGCGATCTTGGCGTAATCTCCCTGCATCTTTGAGACGCCGTACTGCTGGCGAGCCTCTTCTCCGATGTTTCCACGGGTCGGGCCTGAGTACGTGGCCATATCGCCATTGTTGAGCAGTACTGTCGTGATCGCAGCGCCGGATCTGACTGCGGTTTCCAGATCCAAGCCGGACATGCCGAACGCACCGTCGCCCATGACATTGAGGCAGAACTTTTTGGGCTCGGCCATCTTGGCGCCGATCATGAGCGGGATGCCAAATCCGAGATGCGTGGTTTTCCCCCAGCCTACGTAGCTGTGCGGCGTCGTCGCCTCGAAAAAAGGCAACATGGTATCGCGCGGGGCGCCGGCATCATGCGTGACGATGCTGTTCTCCCGGTCGAGGCTCCGATTGAGTTCGTTGACCACCCGATAGTAGCTGATTGGTTCCTCTTCGCCTTCGAGAATGGGCTGCCATTCCCGTCTGAACTCCGATTTCAGCGTGGCGACATGACCTTCGGATTTCTTGCGATCGCCGAAACCTCTGCCACCCGTCTGCGCCTTGATCTCTTCGATCAATGCTTCGATACAGAGCTTGGTGTCGCCGATTAGGGCAACCTCCGAAGCCTCGTTCTTGTTGATGTCGTCCGCGTTAATGGAATTGTGGATGATCTTCTTGCCAGGGCGGATGGCCTGCGCGTAGGGCGAACGCGTGAGGCTGGTGCCGAGCGCTAGGAGAACATCGCTCTCGACTAGCCAGCGATGTGCGGCGAGTGTCGTCGTCCCGCTTCCGGCGCCGAGGGCAAGCGGATGGCGCTCGTCAAATGACGACTTGCCCGGCATCGTGCAGAACACAGGCATCGCCGTCAGTTCAGCGAGCTCGCGTAGAGTGTCGGTGGCACCCGAGAACAGCACTCCGGCGCCGGACCAGATCATGGGCTGCTTGGCAGCCTTGAGGATCTCCACCGCTTCGCGAATATCGCTGAGCTCCGGCCGCTGCCGAACGAGGCGTGGGGAATGATACTTCCGGAACTGCTCGGGAACCTCACGCGCACAGACGTCCGCAGTCAGTTCAACCACGACCGGGCCCGGAGTTCCATTGCGCAAGGCGTGAAAGGCGCGGCGCATCACGTCGCCGACCTGCTCGGGCTGGTAGATTGCCTCGACGCTCTTGGCCCAACCCTGATACCGCTGCACGGCGCTGAAGTTCGGACGGACGGAAAGCTGATCGAGACGGTTGCCACCGAGCAGGACCAGAATCGGAATATTGTCCGCAAATGCCTGGGCGACGCCGCCAAGGCTGTTCTCGGCGCCTGCCTGGGACTGAACCGCGACGACACCGAAGCGCTGGCGATCGCTGATACGGCTGTAGCCGTCGGCCGCCATGACCGCTCCCCGCTCATGCCGGAATGCGATGGGACGGATTCCGATCCGAGCTGCGGCCGAGATGATGGGATTGCTCGGGAAGCAGGAAATCCACTCGACTCCCTCCTGCTTCAAGATGTCAGCAATGAAGTCAATGCCGTTCATAGTGTCCCTCTATTCCTCACCCGTATCGGCAGCGCGTTGGCCATCCGTTTCTCGGCGATACCTTTGCGCGGTTGCCCGTTGCGGCGCAACCCATTGAAGCGGTGGAGCAGGCGTGCTGTTGCGGGCTGCGATGGCTCGCGGATGGAATGGGCAGTCGCTTAAGGTTAAGCTACCGGTTGTTGATGATCTGGTCGACAGAACTTCATCTAAAGATCGAGCGCCGATAAAGACGCGCGCAGTTACATTCAATGATGATGATCTCGAGATGCGCAATCTCGCCCATTGCATCATGTCGGCTATCTATTGATCAGCGATCTCAGCGCTCAAGTCGTGATCGATGTGTGGCCAGCGAGGCCACCGCCGTCAACAGAATGATTGCCAAGGCATAAGCGTCGCTCTCTTCCGATGCGCAAGCTTGTGTCGTCAGAAAATCAGCCCCGCGAGCCCAAGCCAGGGCACCGATCTTTAAACCGTCTTTGCTGATGGCCTTGCCTTCAGCCGACAAGCTGCCAAGGCCGAACGGGCATCGGCGGAACGTTCGGCGGCGCCATCAGCCTGCCGCCGTTCTGCACCGACAAGGGCACGGGAACGGCTGCCGGCAAGGTCAGAGAGTAGGTGCAAGAGAGCATCTCTGAGAACATGATGATGTGCATCGGCAGCTGCGCACATGTCTGGAGCTTGAAAAAGCTGAAGTCGCGAGCATCTCTCCCGTTTTCGACCGCTTACGGCCCGTCGCGTCGACCGGGCGATGGTCGGTCTCAAGCCATCGCGTCGCCAGTGACCATGATGCACCGTCAGTGGGTCCCAATGCCTCTCATCGGTGATGTCCGCTGATCGGGGTATCGCGACGGCTGATGATTTCGACTTGGCGCTGGCTGGTGTCGTGAATCTGATCGAGGCCGAAAGGCCCTTCGATGCAAGTTGGTAGTTGCTGGCTACCGTTTTTGCTCGTGACGCTTGGGATGGCGGTGCTGCAGGAACGCGGCTGCGGCCGCGCGCGGGCAATCGTCGTCTGACGCCGGCTGCCGACCAGGTGGCACGGTTATCCGCCGAGATGAGCGTTTGGCGGCGATCATGGCCGCAGATGGCGTTCTCGCAGCGCGTGACGTGCCCGCCGAGAACCGCCGTGCGGCAGTCCTCGATCGCGCTCATCGCCTTCAGTTGCGGCACGCTGACGTGCCCGCGGTTGGCGTAACGCCAAGCGGGGCCGTGGTTGCGGAAGATATCCGCGACCTCCAGAGCTGGACGAGCCATTGACGCCGGCCGCTACTCCTGCGGCTCGTCGTCCGTCGGATTCTTCAAAGGGGAGAGCCGATCGAGCGGGCTCATCACACCACGGATGATGTTGGTCGCCACGTGCGTATATCGCGCGGTCGAATCCAGGTTCGCGTGCCCCATCAACACCTGTATCACGCGGATATCGATGTTCTGCTCGAGCAGATACGTGGCGAACGAATGCCGAAGCGTGTGAGGCGAGATCCATTCGGGCAGACCGGCGAGCCGCGCCGACTAGTGGACGATGCGGTTGAACTGTCGCGGCGTCATCGGAGAAACCCGATCCCGCCCGAGGAAGAGATAGACGCTCGGCCGAGCGCTCCGATACCAATCGCGCAGCCGTTCGGGCAACTGTGGTGACACCATCGCGAAGCGATCTATGGTGGGTGTACAAGGACTCGAACCTTGGACCCGCTGATTAAGAGTCAGCTGCTCTACCAACTGAGCTATACACCCGCGCCATTGAAGACGGGATGGCGTATCCCGAGGGGGGTGTCTCTATAGGAGATGCGAAAGCAAGTCCACTGCAGAACGAGGGCATCGTCAAAAAAGCGCACGCCTCGCTACGTCCAACACGGAAGCGGACATGTCGTCTGCGGCCGATCACCACGAGCCGACGCGGCGAACGCCATGCGCCATTGTCGGATTCCGTTTCAGCAAGGCCGACGCGTGCCAACCGAGGCGAGGATGGCGCCACTGCGGAGCGACCTCCAGCAGGGGTACGAGCACGAACCCACGCCGATGCAGTTCCGGATGCGGCAAGACAAGGCGACCCGACTGGCGGACCAGACTGGGGCAACCCACGATACGGCCACGAAAATCGAGAATGTCGATATCCAGCGGCCGCGGCCCCCACCGACCATTCGCGCGGCGACCGGCCCGCCTCTCCAACCGTTTCAGCAACGACAGCAGCAACCCAGGCGCGACGGATCCGCGGACGCCGATCACCGCATTCATGAACGCGGGTTGACCCACCCGTCCTAGGGGCACCGTTTCGTAGGCAGATGAGCGCGCAACGATGGAGAGGCCTGCCTCTTCCAGTTCTGCAATTGCGCGGGAGAATGCTGTTATGGGAGATCCCCAGGCGCCTGAAACGTTGCCACCCATTCCCAGCCAGATAACGGACGTGATCAACGCCGAGTTAAGTTCATCGCTTTCCGCCTGGGCTTCACACCAACACATCAGCCAACTGAACCTCTGTTATCGCGCAGCAATCATAAGAAAAAGTTCTTATCGAGAGCGCGTTCCGCCTTTGCGCCGTTGAGAGTCTGCCTTATGATTGAAACATCTTACATTGACTGATCCGTGCTGCTGGCTCTTGCGTTCGCAGCTCGTGGGCGGGCCGTCGGGTTGGCTTTTTGCGTGGCCGGCTCGGCATTTTCAAGAAGGCGATCAACAACATGTTCTTCTATCCCACCGAGCGGATCGCCCTCTTCATTGACGGCGCGAATCTCTATGCGACGGCGAAGGCCCTGGGCTTCGACATCGACTACAAGCGATTACTCACCGTGTTCCGGGCAAGAGGACAGCTCGTCAGAGCCTTGTACTACACGGCGCTCGCCGAGGATCAGGAGTACTCGTCGATCCGGCCGTTGATCGATTGGCTGGACTACAACGGCTATACCATGGTGACGAAGCCGACCAAGGAATACACGGACTCCACGGGACGCCGAAAGATCAAGGGCAATATGGATATCGAGCTCACGGTCGACGCGATGGAGCTCGCTAATCACCTCGATCACGTTGTGCTGTTTTCGGGCGACGGGGATTTTCGTTCGCTCGTAGCCGCGCTCCAGCACAAAGGCGTTCGCGTCAGCGTTGCGTCGACACTGCATACCCAGCCGCCGATGGTCGCGGACGAACTAAGGCGGCAGGCCGACCAATTCATCGACGTCGCCGATCTGGAAAAGGAAATCTCTCGCGATCCTTCGGTTCGCGTTCCCCGGGAGGCACGAGAGACGAGACTGCAGCAAATGCGCACGCAGCAAGGACGTGTACCAGAGCGCGAGCCATATCCGAGTGGCGACGATCCGCTCGATTTGTAGGGATTGCGCCAACACTCGATCAGAACTGATGGGTCAGCCAATGTGGCGCAGACGGCTGCATTCGGCGGCAGTCCTGGAAGACGGTCGGTTCGCGCCATGACGCTGAACAATGCGGCGTGCGAGCCTCGAGTTGATTGCGAAAGATGTCCACGACTCGCTGTCTTCAGACGCGAAAATCAGTCCACATTTCCTTCCTGGCATAACGCGCCGGTCGCGTCGTTCGGCGCGGCGAGTGCCCGTCTCCTGATCGTGGGGCTGGCGCCGGGATTGAAGGGCGCCAACAGAACGGGACGCCCCTTTACCGGAGACTACGCCGGTGACTTGCTCTATGCGACATTGTTGGAGGTCGGGCTAGCGCATGGCACCTACGGTGCCGATCCAAACGACGGGCTGGAACTGGTCGACTGCAGGATCACCAATGCCGTCCGGTGTGTGCCGCCCGCGAACAAGCCGACACCGGTGGAGATTACCACCTGCCGCTCGTACCTCGCCGCAACTATCGCCGAAATGGCCAACCTCAAGGTCGTCGTGGCCCTGGGCCGCATCGCCCACGACAGTGTGCTGGCAGCTTTCGATATGAGACGTGCCGCCAACCCATTTGGCCACGGCCGCGTGCACCACGTTCGCGAGGGGCTGGCGCTGCACGACAGCTATCATTGCTCGCGCTACAATACCAATACGGGCGTGCTGACGGCGTCGATGTTTCACGCCGTCATCTCGTCAGCCAAGGCCGCCGCCGGCTGAGACACAACGGTCACGCGGTCACGCCCACGTCAGTCTTGGGGTCTGACGCGCCACCCTCATCGGTTCAGGACGGCGACGAGCGCACGGACGTGGCCGCCGTTCTCGGCGATGTAGTTCTCGAACAACTTCTTCAGGAAGGGCGTCATCCAGAAGCCATAGACCATGGCGTCCCGAACCCGGTAGGTGGAGCCCTTGCTCGAGAGCAGCCAGCGGACATCGTAGTTGGAGCCATCGCGTAGCGTGATGACGCTATCGACCATGATTCCCTGTCCACCCCGAACGCTGCCGGTTATGCGGTAGCTCGCGACAGGATACTTGGGAGCCTCATTAGCGGTGTAGCGGCCGATGAAGCGCACCATGCCGGCCAGATAACCGGGGCGATCGGTCGGCGTGAGCTGTGAGCGGTAGTTACCGAGTGAGTAGCTACCGATGTAGGCGGTATCGGCATACCGGTGAATTACCGCAGACACCAGCGCCGGCGACTTGGACCGACTGGCGGCAAGAAGTTCACGCGCTACCTTCTCCATGAACTCAACGGCCGGGTCCGCCGCACGGGCAGGCACCGCGTTCAATACGAACATGACCGCCGCGAGGCCCAGCCACCGCGTCGCGGCCAACCACGTCGGACTTGCTATTGCCGCCATATCTCATCCCCGTGGCGCTTGACGATGGTCCGATTGACCGATCGCATCCCCCTGCCGAGAGGCGGCACTGAATCACAGCACAACGTCTGCGTCAAAGCCTGTCAGGGAGGGCGAAGTGCCCCATGTTGGATCAGAGTCGCGGCAATTTCCGGGCAGACGAGCGATCAGGCGACAGCGGCCTGAACCACGGGCGTCCGCTCGACGGCACCACGCGAGGGATTGCGCTCGTAGATCGTACGAGCGGAGATTTCTGGAAGGCCCAGCAACGATTTGGCCTCGTCGAGCATGGCTTGTGTGACGCGCTCCGCCGTGATGAGCGTTACGGTCAAGGAGCGCTGAGGATGGACCAACACGATTTCGTGAGACAGTCCCGAAAGCGATGACCGAACGTGATGCGCGACACCCCGATACTCGGTCAGCGGAACCGACCGACGGCGCGTGCTCAACGGCGTCCGGCGAACAATCTCAACGGCACCATCGGCGATCACGATATCGCGGCGGACGCAGGCGCGCGACAGAGCCCGGCTCGCCGGAATCAGAAGCAGCGCGGCCCACATTGCAACACCGGCTGCGATCTGTGCGGCCGCCACTGGCCGCTCGATCAACAGGCTGAGCGAGGTCGGCTCCGTGACGGCGGCAAGTGCGACGCCGCCCAGCAGGGCGAGCAGCGTCAAGACGATCGGCAAGAGCAGTACAATGCGCAGCGATGCGCGGACTGACGAATGGGACGGCGACACCCTGAGCGGCAAGCCCTGGAATAGCGCAACGTTTGAATCTGCATTGAAAGCCGTCTGCGACATTGAGCTTTTCCCCCACAACTCAGTCGATCGGAACTTTAAGCAAAAGCCCTTAATCGGGCGTTAACCCTTCGCCGCCTTTCGCGATTTTGCTATTTGCCGACACGCGTTCCCAGGCTTGTCCTCGGGCCACCTCCGACAGATGGCTTGACATATAAACATATCTTTATATTTCTTCTCTCGCGGCGGAACGGAGAGCGCAGAGTGCTCGATCAACGGACGATCCTGGCGATGTTGCGGGCAGCGGCCGAGCCGACGCGCCTGCGCGTGCTGGCGCTGCTCACTCGGGGCGAACTCAGCGTCAAGGATCTCACCCGCATCCTCAATCAGAGTCAGCCACGCATCAGCCGCCATCTTAAGCTGCTTGCCGAAGCCGGGCTGGTGGACCGCGTCCGTGATGGGAGCTGGGCTTATTTCCAGCTGGTCGCATCCGGGGACCGGGGCCAGTTGCTCGACGCTCTTCTCGGGGCGATCGACCCACGCGATCCCCTGCTGGAGCGCGACCGGAGCCGGGCAGACCTCGTGAAGCGCGAGCGCGAGGCCGCTGCCCAGGCCTACTTCCAGGCCAACGCCGCCGAATGGGACCGCATCCGCTCATTGCACGTCACCGAAAGCGAAGTCGAGGACGAGATCTGCCGCGTCCTGGGTAACGGCCCGTTCGGGTTGCTGGTCGACCTCGGAACGGGCACTGGGCGCATGCTCGAGCTGCTTTCCCGCCGCTACGAGCGGGCCGTCGGGTTCGATATCAATCACACGATGCTGGACTATGCCCGCAGCAAGATCGAGCAAGCCGGGATCCACGGTGCCAGCGTGCGCCATGGCGATCTTTACGAGGTGGCGCTTTCGGATGGCGCGGCCGACGCCGTGATCATGCATCAGGTGCTGCACTTCCTGACCGAGCCTGGGCAGGCAATCCGGGAGGCGGCCCGCATCCTGTCACCGGGCGGTCGGCTGATCATCGTCGATTTCGCGCCACACACGATGGAATTCCTGCGCGAGCGATATGCACACGAGCGATTGGGATTTCCAGAACCCCAGATGGCGCAGTGGCTGGCAGAGGCCGGACTGAGGCTCGATGGGTCGCGCAGCCTGGCGCCGGTGGCACAGGCCGGCGAGGGCAAGCTCACGGTTACGGTCTGGACTGCGGCAAGGCCGGGACATGCCGATCTGGTGCACGCGGGGACGCAATCAAGGAGGGTAGAGGCATGACTTCGCCGACAGTCTCGGGAGACAAACTCGAGCGCAGGAGCCGCATCGTCGGCAACGGTGACATCGATGTCTCCTTTGAATTCTTTCCGCCCAAAACGGAGAAGATGGAAGAAGCGTTGTGGACGTCGATCCGCCGCCTCGCTCCGCTTGGGCCGAGTTTCGTGTCCGTCACCTACGGCGCCGGTGGCTCGACGCGCGAGCGAACACACACGACCGTTGCTCGGCTCGCTCGTGAGACGACGGTCAAGCCCGCTGCACATCTGACCTGCGTCAACGCCTCTCGTGCCGAGATCGACGAGGTGGTGCGGGGCTATGCGTCAGTGGGCGTCCGCCATATCGTGGCGCTGAGGGGCGACCCTCCGACCGGCGTCGGCACGCGCTACGTCCCGCATCCCGACGGCTATGCACAGGCGGCCGACCTCGTCGCCGGGATCAAGCGCATCGGCGGATTCGAGGTTTCGGTTGGCGGCTATCCGGAGAGACACCCGGAAAGTGCGTCCTACGAGGCCGACATCGATTTCCTGAAGGCGAAGGTCGATGCCGGAGCCGACCGCATCATCACCCAGTTCTTCTTCGACAACGCGCATTATCTGCGCTTTCTCGAACGCGTCCGGGCGCGCGGCATCTGGTGTCCGGTGCTGCCGGGTATCGTGCCGATTCACAACTTCAAGCAAGTGGCCGGGTTCGCCGGAAAGACGGGAACCAGCATGCCCGCCTGGATGGCACGGCGCTTCGAGGGACTCGACGAGGACCAGGCGACGACGCATCTGGTGGCGGCCGCCGTTGCGGCCGAGCAGGTGCTCGATCTGGTCGACCACGGTGTTCGCCAGTTCCACTTCTACACCTTGAACCGGGCCGACCTCGTCTATGCCATCTGCCATCTGCTGGGACTTCGCGCGCATGCAAAAGCGCAAGAGGCCGCAGCTTGATACGAGACCCCGACGGACGTCCGGAATACCGGCGCCTCGGCCAGGAGTTGCAGAAATGTCGAAGCTGACACGATCCATGGACGACTGTCGACGCACGGCCGCGCGCCTGCGCGAGGCGGCCGCGAAGCGCATCCTCGTCATCGACGGTGCCATGGGCACCATGATCCAGCAGCACAAGCTGGGCGAGGCCGAGTATCGCGGCGAGCGGTTCAAGGACTGGCATCGGGATGTGAAGGGCAACAATGACCTTCTCGTGCTGACACAGCCCGAAATCATCCGCGACATCCATGCGCAGTACATCGCAGCAGGCGCCGACATCGTAGAGACCAACACCTTCAACGCGCAGGTGATCTCGATGGCCGACTACGGCATGGAGGCGCTGTCCTACGAGATCAACGTTGCCGCTGCTCGGCTCGCTCGCGAAGCGTGCGACGCGGCCATGGCGAAGGATCCGTCACGGCCGCGGTTCGTCGCCGGTGCCGTCGGGCCGACCAATCGCACCGCCTCGATCTCGCCCGACGTCAACAATCCGGGTTACCGCAACGTCTCGTTCGATGAATTGCGCGAGGCCTACAAAGAGCAGGTGACGGCACTGATCGAGGGCGGCTCGGACCTCATCCTGATCGAGACGATCTTCGATACGTTGAACGCGAAGGCAGCCGGTGTCGCAACGCTCGAGGCGTTCGAGGAGACCGGCATCGACTTGCCGATCCTCATCTCCGGTACCATCACGGACCGGTCGGGGCGCACGCTCTCCGGCCAGACTCCGACCGCGTTCTGGTACTCGATGCGGCATCTCAAACCATTCGCGATCGGGCTCAACTGCGCACTCGGCGCCGACTTGATGCGGCCCCACCTCGCCGAGATCGCCAGCGTCGCGGACACGCTCGTCTCGGCGTATCCGAATGCCGGCTTGCCGAATGCCATGGGCGAGTATGACGAGTCCCCCGACGACATGGCCTGCCAGATCGAGGCGTGGGCCAAGGACGGTCTCGTCAATATCGTCGGCGGCTGCTGCGGCTCGACGCCCGACCACATCCGCCATGTCGCCGAGCACGTCGCAAAATTCGCGCCGCGCGAGGTGCCCGTGATGGAGCCGAAGATGCGCCTCTCGGGGCTGGAAGCGTTTGTGGCGGGTTGAAAGTTGACGCTGCGGCATGTGGCAAGGAAATGAACAAATGACGACGCAATCCGCGGGCTCTGCTTTCATCAACGTCGGCGAGCGCACCAATGTCACGGGATCGGCGAAATTCAGAAAGCTGATCGAGCAGGGCGACTACCAGGCGGCGCTGACGGTGGCGCGGCAGCAGGTGGAGTCCGGCGCACAGATCATCGACGTGAACATGGACGAGGGCCTGCTCGACTCTGAAAAGGCAATGACGACGTTCCTCAACATGATCGCGTCGGAGCCGGACATCAGTCGCGTGCCGGTGATGATCGACAGCTCGAAGTGGTCGGTGATCGAAGCCGGCCTGAAATGCGTGCAGGGCAAGCCGATCGTCAACTCGATCTCGATGAAGGAGGGCGAGGAGCAGTTTCTCGAGCAGGCGAAGAAATGCCTTCGCTATGGGGCTGCAGTGGTCGTGATGGCCTTCGACGAGAAGGGCCAGGCCGACACCAAGGACCGCAAGGTCGAGATCTGCGCGCGGGCCTACGCATTGCTGACTGAGAAAGTCGGGTTTCCGCCCGAGGATATCATCTTCGATCCGAACATCTTCGCTGTCGCGACGGGAATCGAGGAGCACAACAATTACGGTGTCGACTTCATCGAGGCGGCGCGGGAGATCAAGCGGCGCTTTCCCTTGGTGCACATCTCGGGCGGCGTGTCGAACCTGTCGTTCTCTTTCCGCGGCAACGAGCCGGTGCGCGAGGCGATGCACTCGGTGTTTCTCTACCATGCGATCAAGGCCGGCATGGACATGGGGATCGTCAACGCCGGCCAGCTCACGGTCTACGACGACATTCCGGCGGACCTTCGCGAGTTGATCGAGGATGTGGTTCTGAACCGGCGCGCGGATTCCACCGATCGCTTGCTCGAGGCGGCGCAGCGCTTCAAGGGCGAAGGCGCCAAGAAGCGCGAGGTGGACCTCACCTGGCGCAATACCACCGTCGAGGAACGATTGAAGCACGCGCTGGTGCACGGCATCACCGACTTCATCGAAATCGATACCGAGGAGGCGCGCGCCAAGGCCGACAAGCCGCTGCATGTGATCGAAGGCCC
>JALHMC010000042.1:0-21517 GCA_022844225.1 Hyphomicrobiaceae bacterium | reverse complement strand
CGCGAGGCGCATCTCAAGGGGGAGGCGCGGAAGACCCGTATTCCGCTGGCGGCGGCGCGGTCCAACCGTTTCGCGATCGACTGGCAGAAGACACGGATCAGGAAGCCGGATTTCCTCGGGACCCGGTCATTCGCCAGCTACGACCTGGCGGAGCTCGTCCGCTACATCGACTGGACGCCCTTCTTCCAGACGTGGGAGCTGAACGGGCGCTATCCCCGCATTCTGGATGACAACGTGGTCGGGACCGAGGCCCGGCGACTTTTCGCCGACGCACAGGAGATGCTGACGCGGCTCGTCGCCGGGAAATGGGTCGAGGCGCGCGCGGTGATCGGGTTCTGGCCTGCAAATGCGGTCGAGGACGACATCGAGGTCTATACCGACGACACGCGGCGGGCTCGCCTCACGACGCTGCACACACTGCGTCAGCAGATGGCCCGCGATCCGAGCCGCGAACGGGCGCACACGGCGCTCGCCGATTTCATCGCGCCGAAGGAGACCGGTGTTGCCGACTATATCGGCGGCTTCGCCGTGACCACGGGCATCGGCGAGGAAGCCGCGCTCGAGCGCCACATCGCGAAAACGGACGACTACGGCCGCATCATGCTGAAGGCGCTGTGCGATCGCTTGGCCGAGGCCTTCGCCGAGCGGATGCATGAGCGGGTACGCAAGGAGTTCTGGGGCTACGTCAAAGGTGAACGGCTGACGGCCGAGGAGCTGATCGCGGAAAAATATGTCGGTATCCGTCCCGCGCCAGGATATCCGGCACAGCCCGACCACACGGAGAAGGCGACGCTCTGGCAGCTCATGGACGTCGAGCGAGAGGCCTCCATCCAGCTCACCGAGAGCTTCGCCATGTGGCCGGGATCATCGGTATCGGGCCTCTACTTCTCGCATCCGGACAGCCACTACTTCGGCGTCGGCCGCATCGAACGCGATCAAGTCGAGGATTATGCGCGGCGGAAGGGCTGGGCAGCGGAGGAAGCGGAGCGGTGGCTAGCGCCGGTGCTCAACTACGATCCAGCGTCGCTCAAGGTCAAGGCGGCCTGAGGGACGCGCCTCGACCGACGAGAGGCTTCGCGGCAACGGATGCCGCCAGAGTAGGTGGAGCCAGGCCCAGCTGCCTCGCCACTCTCGCGCACCCCTGCTAACCTCAGTCAATGAGTTGGCTCGAATCATGGCTCACTCGCCACGAGCATGGGGGGAGAAGAATGCTGCCGCGACTCGTCCTACTGCTTACTCAGATTGCTGCGGCCTGGTTTCTGGCTGATCCGATCAAGTCCGCCCTGCCGACGCTGCTGGGTCGGCAATACGATATCTTCGTCTACGCGCTGCTTTACGCTGCGATCATCATGGTGGTGGGCTTCGCCGGCTCGCTGGTGCTCAAGGGTGTCCGCGTTCCGGGTGTGGGCACGTTTGTC
The DNA here is from genome assembly GCA_022844225.1 of Hyphomicrobiaceae bacterium. Taxonomy (GTDB): domain Bacteria; phylum Pseudomonadota; class Alphaproteobacteria; order Rhizobiales; family Hyphomicrobiaceae. The sequence continues at coordinate 20,099 of JALHMC010000042.1, read as the reverse complement.
GCAAGCCTCGTGCTGGCCTGCATTCTCGCGGCGATCACATTGTTCCCGCAGCTCTCTGGCCCGATCCAGGAGGCGCTGCCGTTACTCAGGGGGAACGCGAAGCTCTATCCGCTGGTGGGGGCGCTGGGGGGCTATCTGTTGAAGCGCTGACGACAATCAGCTGCTGCAACGTCAACGGCGCGGATCGGGGGATCCGCGCCGCTTTTGTTTCAAGGGCCATCGTGAGGATAGGGCGGCGGCCGAAGCCGGCGCTGCCACTGTGCTACACCATGCCGAACACGATTGCTGCCAGGAAGCCGAACGACACGATCGCGGCCAGCACGTTCAGTCTCATTCTCAGTTCCATAAAGCCTCCAATGACGGCCAACAGCCGACTAGAGCCAAGGGCGTGCCCGCTCCCATGAACGAGCATTAATCTCGGCGCCACGCATTTGCCAAGCGAAAAATGCACTCCCGCCGCAATAGTTCGACGTATTGGAAAAGAACATCGATTAAGAAAGTGTTGCAATCAGGTAACTTGACGTGAACCCAAACGGCAACGAGCGTGATATATTTGAAATCAACATAGTCTATGTGCAGACTTCACATCTTAATACTTGTCCCCTCTCTGCATTCAAGAGCAGACAAGCCCGTTGCAAGCCCAGCACAGCCCAGTCCACCCGTAGAACTGAGACAGTCATTCCCTTCCGCTCGATTGTGCAAAAACGATGCCGGCGCCATCTTGCTGTCACGATTGCTGGCGCGCGACTGGCGTGGGAAGAAGGACCGGCAAACGGCCCTGCAGCAGTCGCAAGGCAGGCATGCAGCCGGCTCAACTCTAACCGAGCGGACTCGCCGGAGAACGGAGATCTTTTATGGACTTCAACGCGTTCGTGCTCACCAAGGGCGACAAAGGGCAAGAGCTCACGTGGCGCTCGATGGCCGAGGCCGAGCTGATGGACGGCGACGTTACGGTGCGCGTGTCGCACTCGACCATCAACTACAAGGACGGCTTGGCGCTGACGGGCAAGGCGCCAGTGGTTCGCCGTTGGCCGATGGTTCCCGGCATCGATTTCTCCGGAACGGTCGAAGCCTCGGCGAACGCCGAGTTCAAGCCGGGCGACGCGGTGATCCTGAACGGTTGGGGCCTCGGCGAGACGCATCTCGGCGGCTATGCACAGGTAGCGCGGGTCAGGGGTGATTGGCTGATCAAGCGGCCGACCGGCATCTCGGCGGCGGAAGCGATGGCGATCGGTACGGCCGGATATACGGCGATGCTCAGCGTTATGGCCCTCGAGCGACACGACGTGACACCGGCGAGCGGTCCCGTGCTGGTGACGGGGGCTGCGGGCGGCGTCGGCAGTGTGGCGGTGGCTGTGCTGGCGAAGCTCGGCTTTCATGTGATCGCCTCGACCGGTCGCGCCTCCGAGGCAGACTACCTGAAAGGCCTCGGCGCCAAGGAGATCCTCGATCGGGCAGAGCTCGGGGCGGGTCCCGGCCGGGCACTCGCAAAGGAGCGGTGGGCGGGTGTCGTAGATGCGGTTGGGAGCCACACGCTCGCCAACGCGATCGCTGCGACCCGGTACGGCGGCTGTGTGGCTGCGTGCGGTCTCGCGCAGGGGATGGACCTCGCAACCTCGGTCGCGCCGTTCATCCTGCGCGGCGTGACGCTGGCAGGCATCGACAGCGTGATGGCGCCGAAGAGCCGACGGATTGAGGCGTGGGCACGATTGGCGCGTGACCTCGACAAGGCAGCACTGGCGTCCATGACCGTGACGCGACCGATCGCGGATGCGCCGTCACTGGCTCCGGATATCCTGGCCGGCAAAGTACGAGGGCGCGTGGTGCTGGAGATCGGCTGACGTGGGGATGGGGCAGGCAGCCATGAGTGGCCTGCCCCTTCCAACGGCACGAAACGGCAAAGCTTCGCATTAACGTTGCTTCGCGTCTTTCGCAGGCGCGAAGGGTTATTCGCGCGCATGGCGGTGTAAACTTCGCTTCGCCCGCAGACGGGCGAAGCTGGGCGGGATGCGACGAATGGGTCTCGACGAAGAGACGAAACCGCCACAATGGATCTTCAAGGCCGCGGCAGCGCTGTGCGTGCTGTTCGCGAGCCTAGCCGTGGCCCTCGCGATGGTCACGAAGACACCTGGGCCCGAGAGCGTCGCAGCGCTGAGCCTGGATCGGCCGCAGCTCGTCGTTTTCGAGAGCGCGTCTTGCAGCTGGTGCGTTCGCTTCCGCAAGAGCGTCGCGCCGGCCTACGAAGCCTCGCCGCTGGAGCGCCGGGCGCCGCTGGCTTACATCGACGTGTCACAGCAAAAGACGGCGGGTTACCGCCTGGACAGCCGCGTCACCGCGACACCGACGTTCGTTCTCGTCGATCGCGGCGGCCGAGAGGTGGCGCGCATGCGGGGTCTCCCAGGCGGGAAAGAAGCGTTTCTGCCGGAGGTCGAGAAGATGCTAACGAAACTGCCGGCCGACGAAAACGGCTGAGAACGTCGCCCGCGGCACGGCATTGAATCGCGGGCAGGCGAGGATCATTCGAGCAACGAGCGCCCCGTCATCTCCTTCGGCTGCTCGACACCCATCAGCGCAAGCAGCGTTGGAGCGATGTCCGCAAGCCGCCCGTCATGCAGGCGCGAGCCCGGCATACCAGCGAGCATGACCGGCACGACGTTGGTCGTGTGCGACGTGTGAGGCCCGCCGGTCTCGGGGTCGCGCATCAGCTCACAGTTGCCATGATCGGCAGTTACCAGAAGCGCGCCGCCTGCCGCTGCAACGGCCTCGGCAATCCGCCCCAGTCCGGCATCGACGGTCTCGACGGCCTTGATAGCGGCGTCGAGGCTGCCCGTGTGCCCGACCATATCCGGATTGGCGAAGTTCAGGACCACGAGGTCGAACTTGCCGGATGCGATGGCGGAAACGGCCTTTCCCGTCAGTTCGGGGGCCGACATTTCGGGTTGCAGATCGTAGGTTGCGACCTTCGGCGAAGCGACGAGAATTCGGTCCTCACCCGCGTAGGGCTCCTCCCGGCCACCGGAGAAGAAGAACGTGACGTGGGGATATTTCTCCGTCTCGGCCATACGGACCTGGGTGCGGCCTGCCTTGGACACGGTCTCGCCCAGCCCCATGGTCAACTCTTGACGGGGAAACAGGGTCGCACAGTGGGGGTCGAGAGCATTGCCATAGGACGCCATGCCAACGGCGGCCGAGAACTTCACGACGCGCTTCCGCTCGAAGCCGTCGAACCCAGGGATCAGCAGGGCGGCGAGAATCTCGCGCATGCGATCCGATCGAAAATTGATGGAGATGATGGCATCACCGTCCTTCATGCCGGCGTAGTCACCGATGACGGCCGGCGGCACGAACTCGTCGAATTTACCTTGCGCGTAAGCCGCCTCGACCGCTTCCGCCGCCGAGACGTGGCGGTCGCCGGCGCCGGACACCATGAGATCATAAGCCTGCGCCACGCGCTCCCAGCGCTTGTCGCGGTCCATGGCGAAATATCGACCGATCACGGTCGCGATCGGCACCTCGGGCGGCAGATCTCTGGCCAAACGGCGCATGTCTTCAGCGGCCGACTGGGGCGGCGTATCACGCCCGTCGGTGAAGGCGTGGACGACAGCGGGTATGCCTCTGGCAAGGAGTGCCCGCGCCACCGCCGCGGCGTGTGCCTGATGCGCGTGGACGCCACCGGGGGACATCAGGCCCATGATGTGGCAAGTGCCGGCCGTCGCCTTCACCTTGGCCGAGAGGCCGCTGTCGTCGATCAGCTTTCCGAGGGCACCGTCCTTCGTCGCGAGGTCGACGCGCGGAAGGTCCTGCATGACGACGCGACCAGCCCCGATATTGAGGTGGCCGACCTCGGAATTGCCCATCTGGCCCTCGGGCAGACCGACGTCGAGACCCGACGTCTTCAAGAAGGCGCGCGGGCCGGCTGCCCAGAGGCGATCGAAAGCAGGTGTGCGGGCCAGTCGGACGGCGTTGTCGGCCGTCTCTTCCCGCCAACCCCAGCCGTCGAGAATCACCAGCATTACGGGACGGGGTGGCATCAGAGCATTCCTTCGGTATTGCGGGGTCGTTTGCTGACACAAATGCGATTGTCGACCCCGTTGCAAGATGGGGGAGGCAACAAACCTCATGTCTCCGACGGGAAGGTGAACTTCGAGCGACCGTATCTACTCATGGGCCGCTGGCTGTTTCCACGATCGCGAGAACTCGCCTATCCTCGGTAGATCGACAACGAAAGTCCGGGAGACGCCCATGCGAGCCGCCGTCATGTACGAGGTCAACAAGCCGCTTCAGATCGAGACGATAGACGTCAAGAAGCCCGGTCCGCACGAAGTGCTGATTCGCACCGCCTTTGCCGGCCTCTGCCACTCGGACCTGCACTTCATCGAAGGGCTGTATCCGCACCCGTTGCCGGTCGTGCTCGGGCACGAATCCGCTGGTGTCGTCGAGGAGGTGGGCTCGGAGGTTCGCTACGTGAAGAAGGGCGACCACGTCATCACGTGCCTGTCGGTGTTCTGTGGCGAGTGCGACAACTGCACGGCAGGCCGCCCCGTGATCTGCACCGACACCAGCGTGAAGATGCTGCCGGGCGAGGCGCGGCGCCTCTCGAAGGGGGGCAACACGGTGCACACCTTCGCCAACCTGTCCGGTTATGCCGAAATGATGCTCGTGCATGAGCACGCCGTCGTGCACATCGACAAGGATTTCCCGCTCGACCGCGCAGCGTTGATCGGTTGCGGCGTGATCACGGGCTTCGGCGCGGCGGTCAATACCGCGAAGGTGGCGCCCGGCGAGACCGTCGCCATTTTCGGTTGCGGCGGCGTCGGCATGGCCGCCCTGAACGGAGCCGCGGTTGCCGGTGCGGGCCGGATCTTCGCTGTCGATACCAATCCCGCCAAGTTGCAGCTCGCCGCCAAGATTGGCGCGACCGACTTGATCAATCCGCGCGACGGCGATCCGGTTGAGCGCATCCGCGCCGCCCTTGGCGGCAAGCCGTCCGACGGTGTGCATCATGCGATCGAGTGCCTCGGTCTCAAATTGACCGCCGAGCAGAGCTTCAAGGTGCTTCGCCATGGCGGCACCGCGACCATCGTCGGAATGGTCCCGTTCGGGCAGAACCTAGAGATCCACGGAGCCGATTTTCTGCGCGAGAAGAGGATCCAGGGCTCCTCAATGGGCTCGAACCGCTTCCGCACCGACATGCCCCGCCTCATCGACTTCTACCGGCGCGGCAAACTGCACCTCGATGATTTCATCTCGGCCCACATCAAGCTGGACGAGATCAACGAGGGCTTCGCCAACATGAAAGCCGGTAAGGTCGTGCGCAGCGTGATCGATTTCAAAGCGCTTTAACGAGCAGGTCGCTCAGGGTTTCGTGGCAGGCGGCGGTGCCGTCTGCTGCGTAGTACCCGTTGTGCCTGCGCCGGTACCGGTCGCGCCAGTGGTTGGCGTCTCCGTGGCAGAATTCGCGAAGATCAACGCGCCGATGCCGAGCAGAACGACAAGCGCGAGGACCATGTAAGTCGTCGTGCGATCCATGGCGATACACCTCACTTGAGCGCGGCCCGCCGCGTGTTGCGACGGGCCGCACGTTGAACGCTGGAGTTAGTTCTTCGGTGTCGTAGCGCCCGAGCCGGTGCCCGTGGTCGTGCCGCTAGCGCCGCTACCCGCGCCTGTCGTGGCGGTATCCTTGACCATGCCCTGCTGGCACGCCGCAAGGAACTCGGCGCTCGACAGCTTGCTGTCCTTGTTGGTGTCGGCGCTGGTGAAATTGGTCACATAGGGCTGAGCCTGGGCCTGGGTGAGTGAGCCCGCAGAGCTGGCGTCCGCCTTGCTCCAAACGGATTGGCATTCGGCCTGCGTCATCTTCTGCGTGGCGCCGGTGGTGCCACTCGTTGTGCCGCTCGTCTGGGCCGACGCGGTGGCGACGCCAAGAAACAGGATGGCACTGGCCGTCAATGCTGATTTGAGCATGGTCGTACTCCTATCGGTTTACGCACGCGTCCTGCGCGCTGGTTCAACAACGCCGATTGGGAGCCCGTGTTCCGATTAAACAACGACGTCCAGATGCGCTCGGATGTCTGCGCGGTGCGACGTTCCAAGATCTTTCGCCGACCACGGAACGCAGTCGTGACGGCAATCGGGCAATGAGAGGATAAGGCGCGTCAGGCTTGGCCCGTGTTGCGCGCCGCAACGCGGGCTCGGAACTCGTCGGTCGAATTGGTGCGCGGAAAGGGCTCGGTGGGAACCGGTACGCCGAGATGACGACACAGCGGCTCCCAGCCCTCAGCAACGTCGTAGACGAGCAGGCGGCCGGGCTCGATGGCCGCCCGAACAGCCGCGTTATGGGCTCGATAAACCGCAAGCGCGTGCTCGCGCTCGCCGAGCCGTTCGGAGAACGTCCGCCGCTCGATGATGTCGTAGACCATCTCACCCTGCTCACGGGCGAGGGGATCGGTGCGCTGATGGCGTGACTTCAGGCTCTCGTAAATCGTGGCCTGGATGGACGTCACCCATGCCTCGTCAGGGCGCACGCTCAGGATCACGGGGGCTTTGGGATATTGGGCCGCGATCTCCCGCCAGAAATAGGCGGACGGCCAGTCGACGGCAGATCGGAAATCCCGGAAGACGGTGTCCCAGTCAGACCGCTCGCCGCGGGCGGCTGCAGCCCAGAAGCGGATCTGCTCGGGTCGGTCGCGCACCTCGAACATGTGATGGCAGGGGCCGAAGCCCAGCATCTCCAACGCAATCTTGAGTGAGTTGGTGCCTGTCCGGCCGAATCCGGCACCGACGACGTCGAGGGGCATGGAGGGCCAGTCCTTGGTTGGAACGTGAGGGCCGGGACATCATCGGCGACAGCAGCGGTGACAGGCAAGGGCGACAGGCGCGCGCGGCCGCGCAACTGGTAAACTGCGACCGAATCGTCCCGAGGATCAGCCATGCCCTTGATGTCCTGCCCTTGCATTGCCTTGGCTCGACTCGCGACGGTCGCCGTCTGGTTGGCAATCGTCGGGTCTGCCGCCGCACGGCAACCGACGCCGATTGCGCATGGCGCAGAGCTCACGGCTCGCCACGTCGGCCCTGATGCAGCAGGACTTTCGCCGGTTCGTCAGCACGCTGGCGGAGAGTTGCAAGACGGGCGCGATTATCCATTCGCCCGCAAGATCGAACGGGGCGGGATTTACGACGGCTTTCGAGTGGAGGGGCCACATCTCCTTATCGAACGTGTGTTCTTCACCGGGCCGATCGACATCTACGTGCGGCTGCCAGTCATCGTGCGCGGCGTCACGATCCGCACGCGCACGGGCGCGCCCTGGGCGCTGCACACGCGGCCGGAAGCCGGACCGGTGCTGATCCTGTGGTCGCTGATGCGGGCCGACTCGCCGGCGGGCGCACCGGCCGACCGAAGGAACGCGCTGTCGCAGGCGCTCTATCTGAGGAGTGAGCGGGTCACGGTCTATCGCAGCCATCTGACCCAAGCCGCGGACGGCATCCAGATCCACGCACCGGGTGCGCGAGTGATCGAGACTCTGATCGACGACCTCGTCTATTGGGACGGGGACCACAACGACGGCATTCAGATGCTCGGCCGGGGGACGGATGCCGAGATCGTACGCAGCCGCATCGTCAATCCCAATCCCCAGACGAGTGCGCTCAATCTGATCGGCGAGCGCGTGCTGGTGGCGGACAGTTATCTCTCGGGAGGTGGGTGGACGCTCTACGCGGGAGCGCACCATACGAAGCGAGTTCCCGGATCGACAAAGGGCGTCGTCATCCGGGGCAACGTGTTCGGCCGGGACCATTTCCCGAAAGGCGGGCAGTTCGGCCCCGTCACCGGCTACGACGGCGCAGGGAGCGGCAACGACTGGAGCGGCAACCGCTGGATCGACGGGGCGCCGATCAATATCGGCACGCCGCCCCCGGCTCCCGCCTCGCCAAAGCGCTGATGTTTTCCGCCTAGGCTGCGACGGCCGCCACCGGCGACGCAGCCGCCGCCTCGAGCACCATTGTCGAGCATTTCTCGCCGATCATGATCGAAGGGGCGTTGGTGTTGCCGGATGTCAACGTCGGCATGATCGAGGCGTCGGCGATGCGCAGGCCCTCGATGCCGCGCACGCGCAAGCGATCGTCGACGACCGCCATCGGGTCGCTGTCGGTGCCCATCTTGCAGGTACCTACCGGGTGGTAGGCGGTCTCGGCCGTGCGTGTGACATAGTCGAGCAACTCGTCGTCCGATTGCGCCTGCTTGCCGGGGCCGAATTCCTTCGGCTCCAGCCACTCGAGCGCAGGCGCCTCGAGAACACGGCGGACCGTGCGCATGGCGGCGACGACGCAATCGCGATCGATCTGGTCGGAGAGGAAGTTGAATGTCACCGCGGGGGCCTTCGAGGCATCGTTGGTGGTGACGTGGATCGAGCCTTTGCTCTCCGGCCGCTGCTGATGCGTGATGATGGTGATGCCGGCCTCCTTGTCGAGCTTGATGTCCGGCGTCACCAGGAACGGCTGCACCATAAACATCGCGTCGGGGCTGGCGAGGCCTTCGCGCGTCTTGAAGAAGGCGCGCATCGGCGAAGCCGGGAGTGCGAGGAAGCCCTTGCCGGTCAGGATGTAGCGGATGCCCTGCCCGACCGCGCTCACTCCGCGGGCCTTCTCGTTGTAGGTGGCGCCCTGGCGGCCGACCTTCCACTTCATGCGCGGCGCCCAATGATCGCGCAGGTTCTCGCCGACACCGGGCAGCGCATGGCGAACCTCGATGCCGACGGCCTTCAAGCGCTCGGGATTGCCGATACCGGAGAGTTCGAGAAGCTGCGGCGAGCAGATGGCGCCGGTCGAGACGATGACCTCGCGCATGGCGGTCGCCTCGCGGACCTCGGTGCCGACCCGGTAGCGGACGCCCGTGCAGCGCTTGCCCTCGAACAACAGCCGCTCGGCGTGGGCGCCCGTCTCGATGTCGAGGTTCGGGCGTTTGCGGGCTATCTCGAGGTAGGTCGCGGCCGTGCTCATGCGCTTGCCCCCGCTGATGGAAGCCTGCGTCATGGCGATCCCTTCCTGCTCGGGACCGTTGTAGTCGTCGTTGCGCTGGATGCCGATCGAGGCGGCGGCCTCGAAAAAGCTGTCGTAGAGCCGGCCGCTCTCCGACAAATCAGAGATGCGCACCGGTCCCGACCGGCCGCGAAAGTCCTTGTCGCCGCCCTGGTAGTTCTCGAGCCGCTTGAAGATCGGCAGCACGTCCTCGTAGCTCCAGCCGCGGTTGCCGAGCTGAGCCCAGGTATCAAAGTCCTGGCGCTGCCCGCGCACCCACACCATGCCATTGATGGCACTCGAGCCGCCGAGCATCTTTCCGCGCGGAATTGGGATTTTACGCCCGCCCGTGGCCTTCTCGGCCTCCGAGGCGAACAGCCAGTTGACGCCCGGCCGGTTGATGAAGTGGGCAAACGACACCGGCACTTGGGACAGCCAGTGGGTCTCCTGGCCGGCCTCGAGCAGCAGCACCCGGTACTTCCCGCTCTCGGTCAACCGGTGCGCTAGTGCCGCCCCCGCCGAACCCGCCCCAACCACGACGAAATCCACTACGTGCCGGTACATGTCTTGCCCCTCATGCATGCATGCGTAAGCCCATATCGCGCCGGCCTGTGCCGCCGCGATATGGGCTCATCAGTGTTTTCCATAGCCCCATCGACAGAGGCCTTGACGAAAGGATAGCAAGGTGCCGCCATATGTCCAGACAAGTCAGCGCGCCGTGCGGCGCCTATCCCAGCATCGAAAGGTCGATCATGACACAGGCCAAGGAGACCACGCCGTCGAGCCGCATGCGAGAGCCTCGACAGGTCGACGCGCTGATCGTGGGCGCCGGATTCGGCGGCATGTATATGTTGCACCGGCTGCGCGGCCTCGGGTTGCAGTGCCAGGTGATCGAGGGGGGCACAGGGGTTGGCGGCACCTGGTACTGGAACCGCTATCCGGGCGCGCGCTGCGATACCGAAAGCATGCAGTACTCCTACTCGTTCTCGCCGGAGTTGCAGCAGGCTTGGAGCTGGACGGAGCGCTATGCGGCGCAACCCGAGATCCTGCGCTATGCGAACCACGTCGCCGACCGCTTCGATCTCAGGCGCGACATCCGCTTCGAAACACGGGTAGTTTCGGCGCATTTCGATGCGGTCGCCAACCGCTGGGCGGTGACAACAGACACGGGTGACCGCTACTCGGCCCGCTATTGCATCATGGCGACGGGTTGCCTCTCGAACGCGCGGCTGCCCGACATCAAGGGTCGCGACACCTTCCAGGGCGCCACCTATCACACGGGCCACTGGCCGCATGAAGGCGTCGATCTTTCGGGCAAGCGAGTCGGTGTCATCGGAACGGGCTCGTCGGCCATCCAGGCAATTCCGGTGATTGCAGAAGCGGCCGACCACCTCTTCGTCTTCCAGCGCACGCCCAACTACTCGATCCCCGCACGCAACGGTCCGATGACGCGCGACTACGAGGAGATGTGGAAAGGCGACTATGAGCAGCGCCGCGCGCAGGCCCGCATGACGCGCAACGGCATCCTCGCCAACTTCAACGACCAGTCGGCGCTCGAGGTGCCTGAGACGACTCGGCGGCGCAACTACGAGGCGCGCTGGGTTACGGGCGGCACCACCTTCATGGCGTCCTACAACGACCTGATCACCTCGAAGGCGGCAAACGACACGGCGGCCGAGTTCGTGCGCGAGCAGATCCGCGCCCTCGTCAAGGATCCGAAGGTGGCCGAGCTGCTGGCGCCCAAAGACTATCCGATCGGGACCAAACGCATCTGCGCCGACACGCTCTACTTCGAAACGTACAATCGCGAGAACGTCTCGCTGGTGGATTTGCGCACGTCTCCAATCGAGGAAATCACCGCGACCGGCATCCGCACGGCGGAGAAGAGCTTCGATCTCGACGCGATCGTGTTTGCGACCGGCTTCGACGCCATGACGGGAACGCTGCTGAAAATCGACATCCGCGGCCGCAACGGCGCAGCGCTGAGAGACAAGTGGGAGGCGGGCCCGCGCACCTACCTCGGCCTGATGTGTGCCGAGTTTCCGAACATGTTCATGATCACGGGGCCGGGCAGCCCGTCCGTGCTTTCGAATATGATGGTCTCGATCGAGCAGCATGTCGACTGGATCACGGATTGCCTGGCGCACATGGGCAGCCGCCAGATGAGCGTGATCGAACCGACGCAGCAGGCCGAGGACGATTGGGTGGCGCACGTCAACGAGGTCGCGGGCAAGACGCTCTATCCCTCGGCGGCGTCCTGGTACATGGGCGCCAACATTCCGGGCAAGCCACGCGTTTTCATGCCGTACATCGGCGGGGTCGGGCGCTATCGCAAGCACTGTGACGAGGTCGCGGCCAAGGGCTACGAGGGCTTCGTTATGGCTGGGGGGCAGAGCGCAGCGGCGTGAGGATTGGCTCGAACCGGGCGCGTGCTACTCTGGCGTGACAATCCCACCCTCCGGAGTAGCGCTATGTCCGCTTCACAAGCCGAGAAGGCCGCCCGCCTCGCCGCCCTCCACGCCGGTACCGGCGCGTTCGTGATTGCCAACGCCTGGGACGCGGGCTCGGCACGGATGCTGACGTCGCTCGGATTTCCGGCGCTCGCCTCGTCAAGCGGCGCGGCGGCGGGCGTGCTCGGACGTCGGGACGGGCGCATCACCCGGGAGGAATCGCTGGCGCATGCCACGGCGATCGTCGAGGCGACGGACCTGCCGGTGTCAGCCGACCTCGAGAACGGCTTCGGCGATACACCGGTCGAAGCGGCAGTGACGATCAGCGGCGCGATTGCCGTCGGTCTGGTCGGCGGTTCGATCGAGGACTACTCGGGGAAAGCCACCTACCCGCACGCTCTCGCGGTGGAGCGCGTGAAAGCCGCCGTCGCCGCCGCACGCGGAGCCCCGTTCCCGTTCGCGCTGACGGCGCGCTGCGAGAACTTCATTCGCGGCAACCCAGATCTCGACGACACGATCGCGCGGCTCAAGGCCTACGAGGCCGCCGGAGCCGACGTGCTGATGGCGCCGGGCCTCCCTGATCTCGATGCCGTCCGAAAAGTCTGCGCCAGCCTCGAGAAGCCGTTCAATTTCATGGGCGGCATCAAGGGCCGAAACCCGACCGTCGGAGAACTCGAGGCGGCTGGCGTGCGCCGTGTGAGCTTGGCCACCTCGCTCTATCGTGCGGCCATGTCCGGCCTCGTCGCGGCGGCACGCGAAGTCAAGGAGAAGGGTACGTTTACCTACCTCGATACGACGCTCGCGACACCTGAGTTGAACGCGTTCATGCAGGACTGAGCGGCGCCGGCGCTGCCAAAACACTTATCCCCGGGACGAGCGGGGATGGCACACACCGCTCGAATTCCGGTCGATACCGGAAACCGTGACACTGCGGAAGGATCAAATGGCAGATCAGACGGCCAAGCTGACAGCCTGCTCCGGGCGCATCGATTTCGAGCGTTCGCCCGAGACCTACCGGCATTGGAAGCTGGCCTTTCACGGCGAGAGTGCCGAGCTGATCATGGACGTGGACGAGACCGCAACGCTGTTCGAGGGCTATCAGCTCAAGCTCAACTCGTACGACCTCGGGGTGGACATCGAGCTGGCGGATGCGCTGCAGCGGCTGCGATTCGAGCACCCGGAGGTCAAGGTCGTGGTGCTTCGCTCGGGCAAGGAGCGCGTGTTCTCGGCGGGGGCCAACATCCGCATGCTTGCCGGCTCGAGCCACGGCCACAAGGTCAACTTCTGCAAGTTCACCAACGAAACGCGCAACGGCATGGAGGATTCCTCGGAGCACTCTGGCCAAAAATTCCTGTGCGCCGTGAAAGGCACGGCGGCGGGCGGCGGCTACGAGCTGGCGCTCTCGTGCGACCGCATCCTTCTTGCCGATGACGGCAACGCCACCGTCTCCCTGCCGGAGCTGCCGCTGCTCGCGGTACTGCCTGGCACCGGAGGCCTCACGCGCGTCACCGACAAGCGCAAGGTCCGCCGCGACCATGCCGATGCGTTCTGCACCACCGAGGAGGGCGTGAAAGGCAAGCGCGCCGTGTCCTGGCGTCTCGTCGACCGCACCGTGCCGAGCTCGCGCTTCGACGAGGCGGTCGCGGAGATGGTGCAGGAGCTCGCGGCACAATCGGACCGCCCTTCGGATGTGACCGGCATCAAGCTGACGCCCCTCATGCGCGCGATCGACAACGACCGGATTGTCTACTCGACGGTCAGGGTCGACATCGACCGGAACGGCAAGCGCGCGACGATCACGCTGCAAGGCCCGACCGATCAGCCTCCTGGCTCACCTGCCGAGATGCACGCGCAAGGTGCGGATTTCCATCCGCTGCGGCAATCGCGGGAACTGGACGATGCGATCTTGCATCTCAGGCTGAATGAAACGGCCATCGGCACACTGGTGTTCAAGTCCGACGGCGATCCTGATCTGGTGCTCGCCTACGACGCTCTCCTGGCGGCGCACCAGTCCCACTGGCTCGTGCGCGAGATACTCAACAACTGGAAACGCGTGCTCAAACGGATCGACGTCACGTCGCGCTCACTCGTGGCGCTGATCGAGCCGGGCTCTTGCTTTGCCGGCACGCTCGCCGAGATCGTCTTCGCCTGTGACCGCGCCTACATGCTCGATGGACGTCTCGAGGGCGACAATCGCCCGGAGGCGCGACTGGCATTGTCGTCGCTGAATTTCGGCCGCTATCCGATGCCGAACGGTATCACAAGGCTCGAGACCCGCTTTCTCGGCGAGCCCGAGAGCGTCGAGGCCGCCAAAGCCCGCGTGGGACAGGCCCTTGATGCGACCGATGCTGCCACCCTCGGCCTCGTGACGGAGAGCCTGGACGAGGTCGATTGGGAGGACGAAGTGCGCATCTTCCTCGAGGAGCGGGCCTCCTTCTCAGCCGATGCCCTGACGGGGCTCGAGGCCAACCTGCGCTTCGCGGGGCCTGAGACGATGGAGACGAAGATCTTCGGTCGCCTCACAGCCTGGCAGAACTGGATTTTCCAAAGGCCCAACGCCGTCGGACCGAGCGGCGCGCTCAAGCGCTACGGCTCGGGTGTCAAAGGCGACTTCGACCCGGATCGGGTCTAGACCACTCCCGCAAGCGACCGCGTGACAGCGCCAGGCTTTTGCAGGCACGATACGCTGAACCGGTGCGGTGCTCGGGTGGGTCCAGGGCTGCAATCCTGCGCGGACTCTCTAGCAGAGGTCGGGACATGGGATCGATCGAGACTACACTGCCGACGCCGCGGATGAACCAGGGCGCGAACAACGAGAGGATCGACCGGCGCACCGCGCTTGCGGCCCTCGCCGGGCTTGCAGCTAGCGCGATCGGTGCCCGTTTGGAAGCACGACCGGAGAGTGCGATGCATACGCGGAAGATCCCATCGACCGGTGAAGCACTGCCCGTTATCGGAGTCGGTACGTGGCAGACCTTCGACATCGGCCGCGATCGCGGTGAACTCGACCAGCGCAGAGCCGTGCTACAAGTTCTGTTCGACGCCGGCGGGCGCATGATCGACAGCTCGCCCATGTACGGTCGCGCGGAGGCGACGGTTGGCGCCCTGCTCGCCGAGATGGGTGCGCGTGAGAAGGCCTACCTCGCGACGAAGGTCTGGACATCCGGCGAAGCGGCCGGTCTCGCCCAGATGGCACAATCGGCCGAGCGGCTGCAGAGCCCCACCATCGATCTCATGCAAGTCCACAATCTCGTCGACTGGCGCACACATTTGAAGTCGCTGCGTGCGGGCAAAGCCGAAGGTCGCTTTCGCCACATCGGGATCACGCATTACACCCCGTCCGCGTTCGGCGATTTGATGTCCATCATGCAGTCGGAGCGGATCGATTTCGTACAGCTTCCCTATTCGCTTGCCGTGCGCGACGCCGAGGCCCGTCTCCTGCCGCTGGCCGTCGAGCGCGGAATCGCCGTCATCCCAAACCGGCCGTTCGACGGCGCCAACATGTTCCAGCGCGTGAAGGGGAAGCCCCTGCCCGATTTTGCAGCCGAGATCGACGCAACGAGCTTCGGGCAGATCTTTCTCAAGTATCTACTCGGCCATCCCGCCATCACTTGTGTCATCCCTGGCACGTCCAAGGCTCAGAACATGCGCGACAACGTGGCGGCGGGTTACGGACGCTTGCCGGACGACGACATGCGACGTCACATCGCGAAATGGTGGCAGAGCCTGTGAACCAAAACGTCTGCCAAATAAACTGGAGGAAACGATAATGGATTACGGCGTCGCACTGTTCTTCACGGACTACTCGATCGGTCCGGTCGAGCTCGCCAAGGCACTCGAGGAGAGGGGCTTCGAATCTCTCTGGGCGCCCGAGCACAGTCACATTCCGTTGACACGGAAGTCGCCATTCCCGCAGGGCGGTGATCTTCCGAAAAAATACTACGACGTGATGGACCCGTTCGTGACGCTCTCGGCCGCCGCCGCAGCGACGACGAAGCTCAAGGTCGCGACCGGCATCTGCCTGGTCGTGCAGCGCGACCCGATCCAGACGGCCAAGTCCGTCGCCAGCCTCGACCAGATCTCCAAGGGCCGCTTCCTGTTCGGCATCGGCGCCGGCTGGAATGAGGACGAGATGGCGAACCACGGCACGACCGACTTCAAGGGCCGCTTCAAGCTGATGGAGGAGCGCGTGCGCGCCATGCGCGAGATCTGGACGAAGTCGAAGCCGGAGTACAACGGCGAGCACGTGAAGTTCGGGCCGATGATGACGTGGCCGAAGCCGATCCAGAAGCCGCTCCCCGTCATCGTCGGCGGAATGTATCCCTATGGCGCGCGCCGTGCGATCGCTTATGGCGACGGCTGGGTCCCGCACGCGACGCGACCGGAGTACGGCGGTACGGACGTGCTCGACCATCTCCCGAAGTTCCGCGAGATGTGCAAAGAGGCCGGTCGCGATCCGTCGGAGTTGCCGATCACTACGTTCAACACGCCGCCCGAGCCCGATACCTTGAAGCGCTTCCGCGATGCGGGCATCGCACGCATCGTGTTCTCGATCCCTTCGGAAGACTCGAGCAAGACGCTCGCCACGCTCGACAAGCTGGCCGCGGCGAAGAAGGCGGCGGAGTGATCGACATGAGCAAACTCGACATACGGCCCCTGCATGCCGACCTCGGCGCGCGTATCACCGGGGTAAACCTGCGCACGGACCTCGACGACGCTACCGTGGCGCAAATCAGAATGACGGTCGACGACTACGCGTTTCTCGTGTTTCCCAACCAGGAGATGGATGACGCGGCCCAGCTCTCGCTGACTCGGCGCTTCGGCGAGCCGGAGCCGAGCCATGTGGCGAAAGGCGAAGGCAAGCTCGAGTATTTCGGCACCATCGGAAACGTGCAGCCGGACGGCACGGTGCTGGGTAACACGCACAAGAAGACGATCTTCCTCACCGGCAACAACATGTGGCACTCGGACGCCTCCTTCAAAGAGACACCCGCGTTTCTCTCCATCATGTGCGCCTACGAGACGCCGGCTGAAGGCGGCGCCACGCTGTTCGCGTCGACGCGCTCGACTTTTTCTCGACTTTCCGATGACCGAAAGGACGAGCTCGATCCGCTGATCGTGATCCACGACTACGTCTACTCGCGCTCCAAGGTGGCGCCGGACGCTGTGTCACCTCAACTTGCCGCCACGCTTCCGCCCGTGCGCCACAAGCTCGTTCGGCGCAATCCGCGCACGGGCGCACGGAACCTGTTCATCGGATCGCACGCCAAGGCGATCGAGGGATGGAGCGACGCGAAGAGCCGTGCGCTGCTGGACGAACTGGTGGAGGAGACCGTCGGCGACGAGCACGTCTACGCCCACCGCTGGCAACCGGGCGAGGTCGTCTTCTGGGACAACCGCTGCCTGATCCACCGCGGCGAGGGCTACGACGCCGACAAGTATCGCCGCTACATGCGTCAGACCCGAACGCGGGGGGATGGCCCGACGCTCGGGGAGTAAGGAGTACTAGCGCGGCGCCGGCAGTAGGCGCCGCCGCTGGAACTCGCGGATCGCCGAGGCCAGCATCACCTCAGTGTCCATCACCTCGGTGAAGCCGGCTTGCATGAGCTTGATGGTCGAGGAATAGGATACCGGTGCCGGTTTGGTTCGACCGTAGTTCATCTGCCAGTCGGCGTACTCGAACGAGAGGCCGACCAGTTGCTTGAGATCGGGGGCGGAGAGGCCGTTCTTCGTCACGATCCGCTGCCATTCGTCCTCGCGGGGCGCGATCTCGGTTGCGAGCGACATCGGCCGTTCGTCGCCCGGCTTCATGCCCACGGCCTCCGCGATGGCCGGCCACACGTTCGGCCAGGAGAACGCATCGCCATTGGCGACGTTGAAGGCTTCGTTTCGCGCCTTGTCGGTCTCGCCCGCCCACGCCATCGCCCGTGCCAGCAAGCCGGCATCGACGGCCTGCGAGACGCGGCCGGGCCCGCCCGGAAAATGCAGCGGCTCGCCGCGCTCCTTCAGGAACGCCGCGTAGACGCCGATGGCCGGGATCAGGCTCATCGCCGCGCCGAGGGAATAGCCACAGATGAGAACCGGGCGAAAAATCGTGAAGGCCCACGACTGCCCGCGCTGGCGCTGACGAATGTAGTCCTCCTGCTGCCAGTAGAAATTCGGCACGTCGCGCGCCTCGTCGCGTCCCTCGCGCGCCGGATATTTCATCGGCCGGACGTGCGAGCCGTAGGCCTTCGTGCCCTGCAGCAGCGAGACGTGGCGCATGTCCTTAGCGATGCCGAGCAGTGGGTCCATCAGGTTGCGCAGCATGGCATCGTTGATGGCGATCTGGTCGTCCGCGCGCCACCCCGCCACGAGCCCCGCCTTCTCGTAAAGCGCGGCGTAGACGACGTGCGTCACATCCGGCATGGCACCGAAGATCTCGGCGCATTTGGCGCGGTCCTGCAGATCGACGGACAGGAAGCGCGCGCCGAACGTCTCGCCGGGCTTGCGGCGCGAGACAGCGATGACGTTCGCATCGGGAAGATTCGCGAAGTGCTGCATCGCCGCGTGGCCGACAAGGCCGGTAGCGCCGGCGACGAGGACGGTTTTGGTGGGCATGTGATGGCGTCCGATCGTTCTCTTCTGTCATCCCGGTGCTTGTCACCGGGACCCATTCCTTGACTTGCTCGACCGTCAGGGCGCGTGCCGGAGACGTACTCGCGTCGTGTTGCGGAGCCATCTCTGGTGATTGAATGTGCTGCACCATGGGTCCCGGTGACAAGCACCGGGATGACCGTTGTCCAGCAAGCAGGCGGCTCGCTGCCTCACCCCCCCACGATCACCTTCGTCTCCACCATTCCCGAAATCTCTGTCGCGCTGTAGCCCGCCTCTGCCAGCACCTCGGCGTTGTGCTGGCCCATGGTGGGGGCGTGGCGGCGGAGGCCTAGGCGCGCGTCGCCGAAGGCGAACGGCATGGCGGGGAGTTTGACGGGTTTCCCGTCCATGCCGCCGGCGCGGTTGATGAAGGTCTCGATCAGACCGCCGGTCGCGAGCAGATGAGCGTCCTCGAACAGGTCGCGCGGCTTACCGACCGGCGCCCACGAGCAAGCGGCGCGCTCGAGGCGCTCGGCGACTTCGGCTTTGGGCAGCGGCGCGATGACATCCTTCAGCTTCGGGATCAGCCACTCTCGCTCGCCGACGCGCATCAGGTTGGTGGCGAGGCGCGGATCAGCTGCCAGCGCCTGCAAACCGAACTCCTCGACGAACCGCGCCCACTGCTGGTCGCTGGTGACTCCGATGAACAATTCCCCATCGGCGCAGGGAAACACCTCGTAGATGGCCCACGCGCCACGCCGCGCGGGCATCGGCGGCATGTCCTGTCCGGTCGCGACGATGCCTGACATGTGTGAGGCCATCAGGAACGCCGCGCTCTCGAACAGCGCCGAGGTGACGTGCTGGCCCTTGCCCGTGCGATCGCGCTCGCGCAGGGCGGCCTGCAAGGCGATGACGCCGAACACGGCGCCGAGGATATCGATGATCGAGGCGCCGGCACGCAGCGGCCGTCCGGGCGGGCCGGTCATATAGGCGAGGCCGGTGTGATACTGCACGACCTCGTCGAGCGCGGGTCGGTGCGAATAAGGGCCAGGCAGGTAGCCTTTGAGGGCGAGATAAATCAGCCGCGAGTTCAGCTTTTCCAGGACGTCCCAGCCGCAACCGAGCCGCTCCATGGTACCGGGACCGTAATTCTCGAGCACGACGTCGGCAGTGGATGCGAGGCGGTGGAAGGCCGCCTGGCCCTCTGCCTGTTTCAAATCCAGCGCGATGCCGCGCTTGTTGCGGTTGAAGGCCGAGAAGAAGCCCGCTGCAAAACCGCCGAGCCCGCGCGTGTGATCGCCCTTGGGCGCCGGCTCGACCTTGATCACGTCTGCGCCGAGATCGGCGAGCACCAGCCCCGCCGTCGGCCCCATCACGGTATGCGACAGCTCAAGTACGCGGATGCCGGAAAGAGGAAGGGCGGTCGTCGTCATTGCGTAGGGCCTCGGCGGGTCGGAAGGATTTGGAGGACGCCAACGTGCACCATCTGGTGCGCCACTTGAAGCCCCCGCACGTGCGCGTGTCAGCCCAGCGCAGCTCAAGACAACTTGATAGGTTGCGACGGCTTTGTGGTTGGCGTCTTCGCACGTCTGATCGTAGGACGTCGCATCGATCGACGAGAACCGATACTACCGGAACAGGGTGCATGGATCTCTTGTTCGCCTACGGCGCGGGTCTGTTGACCCTCATCAACCCTTGCGTCTTGCCGGTCCTGCCGTTCATTCTGGGCGCGGCGGTGCAGGAGGAGCGCCTCGGGCCCCTCGCGCTTTGCGCTGGCCTCAGCGTGGCCTTTGTCGTCGTCGGAGTCGGCATTGCTGCTCTGGGACCGGCGGTCGGTCTCGACGCCGATGCCATGGCGAAGATCGGTGCGGTTGCCATGGTGGCGTTCGGCCTTGTCCTTTTGGTTCCCGCGTTCAACACGCGATTTGCGGCCGCCACTGCCGGGCTCTCAAGCCATGCGTTCGAACGCCGAGGCGCACTGCAGGACCGAGGGCTTTCCGGCCAGTTCATCGGCGGGATGCTGCTCGGGGCCGCGTGGTCGCCCTGCATCGGGCCGACGCT
>JALHMC010000041.1:23477-36079 GCA_022844225.1 Hyphomicrobiaceae bacterium | reverse complement strand
GACGTCATCGTCGCCGGTCGCGCCTGCGATACGGGCATCTATACGTGCTTGCCCGAGAAGCTCGGCTTCCCGATCGGCCCGGCTCTGCAGATGGCAAAGATCATCGAGTGCGCGTCGTTGGCGTGCGAGGGCGGCGGCCGTGACGCCATGCTCGGCACGCTCGAGGGCGAGAGCTTCGTCCTCGAAAGCATGAACCCCGCGCGACGTGCGACGCCGATGTCGGTGGCGGCCCATGGGCTCTACGAACAGGCCGATCCGCTCTCGGTCGCGGAACCCGAGGGCGTGCTTTATCTCGAGGACTCGAAATTCGAGGCGGTCGACGATCGCCGCTGCCGCGTCTCCGGAGGTCGCTGGGTGCCGACCAAGCAGTTCTCGGTGAAAATCGAAGGTGCGACCCGCGTCGGTGCGCGCGCCATCATGGTTGCGGGCTCCGCCGACCCCGTCTTCATCGAGAAGGCGGACGAGATCGCCGGCCTTGTCGAAGCCCAGATCCGCGAGCTGGTGCCCCCCAAGCCCGAGAACCCCTATACGATCTATTTTCGCTTCTATGGCCTCGGCGTCGTTGGCGGACAGCCCGTCTCGACAGTACCCGAGGAGGTCGGCGTCATCGTCGAGGTGATCGGCGAGGACGAGGACGAAGCCCGCGCCGTCGCAGCCACCGCCAAGCAGTACCTGCTGCACGCGCCGTTCCCGGGCCGCATCTCGACTGCGGGCAACCTCGGCTTCCCGTTCACGCCGCCCGAGCTGACGGCAGGCGACGCCTACCGCTTCTCCGTCTACCACATCATGCAGGTGGACGAATTGGCGCCGCTATTCCCGGTGGCGGTGGAGGACGTGGCGTAGCCCACGCCGACGTTCGTCGAAGCACAATTCGAGAAGGGAGACTCTCGCCATGAGTGCAGAGCAGCGCATCAAGGATCTCGGTCTCGTACTGCCACCTGTTCCGAAGCCGGTCGGCAACTATGTCGGCGGCGTACGAACGGGAAACCTGCTGTTCATGTCCGGCGTCGGCCCGCGCACGCCCGACGGCAGCCTGATCAAGGGCAAGCTCGGTGCCACCATGTCGGTGGACGAGGGCTATCAGGCAGCGCGCGTCGTCGGCCTGAACATGCTGGCCAACATTCGTGGACAGCTTGGCAGCCTCGACAAGGTGAAACGCGTCGTGAAGGTGCTCGGCATGGTCAACGCCACACCCGATTTCGGGGACCCTCCGAAGGTCATCAACGGCTTCTCGGATCTGTTCGTCGAGGTCTTCGGCGACGCCGGTCGCGGCGGACGATCGGCCGTCGGCATGGCGACATTGCCGTTCCAGATGGCCGTCGAGGTGGAGATGGTGCTGGAGGTTTCGGATTGAGCGCGATGCGGCACCCTCACAGCGCCATCAGCAATCGTCCCAGCAAACCGTCCGGATCGTGCACCACACGCATTCCGTTGCCTGCGACCCGGCGCGTGACCGGATCGACTGGCTCGACGGAGGCCCATTGCGTCGGAACGAAGCTCACCTCGATCTCCGCGCCATCCTCGAACGTGAGGTGGCGTGAGCAAGCGCCCGCATAGTCGCACTCGCTCCAATGGCCGGGTCCGAGACCGGCAGCGTGCCAGTCGATTTCCGCCATCCAGGCGGACTGGCTGCGGAAGTCGTCGAGCGCGTCGACGACGAGAACGATATCCGCGTCGGCCTCGGCGTGCTCCCGCTCCTGGCTGCTCCAGGACCCGACCAGAGCCAGTCCCCTCACTCGGTTGTTGCCGGCCGACCAAGCCTTGAGCGCAGACAAAAGCTGCTCGACCCGTTGCGCATCGAAGTTGCACATCTGACGACCTCGCTCTGGAAGGCTTGACGATCCTCTCTGCAACCTCCCCCTGTCGTGTGCGCCAACTCCGTCAGTAGAGCTTGGCGCCGAAATTCTTCGTTTCGTCGAATTCCGGGCTCAGTCGACCGGTCGGCTTCGCTGCAGAGCCCGCCTCGCGCGGAAGAAATGCGCCGGAGCCAGGGCTGCCCTTTAACTTGCCGTCGTCCGCGATCACCTCGCCTCGCCGGAGCACGGTCACCGGCCAGCCCTCGATCGTGCGCCCAGCATAAGGTGTATAACCGGTGTTGTCGTGGACGCCGGCATCGCTGATCGCTGTCCGCCGCTTCGGATCCCAGATGCAGATGTCTGCATCCGAGCCGATTGTGATCTGCCCCTTGCGCGGGCTTAATCCGTACATCTTCGCGGGCGCTGTTGCCGTCCATTCGACGAACTGCTCGACGCCGTAGCGACCTTTCGAGATCATCGCATCGAACAGCAGCGGCATCCTGAGCTCGAGCCCGGGCATGCCGTTCGCGATCTCCTTGAACGACGGTTCCGGCCCGGCGCGCAGCTTGCCCGTAGCATCGAACCGATACGGCGCATGATCCGACGAGACGAATTGCAGGTCGCCGATCTCGAGCGCATGCCAAAGGGCCTCCTGGTCGGATTTCTGTCGCAGCGGCGGGCTGCACACCCACTTCGCACCCTCGAGGCCCGGCTTGACCAGATCATCGACGGTCAGGGTGAGATACTGCGTGCACGTCTCCGCGAACATCTTGACGCCACGCCCGCGCGCCTCGCGGATCACCTTGATCCCCTCGGCCGTCGACACGTGGTAGACGATCACCGGCTGGTCGATCAGTTCCGAGAAGGCAGCGAGGCGATAAATCGCCTCGGTTTCGCAAAGTCGCGGATGGTGCGGACCATGGAAGCGGGGATCGCGATACCCACGCTCAACGAGGCGGCGCCCCATCCACGAGATCATCCCGTTGTTTTCGGCGTGAACGCAGACGAGCGCCTGGTTCTCCCGCGCCGCCACGAGCGTATCGAGCAACTGTTCGTCGTCGACCTTGGTGTGCTCGTAGGTCATGAACAGCTTGATCGAGGCGTGCCCGCTCTTGATCAGCGGTGGCAACTCCTCCTTCAGCACTCGCGCGTTCGGGTCGGCCAGGATCATGTGCATCGCGTAATCGACGATCGCACCGCGCTTGGCGAGTACGTGATAGTCCTCGACGACTTTGGTCAGGCTCTTGCCTTTGTGCTGCGCCGCGAAGCAGACAACCGTCGTCGTGCCACCGAGCGCCGCCGCGCCCGTCGCACTCTCGAAATTGTCGGCGCCCATTACGCCCATTCCAGAAAGCTGCTCGATGTGCGCGTGTGCATCGACACCGCCTGGCAGCACCAGCTTTCCCTTGGCGTCGATCTCCCGTTTGCCAAGCCCGAGATTGCGTCCCAGCGCGACGATGGCCTCGCCGACGATGCCGACATCCGCCTCGAAGGTGGCGGACGATGAACCCACCGTCCCGCCTCGAATGACGATATCGTAGTCGGCCATGTCTGCCTCCTCATGATGCTCACGCCTAGCGATCCCTTAGGATCGTCCGTGGCTCATCGAGTAGCAAGACCAATTGGAGAGCAATCGGTGATGGATGGAAGGTGGGACAACTAGCCCTGAACGCGCGTCCACCGCGATTTCAACTGCCCAAACTTCTCCGCCGCCCAGATGGTGAAACGGCTGACCGGGACACGCAGAAACGGCACGTCATAGGCGATCAGAAGCAGTCCGAGCGGCAACATCCACGCGCCAAGAAGAGGCAGAAACGAGAACATACCCCCAAACGTCAGAATGACGCCCGCTGGAATTCGGACCCACCGCGACGCGGGGTGACGCAACCAACGCAAGGTTCTGCCCGCGCGCTCGGGAAGCTCACCCTCGAGGCGCTTGAAGGCAGTTCTCAGAGCGCGCTTATCGTGCGTCATGGTGGCGTTCCAATGCTGCAGCCCCGGCCGACTAACCGCAGCATATGATGATTGCTGCGATCCATTTCAAGGACTTGTCACTAAGGATGCCTCGTTATGCACCGCTGGATCGGGAGTTCGTGAGGGTGCCGGCGGGGCGGACCTTAGCCAGCCAAATTCGACGTGCCGCTGGCGCCCCGGATACTTTCCTCGCTAGCATCGGCTCACCAGCAACCCGAAGCGAGGAATAATCACCATGGCCACACCGCCATCACCGAGCCGCGACGCCGTCCGCAACACCGTCCCGAAGCTCATCGACCTCACCGAGAAGGTTCTCTTCGGCGATGTCTGGGAAAGGAAGGAGCTGTCGAAGCGCGATCGCAGCCTGATCACGTGCGCGGCCCTCGTCGCCATGAACCGCACCGAGCAGCTCAAGGGGCATGCCGGTCGCGCCCTCGACAACGGCGTCACCCGCGAGGAGTTGACCGAACTCGTCACGCACCTCGCGTTCTACGGGGGCTGGCCAGTCGCAATGTCGGCCGCAGGCGTCATTCGCGATGTGTTCGCCGCCCGCGACGCCGAGAAGAAATCCTGATCACCACACGCAAGGCGGCTGGCACTCCGAAGGGGGCGAGCCAGCGGCCAGCAAAAGAGGACCACACATGAAAGTCGGTTTCATCGGCCTCGGCACCATGGGTGCCTACATGGTCGCCAATCTCTCCAGATATCTGGAAAAGTCGAACCACGGCCTCGTCGTCCACGACGTGAGGAAAAGCGCCGCCGAGCCCTTCATCGCCAAGGGCGCCGAATGGGCCGATAGCCCGAAGGCCGTCGCCGAAAAGTGCGATATTGTCTTCCTGTCACTTCCCGGCCCCAAGGAGGTCGAGGCCGTCTGTACGGACGCGACCACGGGCCTCATGGCCGGCCTGAAGAAGGGCGGCGCCGTCTTCGATCTGTCCACCAACGCCCCGAGCATGGTGCGCAAGATCGCGGCCATCTACACCGAGAAGGGCCTCAGCTTCATGGACGCGCCGGTCTCAGGCGGCCCGAACGGCGCGCGGACCGGGAAGCTGGCCATCTGGGTCGGCGGCGACAAGAAGACCTTCGACGAGAACAAGGTATTCCTTGACGCCTTCGCTGATCAGGCTCGCTACATCGGCGAGATTGGCGCTGGCTCCGTGGCGAAACTCGTCCACAATGGCGCCGGTTACGCCATCCAGGCGGCGCTCGCCGAGCTGTTCACCATGGGTGTCAAAGGCGGCGTGGAGCCGCTCGCACTCTGGGAGGCGATCCGCACAGGTGCTGGGGGCCGCGGTCGCACCTTTGATCGCATGGTCGACCAGTTCCTCGTCAACAAGTACGAGCCGCCGGCCTTCGCGCTGAAACTCGCCTTCAAGGACATGACGCTGGCGACCGAACTCGGCCGGGAACTTGGCGTACCCATGCGCCTCGCCAACATGGCCTACGCCGAGATGAGCGAAGCCATGGCCCGCGGCTGGGAGGCGCAGGACAGCCGCTCGCCGATGAAGCTGCAGATCGAGCGCGCGGGCGTGAAGATCGAGGTCTCGCCCGATCGCATCAAGGAAGTGTTCGAGCGCGATCCCCCGGCCCAGGGCGATCCGAAGCGGGCCTGACCACCAAGTCGGAGGGCGGCGCCCGGAATGGCCCGCCCTCAAGATCGCAACAGGCATCCTCGACAAGCCCCACCCGCTCTCCACAAGCGAGACCGAGATGACGAAAAGGCCTTTCAGGGAACGAGTCCGCTCCGGCAGCCGACTGCTCGGCGGATTCGTCTTCTCCACCGACCCGAACATCACACAAATCTATGCGGCGGCAGGCTTCGATTTCGTCATCGTCGATATGGAGCACACGCTCGCGGACACCCAGGTCGTCGCCGCCCATTTGAGAGCCGCGAAGGCTTCGGGGATCGAAGCCATTGTTCGCATCGGTCGCTCGCAGATCCACGATGTGCCGCCTCCTCGATGCCGGCAGCAGCGGCCTTATGCTCCCCCACCTCGGTTTGCCGGAGTACGGCGCCGCCACCGCGCTTCGAACGATGCGCTATGCGCCGGAGGGCGAACGACCGACCTGCACAGGGGTACCCGCATCAGGCTTCGGTTTGTCCCCGTTCGCGGACTACGCCCGCCGCTCGAACGCCGAGGCGACAGCGATCGGTTTGGTCGAGGACAAGGCGTGCGTAGAGACGATCGATGACGTTCTTGCAGGCGGCCTCGTCGATTGCGTCATGCCGGGCCCCGCCGACCTTTCCGTGTCGTATGGCGTGCACGGCCAGTTCACTCACCCGTTGGTGCAGGGCGCGATAACGACAGTGCTCGCGGCGGCACGGAAAAAAAGCGTCGCTGCTGGTCTCTACATTTCTGATCCGTCAGAGATCGCCGCAGGCATTGCCCGCGGTTTCTCGGTGTTCGTGCTGTCGATCGATTACAAGCTGCTCGGTGCGACGCTCGCTGCGGCCACGGCAACGATGAGGGAGAACACTCGGTAACGAGCCAGCCCGGCCTGCACCCTTACAATCTCAACTCGGCGGCATCACATAAGGGGAGATGGCGCACGAAGCCATTGTATGCAGGTCAGCGAGCCAATTGTGAAACTCCGGGTCGGATACGAGTTCAATTACCGGTTTCCCCAGCCGACGCCGTGCCTTCTCGTCCTCAGTATCCACCATTCGCGCGTCGCCGATCTCGCGTCGCCCGATCATATCTTGACGTCGCCATCCATCCCGTTGGTCAGCTACCGCGACGGGTTCGGCAATTGGTGTAGCCGCATGACGGCGCCCGCGGGGCTGGTCCGTATAGCGACCGATGCGATCGTGCGCGATAGCGGTCAACCGGACCCGGTCGCGCCGGACGCGGGCCAAGTCCCGGTCGAGGCCCTGCCCGACGATGCCCTCGTGTTCCTGCTCGCCAGCCGGTTCTGCGAAAGCGACAAGCTGCTCGACATGAGCTGGCAGTTGTTCGGTAAGCATCGGCCCGGCTGGGGACGCGTGCAGGCGATTTGCAATTTCGTGCATGACCGCATTGTCTTCGACTATGCGAAGGCACGGCCGACGCGAACAGCATCCGAAGCCTATGTCGAAAGCACCGGCGTTTGTCGCGACTACGCTCATCTCGCCATCGCGTTCTGCCGCGCGCTGAATATACCGGCGCGTTATTGCACGGGCTACCTCGGCGATGTCGGCACCTCCCCCCCGTTCCCCCCGGGTGATTTCGCTGCCTGGTTCGAAGCCTATCTGGATGGGCGCTGGTACACGTTCGATCCCAGGAACAACACACCACGCATCGGCCGCGTGCTCCTCGCGCGGGGCCGGGACGCAGCGGACGTAGCCATGGTCACCACGTTCGGTCCGAATACCTTGCAGAGCTTCCGCGTGTGGACCGACGAGGTCGCCGAGACCAGCGCCTGATCTCGCCACCCGGCCGCTACGCGGCGAGATAATCGGTTCAGCCGCGCGCCAGCAGCCGATCCACCATCTCCCGCGCCGTGCCGAGATAGCCGGCCGGGTCGACGAGTCTCTGTAAGCCAGCCTCGTCGAAGTGGGCCGTGACCTCCGGCATCAGACGTAGCCGATCGATTAACGGCGTCCCGTTCTCCAGCGCTGACCGGCATGCGGCATAGACGAGATCGTGCGCCTCGCCACGTCCCGTGTGCGGCGCCAGTGCCATCATGACGGCCTCCGCAACGATCAGCCCGCCCGTGATGTCGAGATTCCGGCGCATGGTGGCCGGCTCGACGATCAGCCCTTCCAGCATGAATCGGGCCTGATGGAGCGCCCCCGCCGACGCCAGGAAGGCCTCCGGCAGCGCGATCCACTCGAGATGCCAGGGCCCGGTCGCCCGTTCGTGATCGGTCGCCATCGCATC
Source organism: Hyphomicrobiaceae bacterium (assembly GCA_022844225.1). Lineage (GTDB taxonomy): Bacteria > Pseudomonadota > Alphaproteobacteria > Rhizobiales > Hyphomicrobiaceae. Next base: position 28,449 of record JALHMC010000041.1, on the reverse strand, counting down.
GAGCAGTAGCCCTGCCTGCGCCCGGACGGTCTTGGCCAGCGCCACGATCATCTCGCACGAGATCGGGTTGCGCTTCTGCGGCATCGTCGAGGACGCACCTCGCCCCTTCACGAACGGCTCGAAGACTTCTCCGATCTCGGTCTGCATCATCAGCATGACATCGACCGCGATCTTGGCGAGGCTACCGGTCACGATCCCGAGAAATGCGCCGGCCTCGGCAATGCCGTCGCGGGCCACATGCCACGTGATGTCCGGCTGCGCGAGATCGAGCTCAGCCGCGAGCGCAGCCTGGACCTCGAGGCCCTTGTCGCCGAGCGACGCAAGCGTGCCGGCCGCACCTGAAAACTGCACGACCAGCACCCGCGGCTTGAGTTGCGCCAGCCGCTCGCGATGCCGCCGGATCATCGAAAGCCACACGGCCGCCTTGAAGCCGAACGTGACGGGCAGTGCGTGCTGCAGGTGCGTGCGTCCCGCCATCACGGTATCGCGATGCTTGGCAGCCAACGCGGAAAGCGTCCGGTCCAGGGAGTCGAGGTCGGCCTCGACCAACGCCAGTCCGTCACGGAGCTGCAGCACCGTCGCCGTGTCCATGATGTCCTGAGTTGTGGCACCCCAATGAACGTAGCCGCCCGCTTCGCCGACCGCTTTGGCCATCTGGTGGACGACACCGATGATCGGATATCCGACGACGTCCGTCTCGGCCTTGAGCTGGGTAAGATCGAGCGTTAGCCCCTCCCCGCCTCGGGCGATCTCCTCGGCCGCCGCGGCCGGAACGACACCTACCTTGGCCTCGGCCCGGGCCAACGCAACCTCCACCTCGACATAGCGCCGAGCCAGCGCCTCGTCCGAGAACACCGCCCGCATGGCAGGCGTACCGAAGAAATCGCGGAAAATACGGGAATCGAAGGCGGTGGACGGCATTGCGCAGACTCGCTGATGACTTGGGGTGACGTTGTCCTGCAAATTAGGCGAATGGCTCACCGCACGCCATCACGTCTCGTCTCCGGACACACGATCTGCGGGTATCCCGCGTGCGGCGTTGGCCACCGCCGTGCCACGTGCTTAGCTGCGAGCCACAACCATTCCAAGGAACACCAACATGCTCAGTCTCGAGGGCAAGGTCGTCTTCATGTCGGGTGCCGGCTCGGTCGGTGACGACCCCGACGCCAAGGTCTGGGGGAACGGCAAGGCCACGGCCGTTCTCTTGGCCCGCCAGGGTGCGAAGATCTATGGCGTCGACCTTCGCAAGGAGGCGGCCGACATCACCAAGGCCATCATCGACAAGGAAGGCGGCACCTGCGTCACCCGGGCCGTCGACATGACCAAGGCAAAGCAGGTCGAAGCGGCCGTGGCCGACTGCGTCAAGCAGTTCGGGCGTATCGACATCCTCGTCAACAACGTGGGGGGGTCGGCGCCCGGCACCGCCGTGAGCATGGAGGAGGAGGTCTGGGACCGCCAGATCGACCACAACCTCAAGACCGCGTTCCTGGGTTGCAAGTACGTCATTCCGGTCATGGAAAAGCAGGGCAAGGGCGCGATCGTCAACTTGGCCTCGGTGGCTGGGCTGCGCATGACGGCCGATCGGCCCCACGTCGCCTACTCGACGACCAAGCTCGGCATCCTTGCCTTCTCCAAGTCGACCGCGATCGCCTACGCAAAGAAGGGCATTCGCTGCAACACGGTCATCCCGGGCCTGATGCACACGGCGCTCGTCGAGCACCGCCTCGCCAAGACCATTGCCGCCAACGACTTGCAGGGCCTGATCGACAAGCGCAACGCCGCTTGCCCCACCGGCAAGATGGGCGATGCCTGGGACATTGCCCACGCCGTCCTGTTCCTGGCTTCGGATGAGGCGCACTACATCACGGCGACGGAGATCCTGGTCGACGGCGGCCTCACCGCGGCGACCGGCCTGGGGTGACACGAGCCCCCGCAGCCGCAACCGCTCACGTGGTGCCGCCTCAAGCGTCCAGGGGCTTGGCGGCCCACGCCTCGGCCTGCCGGCCCGTCGCCTCTGCGATCGTGGCGAGGCCATTGACGCGCGCATGGTCGGCAAGATGCGCCTTGATCCGCCCGATCAGGCCGGCTCCTTCGTAGATGAGCCCGGTGTAGAGCTGTATGAGCGTCGCCCCGGCCTCGATCTTCGCAAGCGCCGTCGCCGGGCTGTCGATCCCGCCGATCCCGATCAGCGGAATCGCGCGTGCCGTTGCCAGATGGATCCGCGCCAGCATCGCCGTGGAGCGGTGAAACAGAGGCCGTCCCGAAAGCCCGCCGGCTTCCTTCGCCGTGCCGGCATCCTCCAGCCCCGGTCGCGCCAGCGTCGTGTTGGAGACAGCGATCGCGTCGACCTTGTGTGCCATCAGACGATCGGCGATGGCGGCGATATCGTCCTCGGCGATGTCGGGTGCGATCTTCACGACGATCGGACGACGCGGCGAACCGGCCGCAACGTGGCGCTCCCGCGCTGCCATGACCCGCGACAGCAGTTCATCGAGCGCAGCAGGGGCCTGCAGGTCTCGCAATCCCGGCGTGTTGGGCGACGAGATATTCACCGTGAAATAGGTCGCGACATCATAGAACAGGTCGAGCCCGGCGACGTAATCCGCCGTTCGATCCTCGGCATCCTTGTTGGCGCCGATGTTCACGCCGACGATGCCACCGCGACCGCGCCGCGCCTCGAGCCGGCGAAGGGCGGCAGCGTGTCCCTCGTTGTTGAAACCCAGGCGATTGATGACGGCCCGATCACGGATCAAACGGAAGACGCGAGGTTGCGGATTGCCTGACTGAGGTCGCGGCGTCACCGTGCCGATCTCGGCGAAACCACAGCCCATCGAGAGAATGGCATCCGGTACGCGTGCATCCTTGTCGAAGCCCGCTGCGATTCCCACCGGATTGGGAAACCGCATCCCGGCTACGGTCGTCGCCAACCGTACATCGTCTCCGCCCGTATCTCGCGGATGCAGCCCCTTCTCCAAGGCCTGGATACTCATTTGATGCGCGCGCTCGGGATCGAAGGCCAGCAGCGCCGGTCGCGCGAGATCGAACAGTTGGTTCAGCATCTGGCGAGATCTCCAGGAAGGATGTGGCGACCGTCAGGGCCGACCTCGAGTGGCGTACACTGCCTCGCAAGGCTCGGATCGAGCGGGCCGTAGAGATGCGGAAAGAGCGCGCCATCCCGCGCCGGCTCCCATTTCAGGGCGGTCGCAAGCTCGGCCGCGTCAAGTGCAATGAGCACCAGACCTTCGCGACCGCGCCCCTGACGGTCCGCGAAATGCCTCGCCAGTGTTCCCGGAAGTTGCGCCGCGGTCGAGAAATGAATGAAGCCGTCGCGGGCGTCGTCCGCCGAGCCGACATAAACCCCGGCCTCCAGCGCCGCGGCCCATTCATCGATCGAGCAAACCTTGTAAACTATTTTGGGCATAGACTTTCCGTTTATCGTCGTTCCGTGCTTTTTCCGGGCACGGAGGGGTCGCGGGTTCCGGCACGTCTGCCTGGTGCAGAGGCCCGCGCTTCACGACCGTTCCGGAAATTGGAGAGGGTACTCGGTCTACTCCGTGACACGGCCCGTCCCCGGTCCGGTCGGACGGAGAATTGAGGTCCGCTCAGGGAACATTGTAGCCTTGCATCGCTCATCGCTTGATCCAGTACGATCGCCGATCCGATGCATATCACGGGATGTCGACGAGGCGAACGAGATGCGGCGGCGTGACAGGCCTCTGACCCACGACTGGATATGGAGCGCCATCGACACGCTCGCAGAGCGCCGGGGCCTGACCCCCTCCGCTCTGGCCAGGCTCGCGGGCCTGGACCCCACGACCTTCAACCGCTCGAAGCGCCTCACGCCCGAGGGGCGGCCCCGGTGGCCCAGCACTGAGAGCATTGCCAAGGTTCTTGAAGCAACGGCAACCACACTCGACGATTTCGCAACGCTGGATTTCGAGGACACACTCGAGATCTCGTTCGACGAGGCCGAGGAAGGTGAGATCTCGGGCGTCCCCATCGTCGGCCGGATTCGCGGCGGCGTTGTTCCGGACTGGGAGCCACCTCTCGAGCACAAGATGACCGCCAACGGCCGTCAGGCACTCGAACCTGTCCGGCGCCGCTTCGCATTGGCCGTCGTCGACGCCAGCCTCGAGCCCGCCTACAGCGCGGGCAACGTGCTCGTCGCATCCGAGGCTGCCGAGCCGCGCGCGGGTGACCGGGTCCTGGTGAAGCCGGCCGGGATGCCGGTTTTTGCCCGGTTGCTCATCGCGTCCACGGCCAGTCGCATCGAGATTGCACCGTTCGGTTCAGAAACCACGCGTATCTCTCTGCGCCGCCGCGAGATCGATTGGTTGGCACGCATCGTCCTGGTGCGCCAGTAGAACTCGGCCCACAACAGCGCATAGGCTCATGACGAGCTGATGTCGCGATGATGACACAGCCTTGCTTCGGCGGTTGTTTCGGTCCGCGGGTGCGTGGTATCGGGCCACACTGCAACTGCCCGCCGGCCGGCCGGTGGTGCCACCGAGTCTCACGCCAGTATTACGAGTCCCATGCAGCCTCCCTTCAGTGCCGACTGTATGACACTCGAGCAGATGCTCGGTGGGCGATTGCGGCTCAGCGTACCCGCTTATCAAAGGCCCTACGCATGGACGACTCAGCAGGCGGGTCAATTGCTCGACGACATCCTCTTGGCCCTCGACGACACCGGAGAGGCTGACGAAGGCGACAAGACCGACGCCGACAGTGACTATTTCCTGGGTGCCGTCGTTCTGATGGCGACACGAGATGCGGCAAAGCCGCCTGCCGAAGGGTCCGGCTCGACGCATGAGATCGTCGACGGATTGCAGCGTCTGGTGACGCTGACCATCCTGCTCGCCGTCCTGCGCGACATCGCCGAGGATGACGATCCGGTCACCGCTGGCCGTGCCGGAAACTGCCTCGTCGGGACGCTCGAGGCGAGTGAAGCAGGCCTTCCCGGCGAGCCCGA
>JALHMC010000041.1:0-23377 GCA_022844225.1 Hyphomicrobiaceae bacterium | reverse complement strand
CTGCTCGCCGTCCTGCGCGACATCGCCGAGGATGACGATCCGGTCACCGCTGGCCGTGCCGGAAACTGCCTCGTCGGGACGCTCGAGGCGAGTGAAGCAGGCCTTCCCGGCGAGCCCGACTTCCGCCTCAGGCTGACAGGCCCCACGCAAGGTTTCTTCCAGGCCTTCGTGCAGCTGCGCCGTGCGACATCGGCAATGCCCGATACCGACGACCTTCCTGCTCCCGAGACCCGTCTCCTCGCCGTGCGCGAACATCTGATGGCGAGCCTCATCACCGAGAGCAAGGAGCGTCGCAGACAGCTGGTCGAGTTCCTGTTGTCTAGGTGCCATTTTGCGGTCATCGCAGCACGGACCCTCGACCGCGCTCACCACATTTTCGCGGTGTTGAACGATCGCGGTCTTCCGCTCGCGCGTGGCGACATCCTGAAGGCCCAGATCCTGGGAGCGGTCGCTGCCGACCGGCATGCGGACCTCCATGCCCGGTGGCTCGATGTCGAGCATAGCCTCGGCGGGTCATTGGAGGAATTATTCAGCCATTTGCGAACGATCGAAGGGCGATCGCGAGCGCGCATTATCGACGAGATCAAGGCACTCGTGCATCGAAGCGGAGACGCCGCGACGTTCGTCGACGGCACCCTCTTCCCCTACGCCGCCATCCTGCAGACGATCCGTTCCGCCGGGCAGGAAAGAGCCAACCCTGTGCCGCCGTCGGTGAACGCACGTCTCGCCTATCTCGGCTGGCTCGGCAGCCAGGATTGGATCCCACCGCTGATGCTCTATTGGCGCAGGGTCGACGGCGATCCGCAGCGCCTCGATGCTTTTCTCGCCCGCCTGGATCGCCTTGCCTACGGATTGCGTATTCTCGGCATCGGCTCGGACAAGCGCATCGTGCGGTACCGGGCTTTGCTTGACGCCGTTCGCTCCGGTCGGATCGACGAGCCCTCGTGTCCCCTCGATCTGACCCGCGACGAGCAGCGGCTGATCGCATTCAACATGCGCACGCTTCATGCTCGCAGCCAGTTGGCCTGCAAACTGATCCTGCTGCGCCTGAACGACCTTGTCGCCGGCGCGCCGCAGAACCTCGATCCGGGCGCGTACACCGTCGAGCACGTCCTGCCGCAGAAGCCGGCGAGGACGAGCCGCTGGCGCGACTGGTTCCCCGATGCGGATGAACGCGACCGGTGCACTCAGTCGCTGGGCAATCTCATCCTGGTATCGCGGCACGACAACGAGCAGGCCCGCAACTCCGAGCTGGACCGCAAGCTCGACGTCTACTTCGGCAAGGACGGCAGACAACCTGCATTGACACGAGAGATCGAGGGTTTGACGGAATGGCGCCCGCAAGACGTGAAGCGTCGTGAGGAGCGTCTGGCAGCACTGCTGAACCAGCACTGGGAGATCGGTACGGTTCGCTCGTCGCCGGAAAAACGGGGTCTCGAGGCTAGGGGCCAAGCCTCGACTTCCGAGACCCCTTCACGCCAGGATCAGAGCGCAACAGCAACGTTTCCGCCCGGCTGAGCTGAACGCCCCGATACGCGTCCGGGACCCCATTACATCGCTCGCCAAAACCGATTCGACAGCACAAAATCGCTCTTCCGCAACTTAAAGTTGCATAATAGATGTACTCCCTCGTCATGGTAGCGAGAGGGGGAGATGATGGGTGGGCCGCTCGCGGGTCGTTGCGAGATCGTTGAAGAATGCCACGAGACCGGAGCCAAGCCGCAAGCGGCTGATCTCCTGCAGAGACGCATCCTCGATCGCTGCATCGGGGAGACGAGCAAGCAAGCCCAAACCATCTGGGAGAACCTCGAGTCCCGCCTCCGCAGTGATCGCGTGGGTGGGCTGCTGTACAGCATCGCGGCGGTCAAGACACGGGCACTCACCGCCGCGGATCGGGACGTGCCCCTATCACAACTCTTCGCGGGCCTGGATCCCAGCGCCGGTCCGGGTCCCGTCTTTCGGCGTCTCCAGTATTTGTCATGGGTCGTTCGTCACGAGACCTGGCGTCTCCCGGCACTGCACTGGCTCTCCCAGTCAGATTACGAATCTCCCGACACCTTGGCCTTTCTCAAGCGCCTCGAGGCGCTTGCCTGGACGCTCATGATCAAGGCGGAGGAGCCCCATCACCGAGACCGGAGGTATCTCGCCATCCTCGAAGAGATCGACCGCGGCACGGTGCTCATGCCGGGTCGCAAGCTCGAAGTGAGCGCCGCTGAGCGGGCCGCCGTACGCGCCACACTGACCGGCCCCAATCTGGCGCGCCGGCCCTACAAGTTGTTCCTGCTGCTGCGCCTCGATGCCATTTACGACGGCGACGACGCCGTGACCCTGACACCCGAGGCGACGATGGAGCACATCTTCCCCCAGCGCCCCGCCGCGGCCAGTCAATGGGCTGAAAACTACCGGCAAACACCGGACGCGGCCGCATTGCGCCACATGCTCGGCAACCTGACATTGCTGACAGAGGCCGAGCAGAACCTGGCCGGCAACCGGGATTTCCACATTAAGCGTTCCGTCTTTGCGGGCAGCGCCTTCACGCTCACGCGCCGTCTGGCAACGGCGACGGAATGGCGCGCCGAGGAGATTCGCGCCCGAACCGGGGCATTGGCTGACGATTTCCTTGCAGCCCTGGGTCTCGCCTGAAGCCCAAAGATGGCGGTCTTCTCTGAAACTTGATCGGCCGTCCGATTGTCGCTCGGCGATCGGGCGGGTATGGCTGCCTCGACAAGCGACGGATCACAGGATTGGCGGGAACAGCGGTTATGCGGATCGATCTGGAAAAGGCCCCCGTCATGGTTGTCGGAGGCCCCTACTCGAACCTTCGTGCCACCGAGGCGGCCATGACCGAGGCCGATCGCCTGGGCATTCCACCGAGCCAGGTGATCTGCACGGGCGACGTCGTTGCCTATTGCGCCGAGCCGGAGGAAACCGCCCGGGTCGTTGTCGCCTGGGGATGCCACGTCATCCAGGGTAACTGCGAGCAGCAACTCGCGGCCGGTGCCGCCGATTGCGCCTGCAATTTCGAGGACGGTAGCGCGTGCGATCTGCTCGCCAAGGGGTGGTATCCGTTCGCATCCGAACGGATTTCCGGGGAAATGCGCGCCTGGATGGGGACCTTGCCCACGACGCTCACCTTTTCCCTTTCGGGCCTCGACTTCCGCGTCATCCACGGTGGGATGCGGGAAGTGAGCCGGTGGGTCTTTGACTCACAGCGTGAGTTAATCACCGAAGAGGCCCGCCTCGCCGGAAGCGACATCGTCATCGCGGGCCATTGTGGGCTGCCCTTCATCACGCGCGTCGGTGCGGGCACTTGGTTCAATTCGGGCGTGCTCGGCATGCCCGCCAACGACGGCTCGACCGACGTCTGGTACGGACTGGTGACGCCGGACGAGACCGGTGTCGTGCTCTCGACACACCGCCTCGCGTATGATCATCAGGGCGCTGCGGCCTCGATGCGCCGGCTCGGCTACGCCAACGGCTATGCCCGCACACTTGTTACGGGTCTGTGGCCGAGCCTTGATATTCTGCCGCCGCAGGAGGCCAGCGAAACGGGACGGCGGCTGCGCCGACGCAAACTCAAGGTATCATCCAGATCCGCGCTGCTACGCTCGCCTAACGCCGCCACTGCCTTCGACGCGGTCTCTTGAGACGCCTGGCACCTCGACGGACACATTTCGAACACGAGCGCATGCGTCTTAAGGTTGCGGGGTAGTAGAGTTTCGAATGGGGGCTAAGCCGTGTTCACGCGTCAACCAGCCAGCAGTTCCAAGACCATCGGCGATATCAAGCCGGTAGAGAAAAGCTTCGACCGCACGCTCGATGCCCTTCGTCCAGGCGCCGATGGCAATGCTGGGGCCACGACCCGGCCCGTCAACAGGCAGGACGGTACGCTTTCGATCATCGGTAACGACCTGACGATCGTCGGCCAGGGCCTGCGCATCATCACGCGCGGCACGCTTCAAGTCGAGGGCAAGGTCGAAGGGGACGTCGTCGGAAACGAGGTCATCATCGGCGAGAAGGGCCAAGTGACCGGCGTCGTTTCAGGCCAGACCGTGATCGTGCATGGCGCGGTTGCCGGCACAGTCAAGGGTGTCAACGTCGTGCTGAGCGCGAGCGCCAGGGTCGACGGAGACGTGTTGCACAGTCAGTTGAGTGTGGAGCAGGGCGCTCACCTCGATGGCCGCGTCCGCCGTCCTGCCGATCCGGCTGAATTGGCTCCCGTACTGGAATAGGTTCACCGTCACGGCATGCGTCCACGCGAATTGCCGGGTCGGCAGCCTGATGAGACCGATCTGCGTTGCGGGATCACCGAAACGCGGCCGTCACACGACCTCGCGGTCGTCTTCGTCGAGTGAGGGCCTCCGGGGCCGGGGTCCCGCATTGCGTGGCAGGAGCAGCAAAAGGATCAGCATCGGCGGCACCACGAAGCACCATGCTGCCCACCACGAATGGTCACGATTCCGCGCTGCAGCGATGACTCCGCCCGCAACAGCCGCCGAGATCGCGACGAGGCCCCAGATCGCAATGACATTGATGGCGTTCATCGATCGAGGTCCTCCAACGAACGGCCTCTTTCGAAAAGCGAAATGGCCAAGCGGAACCACGCATTTGGTCTGCGATTGTGGCGGTGTCAAGCAAGCCGGGCAGGAGTTGTCACAGGCACCCCTGCCGCAGTACCAGTCGGACGGTCGTTAGGCCGCCGTTCGCCTACATGCCCGGGTAATTCGGACCGCCACCACCCTCGGGCACCGTCCAATTGATGTTCTGATTGGGGTCCTTGATGTCGCAAGTCTTGCAGTGGACGCAGTTCTGCGCGTTGATCTGGAAGCGCTTGCCGCCGCCCTCGTCCTCGACCCACTCGTAGACGCCAGCCGGACAATAGCGATTGGACGGCCCGTCGTACTGACCGAGCTCCGAGGTCTTCTGGAGCTTGAGATCCTTGACCTTGAGATGGGCCGGCTGGTCCTCCTCGTGATTGGTAGCCGAGAACGATAGATTAGTCAGCCGGTCGAACGTGAGGACGCCATCGGGCTTCGGGTAGGCGATCGGCTTGAAGCCACTGGCCGGCTCCGTAGCCGCGTAGTCGGGCTTCCCGTGCTTGGCCGTATTGCCGAGGCCGATGCCGGGCAGAATGGTGTTGAGCCACATGTCCGCACCGCCGAGCCCGATACCAAGGAAGGTGCCGAACTTGGACCAGTAAGGCTTGGCGTTGCGCACACGCCTGAGATCCTTGCCGATCGGGCCATCGCGAACCGCGCTCTCGTACCCTTCCAGCCTGTCGTGGCTGCGCCCGGCCTTGAGCGCCGCGAAGGCCTCCTCGGCGGCATGCACGCCCGAGAGAACGGCGTTGTGGCTGCCCTTGATGCGCGGCACGTTGACGAGGCCGGCCGAGCATCCCGTCAACAGGCCGCCGGGAAAGACCATCGTCGGGATCGATTGCCATCCGCCTTCGGTGATCGCGCGCGCGCCGTAGGCGATCCGCTTACCACCCTCGAAAACATCACGGATTGCAGGATGCGTCTTGTAGCGCTGGAATTCCTCATAGGGCGACAGGTAGGGGTTCTTGTAGTTGAGATGCACCACGAAGCCGACCGAGACGAGGTTTTCGCCGTAGTGATAGAGGAAGGATCCGCCGCCGGTCCGGTTGTCCAGCGGCCAGCCGAACGAGTGTTGGATGAGGCCGGGTTTATGCTTCTCCGGCAAAACCTCCCAAAGCTCTTTGAGACCGATGCCGTACTTCTGCGGCTCGTGCCCATCGGCCAGCCTGAACTTTTCGATGAGCTGCTTGGCGAGTGATCCGCGCGCGCCCTCGGAGATGATGGTGTACCGCCCGCGCAGCTCCATGCCGCGCGTGAAGTTGTCGGTCGGCGCGCCATCCTTGCCGATGCCCATGTCGCCGGTCGCAACGCCGACCACGGCGCCGTCGTCGCCATAAAGCACCTCGGACGCGGCGAAGCCCGGATAGATCTCGACGCCGAGTTCTGTCGCCTGCTCGCCGAGCCATTTGCACAGGTTGCCGAGGCTTCCGATGTAGTTGCCGTGATTGTTCATCAGCGGCGGCATCAGGAAATTCGGCAGCCGCATCTCCCCGGCCGGCCCGAGATAATAGAACTTGTCCTCGGTCACCTCGGTGGTCAACGGCGCGCCCTTGCTGCGCCAGTCCGGAATCAACCGGTCGAGCCCGATCGGATCGATGACCGCGCCGGAGAGGATGTGAGCACCAACCTCGGAGCCCTTCTCCAGCACCACCACGGACACCTCGTGTCCGCTCTCCATCGAGAGCTGCTTCAGGCGAATGGCCGTCGCCAGCCCCGCCGGTCCTGCGCCCACGATGACGACGTCGAACTCCATCGCTTCGCGCGGCGGCAGCTCATCAGCGTTCTCAGCCATGTCGACCCTGTCCCAGCCGATTACCTCCAACCCTGTCGTTCGATAGGTCTTTGCTGACCCGAACGTCAAGCATCGTTGCCGCGCCAAGGTTTCGAGACCTCGTCTTGCTGGCGCTTGGCGCCGGTGCGGCTATGCTCGCCCGCGATGACGAACGAGGAGCAAAAAGACAAGTTGCTGGCGCTACTCGCCTGGTGGCGGGAGGCCGGCGTGGCGGACGCGCTGGACGACGAGCCCGTCGACTGGACGGCACGCCCCGACGTGGCGCCAGGAGCCGGATTCGCCTGGCCCGAACCTATCGAGACGCCGTCGGTCGAGACCGCCGGTCGCCCCGGCGTGCCGTCGCAGCCCGCGATTGGGCGCCCGCCAGAAGCGAGGTCAGCCCCCCCGGCCGAGGTCTCCCGCCCCATCCCACGCAACGAACAGAGACCACCGGCTCCAGTCCCGCCGCACCGTCCGCCCCTCACACCTCCGATTGGCGAATCGGCGGCCCGCCTCCCGTCCCGACCTGAGCCGAAGGCCCTCGCCTCGGCACGGGAGAGCGCGCGTTCCGCCCGATCGCTCGTCGATCTGGAAGCGCTGCTGCAGCGGTTCGATGGCTGCCCGCTCAAGGCGACCGCCAAGACGACCTGCGTCTATCGCGGCGCAACGACGGCGCGCCTGATGGTCATCGGCGAGGCCCCCGGTCGCGACGAGGATCTCGCCGGAAAACCTTTCGTGGGCCGCGCCGGCCAGCTTCTCGACCGCATGCTGGCCGCGATCGAGCTGACCGAGGCCGACGTGCACATCACCAACATCGTCTACTGGCGCCCGCCCGGTAACCGCACACCAACACCCGAGGAAGCGCAGTCCTGCCGTCCGTTCCTCGAGCGCCAGATCGAGCTGGTCGCCCCAGAGATCATCCTCACCCTCGGGGGGCCGGCAGCGAAGGCCATGCTCGACACGCCCGACGGTATCTTGAAGTTGCGGGGTCGCTGGCGCGAGGTCCAGATCGCCGGCCGAACGATCCGCCTTCTGCCGACGCTCCACCCGGCCTATCTTCTCCGCCAGCCCGAAGCCAAGCGGCAGGCATGGCGGGACTTGCTTCAGCTCAAGGCCGCACTGGATGGCCCAACGGAAGGCAATGCGCGATGAAGACCTTGCAGGAGCTGCTCGACCTCAGGTTCGGTGATGCGACACCGGTTCCGGCCGATCTCGCCGGTCACGAGACCCTCCGCCGCCTCGCAGGCCGGGGCGTCGTGCGCCGCTTCAAGCCGGAGCCTGTCGCGCCGGGTGTGCTCGACACACTCGCCGCCGTCGCGCTGTCCACCCCGTCGAAGAGCGACCTCCAGCAACGCGACATCCTGATCGTCGAGGACGCAGCCATTCGCGGGCGCATCAACGAGCTGCTGAAAGACCAGGACTGGATCCCCGGTTGTCCGCACCTGCTCGTTTTCCTCGGCAACAACCGCCGCCAGCGCCAAGTGCACGAATGGCGCGGCCACGCCTTCGCCAACGACCATCTCGACGCCTTCTTCAACGCCGCCGTCGACGCCGCTATCGCTTTGGAAGGTTTTATTGCCGCGGCCGAGGCAGCTGGCCTCGGCTGCTGCCCGATCAGCGTCATCCGCAATCACGCGGAGGAAGTGAGCCGCCTGCTGGGACTGCCGGACCACGTCTTCCCGGTGGCGGGCCTCGGTGTCGGCATCCCAGCCGGACCGGCCTTCGTGTCGGCGCGCCTGCCGCTCGGCCTGACCGTCCACCGCGACCGCTACACCGAGGCGACCGACGAGTCCGTCCGCGGCTACGATCGCCGCCGCAACGGCATCTTCCCGTACCGCGCCCAGCGCAACGTTGCCAAGTTCGGCGAGGCGAAGGAGTACGGTTGGAGCGAGGAGAAGGCCCGACACTACGCAGTCCCCGAGCGCGCCGACTTCGGCACCTACGTGAAGCGACGGGGGTTCAAGCTGGAGTAGGCCAAGGCTCGCGCGACCACACCACGCTCTTGCGCGCCGTCGTCAGCAGTGGCTCAATTGATCCTCCATCCACGGAGGATCTCACGGCATGGCACTTTACGAGATGCGCACCTACACGCTCTACGTCGGGAAGATGGGCGAGGCGCAGAAGCTCTACACGGAGCTGGGCTTTCCCGCGCTGAAGAAGGGCGGCCACGACAAGAACCTCATCGGCTACTTTGTTGCCGACACGGGTATGATCAATCAGCTGGTGCACATCTGGAAGTTCAAGGATGACGCCGACCGGCGTGCGCATTGGGCGGCCGTCTTCGCCAACAAGGACTTCGTCGAGGGGTTCGCCTCGAAGTTCCGCCCACTCGTGACGAGCCAGGAGGTCAAGCTCATGACCGAAGCCCCCTGGGGCCCGCATCCCTGAGAATCTGGACGATAGCGGTGTCAGGCTTTGGCCCGGCACCGCTCACAGCCGCCCCCGCGTCCACCATCGCGGGCCGCCTCGGTGCGGCAATTGCCTGTGGGTAAGGCCGGCTGGATCGGCAACGGCTCAGAGCTGAGCATTGCCCTGCCACCGCATTGGGATTAAACGCTGTTTCTGTCATTTCCGCGTGCCGATCGATGCGCGCGATGCATCACCGTCCGAGCGTCCGAGTGCCAGCTGCGTGCGACGTGAGTGCCGGGACGAGCCGGCAGCGTCCTGAGCCCAAGAGCGGTCGTCCGGGACTATGCGCTATCGCCGCCTGAACCTAGCTGTCCTGGCCGTTGCTGCCGGCCTCGCCGGCTGCGCCAGTAACCTCTCGTCGCTCTCCATCGAGGGAAGCGGGATAGCGGCGCCGGATGACACCCCCGTCGCCGCGCGGGATCCGGAGATCGCCGGCCGCGAGCGCGTCGCAGTCGATAGCGTGCCCTACACCATCGCAATGGCCGACCCGGCCCGCGCCTCCCAGATTCTCGCCCTGCGGGGTACTGCCCGCGCGGCCGTCTCGGGGACGCGCAGCATCGCGGCGGCCCCGGACACGACGCCTACGACGAAAAAGAACCTGTTCGACGTCGTCACCGTTCTGTGGGGGACCGATCGCAAGATCGAAACCCGCGTCATCGGGGAGCCAGCGCCACAGCCGGCGACAGGCCCGCTGGTGACCAGCTCGGTCAGCGTCGGCAAGATCACCTACGCGACACCGACCACGGAACGCGGCAGCAAGCTCACGACGGGCGCCGCCATCGTCACCATTCCGCGCACGGCCCGGCAGGCAGGTACGATTCCTCGGCCGCGCCAGTACACGTTCCTGGACCCGCGCTACTATCGGGAGACGGAAAACCCGGCGAAGCATTTCACCATCGCAAGCCTGCGCGTCCTCGATCCGGCGGAGTTGATCGCCCGCGCCAACGGCCTGATCGACAAATCGCAGCGCTTCAAGGATCAGGCACTGGTCTTCGTGCACGGCTACAACACATCATTCGACGACGCGCTCTATCGAACGGCCCAAATTGCACACGATCTCGAGTTCGACGGCCTCGCCGCCATGTACAGCTGGCCGTCGCGCGGCACCTATGTCGACTATTCGTATGATCTCAACAGCGCGGCGCGATCGCAGGGCTATCTGATCGCCTTCCTCGATCGCATCGCCCGGGAGACGCGCGCCAAGCGCATCCACATCATCGCTCACAGCATGGGCAACCGCCCGCTGATCGAGGCACTTCGCACCCTGCAGCAGAGTGGCAATCGCGACGTGCGCGCCAAAATCGGGCAAGTGGTGTTCGCGGCGCCGGACGTGGATCGCGATCTCTTCTCTGAGATTACGTCGAAGCTCGAGATTGGCCTCGGTCGCACGCTCTACGCCTCGAACGAGGATAAGGCCCTGATCCTGTCCCGTCAGGCGGACGGCGTGCCGAGGGCGGGTGATGTGCCGCCGGGCGGACCGGTCATTCTGAAAGGCCTCGACACCATCGACATCTCGAGCGCCAGCACCAAGGCTCTTCTGGCAACGAACCATAGTAATTACGCCGAGCGCAGCCACATCCTGAAGGATATTCAGCTACTGATAGACACCGGGACGCGTCCGCCCGATGTCCGCTTTCCGCTCTACCAGGTCGCCGAGGCGCGCGGCGGACGCTACTGGCGCTATGTCCCGAACAACTAGCAGCGCCTCGACCCGAGCCGATCAACCTGGGCGCGGCGTCCTGGGTGAGCGCTCGTCGGGCATGACCTCGACCGAAAGCCTGCCGAGGCCCGTGATCTCGGCATCGATCCTGTCGCCGACCTTGAGGTAGGTTCCGCTCGCCATGCCGACGCCGGCCGGCGTTCCGGTGAGCACGATGTCACCCGGCTCGAGCGTGACGTGCTCCGACAGGATCGAGATCTGCTCGGCGACGCCCCAGATCATATCGGACGTATTCGCATCCTGCTTGAGGACGCCGTTGACCCAGAGGCGAAGGTCCAGGTTCTTCGGATCGACAAAGCGGGCCGGCACGATTTTAGGGCCAACCGGGCATGAGGTATCGAACGCCTTGCCCGCAAAGAGGTCGAATTTCCAGGGATGGCGCGGGTTCATCTGCCAGTCCCGGGCAGAGAGATCGAGCCCCACGGCATAGCCGGCAACACCCGCAAGTGCCTCGTCCTCCGAGGCGCGCCGCATCCGCGTGCCGACGATGACCGCAAGCTCAATCTCCCAGTCGAATTTCTCGGACTGGACGGGATAGAGAACCGTCTTCCCGCATCCGACGAGGCTTGTCGTCGGTGGCTTGAGGAAGAACACCGGGGTGCCGTCCTCCTTGCGGAAATCCGGCTTGTTCGCCTCTTTCCGCATGTGCTCGTAGTAGTTCGCCCCACCCAGCATGAGTTTGTTCGGGAACTGCAGCGGCGTCAGGAAATCGTCGAGGCCCGGCGCTGGATCGAGCCGCGCCGGGCTCTGCGGACCGAGACCTCTCGCGATATCGCCGAGCCGCTTGTCGGCGGCCTTCCAATCCGAGAACAAGGACATGAGGCCCCGCGAAGGGTGCCCATCCAGCAGATCGGGAGCGAGCTGATCGAGCCGATAGGTAGCCCCTCCCACCTCGATCACGGCAACGGCCTTCCCGTCGCGTTTGACGTTCGCCAGCGCATAGTTCATCGCGATCCTCCTCCCGGCCGTGATCTGTGGCCGCTCCAAGAACTGAGTACGCCACGACTTGGGCTCGGCACGCAATTCGTCCTATGCTCCACCGAAGTTGAGCTGACGGAGGTATGGGGATGGCCGCACTCGATCTCGAGGCCGAGTACAACAATCAAAAGCGCGTGCCCGAGTACGTCGACATTCGGGCCCGTTGGGCGAAGGCCTCGGAGGCCCTGCGCAAGGACGCGAAAAGCGACCTCGACCTCGCTTACGGCAAGGGCACTCGCAACAAGTACGATCTTTTCAGGGCAGCAAGTGGCGGCACCAACGCGCCGCTGGTCGTCTATATTCACGGCGGCTACTGGCAGCGCGGTGACCGCAAGGACAACAGCTTCGTCGCCAAGGAGCTGATCACCCGTGGCGTCGCCGTTGCCCTACCGTCCTACTCGCTATGCCCAGCGGTCGGCGTCTCGGACATCGTCGACGAGCTTCGCCAGTTCATGAAGGCGGTGTGGGACCGGACCAAGCAGCGCCCGGTCGTCGTCGGTCACTCGGCAGGCGGCCATCTCGCCGCCGCCATGCTCGCGACGGACTGGTCGAAAGTTCCCGGCGTACCCGCCGATCTGGTGAAAAGCGCCTATGCGCTTTCCGGCGTTTTCGAGCTGGCGCCGCTGCTCCCGACGAGCCTCAACGAGGCCTTGAAGCTAGATCCCGCCAAGGCGCACGAGGCGAGCCCGCTGCTCTGGTCTCCACCGCCCAAGGATCGTACGTTCGTTGCGGCGGCCGGCGGCGACGAAAGCCAGGAGTTCATCCGCCAGAGCCTCGAGCTTGCAGCCGTCTGGAGCAAGGCGGGCGTCAAGGCCGAGTGCGTCGTGGTGCCCGGTGCCAACCATTTCACCATCGTCGAGGAACTGACGCGACCCGACAGCGCGATGCTGGCCCGCATCGTCGCGATGGCGAAGCAATGACCATCTCGGCAGCCGCCTCGGGCGGCGAACCAGGCCCGACAGGAGACGCCACATGAAATTCGGTCTGCGCTACTGCAACACCGGCGACTATGTCGATGCAGCGAAAGCCGTGGAGCTTGCCCAGGCCGGCGAGGCGGCGGGTTTCGAGTCGATTTGGACTGTCGAGCACACCGTCGTCCCCGGCGGCTACGGCTCGACCTATCCTTACGCCGCCGGCGGCAAGATGGCGGGCGGCAACGACGCCGTGCCCTTGCCCGACCCACTGATCTGGATGGCCTACGTCGCTGCCGCCACGAAACGCGTAAAGCTCGCCACCGGCATCATGATCCTGCCGCAGCACAATCCGGTGGTCGTGGCCAAGCAGGTCGCGACGCTCGATCATCTCTCCGGTGGCCGCATCCTGCTCGGCATCGGCGTCGGCTGGCTGAAGGAGGAGTTCGAGGCGCTCGGCGTACCGTTCGAAGATCGAGGCCGCCGCACCGACGAGTACATGATGGCACTCCGCGAACTCTGGAGCGCCGAGAAACCGAACTTCGACGGCACGTTCGTCCGCTTCAAGGACGCCTACTGCCGACCACAGCCCGTGAATCGCCATGTGCCGCTCATTGTCGGTGGGCATTCGACTGCGGCTGCAAAACGCGCCGGCAAGCTCGGCGATGGCTTCTTCCCGGCGCGCGGCGCTCCGAAGGATCTGTTCGACCTAGCCCGCACTGCGGCGCGCGAGGCGGGCCGCGATCCCGACAAACTCGAGTTCACGGTGAGCCTCCCCGACAAACTCGAGGACATTCCCGCACTTGCCGCCATGGGCGTGAAGCGTGTGCTCGTGCCGGTCACGCCGATGGGCGGCCTCTCGGCGGTCGTCAAGACACCCGACGACGCTCTTAAATGGCGCGACGTCATTGCGAAATATGGCGGTCTCGGCTGAGGTTCTGCCGTCGCCACCGTTGCGCGTAGCAAATAACGAAAAATTCGAAAGGTCCGCCGACGATGGGACAGGAAATCGAGATCAAGGCACGCGACGGCAAGACGTTTGCCGCTTATCTGGCATTGCCGTCCAGGACACCCGCCGCCGGCATCGTGCTGCTTCCCGAGGTGTTCAACACCAACCCCCACATTCGTTCAGTCTGCGACGGCTATGCCGCTGACGGCTTCACTGTCCTGGCCCCCGATGTTTATTGGCGACAGGAGCCGGGATCCTATCTCGCCTACACCGACGAGGGTCGCGCCAAGGCCCAATCGCTTCGCGCCAGGCTCGACACGGACCAGTTCTGCCGGGACCTCGAGGATACCGTGGCCGCACTCGCCGCCCGCCCGGACTGCACGGGCAAGGTCGGTGTCATGGGCTTCTGTCTCGGCGGGAAGTTTGCATACCTGTCGAGCGTCCGGCACAAGATCGGCGCCGCCGTCAGCTACTACGGTGTCCAAATCGACCAGCATCTCGACGAGGCCGGCACGCTCGGCTGCTCGCTGTTGATGCACTTCGCCGAGGAGGATGCTCACGTGCCTCCGGCCACGGTTGAGCTGATCCGTCAGCGCTTGGCTTCGTCTGGCAAGTCCGAGGTTCACGTCTATCCGGGCACCGTTCACGGCTTCAACCGCTACGGCTATCCGCCCCACAACGAGGCGCAGGCCGCCGTAGCCCGCAAGCGCACGGTCGAGCATTTCCGTCGCCATCTCGGCGGCTGAGGCGCACGGACCCATACGGGGCGACCGGACGATGACGGTTATTCCCCTTATCGGTTAACGCAGCGGCTTCTGCCTCCCGCGCGACAAATCCAGCGTGATGGGGCAAGGTGGCTGTCACCTCGACACTCGGCATCGACCCAAGCGGGAGACGTAAATGGACACCGGTACGACCAAGATGATCGCCAAGAAGGAAGGCGGCATCGGCTGGATGATCTTCAACCAGCCGGAGAAGCGGAACGCCGTCTCGTTCGAGATGTGGGTCGCCATCCCGAGGATCATCAAGGCCTTCGAGGAAGACCCCGAAGTACGCGGCATCGTTCTGACGGGTGCTGGCGACAAGGCCTTCGTTTCGGGCGCCGATATCTCCGAGTTCGAGAAGAAGCGCTCGAGCGCCGAGGACGTGAAGATCTACAATGCCGCCGGCGACGAGGCGAACGCCTCCATCCAGGCCTCGACCAAGCCGACCATTGCCATGATCCGCGGCATCTGCATCGGCGGCGGCCTCGGCATGGCCCTCAACACCGACATCCGCATCTGCTCCGAAGATAGCGTTTTCGCGGTGCCGGCGGCCCGCCTCGGCCTCGGCTACCGCTACGGCGCCATGAAGCGCCTCGTGGATGTCGTCGGCCCGTCCTATGCCAAGGAAATCTTCTTCACCGCGCGCAAGTTCACGCCGGCCGAAGCCCTGCAGATGGGCCTCGTCAACCGAGTGGTACCCGTGGCCGAGCTCGAGAGCTACGTCAAGGACTACACCAGCCGCATCGCCGAGAACGCCCCGCTCACCATGAAGACGGCCAAGATGGCGGTCGACACGCTGATCGCCGACGAATCGAAGCGCAATCGCGCCGCAGTCGACGACATGGTCGCCACCTGCTTTGCGAGTGAGGACTACATCGAGGGCCGCCGAGCCTTCATGGAGAAGCGCAAGCCCCAGTTCAAAGGCCGCTGATCCGGCACGTGCCGAGATGCACGTCCGAAAACGGAAGCAAGAGCGAGAGCGCGAGACATGGCACGCGAGACTGTCCCGAAGACGGTGGCGGGCGCCTATCTCGCGCTCTTGAAGGCGCGGGGCATCGACTGGCTCTTCGCCAATGCCGGCACCGACTTCGCGCCGATCATCGAGGCGCTGGTGGCGGCCCGCCAGAGCGCCATCCCCGTGCCCGAAGCCGTAGCGATCGCCCACGAGACCACGGCGGTCGCCATGGCGCACGGCTATTGGCTCGTCACCGGCAAGCCGCAGGCGGTGATGGTCCACGTCAACGTCGGCACGGCGAATGCGCTGATGGGCCTGATCAATGCCTCGCGCGATCACGTGCCGATGCTGTTCACCTCGGGGCGCACACCTCTGACCGAAACCGGCCGCCTCGGCAGCCGCGATCTGCCCATCCATTGGGGCCAGGAGATGTTCGACCAGGCGGGCATGCTGCGTGAACTCGTCAAATGGGACTATGAGCTGCGCTATCCCGACCAGATGACCGATGTCGTCGATCGCGCGCTCTCGATCACAAACAGCGAGCCGCGCGGTCCCGTCTATCTCAGCTTGCCGCGCGAAGCGTTGGCCGAGACGTGGACCGGCGGCACTCTGCCGGCACCTGACCTCGCGGCCTCGACCGGCACGGCTCCGGACGCTGCGACCGTGGCCCGCATGGCGGATCTTCTAGCCAGCGCCGAGCGGCCCTTGATCATCGCCGGTCGTGGCGATGCCTCGGGCTTCGACGTGCTGGGCGAATTTGCGGATACCTGCGGCGTCCCGGTGGCGCACTTCTGGCCCGCCAGGCTCGCCATCTCGACGGAGCATCCGATGCACGTCGGCTTCGAGCCCAGCCCGTGGATCGAGCGAGCCGACGTCGTACTGGTGCTCGACACTCTGGTGCCGTGGCTGCCCGCACGCCACAAGCTCGCAGATGGCGCCAAGATCATCCATGTTGGTCCCGATCCGGGTTTCCATCGAATTCCCATGCGCTCTTTCCCCGGCGACCTGTTCGTCAAGGCCGGAGTGGCGGAAACCCTGCGGCAGGTGCAGCCGCTCGTGGCCGACGCACCGGCCGCGCGCGCGCGACGGCTGGCGCTCGCAGCAGAGATCGCACAAAGCCGCGAGGCGAGAGCCGGCGCATTCGCCGAGCCGCCCGCCGGCCCGATGACCAATGCCTGGGTCAGCCACGTTCTCTCGCAGCATCTCGGAGAAGACGCGATCGTCTTCGGCGAACTCGGCGCCGATCCATCAGCCATGCGCTTGACACACGCCAACGCCTGGTTCGGACACCCGATTGCGGGCGGCCTTGGCTGGGGCATGCCGGCCGCGCTCGGCGCCAAGCTCGCCATGCCGGATCGTACCGTCGTCGCCTGCGTCGGCGACGGCTCGTACCTGTTCGCCAATCCCGTCGCCAGCCATCAAACGGCGGCCGCCCTGGACCTGCCGATCCTCACGATCGTCTTCAACAATGGCGTGTGGAACGCCGTCAGGAAGTCGACGCGCGCGCTCTATCCGTCCGGGCTCGCGGCGCAATCGAACGACATGCCGCTGTCGTCACTCGCCCCGGCTCCCGCCTACGAGCAGGTGGTGGCGGCATCTGGCGGCTATGGCGAGCGCGTCGACGATGCGGCAGCCCTGCCCGGCGCCATCGAGCGCGCCCTGAAGGCCGTCCGTAACGAAAAGCGTCAGGCTCTGCTCAACGTCATCGTCGCCGCCTGATCAGCCGCCGACAACGCCGACTGGGCCTAGGTCGTTGACGCTCGTTCCCGCGCGCGTGATGATCCGAGGAACACCCAGCATGGGGATCTCGGAGAGGAACGGCCATGGCGAGGCTCGACGGCAAGGTAGCGATCATCACGGGTGCCGCGCGCGGCATCGGCGCCGCCGCAGCGCGGCTGTTCGCGGCTGAGGGTGCCAGCGTGATGCTCGCCGACGTTCTCGCTGAGCCGTTGCAGGCGGTCGCCTCGGAGATCGGCGCCAAGGCCGCCGTCTGCCCGACCGACGTCACCGACGAAGCCGCCGTCAAGAAGCTGGTCGACGAGACCGTCGCGCGCTTCGGCAAGGTCGACGTCGCGCTTCTCAATGCCGGCATCGAGGGCACCATGACCTCGATCGTCGACTATCCAGCCGAGATGTTCGACAAGGTGATCGCGGTCAACGTGCGCGGTGTATGGCTGGGCCTCAAGTACGTCATGCGGGCCATGGAGAGCACCGGCGGATCGATCGTCATCACGTCGTCCACCTCCGGTATCCGCGCAACCACCGGGTTGTCGGCCTACACTGCCTCCAAGCACGCCGTCATCGGCCTGATGCGCTCCGCAGCCCTTGAGGGCTCCGACAAGAAGATCCGCGTCAACACCGTCAATCCCTCGCCCATCGACACCCCCATGATCGCCTCGCTCGAGAAGATGCGCGGACTCTCTGGGCGCAACGATCAGCCGATGGCCACGGGCACACCGCTCGGCCGCTACGGCACGCCCGAGGAGGTGGCACGCCTGATGCTGTTCCTCGCCAGCGACGAATCGAGCTTCTGCACGGGCGGCGTCTACATGGTCGACGGCGGCGTCTCGGCCGGACGCAAATGAGGCGGCACGACACCTGAGATTTCGGCAATCGGAACCACCAGAAGAGGCAACGGCAGCAAACCATGTCAGACAAGAAAACCATCACGTTCCCGGTCGAGGCGACCCACGTCATGATGTTCCGCCGATCAATCGGTGACTACGCCGTCCCCGATACGGGACTGGAAAAGGCGGCCGTGCCGCCGACGTTTCCCCGCGCCGTCGCCCAATTCGATCCGGACTATCACCTGCGCCTGAAGCCGGGCGAGGCCTGGTTCGGGTCCGGCAAGAAACCGTCGGGCGTCGAAGGCAAGCCGTCCTCCGCGGGCGGCCTCCACGCCGAGCAGCATTTCGAGTTCCTGCGGCCGATGGTGCCAGGAGACGTGCTGAGTGTGACCGAGCACGTCGGCAAAACCTGGGAGAAGGAAAGCAAGCGCGCCGGCAAGCTCGTGTTCACCGAGCGCGTCCAGGAGTTCCGCGACCAGAAAGGTGAACTGGTCTGCATCTCGCGCGGCGTGAGCGTCCGCACCGAGCGTCCCGTGGATCAGAAGTGAGGAGCGCAGCCATGCGTTTGAAAGCAAGCCAGATCTCGGTCGGCGACACGTTCGAGGACATCCTCGTCGAGGACCTGAAGCGCACGCAGCTCGTCATGTATTCGGGCACGTCCGGCGACTACAATCCCCTCCACACCGACGACATTTATTGCCGCGAGGCGGCCGGCTACCCCGGCGTGTTCGCCCACGGCATGTTGACGATGGGGATGACAGGCCGCGTCGTGACGGACCGCTTCGGCGCAGAGAACGTCAAGAAATACGGCGTCCGCTTCACCAATCAGGTGTGGCCCGGCGACGACTTGAAGGGCAAGGCCGTGGTCGACGCCATTCGTCAAGAGAACGGCGAGACGCTGATCGACATGACGATCACCACGACCAACCAGAAAGGCGACGTCGTCCTCTCGGGCTACGCCACGGCGAGGGCAGAGAAGTAGGCAGAACCGCTCTTGATAGTTGGAGGCGCACGATGCCTCCTTCTGTCATCCCGGGACTTGTTCCCGGGACCCATCGTGCATCAGGCGCAGAGCACTGAATTGTCCCCGCCATACGTAAACGGTTAACTTCGAGGCGGGCCGGAAAATGGGTCCCGGCAATAAATGCCGGGATGACAGCCGTAGTGTTTCGATCGAAACCCCATCACGCTCCCGGCTCAGGCCCGAGCTTCACCTGCAGCTTACCGAAGTTCTCGCCGCGCAGGAGCCCGATGAAGGCGCGTGGCGCCCGCTCGATACCCTCGACGATGTCCTCCTTGTACTTGAGCCGGCCCGCGCGGACGAGTTCGCCCATCCGCCGCCGGGCAGGCTCGAAGAACGGCGCGAAATCCGAGACGATGAAACCCTGCATGCGGACGCGCCGCCCGACCATGGGCCAGAGCAGGCGCGGTCCCATTTCCGGCTTCTCGGCGTTGTAGGCCGAAATCGATCCGCAGAGCGGCACCCGCGCCCAGAAGTTGAGAAGCGGAATGACGGCATCGGTGACGACACCGCCGACATTGTCGAAATAGACGTCGATGCCGTTCGGGCAGGCGGCCGCGAGATCCGCGTCGAGCCGGCCGGCCTTGTAGTCGACGACCGCGTCGAAGCCGAGTTCGTCCTTGACGAAGGCGCACTTCTTAGCGCCGCCCGCGATGCCGACCACCCGGCAGCCGCTGATCTTCGCAAGCTGCCCGACCGTTTGCCCCACCGCACCCGAGGCGGCCGACACCACCACCGTCTCTCCGGGCTTCGGCTGGCCGATCTCGTAAAGCCCGAACCATGCCGTCATGCCCGGCATGCCGAGAATGCCGTTGGCTGTCGAGATCGGCGCCAGCGCGCGATCGATGAGCCGCAGATTGTGCCCAGCGCTGAGCCCGTACTCGCGCCAGCCGAGCCGCCCCTCGACCACGTCACCCGCCTTGAAGGCCGGGTTGTTCGACTGAACCACCTCGCCGACCGTCCCGCCCTCCATCACCTCGCCAATGCCGACCGGCTTGGCATAAGACGCTTGCTCACGCATGCGGCCGCGCATGTAGGGATCGAGCGACATGTAGACGACCCGAACCAGCACCTCGTTGGTGCCGGGTACGGGCATCGCCACCTCTTCGATGCGGAAATCGCTCTCGGCGGGCTCTCGGGGCGGGCGACGGGCGAGAACGACCTGGCGATAGCTTTTTGGAATCATGCTGGCTCCGGTGGATTGACACAGCGAACGCGTGCCGCCGCAAACGGGGCGCGCGTGCCTACCGTCTGATTTTCGGCGTGATCGGCTTCAGGATGCGCACACCCGGCATATCGAACATGCTGGCCGTGAGCCCGCCGGCAGGCACCAGCGCAATCGACCGTCGCTTGCTCTTGGCGTCTAACCCGACACAGGTCAGGCGCGTCGCGCGTGCCTCGTAGGCACCGGGCAGAGCGGCATCACCTTCTGCCATCAGCAGATGCTGGTCGAACGCCACGTCCGGCGTCTCGTGGCATCCGTCGAAGACATGCCGCTGCCAGTTGAAGTGCTGCTTCGCCCAGTCGCCGGTCGACGCCGGGCCACCGCCGGCCTTGTACTCGGAACTCTCGAACACCTGGGGGCCTGCCACCTCGTGCAGAGCCACCCACGGCGAGGGCGAGGAATTGAGCGAGCGGAAGCGTTGAGTGGCCGTGAACCCGGGAATCGTGCGCACGAGAAACGTGGTGTGTTCGAGATACCAGGTATGCCAGTCGTGCTCCCGCTCTGGGTTCCGGAAGTCCATTTCGACAACGTAGATCATGAGCCGTCCTCTCTGTTCTCGATGTTGTCGCAGCCGCAGTTATCGCCCGTTGGCCGACCGGAGTGCAATGCTCTCGGCCGCCAGAAGTCCCTGCACTCCGGCTTTGGCGAGCCCGCCCAGGTAGCCGACGGGCTCCCCGCCCTCGAGACCGCCTGTGTTCGAGCCCGCCGCATAGAGTCCCTCGATCACCGAGCGGTCGGTCCTCAGCACGCGCGCCTCTCCGTCGATCAGGATGCCGCCCATCGTGTAGGTGATGCCGGCCACCACCGGGATCGCACGAAACGGCGGCGCCTGGATCGGCATCGGCGAAGTCTTGGTGGTGCTGCGGGATGGCGTGAGGGCACCGGCGGTCCCCGCGCCGAGCGCGGCGTTGTACCCGCGCACCGTCTCGATGAGCGCCGCTGCCGGGAGCCCGGCCTTGATCGCCAGGTCCTCGAGCGTCGCCGCGACGTGCACGGTACCGCCGGCCTCCGGAAGCGTCGGATTGGCCGGAATACGCGCCGAGCGGCCCGGCCCCTCCCAGATTGCGGCGTCGAAGACGATCGTCGCGCCCAGCGGATCGTCGGCCCGCGCCAGAAGGTTCGTGAGCGCAACGCCACCGACGCCCTCGTCGGCAAAGCGCTTGCCCCGGCCATTGACGAGGATGCCTGAGGTCGCCAGGGCATCGAGTTCCGGATACGGCCAGACGCGGTCGTTCGTTAGGGCATCGCGCGAAAGAATATGGCCGTAGAAAAGGTCGAGGCCCGACGTCGCAGCCCCGACAGCCTCCGCCATCGCGAGGCCATCGCCCGTGCCGTTGGCCGCACCGCGCTGCTTGATGCGGTCCGGATGGCGCGTGATGTGACGGCCGAGCCGCTCGTGGCTCGCCTGAAATCCGCCATCCGCCAGCACCACCGCGCGCGCGCCGAAGGTCTGCGTCACGCCGCCGACGTCGGCGACGACGCCCGTGCAGCGCCCCGCCGTCATGACCAGCGACCGCGCACGCGCGCCGAGCACGAGCCGCCCGCCACGCGAGGTGATCCGCTCCGTAAGCCGGCGAAACAATTGATCGGGACCACGGTCTTCCCAGTCGAGGCCCGCCCGCATCGCGCGCATGGGGGCCAGGATGAACTGCTGCCAGGCTACCTTGGTGCCGGTATAGGTGGCACCACCTTCACTCATCCATTCGACGAGTCGCCCCGCGTTCGCCGCGAAGGCATCCGCCTGCGCCGCATCGGCAGCGCCTGCCGTAGCCCGGTCGATGACCCCGCGCAGAATGGTCGGAGCCGCCGTGATGTCGTGATAGCCCACGTGATAGACGCCACCCGACCACCGCGCATTGGCTGGATAGCGCGGATCGGCGCCCCGCTCGAGGACAGTGACGGAAAGCCCGAGCTCGGCAGCGCGCGCGCCCGCCGTGAGGCCGGCCATGCCCCCACCGACGACCACCAGATCCGTCGCAACAGTCGCCCCGCTCATGATCCCCTCCGGTGTTCCATGCCCCAAGGCTAGGCATGCATGGAAGGTCACTGCAAGGCTGAAGGCCCGGCCGTGACCATCGTCGGCTGGCAGCGCCGGGTTCGGGCCATTATGTTCCAGTGTCGTCGAATCGCCCAACGAGCGGGAGTTGCCGCCGCCCATGTCCCGCAGAACTCAAGGCCCCGAGATCGAGCGCCTGATCCAGCTCCTGGCGCGCCTGCCTGGGCTTGGGCCCCGCTCGGCCCGCAAGGCGGCACTCGCGCTTCTCAAGCGGCGGACGGACCTGCTCGAGCCGTTGTCGAGAGCCATGGCGGATGCGGCCCAGCACCTTCGCGAATGCCCGGAATGCGGCAACCTCGATACGGTGTCTCCCTGCACGATCTGTAGCGACGAGCGCCGCGACCGCACATTGATCGTCGTCGTCGAGGAGATCGGTGACCTCTGGGCGCTCGAACGAGCGGGCGTCATCAGCGGGCTTTATCATGTGCTCGGCGGCCATCTCTCTCCGCTCGACGGCGTTGGACCGGATGAGCTGAACATCCCCCGCCTCGTTGCCAGAGCCGTGCCTCCCGTCAAGGAGGTGCTACTTGCGCTCAACGCGACGGTCGAAGGCCAGTCGACAGCGCACTACCTGCGAGAGCAGCTGACGCAGGCGGGGATCACGGTCTCCGTGCTGCAGCAAGGCGTGCCGGTCGGTGGGGAGCTCGACTATCTCGACGAGGGTACGCTCGCTGCCGCGATCCGGGCCCGGCGCCCGCTGTAGCGGGCATCGGCATTCGCTCGCCGTGCTCCGTTCAAGGTGGACGTTGCCGTTCCGGAGCCCCATCTGATCGTCATCGCACTGCGAGGACCGACCGATGCGCCAACAATCAACCGCACTTCGCCGAGCCTGCACATACCTCGCGCTTGCTGTGGCATTGCTACCGTGTGCGTCGTTCAGCCTGATGGCCCAGGTGACCGACGCTCCAGCCGCGCCGGCTTCGAAGATCCGCGTGGAGGTGGTCGCGCGCGGCCTGGAGCACCCCTGGGGGCTGGCTTTCCTTCCCGATCGACGCATGCTGGTCACCGAGCGTCCGGGCCGGGTGCGCATCGTCTCCCGCGAGGGCAAGCTGTCGCGGCCGTTGACTGGCGTGCCGAAGGTGGCGGCGACCGGCCAGGGCGGTCTCCTGGACATTGCACTCGCACCCGACTTCGAGCGCTCGCGCCTCGTCTACATGAGCTACGCCGAGCCGCGCGACGGGCGCGCCAACGGCACGAGCGTGGCGCGTGCGCGACTGGTCGGCCCTGCGGGTGAGGAGCGCTTCGAGGGCGTAGAGGTCATCTTCCGCCAGGAGCCGTCCCATCGCGGCGGACTGCATTTCGGCTCGCGGCTGGTCTTTGCCCCGGACGGCAAACTGTTCGTCACGCTCGGCGAGCGCTTCGAGATGCAATACGCGCAGGACCTCGGCCGGCACTGGGGCAAGGTGGTGCGCCTGGAGCCCGATGGCAAAGTGCCGGTTGACAACCCGTTTGT
>JALHMC010000040.1:29410-36767 GCA_022844225.1 Hyphomicrobiaceae bacterium | reverse complement strand
CCGCGATGCCGCGCAGCCGGCCGGACGGTCGTCGGCGGCACTTCGTAGTGCTTGCCCTTGAACTCGAACCGGTCCGCCTCCGAGCGCCGCAGGATCTCGATCATCTCGGCGAACCGCTCTCGCGCTTCCCCACGGTCGACGCCGAAGCCGGCATACTCGTGTGCCGAGATGCCCCGCCCGATGCCGATGTGCAGTCGCCGCCCGCCAAGCAGGAGATCGAGCATCGCGATCTCGTGGGCGAGCTTCACCGGCTGCCACCAGGGCGCGACGATCACCGCCGTGCCCATGTTCACGCGGCGAGTCCGGCCCGCCCAGAATGCGAGCCACTGCAGCGGATTGCCCTGCATCGAGTACGGTGAGCCATAGTGCTCCGCGCACCAGATCGCATCGAAGCCCAGCGGCTCCACCATGTCGCCGAGTTTCATGGTCTCGTCGTGGATGGCCACGTCGGACGTCGCCGGCGGCTTGGCGTAATCGCCCGCCAGCATGCGGTCCCAGTCGCGGTGATTGTAGCTCGTGACCATGACTCCGACTTGCATCGGGTGCACTCCTCGTCAGCTTCGGGCTTTCGTCTCGATGACGGCGGGAGGAGCCGGTCGCGCAGCTCCCCCTCTGCACGTCTACTTGCGGATCAGCCTTCCTGTCGGCGAGGCGAAGCCCTGCATCGAGCGCACGCGCTTGTCGAGCCACCAGCCGTACTCCTGGCCCCACTCCTCGAAGTGCTCATTGATGCCGAGATCGTGGCCCCAATGATTGACGATGTTCGGGTTGAACTGCGCTTGACGGCCGATCGCGATCAGGTCGGCCTTGCCCTCCTGCAGAATGGCCTCGGCCTGGTCGCCTTCGAGGATCAGTCCCACCGCCATCGTCGAGATGCCCGCTTCCGCCTTCGCGCGGGCTGCGAACGGAACCTGGAACCCGGGCGAGCGCGTCACGGGCGCCGCCGTGGCAGAGCCGAGCAGTCCGCCCGACGAGCAATCGAGCACGTCGACGCCGCGCGCCTTGAGCTCGCGCGCCAGCACGACAGTGTCGTCCATCTGCCAGCCTTCCTGCGTGCCATCGACGGACGACACGCGGAAGAACAACGGCGTCGAATCCGGGATCGATGCGCGCACCGCCTCGGCCACCTCGAGCGGGAACCGCATGCGGCCCTTGATGTCGCCGCCGTAGGCATCGTTCCGCGTATTGGAGACCGGCGAGAGAAACGAGGCGAGCAGATAGCCGTGCGCGCCGTGGATCTCGACGATCTCGAAGCCGACGCGCACCGCCCGCTTCGCCGCCGCCGCGAACGCACCGACGATGTCCGCGATCTCGGACGTCGAAAGCTGGTGCGGCGTCGGCCACTCCGGCCCGATCTTGACCGTCGTCGGCCCGACCGGCTGCCAGCGCTGCCGGCCCTGGCGTACCTCTTTCTCCGTCAGGGCACCGTTGCCTTCCATAGCCGACTGCATGCCGGCCTTGCGGCCAGCGTGCGCGAGCTGGATGGCCGGAACCGCGCCTTCCTCCTTGATCAGCTCGATCACCGGCCGGAAGGCCTGCGCCTGCGTCTCGTTGAAGATGCCGAGATCCATGTCCGACACCATGCCGCGTCGCTCGACCGCGGCCGCTTCGGTCATCACCACGCCAAAGCCGCCTTGCGCGAACTTGCCGAGGTGCACGGTGTGGAACGTCCCGCAGACGCCCTCGCGCGCCCGGTAGTGCACCATCGGCGCTAGAACCGTGCGGTTCTTCAGGGTCACCCCGCGAATGGTGTAGGGCTGAAACAGCAGCGGGCGAGCGCCCTTGCGCATGTCGATCTCAGTGTTCATGAGGCCTTCCCCGTGTCGTCTGGCAGGAACCGAATGGTCCGGGCGAAGACCTAGTATTCGCCCGACTTGACCGCCCCGCAAGTTCGTCCGGAGCGCGGCAGTTTGGCCACACTGGGCTTGAGCGGATCCGCACCTACGTCTTAAATGCTTTGACGAGGTTCTGTACGTCTCTGCGGGGGAGACGGTGCGTCGGATGGGGGGGACGATGGGAGGCCGCGGACTCGAGCGCCTGACCGCCGTCATTGCAGACGCGGAGGCGCTAGCCCGAAAGCATTCGCTCACCGAGCCCGAGCTCGCCGCATCGCTCGAGGACATCTACCTGGGCTTCTTCGAGGCCGATTTTTCCGACTACGACCTCGGCGATGTGCGGCGCCTCGCGCCGGATCTCATCGCGCGCAATTTCGACGCCTATCTGTCGCTCCGTGACGCTATCGCCGGATGGCATGCCGAGGGCCTTATGAGCCGACGCGTGCAGATCGCCATTCGCAACGTCTTTCGCGCCGCGCGCTATGCCCGCGACCTGCTTGGCGAAATCCAGCTCGGTCATCCCCGCCTGGCGCGCAAAGAGAATACACACTCTGCGTTCGCAGGTCCGGAAATCTACACTCAGAGGCACCCCGCCCTCGGCCCTGGACCCATCGAGCTAAGGCCCGGCGATATCCTGCTCCAGCGTGGCAGGGTCCACAACAGCGCCGCCATCGCCCGCATCGGCGACGTCGATTCCCAGTTCAGCCACGTTTCGATCGTAGCTCCCGATGACGACGGCAAGCTCGTGATGGTCGAAGCCCTGATCGAGGAGGGCTCGATCGTCACGTCTCTTGACGTGGCGCTGGCCCACGGCATCGGCCGCGCCATCCTGTTTCGATGCCGCGATCGCGAGCTGGCCGAGCGATCGTCCCGCATGATCCGAGAGGCAATCGTCCGCACCGCCGCTCCCGCCGGGACCCGGATCCTCTACGACTTCACCATGGAGGTTGGCGGCTATCAGGAGCTCTATTGCGCCAAGCTCGTCCGCCTCGCCTATTCGATGGGCTCTACCGGCGATCTTCAGCTGCCGACCTTCGCCACGCGCCTCGACATGAAGAACCGCGACTTCGTCGACCGGATCGGCGTCACGGCCACGCACACCTTCGCGCCCGGCGACATGGAGCTGGAGCCCGGCTTCGACATCGTCGCCGAGTGGCACGACTATCGCGTCAGCTCCGAGTTGCGCCTCAAGGACATGATCATGCTGAAGCTCTTCGAATGGATGGAGATCCACGACTACCGTTTCCAGCCGACGCTGTTTGCCCGCTTCATCGGTCGCTTCGGCGCCGCCACCGCCCATTGGCCGGCTTTTTTGCAACGTCTGGCCAAGCGCATTGCAGGCAAGGTCCCGCCCAACATGGGAGCGGCTGCCGTCACCGCCGTCGCCATGCTGCATTGGACGGCCGAAGAGCTTTACGCCGAACTGCGCAAGCTCGAGGACGCGGCCGTCAGAGACTCCGGGCGCCAGCTCCATCCTCGCCTCGTGCTCGGCCACCTCGAGCGCATGCGCACCGAGCGCGGCCACCGGGTGGGCTACCTCACGTCCCGGCACGGCTGAGGGCAGGCCCCCGACCGGTACCCCACTCGACCTCCACCCGAGTCGACCAGCACGCGCGCTTGTGTGGTGCGGCCGTTGCGCCCTAGTCTGGCGCCGATCGAAGCCGCCGGAGGCATGCCATGGCAACGTACATCCCAAGCCCGAGAGACTGGGTCCGCGAACAGGTCGAACTCTACGAGTCGAGCGGTGGCACCAAGGGCACGACGCTGCGCGACACGGGCCTGCCCTGCATCCTCTTCACCCATACCGGCAACAAGACCGGCGCCATACGCAAGACGCCGCTGATGCGCGTCAAGGACGGCAACAGCTACGTCCTCGTCGGCTCCGTAGGCGGGGCGCCTGAAGATCCGGTCTGGGTCCATAATCTCCGCGCAAACCCGAATATCGAGCTTCGCGACCGCACCGAAGTCTGGCCGATGCGCGTGCGCGAGGTGACCGACGACGCCGAGCGCGCGCGCCTCTGGGCTCTGGCAGTCGCCGCCTTCCCGCCCTATGAGGCCTACCAGAAGAAAACGACGCGCCGCATTCCGGTGTTCGTCGCCTCGCCCGTGTGAGCTGATCCTCGACCGCCAACACCGTCCCGAAGGGAATCCCCCGTGCAGAAGCGCAAGCTCGGCAAGAGCAACCTCGAGATCGTCCCGCTGGTCTTTGGCGGCAACGTGTTCGGCTGGACCATCGACGAGTCCGCCTCGTTCAAGATCCTCGACGCGTTCCTCGATGGCGGCTTCAACTGCGTCGACACGGCCGACGTGTACTCGAAATGGAAGCCCGGCAATACGGGCGGCGAGAGCGAGATCATCATCGGCAATTGGTTCAAGGCGCGCGGCAACCGCTCGAAGGTGATCCTCGCCTCGAAGTGCGGACTCGAGATGGCGCCCGACAAGAAGGGTCTCTCGAAAGCTTACATTTTGCGCGCCGTAGAGGACTCCCTGAAGCGCCTGAAGACCGACTACATCGACCTCTACCAGTCCCATCGCGACGACAACGTCACGCCGGTCGAAGAAACCATGGAGGCCCACGCTCAGCTGGTGAAGGCCGGCAAGGTCCGCGTCGTCGGCGCCTCCAACTTCAATGCCGAGCGTTTGAAAGCCTCGCTCGATGCCAGCGCGGCAGCCGGCATCCCCCGCTACGAGACGCTGCAGCCGCTCTATAGCCTCGTCGAGCGGAAAGAGTTCGAGGGCCCTCTGCAGGATCTCTGCGTCAAGCAGGGGATCGGCGTCATACCCTATTATTCTCTTGCGTCCGGCTTCCTCACTGGCAAATACCGCACCGAGGCCGATCTGGCAGGCAAGGCGCGCGCCGCCGGGGCCGGCAAGTATCTCAATGCGAAGGGCCTCGGCATCCTGAAAGCCCTCGACGATGCCGCCAAGTCGCACAACGCCACCCAGGCCCAGGTGGCGCTCGCTTGGCTGCTGGCGCAACCCGCTGTCGCGGCTCCAATCGCTAGCGCGACCAGCCTCGAGCAACTTGCCGACATAAAGAAATCGACGACGCTGAAATTGGATGCCGGCTCGCTCGCCGCCCTCGACAAGGCGAGTGCCTGAGTCCGTGAGGCATGTCACGGGTCGGCGCCACGCGATGCCGACCCGGTGCCACCGCGCTATCCGATGCGCGGGGCATCGAGCTTGTGCACGATCCCCTCCGTCTCGGGCTTCCACGCGGGATAGCGCTTCAGGATCAGCGGATCGTGGCCCGGAATGACGTTTTTCAGCTTGCCGCCGGCCATTGCCTGGAGCCGGTCGTAGGACTTCAGGGTCGCCTCCTGGTCGATGGTGATGAAGAACGGCCGGCGTTGCTCGATGTTGGCATAGAAGTGCACCACGTCCGCGGCCAGAACCACGGGGCCATGAGCGGTGTTGACGGTGATGGCCTGGATCCCTTTCGAGTGGCCGGGGCAATGGTGCACGGTGATGCCGGGGGCGATGTGGCCGTCGCCGTCGTGGAAATGAACACGGCCCGAGTAGACGTGGCGCACCATCTGGCAAACGTGATCCGCCGTGAACGGCGTACGCATCGACGCCTCGCACATGCAGGGTCCCGTCGCGTAGGCCATCTCAGACGCCTGCAGGTGAAACTTGGTGTTGGCGAACTGGTCCATCGTGCCGGCATGATCGAAGTGGAGATGCGTGATGATCGTCTCTTTGATCGAGTCCGGAGCGACGCCGATGCGCTTCAGCACCTCGATGGGCTCGACCGTGATCTTACGGCCGCGTGCCGCCGCCTCCTTGTGATCGAAGCCGGTGTCGACCAGGATCGTGCGGTTGGCGTTGCGGATCAGGAACACGAAGTAATCGATGGGCATGGCCGACGCGTGGTCGTCGGGCGTGGGGTGCATGAAGTTGTCGGCGGCCTTGCGTGCGGTATTCTCGCCGTACTTCAGCGCCAGAATTTCATAGGTCTCGGACATCGGGCTCCTCCGGAGGTGTGTTGGCGCGCCAGCATGGGGCATCGCAACGCGTCGGTCGAGAGTTTGGGCGTTGGCGGCGCCAACGCATTGCAGGCGTGACGCTTGCGCCCTAAACCGAGTTGCGCTCCGCTAGCGGAGCAGAGAGCCGGAGGACCCATGCCGATCAACGTGTCATTCCTGCAGGATCTGCTGACGACGGTTGCCGAGCAGGGTCGCCAGTATCTGCCGAGCGCGCTGGTCGGACCGCAACGCGAGGACATTGGCGGCTTGGCCCGGGCCCTGCTGTCGGGACGCGGCGAGGCCTCGGGTGTCGCCATCGCGCGTGAATTGCTGGACCGCTACCGCGGGCTCGGGCCCGACGACCGCAAGGTCTTTTTCCGGATCATCGCCGAGGACTTCAAGCCGGATCCGGACGCCGTGAAGGCCGCCGCGGCAGCGTTTCTCGAAGCTCCTGGCGAAGCGACGATGCTCCAGTTGCGCGATGCCGTCGAAAGCCCGCGCCAGGAGTTCTTCAGGCGCCTCAATCTGGCACCCGGCGCCACGGCCGAGATAGTTGCGATGCGACGCGATCTGTTCCGCATCCTGAAGGGCGAGCCGGGCTTCAATGCGGTCGACGACGACATGGCGCACCTGTTCGCGTCGTGGTTCAACCGAGGCTTCCTTGTGCTGCGCCGGATCGACTGGCAGACGCCGGCGGTAATCCTCGAGAAGATCATCCGCTACGAGGCTGTGCACGAGATACAGGGCTGGGAGGATCTCCGCCGGCGACTCGAGCCGGCCGACCGGCGCTGCTTCGCCTTCTTTCATCCGTCTCTGATCGACGAGCCATTGATTTTCGTCGAGGTCGCCCTGACGCGCGATGTGCCCGGCCACATCCAGGACCTGATCGGAGGCCCGGCACCGGCGGCGAGCGAGCCGCGTCCTGCCCCATCGACGGCGGTGTTCTATTCGATATCCAATTGCCAGGAGGGACTGCGAGGCATCTCGTTCGGCAACTTCTTGATCAAGCAGGTCGTGGAGGAACTCGCCCGCGAGCAACCGCAACTCAAGACATTCGTCACGCTGTCGCCGGTGCCGACATTCGCGCGCTGGCTTGACCGGGCGGTGGCTGACGAAGGCGCTCGGATCGTGACAGACGCCGACCGGCTCGCTCTGCAGATGCTGAGTGATCCAGGCTGGCTCGACGACCCCGAGGAGGCCGAGGCGCTGAAGCCGACTTTGCTGGCGCTCGCGGCGCACTATTTTCTGCAGGCGCGAAGCCACGACAATCGGCCGATAGATCCCGTCGCCCGCTTCCACCTCGGGAACGGGGCGCGCCTCGAGCGCATCAACTGGCTGGGCGATGTCTCGGAGAAAGGTTTGCGCGAAGGCCATGGCCTGATGGTCAACTATCTTTACGAGCTGAAGGATATCGAGCGCAATCACGAGGCCTACGCCAACGACGGCGAGGTTGTCGCCTCGCGCGGCGTGCGTGCTCTGCTCCGCTCGCCGCCGCGCACCGGCAAGTCGAAATTGGACCCGAAAGCGCTGGTCGCCAAACAATCGGACTGAGGAGGA
>JALHMC010000040.1:3239-29310 GCA_022844225.1 Hyphomicrobiaceae bacterium | reverse complement strand
ACGACGGCGAGGTTGTCGCCTCGCGCGGCGTGCGTGCTCTGCTCCGCTCGCCGCCGCGCACCGGCAAGTCGAAATTGGACCCGAAAGCGCTGGTCGCCAAACAATCGGACTGAGGAGGAACTGCCCGAGCACCCCGGAGTTTGGTTGCTGCGTGCGCAACCGAACAGTCTTGGACAGGAGCTATCGGGATGTCTGGAACGAGCGACAAGATCAAAGGCTACTACAACGACGCGGTCGGCAGCGCGAAGCAGGTTGTGGGCCGCGCCGTCGGCTCGGAGAAGCTCGAGGCCGAGGGCCTCGCGCAAGAGGTCAAGGGTGAATCCCAGAAGGCCCTGGGCGCCGCCAAGGACGCGATATCCGATGCCACCGATGCAGCGGGCAACGCAGTCGACAAGGGACGCCAGTCGAGCACTGCCGATACAGTAGCCGGCAACTACAACAGCGTTGTCGGCGGAGCGAAGCAGGCGGCCGGCCGCGCGCTGAGCGACCGCGAACTCGAGACCAGGGGCGTCGCTCAGGAGGTCAAAGGCGAGGCACAGAAAATCTCAGGCGACGTCAAGCGCTCCGTCGAGTAAATCATGGCCTGAACCAAGACTAAGCGGCTTGATCGGCGCTGCCAACGACGGCTGTCATCCTCGGATGACAGCCGTTTGGGCGTTTCGGACCGGGCTCCGCGAGGGCAATGACGAAATCGCGCTCAATGCGTAGCGCTTTGCCCTTGTCTGGGGGTAGCTAGCGTGCTGAATTCGATCACGAACTGTGGGCCGGCGCGATGTATAGCGCCAAGGGCTCGCGCAGATGAAGGTATGCGCCATGCGCTACGACGATCGGGATCGGGAAAGCAAGAATCTTGAGGATCGCCGCGGCGAAAGCGGCGGTTCCCCGTTCGGGCGGGGCGGCATGCGCATTCCGATACCGATGGGTGGTGGCGGTCGCGGCGGTTTCAGCTTGACGACGCTACTGATCATCGGCGCGCTGATGTTGTTCTTCGGCGTCAATCCGCTGGACATCCTGCGAGGTGGCGGTGGCGGAGGCGGCGGAGGAGGCATCCAGTTTCCGCAGTTTCCCAAGGCCGACCCGGGGCCGCAAGCGGGTGGCCGCGATCCCTTCGAGATTCCGGGCCGTGGCCAGCAGGTCGACCCTAGCCAGGATGAGATGAAGAAGTTCGTCGGCCGCGTGCTCGCCGACACCGAGGACGTGTGGCATCGGATCTTCCAATCCTTCGGGCGCACGTACAAGGAGCCTAAGCTCGTCGTCTTCTCGGGCGCGTTCCCGACCGCATGCGGCACGGGGCAGGCGGCGATGGGGCCCTTCTACTGCCCGCTGGACCAGAAGATCTATATTGACCTGACCTTCTACGAGGAGCTCAAGCGGCGGTTCAAAGCACCGGGCGATTTCGCCCAAGCCTACGTCATCGCACACGAAGTCGGCCATCACGTGCAGACTCTACTCGGGATCTCCGAGAAGGTGCAGATGGC
Source organism: Hyphomicrobiaceae bacterium (assembly GCA_022844225.1). Classification (GTDB taxonomy): domain Bacteria; phylum Pseudomonadota; class Alphaproteobacteria; order Rhizobiales; family Hyphomicrobiaceae. Next base: position 27,832 of record JALHMC010000040.1, on the reverse strand, counting down.
CAAGCAGCAGGCACGTTCGGAGCGGGACGCAAACCAGATCCAGGTGCGGATGGAATTGCAGGCGGATTGCCTGGCCGGGGTTTGGGCCGCACTCAACCATCAGCTCAAGAACAGGCTGGAGCCCGGCGATATCGAGGAAGGCCTGAACGCCGCGGCCGCGATCGGCGACGACATGATCCAACGGCAACAGTCTGGTCGTGTGGTGCCGGATGCCTTCACCCATGGCTCGTCCGCACAACGGGTTCGCTGGTTCCGTAAAGGGCTCGAAACGGCCCAGATCCGAGACTGCGACACGTTCAACGCCAGTCAGCTCTGAGTCGCCCCGCCGCTTAGTTCGGTTCATATCGCCGACACCAGCTAAATCATAACTTGCCGTCGTGGTACGTGCGAGGCCTCATGGCGCAGTGGGCACGGCCAACACGCCGCGCGGGCAAAGGACTCCGGTGCGGGCCCGTTGCGGAGCGTGCCCGCCTCAATCAAAGGCTGTGGGCGTACGCCTCGTCACCCCTCGCCGGGGTTTTCCGGATGGTATATGCAGTTGGCGTTTTGCCACGGCGCAAGCCGCTGCCAGCTCGGTGGGTCCGGCTTCGAGATTGGGGATTTGAACATGCACCCGCTGCTGACCATCGTTCTTGCCGCCGGCAAGGGCGAGCGCATGAAATCGTCACTTCCTAAGGTGCTCCATCCGATCGCAGGCATGGCGATGGTCGATCACGTGCTGCACGCAGCGCGTGCGGCCGGATCGGGGATCACCGCGATTGTCGTGGGGCCGGCTATGGAAGCGGTGGCGCGTGAGGCTCGCCGCGAGGCCGACGACATCGAGGTTGTGGTTCAAGAAGAACAACTCGGCACAGGGCATGCCGTGCTCGCAGCGCGGCGCGTCCTGGAGCGTCACAAGGGCGATGTGATTGTGCTCTATGGCGACACGCCGTTGATAACGGGGAAGACCCTGAAGCGCCTCAGAGCGGCGCTCGACGATGGCGCGACCCTCGCTGTGCTGGGCTTTCGCCCCGCAGATCCGTCGGGCTACGGGCGTCTGGTTATGGATGGGGCGGGCAATCTCCTGGCGATACGCGAAGAGAAGGAGGCGACGGCGGGAGAGCGGTCGATTGGCTTCTGCAACTCCGGCGTCATGGCCTTCCGCACGCCGGCACTGGTGTCGCTACTCGACCGGATCGGCAATGCGAATGCCAAGGGTGAGTATTATCTGACCGACGCTGTCGAGATAGGGCGCGCTGACGGTCTCCGGGCGGTCGCAGTTGAATGCCCGGAGCGTGAGGTCATGGGCGTCAATTCGCGCGATCAATTGGCCGTGGCGGAGCGAGTTTGGCAGGAAGAACGCCGTCTGGAGGTCATGCGGAGCGGGGTAACTCTCATTGCTCCGGAAACCGTCTGGTTCAGTCACGACACGAGGATCGGCAAGGACGTCTTGATCGAGCCGAACGTATTCTTCGGTCGCGGCGTCACCGTCGAGGATCGGGTGATCATCAAGGCGAATACCCACATCCAGGGCTTCGACCAGAAGAGCCGCGACGGAGTTGTCATCAGGGCCGGAGCCGAGATCGGTCCCTTCGCCCGGATCCGTCCGGGCGCCGACATTGGTCCCGACGTACACATCGGCAACTTCGTCGAGGTTAAGAACGCTAGGATGGAGGCCGGTGCCAAGGCGAGCCATCTCGCCTACATTGGCGATGGCTTAGTCGGCGCTGGCGCAAACATCGGTGCTGGAACCATTTTCTGCAACTATGACGGTTATTTCAAGCACCAGACCACAATTGGCGCGCGGGCTTTTATCGGCTCGAATTCCTCGCTGGTGGCACCTGTCAAAATCGGCGAGGGCGCCTACGTCGCGTCCGGCAGCGTCGTAACCAAGGACGTGTCGGCCGACGCCCTTGCCATCACCCGTCCCGAGCAGTCGGAGAGGCCGGGTTGGGCCGCGAAATTCCGCACCATGATGCAGCGACGTAAGGCGGGAGCGAGCGCGAAATAGGCCGCTTGCAGCGACGGGCTCGTTAGATGCTGAAACGCAACGTGTCTTGAGCGAAGCTTTCCCTGGATGGAAGAGTCGGTGCCGGCTTTGAGTCGGCGCTTGCGCGTTCGTGCCGGTTCTCGCCCTTGGATGCGCCACACGGCGTGAGAATTGCATTGCGGCGCCTGCGGAACTATCAGTGAGGAGGCGTGGCAACGCGAGCGGACCTCCCGGTTAGCGATCGTTACTCGAAGGATCTGCGAAATGTGCGGAATTGTCGGAATTCTCGGAACCAAGCCCGTCGCGGTCGATCTTGTCGACGCGCTGCGCAGGCTGGAGTACCGCGGCTATGACTCGGCCGGCGTGGCGACCGTGGAAAACGGTCACCTCGAGCGGCGGCGGGCAGAAGGCAAGCTGCGCAACCTGAGCGATCGGCTCACTCGAGAACCGTTGAACGGGCTCGCCGGTATCGGGCACACCCGTTGGGCGACGCACGGCGCGCCGAGCGAACGCAACGCCCATCCGCACATGTCGGAAAACGTCTCGGTCGTCCATAATGGAATCATCGAGAACTTTCGCGAACTCAAGGACGAGCTGACGCGCGCTGGAGCGGTTTTTACCTCGGACACGGATACCGAGGTGATCGCCCATCTCATAAGCTACGAGATGCGCAAGGGCGCCGACCCCATCGCCGCGACCAGGAATGCGCTGATGCGGCTGCGGGGGGCGTTCGCATTGGCGATTATCTTTGCCGGCCATGACAACCTGATGATCGGCGCCCGCGAGGGCAGCCCGCTGGCCGTAGGACACGGCGACGGCCAGATGTATCTCGGCTCGGATGCCATCGCGTTGGCACCCTTCACGGATCGCATCACCTATCTCGACGAGGGTGATTGGGCGATTCTCAGCCGCGAGGGCGTCGAGATCCGCGACCGCCAAGGGCGTCGCGTCGACCGGCCGATGATCACCAGCCAGGCGTCGGGCTTCCTCGTCGACAAGGGCAATCATCGTCACTTCATGCTCAAGGAGATCCACGAGCAGCCCGAAGTCATCAGCCACACCTTGTCGAATTACATGAACATGGCGGCTGGGGAAGTCCGCTTTCCGGATCTCGGCATCGATCTCGCCAAGATCTCCCGCGTGACGATTTCGGCGTGCGGCACCGCTTACTACGCCGGCCTCGTCGCCAAATACTGGCTTGAGCGTTACGCCCGTATCCCGGTCGAGATCGACGTGGCCTCGGAGCTGCGCTACCGCGAAGCGCCGCTTCCGGACAATGGTCTTGCCGTCTTCGTCTCCCAGTCCGGCGAGACGGCCGATACGCTCGCGACGCTGCGCTATTGCAAGGCGGCCGGTCAGACCATCGCTTCGGTCGTCAACGTCCGTTCATCGACGATCGCGCGTGAGAGCCATGTTGTGCTGCCGACGCTGGCGGGTCCCGAGATCGGGGTCGCATCGACGAAGGCTTTCACCTGCCAGCTGTCCACGCTGGCGTGCCTCGCTCTGGCGATGGCCCGGGCCCGGGGCCAGCTCAGCAACGAGCGTGAGCGCGAGCTGGTCAAGGCCTTGCTCGAGGTTCCGCGTCATATGTCGACGCTGCTCCGCGAGGAGCGTCGCTACGACGAGCTGGCGCATTGGATGTCGAAGGCCCGCGATGTGCTCTATCTGGGGCGCGGCCTCTCTTATCCGCTGGCGCTGGAGGGAGCGCTCAAGCTGAAAGAGATCTCCTACATCCACGCGGAAGGCTACGCAGCCGGCGAGATGAAGCACGGTCCGATCGCACTCATCGACGAGAACGTACCCGTGGTCGTAGTGGCGCCCGTGGACGATCTCTTCGAGAAGACTGTGTCCAACATGCAGGAAGTGGCAGCCAGAGGCGGGCGGATCGTTCTTGTCTCGAACGCCGACCCGGAAGCCATCGGCTGCCCGGTGGCGGCACATATCCGCATGCCGCTCGTCCACCCCTTCGCAAGCCCGATCGTCTATGCCCTGCCGATGCAGCTGATCGCCTACCACACGGCGGTTCTGATGGGCACCGATGTCGACCAGCCGCGCAATTTGGCGAAGTCGGTGACGGTCGAGTAGAGCGATTCGCAAGCGTAGATCGCAGGTTTTGCTCTGCGGCGGATTAGCGTTGTGTCGTCCACTTGCCGCATTCTTGCGATCATGAATAGGCTCGTGCGTTGGGGAAACGTGGCGAATCACGCAAGGGGAAGCCATGATGCGCATAGTCCGTACGTTCGTCATGGCGGCGGCCACTCTAGGCATCGCGGCTGGCACCGTGGTCGTGGCTGCTGCCCAGGATCGAGCTGAGACTGCGAAGGCGAAAACCTCCAAGAAGGCTGCGAAAGCTGCGGCTGGCTCACAAGCTGGTGGTTCGAATGCCGACGCGCCGCTCGACAAGGCTCGGCGCGCACTCGACGAGGGGAAGGCCTCCGTCGCACAGCAACTGGCCGATTCGGTGCTCACTTCTTCAAGCAAGGACCCGCGCAGCACCGCGCGGGCACTTGCGATCCGCGGCGAAGCCTACCTCGGCCAGGGCCGCCCGGCCGAAGCGCTCGCTGATCTCGAAAGTGCGCTGTGGGTAAAGGGCGGACTGCAGGGTAACGAGCGTGCGTCGGCAACGATGGCGCGCGGCAAGGCGATGGAGCAGGCTGGGCTCGCAAAGACCAGCCCCGTCATTGCTGCACCGGCCCCGTTGCCCGCTCCGCCCGTCGCCCCCGCGCCATCACCCGTTGCTGCCGCACGGCCTGTTGAGCCTTCGCAGCCACCTGTCGAGCGCGAGGCACCGCGACAGTTGACGGTCGCCCGGTCTGTGCTGTCCGAGCCGGAGGTGCCGAGGACCGAACCGAAGGTTTCGCCCACCACACAGCCATCGGCCTGGAACCAATCGACGACGGTCGCCCGGACGAGTGCAAAGCCGGAAGCGTCGGTCGGCGCCGCGACTCCCGCGATCGTTGCGACTGCCCCTCTGCCCCTGAGGACGGCCACGGCTCCCGCCGACCGAAGCGACTCAAGGGAAAGAGAGTCACGGGACGCAGCAGACGCCACGCCGCCAGCCGCATCGAACGGCACCCTCACGGGATTCTTCTCGGGATTGTTCGGTGGTGGCGCGTCTTCGGAAGCACCAACGACGACAGCGTCCGTCGGCTCGACGAGGCCACGCTCGACCACTCCGGCCGTGAGCAGCTCCGAACCGCAGAGGATCGAAGCGGCCGCACGTCCCCAGACGACACCTCCCGTGCGCACGGCCGCTCTCGTGGCGCCGTCGATGCAGCCGCAGATGCCGGCTCAGGCAACACCTGCAGGGACGTATCGGTTGCAGCTTGCGGCAGTGCGGACCAAGGCTGAGGCCGAGGAGATGATGGCGAAGGTTCGCGAGGAAGAGCCCGCGGTGCTGGGCCAGCGCAACTTCGAGATTGTCGAGGACGTCTACGGCAACATGGGACGTTTCTACCGCGTGCGAATCGGTTCGTTTGTCGAGCCGACGGAGGCGTTGTCGATCTGTGCCACGCTGCGTGACAAGCGCATGGATTGCATGGTGCTCGATCGGTAAGACCGATATTCGTCGGGCAGCGTTGGATCAGACTGCCTACGGGCGCCCGATCGATGGCTAGGACCGCAGCCGATGCTGCTTGTTCCAACAGCGAGCCTCGTCAATTGCTGTGGACAGCATTGCTCCGATCCGGACGTCGACAAGTTGCCGGCCGCGTGGCGCGCCTGCAGTCGTCTTGAGCGGCGTCCCGTCAGCGCTGCGTGAAGGCGGATCATCGCGATGCTGCATAATCGAAGGCCGCTGGCACCGATCTCGCCATGCTCCAATTTCAGGCACCGGGATCTCTGCGTTGCCGATGTATTACTTCCGATGCGGCTCCGCGCTGGGCGGACTCGCCCGAGCATTTTGTGCTACATGCGTTTTGCAACGTCGGTAGCCGCGAGTGCATCCTTGCCAGTGGCAGTGGGACGCCTGGAGTGTTGGGATGGAGGATGGCGAGGCGAGGGTTGGTCGGCGTACGCGTCGGCGCCGGGCTCGGTTGGAGGCTCAGGCGACGAAACGTAGCGCGCGCCAGAACATGTTGCCTTCGACGACACCACCCCCACTGCCCCGCATGTCGCTAGGCGCCCGCCTCAGGTATCATTTTCTGACAGGCCTCGTCGTCGTCGGTCCACTGACCATCACGCTCTACGTGACGTGGTGGATCATCCACATGGTCGACAACTGGGTGAAGCCGTACATCCCGCGGCTCTACAACCCTGACACGTACCTGCCTTTTGCAGTACCCGGCGCCGGACTCGTGTTCGCGTTCATTGCCTTGGTGTTGATCGGTGCGCTGGCCGCCAATTTGATCGGACGAACCCTGATCGATGCCGGTGAGCGCATGCTCAATGGCATGCCGATCGTGCGCAATCTCTATCGCGGCACGAAGCAACTGTTCGAATCCGTGGTCTCCGCGACAGGGCCCGAGCAGGCGTTCCAGAAGGTGGCGATAATGGAGTTTCCCTCGCCAGGCATTTATGCCCTGGTGTTCATTACCGGCGGTGTCGCAGCCCCGATAGCGGCTGTCGCCCCGGACGAGGATTTGATCGCTGTGTTCATGCCGACCCACCTTATGCCGCCATCGGGCTTTACGGTGTTCGTACCGCGATCCAGGGTCACGGCCATCGACATGACAATGGAAGATGCGGCCAAGATCATCCTCTCGGCCGGCATGGTCACACCTGACGGACAGACCAAGCTGCATCGTCTGGTCGCCGAGGCCCAAGTCCGCCATAAGGAGTCGGTGGCCGCTTGAGCGCCACCGGACGTCGAAGCCAAGGCCCCCATCGTCGGACACACTCAGGCGCGTCCCTCGGTCTCGAACATGGCCGAGGCCAGCGCGTGCCGAGAATCCTTCCCGGCCCACACCACGAACTGGAACGCTTGATAATAGCGCTCGCAGGCCTCGAGACCTGATCGCAACAGGGCCTCGCACTGACTGGGGTTGGCAGTGGCGCTATTCAGCATCAGGCCGTGGCGATACATGATCAGCCCTTCGCCGGCCCAGATGTCGAAGTGGCCGAGCCAGAGCTGCTCGTTGATCTGCGCGACGAGACGGTAGATCTCGTTCAGGCGCGTGTCCGGGACCTTGAAGTCGAAAGCACAGGCGATGTGCAGGCTCTCGAGGTCTGCCCGCCAGTTGAGCGAGACATGGTAGTCGGCCCAGGTCCCGGCGATGGTCATCGTCAATTCGTCTTCGTTGGTCCGCTCCGTCGGCCAATCATGGGCTGCGGCGACCTGCTCGACGATATCGACGGGATTTGTCATGCGAGCGTATCCGGCTTCGGCGGTAGCCATCGATGATTCCACTCCTCTCGCACCGGCGTCGGTTCATCGCCGCTGAGGTGCTCTGGTCGAGCGAGACCTAAGCGGACGTGGGCACGAGTCGCAAGGCAGCCCGGCCCTTCTCCACCGTCAAAGCCAGGAGCGCGCGAAAGCCCCTGATTCCGTGCCATTCCAACCCTTCCCGCGCGCGACGGCTGTGCACGAGCTGTGGATCGTCTGTGGATGGATTGTGGCTGCCGCAAGGCGCGTCGAAAGAGGCTCGCAGTCACCCTGCGCGATGATCATGCACCCTTGAGCGCGCGCAGCTCGGCTTCGAGCGCATCGAGACGCGAAGTCAGCGTGTCATTCTCCTCGCGCGCCTTTCGGGCCATGGCCTTGACGGCCTCGAACTCCTCGCGGGAGACGACGTCCATCTCGCGCAGCAAGCGCTCGCCTTGGGCGCGCATCAGCGTCTCCATCTCGCGACGAACGCCCTGCGCGGCTCCGGCTGCGTCGGTCATCAGCCTTGCGAACTCGTCGAGTACACGGTTGCTGGACTGTGTCATGTGCGTTCCGGGGCCTTCCAGGTGTTGAGGGGTGTCATTTGGACTATGGGAAGCATGGCGGCGCGGATCAAGCCCGGCGAGCCGGTCACCTTGACACGGAGCGCCGGCTCGTCGAGCAACGGGCACGGCAAAGGAATGCGAGGGGCAAATGAGCAGACTGGCAATTCCGTACCCGGCCATCGATCCCGTCGCGTTCGCGATCGGTCCGGTCGCCATCAAGTGGTACGGCCTCGCGTATGTGACCGGCCTGTTGCTCGGTTGGCTCTATATCAAACGGCTCCTTGCGACCGATAGACTCTGGCGCGAACGAAAGCCGCCGTTCGTGCCGGATCTCGCCGACGACCTGTTCGTCTGGGTGGCGCTGGGCGTGGTGATCGGCGGTCGCCTCGGTCACATCCTGCTGTACGAGCCCGGCCACTATCTCAGCGATCCACTCGAAATTCTGAAGATCTGGCAAGGCGGCATGGCCTTCCACGGCGGCCTCGTCGGCAGCATCGTTGCGATGTGGCTGTTCGCGCGCCGGCAGGGTGTCAACGCCCTGAGCGTGATGGATCTGGTGGCCGCCGCCGTGCCGTTCGGGTTGTTTTTCGGTCGCACGGCCAATTTCATCAATGCGGAAATCATCGGTCGGACCAGCGAGGTGCCATGGGCGATGGTGTTCCCCGGCGCGGGTCCACTGCCCCGTCATCCCGTCCAGCTCTACGAGGCTGCGCTCGAGGGGCTCGTCCTTTTTCTCGTGCTGCGCTGGTTGACCCATGGCCGGGGCTCGCTCGCGACTCCGGGCCTTACGGGTGCGGCGTTTCTCGCAGGCTACGGCGCCTTTCGGATCGTCTGCGAATTCTTCAAGGAGGACTACAGCGGAGTGCTGGGCTCGACGGTGCTGACCTCCGGCATGCTGTACTCGATCCCGATGGTGATCGTCGGTGGCGTGGCAATGTGGCTCTTGCCGCGCCGGCGGGCCGAGGCGTGATGAACGCAGTGTCGATGAGCTACGATCCCGAGGCACGCCGCGAGACGCCGCTGGCGTTGGCATTGAAGGCACGCATCGCGCGCGATGGGCCAATCCCGGTCGCAGATTTCATGGCGGCATGCCTCGGCGACGAGACACATGGCTATTACCGGACGCGGCAGGCCATAGGGACGCAAGGCGATTTCGTGACGGCCCCCGAGATCAGCCAGGTGTTTGGCGAGTTGATTGGGCTTTGGGCAGCGGTCGTGTGGCGACAGATGGGGGCACCGTCCCGGTTCCAACTCGTCGAGGTCGGACCGGGCCGCGGCACCATGATGGCCGACGCGATCAGGGCTGCGCGCCGAGTGCCCGGCTTCGCCGAGGCGGCGGACGTCGTGCTCGTCGAGCCGAGCCCCGTACTGACCGAGACGCAGCGGGCCACGTTAAGTCAATCTGGCGCTGCCGTACGGTGGCTGCCGGACATCTCAGACTTATCGCCGGGCCCCACCATTATCCTCGCCAACGAGCTGCTGGATGTGCTCCCGGTCGTTCAACTGGTTCGCCAAGAGGGCGGCTGGCGGGAGCGCGTGGTTCGTCTCGACCCATCGGGCCGGCTCGATTTCGGCTCGGCTGAGACGTCATGGAGCGGAGCGCTGCCCGCGTTCGCGGACCGGGCCACAGCCGGCGACATCATCGAGCTTCGCGACCTTGCGTCCGTGACGGAAGCCGCCGCCAGGATCGCGTCCAGCGGACCGTTCGCGGGCCTTTTCATCGACTACGGCCACGAGGCGAGCGGGTTCGGCGACACCTTGCAGGCGGTGCGCCAGCACCGCGCCGAGCACCCGCTGACCTCTCCGGGCGAGGCTGACCTCACGACACAGGTGGACTTCGCGGCAGCGTCGGCTGCCTTCCACGCGACAGGCCTTGCGGTCGAGCCGCTCGTCACTCAGGCCGAGTGGCTCGGTGCCCTCGGCATTGCGGAGCGGGCCTCGCGCTTGATGGCAGCCAATCCCTCGCGGGCGGGCGAGATCGAATTGGCCATCGCGCGGCTGATGGCGCCGCAAGGGATGGGGACGCGGTTCAAAGCGCTCGGCGTTCGATCACCCGGCATGGCGGCGCTACCGGGCTTTCCGTCGCGGTGACGCTCACGCGAACCGCACCGCGTAGACGGGCGGCAGCGTGTGACTGATCAGAGCCCAGCTGTCGCCCTGATCCTCGCTGACCCACAGGCCGCCAGTGGTAGAGCCCATCGCCAATCGACTGCCTGTCTCGTCAAGCGCCAGCGCATGCCGATAGACGACGTCGTAGGCGTGGTCCTGCGGCAGGCCACGCGACAGCGTCTCGAAAGTGCGTCCGCCGTCGCGAGTCCGCGTGACGCAGAGCTTCCCCCCGACCGGAATCCGCTTCTCGTCCTTGATCTCCGGCACGAACCAGGCCGTGTCCGGCTCTTTCGGATGGACGCGCACCGGGAAGCCGAACACCGAGGGGCCCGCCTCTCGGATTTCCGTGAACGTGCGCGCTTCGTCCGACGAGATGAAGATGCCGTTGTGGTGTTGCACCCAGAAGCGATCGGGCGCCGAAGGACACTGCACGAGACAATGCACGTCCTGCGCGATGGGTGCGTGCGTGAGTTCGGGCGGTACATGGTCGGCGCGCATGCCCTCGCCGCGCTGGGCCCAGGTCTCGCCGCCGTCCTCCGTGAACCAGATGCCGCCGGTCGAGACCGCGACGAAAACCCGGCGGCTGTCGCGCGGGTCGACGATGATCGAATGCAATCCCGGAAGGTCGGCGCCGCCGCCCATCCATTTGCTTCTCAGTGGATGGTCCCAGAGCGAGCGCATCATCTGCCAGCTCGTTCCGCTGTCGCGCGAGCGGAAAAGGCCGCCGGGAATGGTTCCGCACCAGATCGTGCCGGGCTCGTCGATGCCCCCGGTTTCGAGCGCCCACACCCGCACGGTCGACCACGGCAGTGGACGGCCCCACATGTCCAGCTCCTCGTAGCCCTCGGGTTTGGCGGGATAGACCGGCGTCGCGATCTCCTCCCAGCCACCACCGTCGGTTGAGCGGTGCATCTTGACGCCGAAATGGCCGTGATCGAGAGCTGCGTAGCGCCGGCCATCGCGGGAATCGGCGAGCGCCAGTGAGACGTTGTCGCCGAGGAAGTCGGCAGCTGAGATTCGCCAGCCGCCGCCCGTGCGCGCGACGGTGAACAATCCTTTGCGGGTGGAAACGAGAAGCGTGTCGGGCATGATGCGTGCTCCTGTCGGTTCAGCCACCGGAGAGGGACTGGAAGACGTAGACGGTCGAGGCCTCGCCCACCGGGTCGCTGAGCCCCGTGCGGTCGCGGATCAGCTCGCCGTCGAGAAAGACCGTCATATGCCGGCGGAGGGCGGCCTGGTCGTCGAGCACGTAGCTGCGCGCTCGCGAGTTGGCGGCGAACACGTTGTCCAGCACCTCGCGCACCGTCCGGCCCGGCACGTTCGTCTCGGGGCATTCGACGTGACGCTGGATATTGGGCGTGAAGACGACGCGCGGCACCGGGCTCTCCTTCGCTGGGGCGAACTCAATCGCGGCGCTGATAGGTGGCGCGCATGAACTCGTTCCAGGTTCCATCAGGCATCATCACGCGTGAGCGGAAGCTGCGCTCTCCGCTTTGCGTCAGTTCGATGATGTCCTCGTAGTCGGCGACCGAACCGTCGCCCGCGAAACTCGGGCCGCGCGCCTTGAGTGTGAGCACGGTGCGCGTCTCGTTGAGCTCGCCGTCATAGACCCAGAGCATCGGCATCATCGAGCCGATCCAGGTGCCACGGAAGCGCCCGAGTTCCGGATCGTAGCCGAGCTGCACGCGCATGCTGAACGGCGCACCGTCCGGCATCTCGCCCTCGGTATCGATCACGACCCAGTAGTCACCCACAGCACGCACGGTTTCCCGACTTTTGTTGACGCTCACCGGAAGGTCGGGACCCATGCTGCACGTTGTTTCGGCTGTCCAGTCACCGACCAGTCGCTGCAGCCAGCGATGCTCGTCCCTGGGAGGAATCGATTCCATCTCTATCGTCTCCTGATCATCCACGTCATGCCGTCGCGTGCTCGCGCTCGACGAGAGCCTTCAGTTTGCCGAGCCCCTTGTCGAATTGCTTGCCGCACATCTTTTCGCAGTCGATGACCTGGTTCATCACCTTGCCCATGAAGGTCATCGGTCCGGACATGGCCCAGCTGACCCGCGTTCCGCCGGCGACGGGTTCGAGGCGAAACTCGATGTGGTTGTCGCACGCCATCGGCTTCGTCATGACGAGGCGCATGCCGAGCCGGCGCGGCGCTTCCTCCTCGACGATTTCCGTGTAGCCGGTGCCGGCGCCCTTGCTCGCGAACGTGTAGCGAGCACCAGGACCACGCGACGGCCCACTGTAGGTGCCGGTTATCGACGGGTCCTCGTTGAACGGGTTCCAGGTATTGAAGGCGACCGGATCCGCGAGCAACGGGAAGATCGCCTCGGCCGGTGCCTGAATGACGGTCGATCGCTCATACCCGAACGTATTCGGCCGGCGAGCCGCGAGGATGAGTACGATCCCAACAGCAATGACGGCCGCGATGGCGATAGAGGCGAGCAGGGTCAGCATGGGAGTCTCCTCACGTGTTCGCAATCAAGCCGCCAACAGCACCTTGAAGCCGCCCCAGAACATGCGCATGCCGTCGACGGGCATCGCGTTCTTGTCCATGCCTTTCATGCGCGGGTCGTCCATGACCTTGGCCATCACCTCGTCGCGATGCTCGCGCGAGCGGTAGAGCACCCAGGAGAACGCGACGATCTCGCCCGGCTTCAGATCGACGGCCTGGGGGAACGACGTGACCTTGCCCGGCTTGACGTCATCGGCGATGCATTCGACGTACTCGAGCGCGCCGTGTTCCTTCCACAACCGAGCCATCTCCTCGGAGATGCGCTTGTAGTCTTCGAGGCGGCTGGCGGCCACGGGAAGCACGAACCCGTCGACGTACTTGCCAGTATAGTCGCTCATGGCAGGGACCCTTCTCTGAGCTGCGGTGTCGTTTTCGCTAGGACGTCCGGCTCGACGCCAGACCGACAGCTTCCGGCAATTATTTCTCTACTCCTTCACTGGTGGCATTGCCGCGCGCCGCAGAAACTGCCAGCCGGTCGATCTCGCGCCGCACGTGCGCGGCTTCCGCCGGCGAACGCGCCAGCGAGATGGCGCGCCCGAATGCCTCGCGCGCCTCTTTCGTGCGGCCGAGTTCAGCCAGGAAGCTGCCCCGCGCGCCGTGAAAATAGAAATAGCCGGCGAGCGACTCGGCGATGGGCTCGATCATGTCGAGTGCCGCCGCAGGACCACGCGCTTTCGCCACGGCGACGGCGCGATTGAGCGTGATCACAGGAGACGGCGTCATCCGCTCGAGCGCGCCGTAAAGCAGATCGATCTGGCCCCAGTCCGTATCCTCGGCGCTGGCGGCCCGCGTATGCAGTGCGGCAACTGCGGCCTGGATCTGATAGGGGCCGGGGCGGAGATGGCGCATCGCCTTGTCGACGAGCGCGAGACCTTCCGCGATCAGCGGCTTGCGCCAGAGGCTGCGGTCCTGATCGGCGAGCAGAATGGATTCGCCGTTGGCGTCGAAGCGCGCGTGAGCGCGCGAATGCTGAAGCAGGAGCAGTGCGAGGAGCCCCATCACCTCCGGCTCGGTCGGATAAAGTTGCAGGAGCAGTCGGGCAAGGCGGATGGCCTCTTCAGCGAGCGCGGTCTTGTCGTCGCTGCCGGGTCCGGGCGCGGTGTAGCCCTCATTGAACAACAGATAGATCATGGCAGCGACGGCCGCGAGGCGTTCGGCACGCTCGATGGCACCCGGCGTCTCGAACGCGAGGGCGGCTTTGGCCACGCGCGCCTTGGCGCGGGTGATGCGTTGCTCCATGGCCGCGTCGGAGACGAGGAAGGCACGCGCGATCTGGGCGACGGACAATCCGGAGACGATGCGCAGCGCGAGCGCGATCTGTTGCGTCGCCGGCAGCTCGGGATGGCAGCATATGAACATCAGGCGCAGGATGTCGTCGCGATAGTCGGCGGCATCGATCCGTTCGACGGCGGGGCCCTCGTGGTCCGAAAGATCGGAGACGGCGCGGTCGTCGTCGGGAAGCGGAGACTGACGGCGTGCGCGCCGTGCTTGATCAATGCCAGAGTTGCGCGCAACCATGACGAGCCAGGCCGCCGGATCGCGAGGTGGGCCATTCCCCGGCCACGTCTTCAGCGCCCGCAGGCACGCCTCCTGGAAGGCTTCCTCGGCCGTATCGAGATCGCGGAAGTAGCGCACGAGAGCCGCGACCGCCCGCGGACGGGCTGCGGCGAGGACGGCGCTCATCCAGTCCCGGTCGGTCACCCTGGCTTTCTCCCGTCGATGAAATAGCCGATGGGGCGGATTTCGTAAGAGCCGCCGGGGTTCGCCGCGCCCAACTCTTTAGCAATGTCGAGGATCTCGTCGAGCGACGCGGCCTCGATCACGTAGAAACCCAGCAGTTGCTCCTTGGTCTCGGCGAACGGCCCGTCGAGCACGAGCGGCGGGTCGCGATCCTTCCTCAGGGTCGTCGCGGCTGTGGTCGGCAGCAGGCGGGCGACGGGACCGAGCTTACCCTCGCGTGCGAGGCGCTCGTTGATGACCATGAGCTTGGCCATGACGGCCTCGTCCTCGGCCTTCGACCAGGCGCAGACCACCTTCTCGTCGTGGTAGCAGAGGATCGCATACTGCATCGGCGCGTCTCCGGATGGCACATGGTTGAAAGACGTTCGAGGAGGCCGCGCGCCGACAGCGCTGGCAAACGATTTTTTCTGATGCTGCAGCCGAGAAACCTTTGACTGTATGCCCCGTTGGCGGCGCGGCGCGAACCGGCTTAGTGTCGGCGCGAAAGCTGCCGGGCGCGGGCCCGGTGCGACCGGAGCCGGACGGGCCATGCATCACTTCACCTACCGGGGCGGGACGCTCCATGCCGAGGACGTCAGCCTCGAGACGATCGCGGCCGAGGTCGGGACGCCGGTCTACGTCTACTCGGCGGCAACGATCACGCGGCACTACGAGGCCTTCGCGGGTGCCATGTCGGGGCTTGATGCGCGCGTCTTCTACGCCATGAAGGCGAACCCGAACCTCGCTGTGCTGAAGTTGCTCGGTGGACTGGGCGCGGGCGCCGATACCGTCTCCGAAGGCGAGATCCGCAAAGCTCTCGCCGCCGGAATTCCGGCAGGTCGCATCGTATTCTCAGGCGTCGGCAAGACCGAGGAAGAACTCGCTTTTGCGGTTGCGACTGGCATTTACCAGATCAACGTCGAGACGGCGGGAGAGCTCGAGGCGCTGGCGCGCGTCACGGCCGCCAAGGGACGCCGCCAGTCGGTGGTGTTCCGCATCAACCCGGACGTCGGCGCCGGCGGACACGCCAAGATCACCACCGGATCGTCGGACAACAAGTTCGGCGTCAGCATCGAGGAGGCCGAGAGGCTCTATGCCGTGGCAGCCGGCATGCCGGGCATCGAGGTCGAAGGGCTCGCGGTACACATCGGCAGCCAGATCCGCGCACTGCACGACCTCGGTGCCGCCTTCGGGCGGATGCGGGCGCTGACCCTGCGCCTCCGGGAGCAAGGCCATCGCGTGTCGAGGCTCGACCTCGGCGGCGGCCTGGGCATTCCCTACGAGATGAGCGAAGCGGTGGTGCACGGGGCGGACCTCATTCACTCGTATGCGGCCTTGGTGCGCAATACCTTCCATGGGTTAGGGGTTGAACTCGGCTTCGAGCCAGGGCGGATCATCGTCGGCAATGCCGGATTGCTCCTGACGCGCGTGATCCATCTGAACAAGCGTGCACAAAAGACGTTCGTGGTCGTCGATGCCGCCATGAACGACCTCGTGCGACCGGCCATGTACGATGCCTTCCACGATATCTGGACTGTCCGGCAAGCGGGGCCGGACGCGTTCCGCCACGACTACGATGTGGTCGGACCGATCTGCGAGACGAGCGACACTTTCGCGGCGGCCCGGCACCTGCCGGATCTGGCACCCGGCGATCTCGTGGCGTTCATGACAGCCGGTGCCTACGGGGCAGCCATGTCGTCGACGTACAACTCGCGGCGCCTCGTGCCCGAGGTTCTGGTGAAGGGCGCAACGTATGCCGTCGTCCGGCCTCGGCAAACCTGGGAAGAGCTGATCGGCGAGGACCGGGTGCCGGATTGGCTCTAGCGGATTTGTTACAAGGCTCGTCACATATGTAAGGCAGACTGCGTATCATCGATGCGGCGGCAGCGGCATCACCTGCCCAAGCCGCTCCCTTGGAGGGAAATGATGCGCCATCTGAAGTTGGCATTCGCCTTGCGCTATCTTCCCGTCACCGTGGCCATTCTGGGCTCGGTTGCGCTGGGGGCTACAGCCGTTGTTTTCCCTGGCTGGGACGTGTTCGTCTTGCCGCCACTGCTCGTTTTCGGATTTTTCGCCGCCCTCGGCGTCCGAGACCTGCTGCAACCGCGCCACGCCATCCTTCGTAATTATCCCATCATCGCGCACTTGCGGTTCATCTTCGAGAAGATCCGACCGGAGATGCGGCAGTACTTCTTCGAGACCGACAAGGACGGCATGCCCTTCGGCCGGGACAAGCGGGCGATTGTCTATCAGCGCGCCAAGGGCGAATTGGACAAGCGGCCTTTCGGCACCCAGTACGACGTCTACCAGACTCAGTTCGAGTGGCTGCACCACTCCATGGCCCCGCGTCCTGTGTCCAGCGACCCCTTCCGTGTCACGATCGGCGGCACCACCTGCACGCAGCCTTACTCGGCCTCGGTCTTCAACATTTCCGCAATGAGCTACGGCTCGCTGTCGGCCAACGCCGTACGCGCGCTCAATCGAGGCGCAAAGCTTGGTGGTTTTGCACATGACACCGGCGAAGGGGGCTTCTCGCCCTACCACGCCGAGAATGGCGGCGACATCATATGGGAAATCGGCTCGGGTTACTTCGGCGCCCGCAATCCCGACGGCTCGTTCTCGCCCGAGCGGTTCGCCGAGACGGCGTCGGCGCCGCAGATCAAAATGGTTGAGTTGAAACTCAGCCAGGGTGCCAAGCCGGGGCAAGGCGGCGTGCTGCCAGCGGCGAAGGTGACGCCCGAGATCGCGCGCATTCGGGGCGTGCCGCTCGGCCAGGACTGCGTCTCGCCGTCCTATCACTCGGCCTTTTCCACGCCGGTTGAAATGATGCGCTTCATCGCCGAGATGCGGCGCCTGTCCGGCGGCAAGCCGGCCGGGATCAAGCTCTGTATCGGCCATCCCTGGGAATTCCTGGCCCTCGTCAAGGCGATGCTCGAGACCGATCTCACGCCGGATTTCATCGTCGTCGACGGCAAGGAGGGCGGGACGGGTGCCGCTCCGCTCGAGTTCATGGATCACGTCGGCATGCCTCTCCGTGACGGGCTCGCCTTCGTGAACTCGGCCCTGGTGGGAACCGGCCTGCGCGATCGCATTCGGATCGGCGCTTCGGGCAAGGTCGTCACGGCGTTCGACCTTGCGCGGGCCATGGCGTTGGGCGCCGACTGGTGCAACTCGGCGCGCGGTTTCATGTTCGCAGTCGGCTGCATCCAGGCTCAGACCTGCCACACCGGCAAATGCCCGACCGGCGTGACGAGCCAGGACCCCTCGCGCAGCCGCGCCATCGTCGTTCCGGACAAGGCCCAGCGGGTCGCGAATTTCCATCGCGAGACGCTGCACACTTTAGCTGAGTTGGTGGCGGCAGCCGGCCTCGATCATCCACGCGAGTTTGGCCCACATCATTTCATGCGCCGTGCGGCGCCGGATCGTGTCGTGAGCTTTGCCGAGATGTACCGCATCCTGCGGCCGGGCGAGCTGCTGACGGGGACCGACCACCCGCAGTTCCGCCACGCGTGGGCGATCGCCTCGTCCGAAACATTCGCCCCCCGCGAGGCGACGGTCGCCCTTGCGGCCGAGTGAGATACTGGAACCGGCATCCCGGCGCCTCGTTTCGGCCCCAGTGGCCGTCCTAGATGAAGCAAATGTGAACAGGTCGACCCATCCGGCGCGGCTCGCCGGGGGCTCGTCAAGCGAGACCCGACATGCGATTGTGTGTCATAAGGGATGTCGCGAGGGGCGAGGGAGCTGGCTGGAGCCAACACTCGGGGCGAGTTCAAGGAATCGTCGATGACGAGCGAAACGCGTGCGGCCTCGGCCGTCCCCAATGCCGAGTTCGAGCGCAAGGTACGGCTCAGCCGCGCGGCGCTGGTGCTCGAACGTCTGTGGCCGCGGCTTTGGGCGCTGGCCGGCCTCGTTGGACTGTTCGTCGTCGTTTCGCTGGCAGGCATCTGGCAGATGTTGCCGGAGCTGGGGCATTTGGCGCTTCTGGGTGCCTTTGGAATTGCCGCTCTGGGTCTGGTCGTCTGGCTGGCACGGACGCCAGGGGCCACACGAGAAGCGGCGATCCGACGCATCGAACAGCGCTCGGGCGTGCCCCATCGGCCGGCTTCCAGCTACGAGGACCACCTGACGGCCGCAACGGACAACGTCGCGACGCAGGCTCTGTGGACGGAACATAAGGCGCGTATCGAGCGGCAGCTCGGCAAGCTCAAGGTGGGATTGCCGGCAGCCCGGACGGACCTGCTCGATCCGTTTGCTATCCGGTCGCTCATGGTCCTTGGTCTCGGCCTCATGCTGTGGTTCGTCGGCGATAGTGCCGCGGATCGGCTGAGAGCGGCCATTCGATTGGGTCCGCCAGCACTCGCGGTCAATGCGCGGCTCGACGCCTGGGTCACGCCCCCCGGCTACACCGGTGCCCCGCCGGTGATCCTCGCGGACGGGGCCCGGTCAGGTGCTCAGCCGTCGGCCGGGACGAACGATAAGGGTGAGATCGAGGTACCCGAGCGCAGCGAGCTTGTCATACGGGCGAGCGGCGCCGGAACGCAGGGTTTCGTGCTCGAGGTAACACGCGAGGGCGCAACGGCGGCCGAGCGCATCGAGGTCAAGCCCCAGGATCCGGCATTCCGCGAGGTGGCCGATCGCAGTCCCAATGTTGCACCCGCGCTGCAGAGCGACGTGGCCGAGACTCGGATCGAGTTGCGCAAGTCCGCGACGGTTCGCGTGGTAGGGCTGGCAACGCCGCCGTGGGTGCTGCGAGTGGTTCCCGACAAGCCGCCGACCATCGCGCTCAGCAAGGAGCCCCAGCGACTGCCACGAGGGTCGCTTAAGCTGACGTACAAGATGTCCGACGACTACGGCGTTGTCTCTGCCGAAGGCCGCATCACGCGTGCCAAGCCACAACCGGACGACCCGGCGACCAGCTGGGCACGGCCGAAGGCCAACAAAGGACCGCGACCGCCGCTCGAGCGGCCGCCGGCATTGAGCTTGAGGCTGCCTCGGGCGAATGCGAAGGACGGCGAGGCGTTCAGCTACCACGAGCTGACGGGCCATCCGTGGGCCGGATCGCGGGTTCAGCTCACGCTGTCGGCGAAGGACCATGCCGGGCAGGTCGGCAAGAGCCAGCCGATCGATCTCATCCTGCCCCAGCGACGCTTCCAGAACCCGATCGCAAAGGCCGTCGTCGAGCAGCGGCGCTTCCTGGTCGAGGACCCGCGCAACCGCGATACGGTCGGATTCGCACTCGATGCAATCACACTCGAGCCGGATGGTTTCATCAAGGATCGGCGTGCTTACCTGGGGCTGAGGTCCGCCGCTTGGCGCCTGAAGCGCGACAAGTCGCGCGCCGGCACCAAAAGCGTCGTCGACCAGCTCTGGCACGTCGCGCTGCGGCTCGAGGATGGTGACCTGTCCGATGCCGAGCGAGCGCTCCGCGAGGCGCAGGAGGAACTCTCCAAGGCCCTCCAGGATGGCGCCTCGGACGAGGAGATCCAGCGTCTGATGGATCAGCTACGGCAAGCGCTGAACAACTTCATGGAGCAGATGCAGCGGCAGGCGCAGAACCAGCCGATGGAGTTCCCGAAGGACATGTCGCCCAATAACGTGATCCGTCAGCAGGATCTCGAGCGCATGATGCGCGACATCGAGAATATGGCGAAGCAGGGGTCGCGCGATCAGGCGCAGCAGATGCTGAGCCAGTTGCGCGACATGTTGGAGCAGCTCCAGAACGGCCAGATGGCGCAGGGTCAGGGTCAGAGCCAGCAAAGCCAGCAGATGATGCAGATGATGGACCAGTTCGGCGATATCATCGGCAAGCAGCAGCAGCTTCTCGACGACACGTTTAGCGAGAGCCAGGGCCGAGATCAGCAAGGCCAGGACGGCCAACAAGGGCAACAAGGGCAACAAGGGCAAGGTCAGCAGGGTCAAGGTCGGCAAGGCCAGCAGTTTGGCCAGGGTCAGCAGGGCCAGGGCCAGCGCGGCCAGCGGCCCGGGCGCAACGGCCAGGGCGGTCGTGAGCCGGGTCAGCGGCAAGGCCAGGGCCAGGGGCAGGGGCAGCAGCCCGGGCTCGGCCTCGGTGACCGGCAGGCACAGCTCAGGGATCGCCTCGGTCAGTTGCGTCAGCAGATGCAGCGTAACGGCATGCAATCCCCCCAGCAGCTCGATGGCGCCGAGCGTTCGATGGACGAGGCCGAGCGGGCTTTGCGTCAGGGTGACCTGGATGGTGCGACCGGGGCCGAGCAGCAGGCGCTGGAGCAGCTTCGCCAGGGCGCGCAGCAGATGGCCGAGCAGATGATGCGCCAGATGCGGCAATTCGGTCAGGGGCCCGGCGGCGATGCTCCGCTCGATCCGCTCGGCCGTCCTCAACGGACCGAAGGGCCAGATCTTGGAACATCGGTAAAGGTCCCGGACGAGATCGATGTGCAACGTGCGAGAGAGATTCTCGAGGAGTTGCGCCGCAGGCTTGGCGAGCCGCTCCGCCCGCAGTTCGAATTGGATTACATCGACCGGTTGCTGAAGCGATTTTAATCTTCGCGAGCTGGTCGCTGCCGACGGATTGATAGCGGTTCGCACGTTGAAAAATGCGAGCCGGGTCTGGTTCGGCAACCATGCCTCGCCCTGATGCTGCCGGAATCGAAGCGGCCATGTTATGCGGCTTGTACGGCACACTAGCCAATCGCAGTTGTCGAAAAGTCGCCTCGTCCTGGCCTACGCGCGTGAGTGGCGCCGACAGTCCTGCCGCACCGCAGGAGCGGCATAGAGTCGATAATCCGTCGGCTGTGTCGCAACGTATTGACGCAGAGAAGGGCGGACGGGTGAAGCGTGTCGAGCCTACTGAAGTGCGCGTTGGGCGGCTGGAGGCCGCCCCCGCCAGGAGCAAGCTACGCCAATGGACATCCAGGACCTGCGCATATTCGCCCGACTGGCGCGCGTTCAGAACCTTTCCGCGGTCGGCGCCGAGTTCGAATTCAGTGCCGGCACCATCTCCAAGCGCTTGCAGGCTCTTGAGGCCGAGCTCGGTGTGCGCCTGTTCGACCGAACGACACGCTCCATCAGCCTGACCGAGGAGGGCGAAAAGCTGCTCGCCGGCATCGAGCCCGTCCTGCTCGATCTGCGCCTCACACTCGCGACGGTCGAAGGCCATGTCACGCATCCACGCGGTCGTTTGCGTGTGTCCGCTCCCACGAGCCTGGGCCGCGGCATGATCGCACCGGCGATCTGCGCATTTTTGAGAGCCTATCCCGAGATCGACGTACAACTCGATTTGACGGATCGCGTCGTGACGTTCCCCGAGAGCGGCTACGATGTTGCCATACGAACCGGACACCTTGAGGATTCGAGCTTGTTCGCGAAGCGGTTGGCTCCCGATCCCCAGGTTGTTGTCGCCTCACCCGAGTACTTGGAGGCCCACGGCTTCCCCCAGTCGCCCGACGACCTCCCGGGACACCAGTGCCTCGTATTCGGCGACGAACAGCAATGGACCTTCAAGAAGGGCGACCAAACCTTCGATGTGAGAGTGTCGGGACGGTTGCGCTCGGACAATGGTCAATTGCTGCGACACGCGGCGATCGAGGGGGTCGGCATCCTCAAGATCTCTCGTGCTCGGGTCGCGGATGCACTGGAATCGGGGGCATTGCGCGAAGTGCTGGAGCCCTATGATGCGGGACGTGAGTCGAGCATATGGGCGATCTATCCGAGCAACCGGCACATGCTGCCCAAACTAAAGGTCTTCCTGCAGTTCCTCTCTGATTGGTACCGTGAGTACCGCAAATCGGGCATCAGCGAGTCTGCGCTCTAGCACACCGTGCTCATTGCCCGCCGCAGTCAGGGCAGCGGTTCAACGGTCGGCAACCGACGGTGCCGCCGCCTCGATACGGTAGCCGATGCCGACGATCGCATGGTGCGTCACCAGATTGGTGCGCAAATTGCCGTTTTCGGGCGCCTCGCCCCGCAACCAGCTGCTGATCTGCGCCCAATAATCGATGAAGGCATTGCCTTTCGACCCGTCGCGCGCCGAGAGGGGCACCCAATACGGTGCCAGCGACAGCTTGTACTCTGCGATGATCGACACGCGCGGCAACCGGATCTCGATGCCGGCAAGCACCTGCCCGACGGGACCTGTGATCTGATACTCGTAGGTTCGCTTGGCCTCGTCCCGGAACTGCACCTCGGTATGCGGTAGTGACACTCCGAAACCGCCGCCGACGTAGGGTCGAAGCGCGGGCGTGAGGTTGCCGAGACTGAGAAGCCCATTGAGCGTCAGCATATTGTGGCCATGGCTGAACTCGAGATGGCGGAACGTGGCGTCGTTCGTGACAGTCCCGTCGGCCGGCTTGCCATTTCGCGTGCCGGTGAATCGAACCGCTTGCTCGCGAACCGAGATCGCCTTTGCGTGGGTGAAGTCGAGCATCCCGCCGAGGCGTCCGGTGGCGGGCCAGTGCATGGCCCGCAGGCCATAGTAGATGGGGCTTTTGAATGGTCGGCCGATCCATTCGACGCCGTGGGCTGTGAGATCCGTGATCCCGGGCTTCGTGAAGCGGACGTCACTCGCATGCGTATGGGTGACACCACCGTATCCGGCAAGAAGGGTCTCCGACGTCATCGGCGCCGGAACGCTGCCAACCCCTCCGGCGCCGGCTACGGAGGTCTCATTTGGCTGACTCATGAGGACCGGCAAAGCGGTGACGGCGACCATGATGCCGGCAAAAGCCGCTGCCGCCGGCTCGATGGAGGACCGCAGGCGCTCGGCCATTGAAAATCGACTGCGGCCTTCGCTGCCGATTGCGCTCCAGATCATGTGCATCACCCCGAATGTCCTAGCCACAGCGAGGTTTAAGGTATCCGATCGATGATGACGAGCGGCCGAGAGACGCGGTCAACAGCCCACGAGCGCCGCCTGGTCTGTTGCCCGCATATCATCGATGCCGATTGACGCAGCCCGGCATCTCGCCTGATCATTCGTGGCGTCGGCGACTGACAGGCAGCCGCTTCATCGGGAGGCCGAAACTGTGCTGTTCTCCAATTTTCTATTCCCCGAAAGCCGGTCGCCTGAGGATGATGGCCGCATCATCAGGGAGACGCTCGCTGAGGCGCGCCTCACCGACGAACTCGGCTTCGACGTCATCTGGTTGGCCGAGCACCACTTCGACGGGATCTGCGCCTACGTCGACCCTGTAAGCTTTGCGGCAGCTCTGGCGGTGGCGACGACCCGCGCCAAGATCGGCTTTGCGGTGGCACAGATGGCGCTGCACCACCCGACACGATTGGCAGAACAGGCGGCGGTGATCGACCACCTGTCGAATGGCCGACTGATCCTCGGGCTCGGGCGTGGTACCGCCTACAACGTCTACGACTACCAGGGCTTTGGCGTCGATCCGGCGGAAGCCCAGGAGCGCTTCGAGGAGGCCGAGGCCTTCATGCGGGAGGCTTGGCGCGGCGGGCCCGTTGACCACAAGGGGCGTTTCTTCACACTGAAGCTCCCGGCCATGCGGCCGGTACCGCTGACCAAGCCACATCCGCCCATCATTCGGGCCGCAGCCAGCGAGCACGGCATGGTCGAGCTTGCCCGGAAAGGCGAGCCCTTCATGATGAACGTGCAGTCGGACGCGACGATCGCAGCCCGCATGGACCTCTACCGCGCGACGTTGCGCGAAAGCGGATTGTCCGAGGCCCGCGTGACAGAGCTTGCCCGGCAGTGTTGGATCTGGCGCAACGTGGTCGTGGCCGACACCGACGCAGAGGCCGAGCGCATCGCGGTGCCGGCGTTCACGGCCATGAACGACCTCCGGGCAGAGATGCGGGATCGCGTCATTCGTGAGCAGGGCCTCGCGATCGCGCCGCCGGACGCAGGCAAGGGCGGACCTCCCGCACGAACGAGTCTCGAGCACGGGCTCGTCCACGGCTCGCCGGAGACGGTGGCGCGAAAGCTGGCGCCGATCGCTGAGACCGGCGTCGGCGGCATGATCATACAGTTCCGCCTGGGACCCATGACGCTGGCCCAGACCGAGCGCAGCCTCACGCTCTTTCGGGACCGCGTCATCCCGGCGCTACATTAGCGGCCAACCAGGGAACTTGATTGTGGTCGCTGCGCGGGCCGGGTTGGAGGTGGGATCATGTAACCCCAGCCTCAGGGCAGCCGGGGCTGCACTTGCCCGTTAGCACGGTGCGGAATGCCCCGCGGTGGCAGGCCCGCCTTTCAGCGAGACGGCGCCCGCCTTTCAGCGAGACGGCACCAGCTGTTGTCACGTGAAGGGCGCACAGGGATTGGCGGCGGCGCTACCGCGTCGGCACCGGCTTCTCACCGCGATAGTCGTAGAAGCCTCGCTGCGTCTTGCGCCCGAGCCAGCCGGCCTCGACGTACTTCACGAGCAGTGGGCACGGACGGTATTTCGAATCCGCCAGTCCCTCGTAAAGCACCTG
>JALHMC010000040.1:0-3139 GCA_022844225.1 Hyphomicrobiaceae bacterium | reverse complement strand
CCGCGATAGTCGTAGAAGCCTCGCTGCGTCTTGCGCCCGAGCCAGCCGGCCTCGACGTACTTCACGAGCAGTGGGCACGGACGGTATTTCGAATCCGCCAGTCCCTCGTAAAGCACCTGCATCACCGAAAGACACGTATCGAGGCCGATGAAATCGGCCAGCTCCAGCGGGCCCATCGGGTGATTGGCGCCGAGACGCATCGCCTTATCGATCGCTTCGACGCTGCCGACACCCTCATAGAGCGTGTAGATTGCCTCGTTGATCATCGGCAGCAGGATGCGGTTGACGATGAAGGCCGGGAAGTCTTCCGAAACGGCCGTCTGCTTGCCCAGACTCTCGACGAAAGTCCTCGCCATCGAGAACGTATCGTCCTCGGTGGCAATGCCGCGAATGAGCTCCACGAGCTGCATCACCGGCACGGGGTTCATGAAGTGGATGCCGATGAAGCGCTCCGGTTGCACCGTTGTCGCCGCCAGCCTCGTGATCGAAATCGACGATGTGTTCGAGGCCAGGATCGCGCCCGGCTTCGTCTTTCCCTTGAGGTCGGTGAAGATGCGCCGCTTGACCGACTCGTCCTCGGTCGCCGCCTCGATGACGATATCGCAGTCGACCAGCGACTCGAGCGACGGAGAGTAGCTGATCTGTCCGAGCGCTCGCGTCATCTCGGTCTCAGTGATCAGTCCCCGCCCCACCTGGCGGACCATGTTCCTCTTGATGCTGGCAAGGGCGGCCTCGACAGCCTCCTTTTTCAGATCGTTGAGACCTACTTGGTAACCGGCGAGCGCACAAACATGCGCGATGCCGTTCCCCATCTGGCCGGCGCCGATCACGCCGACCTTGCGAATGTCTGGTGGCGGGAGAGCGCCCGAAGTGCGTTTCGGTTTCACGATTGCATCCATGACTCGTTCCTCGGGCGCGAGCGCCGCGTCTCGCCCTTACTTGCCGGCCTTCTCGAGCTCGGTCTCGAGCTCGGGGAGTGCCGTGAACAGATCGGCCACCAAACCGTAGTCTGCGACCTGGAAGATCGGTGCCTCGGCGTCCTTGTTGATCGCGACGATGACCTTCGAGTCCTTCATGCCTGCGAGATGCTGGATGGCGCCCGAAATGCCGACGGCGATGTAGAGTTCCGGCGCGACCACCTTGCCGGTCTGACCGACCTGATAGTCGTTAGGCACGAAGCCGGCATCGACGGCGGCGCGCGAGGCACCCATCGCAGCGCCCAGCTTGTCGGCTACGGGCTCGATGTACTTCTTGTAGTTGTCGCCGGACTGCAGCCCGCGACCGCCGGAAACCACGATCCGTGCAGCTGTCAGTTCGGGCCGGTCCGACTTCGACAACTCGGCTTTCTCGAAGCTCGAAATGCCGACGGCACCCGGCGCTGAAACGGCCTCGATCGATGCCGAGCCGGTTAGGCCGACCGCTGGGAAGGAGGCGGTGCGTACCGTCATCACCTTCTTCGCCTCGCCGCTCTTCACCGTCTGGATGGCGTTGCCGGCATAGATCGGCCGCTCGAACGTGTCGGGTGCGACGACCTTGATGACATCCGAGATCTGCATCACGTCCAGCAGAGCTGCGACGCGCGGCAGCACGTTCTTGCCGGCGGCGGTGGATGCCGCAACCAAGGCCGTGTAGTTGCCCATCATTGGCACGATCAGGCCCGCCATCTCCTCGGCGAGGCCGTTGGCGAGGTTCGGCGCGTCGGCCACGAGAACCTTGGCGGCTCCATCGAGCTTCGCCGCCTGCTCGGCGGCCCCACTGCAGCCCGAGCCGGCGACGAGGACGTGCACGTCGCCACCGAGGGCCTTGGCCGCACTCATCGCCTTCAGCGTCGCAGAGCCCAGGGCGGTGTTGTTGTGGTCCGCAAGTAAAAGCACGCTCATGTCAGATCACCCCTGCGTCCTTGAGCTTCGCGACGAGCTCGGCCGGTGAGCCGACCTTGATCCCGGCCTTTCGGCCAGGCGGCTCGGTGGTCTTGAGTACGCTGAGGCGCGGTTTGGTGTCGACGCCGAGATCGGCCGGCTTCTTCGTATCGAGCGGCTTCTTCTTCGCCTTCATGATGTTCGGAAGTGACGCGTAGCGAGGCTCGTTCAACCGCAGGTCCGTTGTGATGATCGCCGGCATCTTGAGCGAGATCGTCTCGAGCCCGCCGTCCACCTCGCGCGTGACCTTGATGGTCTCGCCCTCGATCACCAGCTTCGATGCGAACGTACCCTGCGCCCAACCTGTGAGCGCTGCCAGCATCTGACCGGTCTGATTGCAATCGTCGTCGATGGCCTGCTTGCCGAGGATTACGAGACCAGGCTTCTCGGCCTCGACCAGGGCCTTCAACAGCTTGGCGACCGCAAGCGGTTCGACGGCGTCGTCGCCCGTATCGACGAGAATGCCGCGGTCGGCACCCATGGCCAGCGCTGTGCGGATCGTCTCTTGCGCCTTCGCCGGGCCAATGGAAACGGCAATGATCTCGGTGACCTGCCCTTTTTCCTTGAGGCGGATGGCTTCTTCGACGGCAATCTCGTCGAACGGGTTCATCGACATCTTGACGTTGGCCAGTTCGACACCCGATCCGTCGCTCTTGACGCGGATCTTGACGTTGTAGTCGACGACCCGCTTGACCGGGACCAGAACCTTCATCGTCTTCTCGCTCTCCAGATCGAATTTGGCTCGTTATGCTCGGGTTGTGCCTTGGACACAATGCTTAGCGACCAGGCACCGCACGACTTTTACGGCTCAACGACTTTGGGACGAAAAAGTCTTCTGGCCAAGGCCTTCTTGGGTCAAACCACGACTTCGGCTTTTCGTCCAGCCTGCCAACCGGGCGCCGATGAGCGCCTCACTGGGCAGGACTATAGCCCGTTTTTGTGCAGTGCGACACTTTGTTGGCAGCCCGAGGCAATTTGCCCCCGGCCTCTTGGTGTGCACATCCCGCTATGCCACTGGTCCGCCCGCTAATATTGCGCTTGCGAACAGGCTGGCGATCCCATCGTGGGAGCCGGCGGCCCGGTCACGCCGTTGCTTCAGGTTTGTCGAAAAGCGGCACGCCGGGCCGCCGCATGACGACCACGAGCATGGCCCCGGCAACGATGCCGCCGATATGCGCCCACCACGCCACCGGTCCGACATCCGGAACCAGGAGCATGAC
>JALHMC010000039.1 GCA_022844225.1 Hyphomicrobiaceae bacterium | reverse complement strand
AGCGCCGCTTCAACCGGATCAGGCCTTCCACCGAATCCGGCCACGGGTCCAATCGATGCCAGATGCGATTGAGATGCTCGACCTCGTGCGCCGCGAGCCCCTTCACGCCATGCCGCTCGAGCAGCGTGACCAGGCTTTCGCGGTGCAAATCATCGAGAATGGTCCACGCGCGGCGTCCCGCGCGCACCTCCTCCATTGCCGGCTGATAGAGACCGCGCCAGTCGTCCGCAAAGCGCGCCCAATCGACCGAGAGGCCACGCGCGTTGCCGAACGCCGTCAACTCTCGAATCACGCTCTGCCGCCAGTCGACCACGGTGCCGAAGACGTCGAATAGGAGCGCCTTGACCTGATCCTTCGCTGCCATCCCTGCTTCACTCCTCTCGTGGCGCCCACCCAGCGCGCATCTTGGTCAACGAGACCCGGTGTGCAACGAGAAGATGGCGGGAAGCGTGCACGGGATCAGTATCCGGTTAACGCTGCCAGGGCTGGCGGTGCCGTCGAGCCCGCTCAATCCTCTTCGGCTCCCTCCAGGCCGAACGACGCGATCACCGGCCCGTCACGTCCGACCTGGGCCCGATGCATGAGCTTCTGATCCGCGAGAACCAACGCCATCATCGCTTCGCCGACTGGCACCGCGCGGATACCAACGCAGGGATCGTGGCGGCCCTTGGTGACGATCTCGGTGTCCTGGCCGGCGCTATCGATCGTCTTTCGCGGCTGCAGGATCGAGGACGTTGGTTTCACGGCGAAGCGCACCACGATCGGCTGTCCGGTCGCAATGCCACCGAGGATGCCGCCGGCATGGTTCGCCAGGAACAAGGCACGTCCGTCGTTGCCCATGCGCATCTCGTCGGCATTGGCCTCGCCGGTCAAGGCAGCCGCCGCGAATCCGTCACCGATCTCCACCCCCTTCACAGCATTGATGCTCATCATCGCCGAGGCGAGTTGCTGATCGAGCTTGCCATAGAGCGGCGCGCCCCAGCCGGCCGGCACGCCTTCGGCAATGACCTCGATGATGGCGCCCGCCGAAGAGCCAGCTTTGCGAATGCCCTCGAGATACCCTTCCCAGGCGGTCGCCGCCACCGGATCGGGACAGAAGAACGGATTGCGTTCGACCTCTGCCCAATCCCATCGCGAGCGATCGACGCCGTGCGGCCCCACCTGCACCAGCGCACCACGGACCGTGACGCCTGCGATTACCTTGCGTGCAATGGCTCCGGCCGCGACGCGCATCGCCGTTTCTCGCGCCGAGGAGCGCCCGCCACCGCGATAGTCGCGAATTCCATACTTGGAAAGATAGGTAAAGTCTGCATGACCGGGTCGGAACTTGGTGGCGATGTCGCCATAGTCCTTGGACCGCTGATCCACGTTCTCGATCACCAGGCTGATGGACGTGCCGGTCGTGACTTGCTGTCCCGAGCCATCCGTGAACACGCCGGATAGGATCTTCACCTCGTCCGGCTCACGACGTTGGGTTGTGTACCGCGATTGCCCGGGCCGGCGCCGATCCAGTTCCAACTGTATGTCGGCGGCATCCAGGGCAATCCCCGGTGGACAACCGTCCACCACACATCCGATCGCGGGACCATGGCTCTCGCCCCAGGTCGTAACTCGCAACAAGTGCCCGAAGGTATTGAAGGACATCTGAACGCTCTTCCGTCGCTTCTCGGCTGTAGGCCGGCAGCCAGCTGAGTGACCCACCGGCAACAATCCGGCACGGGAATGGCACAAAAAATGAGTCGCTGACGGCGTCAATCCCCTACCGCGAGTGACAAGTCCCCCGCACAACGCTTATCACCGATCCGTTGTACTGCGTGATTCCTCCATTCAACAACCTAGAGGAGAGAACACGTTGAACCACGGGCACTGACTTGGCTCTCGGACCAAATCGTCGCGAGCCTGTCAATCTGCCTGTTCGTCAAGTCCGGCACCGGCCAACGCCTACCGTGAGCGAACCCAACTATGAAGGGCTCACGGTCATCATCGCGTCTGCCCTTGAGATCGGACATAGAGAGGTGTTGCCGCGCGGTTGTGTCAGCTTTGAGCGCCGAAGAGGACGACGCAGAGACGTCCCCTCTGATGGTGCTCGCGACATTGCGGTGCATCGACGGAGCCACGGTTGGAGCCGTGGACCGAACACTCCGGCGTTTTGACTTGCATGCCCTTCCTGCGTCTGAGCAACGCTCGAGGGGATTCACGGCAGGTTCTTTCGTCTAGAATTGGCCGGAGCTGCCGCTGCTCCGGCCAATTTTCATTACAATCCTGTGGTGGACTGCAAACAATCACCTTGCCGGCCGCGTTCTGATTGGAGCCGTCCCTTGTCTGTCCTCGGAGCTGCACTGCTGTCCCTGTTCGGTGCGATTGTCGCGTTCTTCTCGACACTTGCCGTCCTCGACGGGGCTTTTCTCACGACGTGGCTGAGCACATCGCAAAGTCGCATTGGCGCGTTTGCGGCGCCTGGACTGTCCATCGTCGGCCCAGCAAACTTGGCAACCCTTCGCCCGATTACGGTCCCAATCGCCCCAGCCGCGGTCAACTCGAGCGCTGCCGCTGAGGCTGCCGCCGTCGAGACGAATGCCGCGCCGCGTAAGGGCGCGCTCGTCGCGCCTCTCGTCCGTCGCGCACCGCCGACGCCCGTGCTGGCATGGGATGAGACGCAGCCGGTCGCCCAGCCCACCGCAATCGCGAAGACGACCACGCCACGGCAACCGCGCCTCGCCACACGCAAGCTCGCGCCTGAATTGCGCTCCGCTCTCGGCGGCCCCCTCCCGGCGTCGTCCGGGCAGGCCGCTTCAACGCCAACCAAGTCGCCGACCAGGCTTGCGCCGACACGGGAGCCATCGCCGCAGGGTCCCTCGCCCTGAGCGGGCGCGCGCGGCGCCAGTTTTCGACCCGCACCCGGGTTGCTACACCGAACACAGGCCGGATCTTGACCTCGCTCGCCACGCGCTTAACCTTGATCGCGCGAGACTAGCGCCAACAAGATATTCGGAGGTTCGCCCATGCAGCTCGGCTACTTCACGATGCCGTCCCATCCTCCAGAGCGCAGTCTCCGTGACGGCCACGAGTGGGACCTACAGGTGCTCCGCTGGCTCGATGAGTTCGGCTATACCGAGTGCTGGATCGGTGAGCACCATACGGCACCTTGGGAACCACATCCCGCGCCGGATCTGCTCATCGCGCAAGCGTTGATGCAAACCAAGAATATCCGAATCGGCCCCGGCGGGTTCCTGCTGCCCTATCATCATCCCGCCGAGCTCGCTAACCGCGTCGCCATGCTCGATCACATCTCCGGCGGTCGCCTCAACTTCGGCGTCGCCGCGAGCGGCCTGCCGAGCGATTGGGAGATGTTCAACGTCGATGGCTCGACCGGCGTCAATCGCGAGATGACCCGCGAGGCACTGGACATCATCCTCAGGCTCTGGACTGAGACGGAGCCATTCGAGCACCAGGGCAAGTTCTGGACCGTCAAGTCGCCGCCGCTGATGTATGGCTTCCTCAAGCCTCACATCCGCCCCCTGCAGCAACCGCACCCGCCGATCGGGGTCGCAGGCCTCTCGAAGGGCTCCGACACTCTGAAACTCGCTGGCGAGCGGGGCTACTGGCCGATGAGTCTCAACCTCAACCCGGCCTATGTCGGCAGCCATTGGGAGGCCGTCGAGCAGGGCGCCGCCAAGGTCGGCCGCACCCCGGATCGCGGCCAATGGCGCCTCGTGCGCGAGGTGTTCGTCGCCGACACCGACGAGGAGGCGATGCGCCTTTCCGTCGGTTCGCACATGGGTCGCATGATGCGCGAGTACTTCCTGAAGCTCCTCGGCGAGTTCGACTTCCTTCAGTACCTGAAGCACGATCAGGACGTGCCCAACTCCGACGTCACACCGGAGTACTGCGCGAAGCACAACTGGATCATCGGCTCTCCGAACACCGTCGCCGAGAAGATCGCCAAAATCTACGACGACGTCGGCGGCTTCGGTCAACTGCTGGTCTTCGGCTTCGATTACGCCGAGAACCCGCAAGCTTGGCGACGCTCGCTCGAACTGCTCTCGAAGGAGGTTCTGCCGAAGGTCAAGCACCTCGACCCGTCGCTGAAGGTCAAGGCCGCCTGACGCCACGAGGCGAAGTCCCGGTCGGCCTGTCTTGTGCCGACCGGCCGTTTGGCGCCCGTGGAGCGGCATCGAGCACGGGTCTAAGGGACCTTCCACCACGTCTCGAGCGCGGTGCCCGACAGCGGCGCTCGATCTGGCCGCTTCAACTCGGACCGCCAGGCCATCCAGAGCCCCTTGGGATGGTAGAGCGGGATCACATAGTCGCCCGACAGCAGCAAACGATCGAGTGCGCGCACTGCCGCGACGAACTCAGGCCGCTCCTTGGCCGCCACCACGCCATCGATCACGGAATCGATAGCCGGATTTCTCACTCCGGCGAAGTTAAGTGAATTCTCCGAATCAGCGCTCCCCGAGCCCCACCGGTTGCGCTGCTCGTTGCCCGGAGAGAGCGATGTACCCCACGACCATTGGATCATGTCGAAGTCGAACGCCTTGAGCCGCGCCCATCGCTGGGCACTGTCCACCGGCCGGATCTGAACTGCGATGCCGACCTGCGCCAGGTTGCGCGCAAATGCCTGAAACAGACGCTCCTCCGCGCGCTTGCCGGCCATCATCTCGAAACTGAAGGGTTGGCGCGTCACGCCGTGCACCAGTCGGCCACCTTCGGAAACGTAACCCGCGTCCCGCAGGAGTTCGATGGCAACCTTGAGATTGTCACGATTGCGCCCCGAGCCGTCGCTGACTGGCATTGCGAGAGTGCCCTCGAGCGCGCCCGGCTTCAGGCTCGCGCTCCAGGGCGCCAGCAAAGCGCGCTCTGCCGCATCGGCTGGCCGGCCATGTGAAGACAGGTCCGAGCGCGCAAAGAAGCTCTGCGTCCG
The DNA here is from genome assembly GCA_022844225.1 of Hyphomicrobiaceae bacterium. Classification (GTDB taxonomy): domain Bacteria; phylum Pseudomonadota; class Alphaproteobacteria; order Rhizobiales; family Hyphomicrobiaceae. The sequence goes on along the minus strand of JALHMC010000039.1, from coordinate 32,365 downwards.
CGCGTAGTGGCCGTGGAACAGATTGCGATTGAGCCACTCGAAATCGAACATCAGCAGTAGGGCCCGCCGTACGCGCGGATCGGCAAACATCGCACGCCGGGTATTGAACACCAGCGCCGTCATCCCGGCCGGCCACCCCGTCGGCAGCTCACCCCGCTCGATGCGTCCATCCTTTGCCGCCGGGAAGTCGTAGCCGTCCGCCCAGCGTCCAGCGTCGTCTTCGTTGCGAACGTCGATCTCCCCCGCCTTGAAAGCCTCGAACAGCGTGGTCTGGTCGCGGAAGTACTCCAACCGGATGCGATCGAAATTGTAGCGCCCCCGCGCCAGCGGCTTGTCGCGCGCCCACCACTCCCGCTGCCGTTCGAACGTCAGCGCGCGGCCAGGGTCGATCTCAGAAACCCTGTAGGGACCCGAGCCGACCGGCGCGGCGAGACTCGTCTGATCGAACGTCGCGGCATCGATCAGGTGTCTTGGCAGGATCGGCATCAATCCAAGCAGAAGCGGCGTCTCCCGATTACCGCCCTCGCCCATCGTGAAACGGACACTCCCCGGCGACAGGATGTCGACGCGCGCCACCACGCCATAGTGCGCGCGATGATAGGGTTGCCCTTTCTCCTTGAGGATTTGCCAGGAGAACGACACGTCATCCGCCGTCACCGGCCGGCCGTCTGAGAATCGAGCATCCGGATCAAGGTGGAACGTCACCGACTTACGGTCGTCGGGAAGCTCGATGCCGCGTGCGAGATGGCCATAGAGCGTGAATGGCTCGTCCGCAGATCGCACCAGCAGGCTTTCGTAGACGTAGTCCCGTATGCCGCTGGGCGCGACACCCTTGAGAACGAAGGGGTTGAGACTGTCATACGAGCCGAGTTCACCCAGCCTGAGCGTGCCGCCCTTCGGCGCCTCTGGATTGACGTAGGGTAGATGCTCGAACCCCGGCAATAAGACCGGCGCGCCGTGCATTGCGATCCCGTGCACGATTTGCGCGGGTGGCTCTGCGCGGACCGCCGTAGCCGTCACCGCGACCGCGGCCGCAAACAGCACCGCACGCGCGAGCCGGCTACACCACGACCGCCCCCCCGGCTTGCCACTACGTTCCATCCGCATCAATTCACGCGCCTCTGTCATCCGGCAACGGGAACGGTAGCCACGCGCGAATGTCAATTCTTTGCTTGGCGCTCGCCCTGCCACCGCCGTCTCAGAGAATGAATCCCCAGAAACTCGGTCGATGTTGCCGCACCGGCACCTCCAGGCCACGGGATTGCCGCAATCCGGCCTTTACTCGCTCGCGCTGCGGGTCGGCAACGTGATGCGGGACCGACACAGCCTACCTCTCGACGGCAGCAGGCCTCAGGCGTGCGCCATACGGGGACATGAGTTCGACGATGGTGGGCCGGCGGGGGTCGGCTGCGACACAACGGTCAAGGGGATATCATGAAGGTCACAGCTTCGATGGTGGGGAAGGGTTGGCGGCTGATCGGTGCAGCTGGTCTCGCCGCAGCTCTGTCGGTCGGCGCAGGTAGCGCCATGGCCCAGCAGAAAAAGGGAGAGGCGAAGGCCGCTGCCCCCGCGGCCGCGGCCCCTGCCGCCAACCAGAGCGCATGGGTCAAGCTTTGCGAGAAGGCGCCGGTCCTCATCAAGAACAAGGAGGGCAAGGAAGAGCGCGCCGACAAGAGCATCTGCCTCACACATCATGAGCGGCTGGACGGCAACACGGGCATGGTCCTCGTGTCGGCTGCGATCCGTGAGGTCGAGGCCCAGGACAAGAAGCATATGATGGTTATGGTGCCCCTCGGCATGGCAATTCAGCCCGGGCTGCGCGCTAAGGTCTACGACAAGGCCATGTGGGACGCGACCCAGAAGAACGAGAAAGTCGACGACAGTAAGCTCGAGACGATCAAGCTGAATTTTTCCCTCTGCCACCCGGCTGGCTGCACGGCCGAGATCGACCTCACACCTGAGATCATGAACAAGGTCAAGGTGGGTGCCGGGATCATGGTGTTCGCAATAAATGCCAACGGCCAGGTCATTGCATTCCCGGTTCCCTTGAACGGTTTTGCAACCGCATTGGCCGGTGCCCCGATCGACAACACCAAGTACAGCGAGGCGCGCAAGGCGCTCATGCAGCAGATCGCGCTTCGTCAACAGGCGATGATCGAGGAATACAAGAAGAAGCAGACCGAGGCCGCCCCCGAACCGAAGGCCACCACCCAGAAGAAGTGAAATGGCGGTCCGGCGATGCATTCATCAACGGCTCTTCGGGACCCCGAAGAGCCGAACGTCTATCTGGGGGCCGCAGTCGGTAACGTTCGAGACGACCCTCCCTCCGAGGGCCACTCGGAGACGGCGATGCGCGAGAACTCAGTGCGCGAGAAGATACGTCGCGAGATAGCGGCCGTCTTCTTTGATGAACAGCTCCGCCACCTGAGGATGCCGTAGCGGCTTGCCGGATGCATCGGGTAGGAGGTTCTGCTCCGACACGTAGGCGATGTACTCGGTCTCCGCGTTCTCGGCCAGGAGGTGATAGAACGGCTGGTCCTTGCGCGGGCGGATTTCCGGCGGGATCGATTCCCACCACTCTTCCGTCGAATTGAAAACCGGATCGACGTCGAACACGATGCCCCTGAACGGGTAGTAGCGATGCCGGACCACGTCGCCGAGCCTGAATTTGGCTCGGGCCATCGCGCCGGCCTTGGTGCGCCGCCGCGGCGTCGGACTTTTCACTGATTTTGTCGGTCGTGTCATGATACGATCATATCCGCTGCAGGCCATGGCCTGTCAACGAGTGAGGCGGCCGAGGTGTCATGCGTGCCGGGGTTAACCGTTGCTCACGGCGATCAGGCGATCCAGCGCGCGGCCCGCCGCACCGCTATCGATCGATCGAGCCGCCAGCGAAACCCCCTCCCGTAGTCCCCCCGCCTTGCCTCCGACGACCAGCGCCGCTCCTGAGTTGAGCAAGACGATGTCGCGGAAGGCGCCGGGCTTTCCGGCAAGCACATCGCGTATCGCAGCCGCGTTTGTCTTCGCATCGCCACCTTTCAGGTCCGACAGCTTCGCAGGCGGCAGACCTGCGTCGGCAGGCGTCACCTCGAACACCTCGACCCGACCGTCCCGAACCTCTGCCACGTCTGTAGATCCCGTCGTCGTCAGCTCGTCGAGACCATCGTGCCCGTGCACCACCCAGACGTGCTCGGCCCCGAGTCCCTTCAGCACATGCGCGATCGGCTCGACCCATTGTCGGGCAAAAACGCCGACCACTTGCCGCGTCACACCTGCCGGATTCGAGATCGGACCCAGCAGATTGAAGAGCGTACGAATACCGAGTTCCGCCCTGACAGGCGCCCAGTGCTTCATCGCCGGGTGATGCATGGGTGCCCACATGAACCCGACGCCCGCCTCGGCGATGGCCCTCGCGACCACCTCGGGTCCGATGTCGAGCTTCACCCCGAGGGCACTCAACACGTCAGACGCCCCGGAAATCGACGAGACCGAACGATTGCCATGCTTGGCGATTTTGAGACCCGCACCGGCCGCGACCAGCGAGGCGCACGTCGAGACGTTGTAGGTACCGTGACTGTCTCCGCCCGTCCCGACGATGTCCACCGCGCCGACAGGAGCATCGACCCGCACCATGCGGGCGCGCATCATCTGAGCCGCGCCGCTGATTTCGTCCACCGTCTCGCCGCGCACGCGAAGCCCCATGAGGAAGGCCCCCATCTGCGCTTGCGTCGCATGCCCGTCGGTCATGATCTCGAGCGCGGCGCGGATCTCGTCCGGGGTCAGCGTGGCTCCGGTCGAGACTTTCTGGATGAGCGCGCGAAGGGTCTGGATTGGCATCGGGCAACCTGACGTGAGTGAACGATGACGAAGGAGGAGGTCGCCCCTTATCGCAGACCGGCACGACCTGCCCCAAGAGACGCGATGCCGCCTACGGCGCTCGCGGCTAGGCCGCGACCCGCGCCGCCTTCCGGTTCCTTCGTTTCGGGCTGAACCGGGCCATCTCGAGGAAATTGGCCAGGAGATCGTGGCCATGCTCGGAGGCGATGCTCTCGGGATGGAACTGCACGCCATGTACCGGATGCGTCCGGTGCTGCAGCCCCATGATGATGCCGTCATCAGTCTCGGCGGTAACCGCGAGACAATCGGGCAGGCTCGACCGCTCGACGATCAGCGAGTGATAACGCGTCACCTCGAACCGCGAAGGCACGCCGGCGAAAATGCCCTGCCCCTCGCAGCGGATGGTCGAAAGTTTGCCGTGCATCGGCGCGGGCGCGCGGATCACTTTGCCACCATACACTTGGCCGATTGCCTGATGACCGAGGCAAACGCCGAGCACGGGGATGGTCGGACCGGCCCGCGCGATCAGCTCCAGACAAATGCCGGCCTCGTTCGGCGTGCACGGTCCGGGCGACAGCACGATGGCCTGCGGATTCAAGGCGAGCGCCGCATCCACAGTGATCTTATCGTTGCGCACCACCTCCGGCACGGCACCGAGCTCGCCCAGGTAGTGGACGAGGTTGTAGGTGAAGCTGTCATAGTTATCGATCAGAAGGAGCATGTAGTCTTGTCCGATGGCGGCGGGCGCACGTCAAGCGGGGGCCGAGGCACGGCGGGAGTCGTAGTCTAATCGACGCAGGAAACCCGGCCTGATCGACCCTTCACTTCGGCAGGATCTCGCGCACGGTTTCCGGCGGCCTCCCGATGCGGGCTTCCCGGCCGGCGAGCACGACCGGACGCTCGATCAGGATCGGATGCGTCTCGATTGCCGCAAGCAGTGCCTCGTCGCTGACCCCATCCCTGCCGAGGTCGAGGTCCATGAACGCCTGTTCCTTGTGGCGGAGCAATCGGACGAGCGGCAGACCCAGGCGTTGGGCAACTTCGGTCAACTCTTGGCGCGACGGTGGCGTCTTCAGGTACTCGACGACGCGCGGCTCGATCCCGGCTTCACGGATCAGCGCGAGACTCTCCCGCGATTTCCCGCAGCGCGGATTGTGCCAGATGACCACCTCTCGGCCGATCGGAATTGACGACATTCGGCAGCTCCCCGATCCAAATCCCAGTCCGGGAGTTTTAACCGGGGGCCGGTGCAATTGACACCATCACCCGCGTATGCTGCCACTCGCACCAGCCAATATCGCTACGGAGCCACGAATGAGCCGCAAGCACGCATCCGAGTTCTTCATCGATGGCGCCTGGGTCGCCCCGTCCAAGGTGCGCACCATTCCCGTCATCGATCCGGCAACCGAGGAACCGCTCGGCGAAATCGCCCTCGGCTCCGCCGCCGACGTCGACAAGGCCGTTGCCGCTGCCAGGGCGGCGTTCGACGGTTTCGCCGCCACGAGCGTCGAGGATCGAATGGCGTTGCTCGGCCGCATCGCTGACGTCTACAAGGCGCGGTTCACCGAAATGGGTCAGGTCATCAGCGCCGAAATGGGCGCGCCCATCTCCTTCGCGACCCGCTTCCAGGCCGGCGCCGGCATGGGCCATTTCAGGGTCGCACGCGACCTTCTCAAGGATTTCCACTTCGTCGAGCGTGACGGCTCGACTGAGATCGTGCGGGAGCCGATCGGCGTCGTCGGCATGATCACGCCGTGGAACTGGCCCGCCAATCAGGTCTGTTGCAAAGTCGCGGCCGCGCTGGCCGCCGGCTGTACGATGGTCCTCAAGCCCTCCGAAGTCGCGCCGTACTCGGCCCTGCTGATCGCCGAGATCCTGGAAGAGGCGGGCGTTCCAAAAGGCGTCTTCAACCTCGTCAACGGCGACGCCGAGGTAGGCCAAGCCATCGCTGCACACCCTGAGATCGACTGCGTCTCGTTCACCGGCTCGACCCGTGCCGGCATCGACGTCGCCGTGCGTGCAGCCCCAACCGTCAAGCGCGTCGGCCAGGAACTGGGCGGCAAATCGGCCAATATCATCCTCGACGACGACGGTTTCGCCAAGGCCGTCACCGAGGGCGTCAAGCTCTGCTTCCGCAACTCCGGCCAATCCTGCAATGCGCCCACGCGCATGCTGGTGCCGGCCTCCCGCATGGCCGAGGCGTCAGACCTCGCCAAGGCCGTCGCCGAGGCGATGAAGGTCGGCTCACCGGCCGACACCGCCACCGAGATGGGGCCGGTCGTCTCCGAGGTGCAGTGGAAGAAGATCCAGGCTCTGATCGAGGCCGGCATCAAGGACGGCGCCAAGGTTGTCGCTGGAGGCGCGGGCCGTCCGAAGGGTCTCGACAAGGGCTACTACGTCAAGCCGACCGTCTTCGCCGGCGTCACGCCCGACATGACCATCGCGCGTGAGGAGATCTTCGGGCCGGTGCTCGCCATCATGCCCTACAAGGACGCCGACGACGCGGTCCGCATCGCCAACGACCATCCGTTTGGGTTGGCCGCCTACGTCTCCGGCACGGATGCGGCCGTCGCGACACGCATCGCGCGGCGGCTGAGGGCTGGAATGGTGACGGTCAACCTCGCCCCCGCCGATCCCAAGGCCCCGTTCGGAGGCTACCGCCAATCGGGCAATGGCCGCGAGTGGGGCCGTTTCGGCATCGAAGAGTACCTCGAGACGAAGGCGGTACTCGGGGCAGCGGCTTAGAGTTGTAGGCAATTTGACTGCAGGATCGCCGGACAGACTTTGCAGCGGTGTCGCCTCCCCCTGGCGACACCGCATCGACTGCGGAATAAGTGGCCACGGGAAACGACCGGCAAGGGAAGCTGATGCCCGACGACGTTCCCATCATCGACGCCCACCATCATTTCTGGGATCTGTCGCTCGGCGCCCAGCCCTGGCTCACAACGCCGCCGTGGCTTCCCTTCCGCTACGGCGACTACGCCCCCATCCGCCGCGATTTCCTCATCGAGGATTACCGGCGCGTCACCGCAGGGCACAACGTCGTGGCGAGCATCACCATGGAAGCCGAGTGGGACGAACTCCGCCTGATCGAAGAGACGTCGTGGACCGCATCGCGTCACGCCGAGAACCCGGCCTTCCCCGCCGCCCATGTCGCGCGGACGTTTTTCCACCTTCCCGGCGCCGAGGCCGAGCTTGCCGCGCACGCCGCAGTGCCGATTGTCCGGGGCATCCGGCATAAACCGACCGCGGCTCCAGGCCCGGACCGCATCGAACGCGGCGCGTCGGGCGGCATGACGGACCCCGCTTGGCGGCGCGGTTACGCGGCACTGAGCTCACTCAGGCTGCATTTCGAGTTGCAGGCGCCGTGGTGGCATGTCGACGAGCTACTGGATCTGACAGCTGCCCATCCCGAGACCCCGGTCGTCATCAATCACGCGTTTCTCCCAGCCGACCGGTCGCCCGAAGCAATGGCCGGCTGGCGCCAGGCGATCCACCGGGCCGCCTCGGCGCCCGGCACCACCATGAAGATTTCGGGCATTGGGCTCCCGGGACGCCCCTGGTCACTCGACGACAATCGGCCGATCATCGACACGATCATCGAGGCTTTTGGACCCGACCGCGCGATGTTCGCCTCGAACTTCCCCGTGGACGGCCTTTGCGGCAGCTTCGATGCGATCTTTCACGGCTATAAGGCCGCCACCGCTCGCCTATCGCACACTGACCGCATCAAGCTGTTCCACGACACCGCGATCAGGGTCTATCGCCTCGGTCTTCCCCTCGCCGCCTGAGTTTCCAGCGCGATGATCATCTCCTGATGACAGGCGCACTTTGCCCGCGCTAGCATTTGTCCAGACATAGGTCGCAGCGGCAATCGTCGGGCGAAGCAACTTCATTTCTCGCGGGAGGTCACACATGGTTCAAGCGCCGCGTTTCGCAGTGCAGATCGGGGCTGTCGACAGGCTCGGCGCGACCGACGCGGAGATGTACCGCGAGGCCATCATCGACGCGCAATACGCCCAGAAACTCGGCTACGATGCCGTCTGGATCGTCGAGCATCATTTCTCCGACTACTATCCGACTCCAAACCCATTGATGTTCCTCTCGCACTTGGCCGCCGCCTGTCCCGGGATGGGCCTCGGCACCGCGGTCATGGTGCTGCCCTGGTACGATCCCGTCCGCTTCGCCGAGGACGTGGCGATGCTGGCCAACCTCACCACGGGCCCGCTTCACATCGGCATGGGCCGCGGCACCGCCAAGCTCGAGTACGACGCGCTCCGGATCGACATGAACGAGGCGCGCGAGCGCTTTCGCGAATGCTGGGAGGTGACCCAGCTCGCCCTAAAGGGCGAGCCCTTCACCTACGACGGCCAGTTCGTGAAGCTCGATCGCCCCATCACGGTGCGCCCTCGCGTCGACAAGTCCCGCGCCATCAATTTCTTCGGGGCCATCGGCTCACCCGGTTCGGCCGAGATCATGGCCGACATGGGCCTGCCGCCGCTCTCTCTCTCCCAGTTCCCCGATTACATGCTGGTCAAGATACTCGAGCGCTGGCGCCGCCGCATGGCCGATAAAGGTCACGCCGTTGCCGCCGACGCGATACTGCCCGTTTCCGCGAAGTGCTTCGTCGGCGATACCGACCAGGCTGCTCGCGAGGAAGCCCGCGGCCACATGGCCCGCTTCTACAAGCTCCAGGCCGAGCACTACACGACAGACACCACCCCTTGGGGAGACATCAAGGGCTACGAGCAGTTCGCCAAGATCTTCGCCAACATGCGGCTGATGGGTGATCCCAAGCAGAACGACCCTATCCTCGACCGCAACCTGATCGGCAGCCCCGAAAGCGTCGCGCGCCGCATCAACGAGCTGCGCGCCATCGGCTTCAACTACGTTCTCTTCTCGAACGCCATGCACGGCGTCGATCGCGAGGTGCGCCACCGCATGATGCGCCGCTTTGCCGAGGACGTAATCCCGCTCGTCAACAGCCTGCCCGTGCCAGAGGCGCCCGTCGTCGAGAAGGTCAGGGCGGCGGAGTAAGCCCGGATGTCATCCCGGCGCTTGTCGCCGGGACCCATCCTGTGGCTGGCGCCCGTGCAAGCAGATCGACGGTTTGCGGGAATTCGTCCCGCGATGACAACCCCCGAGGACGCGGAACATGACAGACACCATCGGTTTCATCGGCCTTGGGGCCATGGGCGGCGGCATGGCCGCTAACTTGGCGAAGGCCGGCTTCAAAGTCATCGGCGTCGATCTCGACCCGAAGCGCACCGCGGCGCTCGCCGAGAAGGGCGGCACCATCGTCGCCACGCCCGCCGACGCGGCGCATCAGGCCAAGCGCGTCATCACCATGGTCGAGACCACGGCGCAGACCGAGCAGGTGCTCTACGGCAAGGATGGACTCTCCGACTCGATGGCCGCCGGTCACGCCATCGCGATGATGTCGACCATCGACCCGATCGCGACGAAGCGCATGCACGACGACCTCAAGTCGAAGGGCATCAGCATGGTCGACGCGCCCGTTTCTGGTGGCGCAGGCCGGGCCGCCGACGGCTCGCTCGCCATCATCTGCGGCGGCGAAAAGTCCGACTTCGAAGGCTGGCTCCCGGCCTTCAAGGCGATGAGCGCCAATCAGTTCCACGTCGGCACCATCGGCCAGGGGCTGGCGTTGAAGCTCGTCAACAACATGCTCATTCAAACGAGTACGGTCGCTATCGCCGAGGCGTTCGTCATGGGCGCCAAAGCCGGCCTCGACCCGAAGGTGATGTACGACGTGATCAAGGTCTCGACCGGCGCCAGCTTCGCGCTCGATTTCCGTGTCCCGCGCTTCTTGTCAGGCGATTTCACGCCGGGCGGTACGGTCGACATCTCCTACAAGGACCAGGAGTTGGAAACGGCCTTCGGCAAGGCGCTCGGCGTGCCGCTGTTCATGGCCAACATCTCGCAGCAGATCTACCAGATGGCGCGCGCCCAGGGCCTCAACAAGCAAGACGGCGCCTCCGTCGTGAAACTCTACGAGCAGATGGCCGGCGTGAAGCTCGGTCCCCGCGATTGAACCCAAGAACGACGAGGAAGCCCCTATGGCAAAGTCAGAAAAGTCAGAGAAGAGCGAGCTCTACAAGAAGGGCGAGAAGGTCCGGCGCGAGCTGCGCGGCGACGAAGCCTACGAGAAGAATATGAAGGAGTATGCGGCGGACCCGCACACCCACAAGTTCATTGAGCTGGCGACCGAGACGGTCTTCGGCGCGCTCTGGGCAAGGCCCACGCTCGACTATAAGACGCGGGCGCTGATCTGCGTCATCACCGACGCCACCATGGGCCGCCACGACGAACTCGACATCCACCTCCGTTTCGCGCTCGGTCAGGGCTGGACCGAGGACGAGCTGGTCGAGGTGCTCCTGCACATGTCCGGCTACGTCGGCGTGCCGCTGATCCGCGAGGCGATCTTCGTCGCCAAGGACGTGTTCGCCGACGAACGAAAGAAGGCGAAGAAGAAGAAGTAGGTTGCTGGCCCAGGCTGGCGCTGCTGCCGTGCCGTCGGCACGGTCGTCGCCAACCTCGCGCGGGAGCGAGATCCCCCCGGACCCCAATCCATTCTTTCGCGAGATGGGTTGGGGATGCCCAGGCACGTACTCCTGGCCGGGTGTGGGCGAAAGCCCGCTTGGCGAAACGAAAATGCCCTGCCGCAGTGCAAATGGAGGCCGCCCATGTCCGCCAACGTCCACTACATCGCGAACCGCCTCGACTGGCTCGCCCGCGTCAAGGAGCCGGTGCTCGAGCCCGACCTGCCGATCGTCGATCCGCACCATCATCTTTGGGATCGTCCAGGCTGGCCCTATATGATGCCGGACCTCCTCGCCGACACGAATACCGGTCACAACATCGTATCCACCGTGTTTGTGCAGTGCCGCGCCTTCCACAAGGCCGACGGCCCCGAGGAATTGCGCCCCGTCGGCGAGACGCAGTTCGTGGCTGGCGTCGCCGCCATGAGTGAGAGCGGCCAGTACGGCAAGACGCGCATTTGTGAGGGCATCGTCGGTCACGCCAACATGCTGCTCGGTGCCAAGGTCGAGCCCGTACTTGAGGCGCACGTCAAGGCAGGCAACGGACGCTTCCGTGGCATCCGCCACATCACCGCGTGGGATCCGAACCCCGTCATCATGAACCCGGCCTACACGCCGCCGCGCCACGCCCTCCAGGACAAGACCTTCCAAGAGGGCCTGCGCACGCTCGGCCGGATGGGCCTGACGTTCGACGCCTGGCTCTATCATCCCCAGATCAGCGATGTCACCGCCGCTGCCCGCGCCGTTCCGGAAACGCGGATCGTGCTCGATCATGTCGGCGGCCCGCTCGCCATCGAAGGTTATGCCGGCAAAGGCGACGAGGTCTTCAAGGATTGGTCGGCGGCGATACGTGAGCTTGCGACCTGTCCGAACGTCTACGTCAAGCTCGGCGGCCTTGGCATGCGCATCAATGGCTTCAAGTTCGAGGACGCGGCCGACCCGCCCACGTCCGAAGCGCTCGCCAACGCCTGGAAGCCCTATATCGAGACGTGCGTCGAGGCGTTCGGCGCCAGCCGTTGCATGTTCGAGTCGAACTTTCCGGTCGACAAGGGCTCCTACAGCTACGGCGTCTTCTGGAACGCCTGCAAACTGCTCGCCAAGGGCGCTTCCGCGGATGAGAAGCGCGACCTGTTCGCCGGCACGGCGCAGAGGTTCTATCGCCTGAAGACGAGTTGACTTCCCCGATCTCTCAACAGCGCTGCACCAGAAAGACGCGAGAACCGATCATGACCGCCGAGAAGTCCGCATCCACGTCCCCGATCCTTACCATTGCGGAAGGCAAGGCGACGATCCGCCTGAACCGCCCCGCCGAACACAATCGCCTCGAGCCAGCCGATCTCGAAGCGTTGATGGAGATTTACGACCGCATCGCCAAGGACGTCTCGATCCGGGTGCTCATTATCACGGGCACGGGCAAAAGCTTCTCGTCGGGCTTCCACATCGGCGCACTGAAGGAGCGCAAGGAGGGAAAGCAGAAGGAGTACGATCCGAACGCCTTCGAGAAGATGGTCGACAAGCTCGAGGAGCTACGGGTGCCGACGATCGCGGCCATGAACGGCGGCGTCTACGGTGGCTCGACGGACCTCGCGCTCGCCTGCGACTTCCGCATCGGAGTGGACGCGACGCGTATGTTCATGCCTGCCGCGCGCCTGGGCATCGTTTATTATCAGTCGGGCTTGCGCCGCTACGTCTCGCGCATCGGCTTGAACAACGCCAAGCGCTTGTTCCTGACGGCCGAGCCCGTGGAATCCAAGGAACTCCTGGCGATGGGCTATCTGAGCGAGATCGTGCCTGCCGAACAGCTCATGACACGCGTCGACGCGCTGGCTTCGCAGATCGCCGCCAACGCCCCGCTGGCGCTAGCAATGACCAAGAAGGCCCTCAACGATGTTGCAGCCGGCCGCCTGGACCCTACCTGGCATGAGGAGGCCCGCACGCTCTGTGCGAAATCCGACGACCACCAGGAAGGCCTCAAGGCCTGGGCAGAGAAGCGCAAGCCAATCTTCTCGGGACGCTGATTCGCCTCAAACTCGGTGCCGGCCTTATCTGGCCGGCGCCGCTTCGACCAAACCCGCTTCGTCTGATCGCTCCGTTGGCAACCACTTGACTCCCGGGGGTGGCAGCCCCGGCTCCGGCGCCGTCTGCCGCATTAGGAACTCGAAGCGGTGACGGGCTTCGAGGACGCGTAGCCGTTGTAGCGTCGTCAGGTGCAAGGCAACCCGCAATTCGTCGCCGCTCACTGAGAAAGCCTCGACAGCCCAGAAATGCCGCAGCTGCCGCAGGGCCGCGCTGATCTCCTCGCGCGTCAGCTGCAATTGATGCTCGATCCTCGCAAGCGCGACCTGCCGGACATCCGGTACACTCATGTAGCGAACAAGATGTCCTGCGAGCTTCATCGTCTCGCGCGAGGCCCACTTCGAATCGCAGACGTCCTTCAGCCAGACCTCGGCGGCAAGCTTGATGTCGCGGCGCTGGAGACCCTCTATGCTTTCGAACCTGACCCGGCGCGCCTCGATCGTATGGTCCTGTTGCACGGCCGACCTCGCTGTCGCAATGATCCGACAGCGAACTTACGTCCAGGAAGGTTAACGGCAAGAAAACGCCTTGCCCGGCGAAACCACCGACGAGCAAGGCTTGGGACCAGATCTATTCTGCGGCTTCGGGAGCTAGTGCAGCCGCCCGCTGGCCCCGGCTCTCCCGCTCGCGGCGCAGCAGATCGGCCACCAGAAACGCGATCTCCAGCGACTGCTCGGCGTTGAGCCGAGGATCACACAGCGTCTCGTAGCTCTGGCTGAGCTGCTCGTCCACGATCTGAACCGCGCCCCCCGTGCATTCGGTCACGTTCTGTCCGGTCATCTCCAGATGGACGCCACCCGCGTGCGTTCCCTCTGCGCGATGGATCGCAAAGAACCGCTCGACTTCCTCGCGAACCCTTTGGAAGGGTCGCGTCTTGTGGCCCGTCGTCGCCGTGATCGTGTTGCCGTGCATCGGGTCGCAGGACCAGACGACTTTGCGCCCCTCCTTCTCGACCGCGCGGATCAAAGCCGGCAGATGCTTCTCGACCTTGTCGGAGCCGAACCGGCAGATCAGCGTCAGCCGCCCGGCCTCGTTGTCTGGCGAGAGCAGATCGATCAGCCGGATCAGGCCATCCGCCTCGAGAGACGGACCGCACTTGAGGCCGATCGGATTGGCGACACCGCGGGCGAACTCGACATGAGCGTGATCGGGCTGCCGTGTCCGGTCACCGATCCAGATCATGTGCGCCGAGGTATCGAACCAGCGACCCGAACCCATCACCTCGTCTCTCCGGGTCATGGCCTGCTCGTAGCCGAGCAGCAGGGCCTCGTGGCTGGTGAAGAAGTCGGTGGTCACCAGCTCGCGCGTATTGGCCTCGTCGATGCCGAGCGCCTTCATGATCTCGAGCGTGCGCGCAATCTCAGCAGCCAGCTTCTCGTACTGCACCTCAATGGGCTTGCCCTTCATGAAGTCGAGCGCCCAGCGATTGACGTTCTCGAGGCTCGCGAACCCGCCCTGCAGGAAGGCACGCAGGAAGTTCAGTGTCGCTGCGGACTGCCTGTAGGCCTGCAACTGGCGCTGCGGGTCGGGAATGCGCGACTCGGGCGTGAAATCGAATCCGTTGATGATATCGCCACGATAGCTCGGCAGTTCGATCCCGTTGAGCTTCTCGACGTTGGACGAGCGCGGCTTGGCGAACTGACCGGCGATGCGGCCGACCTTCACCACCGGCATCCCGCCCTGGAACGTCATCACCAGCGCCGATTGCAGGAAGATCCGGAAATAGTCGCGGATGTTGTTCGCCGAGTGTTCCTTGAAGCTCTCGGCGCAGTCGCCACCCTGGAACAGGAAGCTCTGCCCCTCGGCTACTTTGCCAAGCTTGGCCCGCAGCGCGAGCACCTCGTTGGCGAACACCAGCGGCGGGAACTTGGCAAGGCGCGCTTCGACATCGGCCAAAGCGGCGGTGTCGGGATAATCGGGCACCTGGACGATCGGCTTGGATCTCCAGCTTTCGGGTGACCAGGATGCCGGCATGGCGCTCTCCTAACACGATACGCGAAAACGCCCGCTCCTGCACGCGCTGCAGGATCGGACCGCTCCGCATTATGGCATGATGGCGCTTCTATACGCTACCTCGAGCATGTCTGCCATCCGGTTGAGCATCGGCTTGACCGGCCAACCGCCTAGCCGCCGCTGTCACGGAAACGATCCGCCTCACCGCGACTCGAGTACGAGCACGGGATATCGCGAGAGGTCTACGGTCGCGCCGCCATGTGGACCGGTGCGTCAGAGATCTCGGTCGCGATAGCGATGGCGGCGACCACTTTGTTGCGAGAATCCCGGATGGGATCGACCCGACAAAGGTGGACGACGGAGGTCTCGCGACCAGGATGTGGCGACATGTAGGAAGCCGTCTCACCGGCAAAGCACCGATCGAAAGTCGGCTTGCTCACTTCTGCAAAAAACTTCTCGTTCGTCTTGGCCCAGAGAGGTTGCCCAATGAAGGCGTTTGCCGTCATATCGTGAAAGTTCGCGTTGGCCGTATTCGCAAAACGATACTTGTAGTCGGTGCCGATAATGACAACGCGGTCGGTGACAAAATCGAGCATGCGTCCTGTCGTTTCGTCCAACTCGAACCCACCTCGCGATCTGATCCCGGTCTCGACTGTGACGCCCCGTCCCCTTTCTCGATCGGATAGCCGTTCGATCGTACTGATCCGCTCGTGGCACATGCCGCGTAACCGGTCAGCCATTTCTTCGTCACGGGAAAGACCTGCCAGCGCTTCGACAAGAACGCGCAACTGAGCTAGGGCGACCTGGGGGAGTTCAGTCTCGAGTGACAGCAGTTTTCCAAAGACCTCGGCCCGCTCGTCACGCATGGCCTTCAAATCATTCGACGTCAGAGCAGACCGATACTCCTCGACCGCTCGGTCGACAAATCGGTACGTCTCAAGCAGCGTCTTCAGCTCATTGATGGCCATCGTTCGTGATTCCAGATCCCATTGCTGCGACACTTGCAAAGGCACTAGAAAAGACAAGCCGTAAACAGCTATAAATTTAATGATTATAGCAACTTAAGCACACATTCTTACCGACCCGCGGATCAACGCCTTACAGCCTCCAACTCGATGGCAATGTCGATATCATCGGAGATCAAAGGAGCACCCCGCCCAAGGCCCCACTCGCTCCTGAGCAAGCGCGCCGTTGCCGAGAAACCGGAGACGAACTTGCCGGAGAAGCTCGGGTTTATTAGGCCCAACGGATGCTCTCCGGTGAAATTCCAGGTCACGCTCAACGTGACCGGTCGCGTTGTACCTCTAATCGTCAGATCACCCGTGACGTCTCCGGTTCGCTCCCCGGTCCGGACCACGCTCGTGCTTTGAAACGCGATCGTCGGATGAGCCGCCACGTCGAAAAAATCTGCGCTGCGCAGGAGTCGATCCAAGGCCCCGACGCCGGACGAGATCTTTGAAGGGTCGATTTTCACGTCGACACGCGCGGCCTCCGGAGTGTCCGTATCCAGCTCCAGCGTTCCCTCGATGCCGACGACCCGCGCCGAATGTCGTGAAAGCCCCGCATGGCTCCAGCTCAGGACGATCGTCGAGTGACCTCCGGCGAGCGTGTAAGTCTCGGCCAACGCCCGCGATCCGACCGGCAATCCTCCGGCAAGTGCGAGCGCCGCAAGCACGGTCGTCGTGCGCCTGAGACCGAAGCGCTTCCTCATACCCATCTTGTACCATCCTGCGATCAATTCGGCCGCCGGCTGGGCTCACAGCTGCGCCGACATTCCGCCATCGACTGCGAGGGTTGCCCCGGTGACGAAAGATGCCGCGTCCGACGAGAGGAAGACGACGACAGCAGCAATCTCCTCGGGCCGCCCGAACCGGCGCATCGGCGTCTTGTCGACCAGAGCCTTCGAGAAGGCCGGGATGCGCAAGACCCGCGCCGTCATTGCCGTCTCCACGAAACCGGGACAGACAGCATTCACGCGAATGCCGAAGCCGGCGTACTCGACAGACAGCGCCTTGGTCAATGCGATCACCGCGCCCTTGGTCGTCGAATACGCCACGAGCTGTCGCATGCCGTGCTCGGCAAGAATAGAGGCAACGTTGACGATCGACGCATTGCCCGAGCGCCGAAGCAGCTCGAAACTTCCCCGCGCCAGACGCACGACACCGTCGAGGTTGACCTCACGGATTGTGTTCCAGTCGGCTTCCGAAAGATGCCGGAAGTCGGCGCGCACATTCATTCCCGCATTGTTGACCAGGATGTCGAGCCTGCCGTGAGCAACGTCAACAGCGCGGAGCAGCGCGGCAACGTCCTGGCCCAGCGTCACGTCGACCGCGTGTCCGGTGGCAGCCCCCCCCTCCTCGCAGATCTCGGCTGCGACGCGCGAAGCCGCCACGGCGTCGACCTCGGCAATGTGGACATGCGCACCACTGGAAGCCAGCGCCTTCGCTATGGCACGGCCAAGGCCATTGCCGGCGCCAGACACCAGCGCAACCCGTCCTTCGAGGCATCTCATCACCGATACTCCCGTCGAAGATCGCTGAACTAGCCGCCCTCTCTGATAGCTTCAGGCATCCGGCCCCCAGCCAGCAAGTCCCCCGAAAACACGAAAACCGCCACCCTTGGTCGGGGTGACGGCTCTTTCGCATCCCTGCCGACATCCCCATTATTTCAGAGGCTCATGCCGCTTGTAGTGGTCCGAATCGTGCGCGTAGTCGTGCCCAACCTTGAACTTCAGACCAACGCGGACAAGGTGCGCGTCGATGTCGACCTTGTGATCGATCGGAGGCAGAAGTGCGCCCTGCGGTAGCTCGAAGCTGCTCTCGAAATTACCATAGAGATATTCTGTGAACAGGATCGCGTGGCGGATGTCGATCTCGGTGCCGACGCTGGCGACGAAGCCAGTCATCGTTTCCGCGGATTTATTGCCGATACCCGGCCGTTGCGCTTCCATCCCGAGGAACCCAACGCCCGCCGATCCGTAGATCAGCCAATCTGGCCGAACGTAGACGCCAAGGCGGCCTCTGACCGTCACGAGCCAATCCATGCCGTAGTCGGTGAGAAAGGGTGTGTCTCGCACATCACCGAAGCTGCCGTCGACCTCGATGCCAAGCAGCATGCTGCGGTGAAGCGTCAGGTCATATCCAGCCGATACACCACCAGCGAAGCCGTTCGACGATCCGCTCGCGATGGCCGGCAGTGTCTCGTCGATCTCGAGGAAGGTTCCCTGCCCGAAAACGCCGAACTTCACGAGACCGGAGCCGTCGTAGGTTTGCGCATCAGCGGAAGCGATGCCTGTCAGCGCGAGCAAAACCCCTGCCGCAGCATTCAACAGTTTCCGTCCAGCCATGCGATTTCCCCCACGTCAAATTCTTCGATAAATCGAATTGCAGGATTCGCTGATTCGGGAAAGCGTCAACGTCGGTCGAACCAGAGACTTCGCCGCTGACGTGGCCGACAATCGACACTTGGAGCAAACCTGGATTGGCGCGCCGTTCAGTGCCGCGGTCAGCCAGCAGGTGGCGTCCACTTCTCGCGCATCGTCACCAATTCCTCCGCCGCGCTCGGGTGCAGCGCCATGGTTCGGTCGAAATCGGCTTTTGTCGCGCCCATGCGCATCGCTATGGCTGCCATCTGCACCATCTCGCCGGCGTCCGGCCCGACGATGTGGCAGCCAAGCACCCGGCCGCCCTTCGCTTCGACGATGAGCTTCATCAGCATCCGCTCCTCGCGGCCGGACAACGTGCCCTTCATGGGCCGGAAACGCGCCTTGTAGATGTCGATCTCGGAGTGGGCCGCGCGTGCCTCGGCCTCGGTCATTCCAACCGTGCCCACTTCCGGCGTCGAGAACACGGCGGTGGGGATCATCTCGTAGTCCGTAGACCACGGCCTGCCGCCATAGAGGCTGTCGGCGAAGGCGTGCCCCTCGCGGATCGCCACGGGCGTCAGTGCGACGCGATCTGTAACGTCACCGACGGCATAGATGCTCTCGATGTTCGTGCGCGAATGCCCGTCGACCTTGATCGCGCCGTTCCGGGTCGTTTCCACGCCCGCAGCCTCAAGACCCAAGCCGGCCGTGTTCGGGGTGCGGCCGATCGCGAACATGATCGCGTCGGCCTCGAGGCGACCGCCACCGGTCACATGGCCGACGAGCCCCGTGCCCGATTTCTCGATCCGCGTGAAAACCTTCTCGGTGACGATCCGGATGCCGCGGCGCGGCAGTTCCTCCATCAGCGCGTCCCGGACATCCTCGTCGAAGCCGCGCAGGATCTTGGGGCCCCGGTAGATGAGGGTCGTCTCCGCGCCGAGGCCGGCGAAGATTCCGGCGAACTCGACCGCGATGTAGCCGCCACCCGCGACGATGACTCTCTTGGGCATCTCCTTCAGATGGAACGCCTCGTTCGAGGTGATGACGTGCTCGCACCCCTCGAGTTCGTTATCGAGGTTTGGCCAACCGCCGGTCGCAACGAGAATCGTCTTTGCACGTACGGTTTTATGCGGTTTGGCGAGACGCACAATGTGAGGGCCTTCGAGCACCGCGCGACTTTCGAAGATCGTGACGCCGGCCCGCTCGAGATTCCGCTTGTAGATGCCTTCGAGGCGACCGATCTCGGCATCCTTGTTGGCGATCAGGGTCGCCCAGTCGAACTGCCGCTCTCCCACGGTCCACCCGAAGCCCGCGGCATCTTCGAAGTCGTCCTGGAAGCGGCTCGCATAGACCAACAGCTTCTTTGGCACGCAACCGCGGATGACGCAGGTGCCGCCGAAGCGATACTCCTCGGCAATCGCCACTTTGGCGCCATGCGTAGCCGCGATGCGCGCCGCTCGGACGCCACCGGAGCCGGCTCCGATGACGAAGAGGTCATAATCGAAATGCGTCATGCCGTGCTCCCGCGCGGCCTCGACGGCGGTGCGCCGTGGCCCTTTTGTGGATTCGATCGAGACGTTGATACCTCAAGTCGCTCGGATCGGCACCTGGACGCAGGGTGTGCACGCTTCACATGCCCCTGAAATTCACCCGGCGCTCAAGAAGCGCCGTTCGCCGGGGCGTGTCACGTCTCGTCGTCGGGAGCACGCAATGTGACGACACCATTCGCGTCTGCCACGAACGCCGTATCTGCGATGCCGAGGAACAGCCCCGTCTCGACGACACCTGGTGCCGACTTAAGCAAATCGTGCAGTATGTCCGGATCATCGATGCGCCCGAGTGCACAGTCGAGGATGTAGTTGCCGTTGTCCGTGATGAACGCCTCTCCACCCGCCAGGCGTCGCAGAGTGACCGCCCCTGAGCAACCGGCCTCCTCGAGGCACGAGTGCACCCAATCCTCGGTCGACCGCCAACCGAAGCGCACGATCTCGACCGGGAGCGGAAACGCCCCGAGCCGCGGCACACGCTTCGAAAGGTCGGCAATGACCACCATCCGGTCCGAGGCCATTGCCACGATCTTCTCGCGCAACAGCGCCCCGCCGCCGCCCTTGATGAGAGCGAGATCGTCCGTCAGCTCGTCGGCACCATCGACGGTGAGATCCAGTTCCGGAGTTTCGTCGAGAGTCGTCAGCCGGATGCCGAGGCTTTCCGCCTGCACACGCGTCACGTTGGACGTCGGCACGCAGATCACATCGAGCCCCGCCTTAACTTTTGCGCCGAGCAGGTCTACGAAGTGCCGCGCCGTAGAGCCCGTGCCGAGCCCCAGCCGCATGCCCGGCTCCACCAGCTCGATAGCCTTCAGCGCGGCCTGGCGCTTCATCTCGTCGGGGCTCATTGCTCACAACCCGCCCATCAGCATGTACTTCAACTCGACGAAGCCATCGATGCCGTGGGCGGAGCCTTCGCGGCCGAGGCCCGATTCCTTCACGCCGCCGAACGGCGCCAGTTCGGTCGAGATGATGCCCTCGTTGATGCCGACCATGCCATATTCGAGGCCCTCGGCGACCCGCCACACGCGCCCGATGTCGCGGGCGTAGAAATAGCAGGCGAGGCCGAACTCGGTGTCGTTGGCCATCCGGATGCCTTCCTCCTCGGTCTTGAATTTGAAGACCGGGGCGACTGGCCCGAATGTCTCTTCCCTTGCGCACTTCATGTCGGGCGTCACGTTGGCGAGCACCGTCGGTTCGAAGAACGTGCCGCCCAGCGCATGGCGCTTGCCGCCGGTCACGATCTTCGCGCCCTTCGAAACTGCGTCCTGGATATGCTCCTCGACCTTGTCGATGGCGGCCGGGTTGATCAGTGGCCCCTGTGCCACCCCGGCCTCGACGCCGTTACCGACCTTCATGGCGGCAGCCGTCTTGGCAAGCTTCTGGACGAACTCGTCGTAGACGCCCTCTTGCACCAGGAACCGGTTGGCGCACACACACGTCTGCCCGGCATTCCGGTACTTGGACGCCATGGCGCCCTCGATCGCCTTGTCGATGTCGGCATCGTCGAACACGAGGAACGGCGCGTTGCCGCCGAGCTCCAATTCCACCTTCTTGATGGTGGAGGCCGACTGGGCCATCAACACCTTGCCGATCTCGGTCGAACCGGTGAACGTGATGCCACGCACCTTCGGCGACGTCGTCAGCTCCTTGCCGATCTCGGCCGACTTCCCGGTGATCACGTTGAACACGCCCGGCGGAATGCCAGCCTGGCGGGCCAGTTCTGCCAAGGCGAGCGCCGTAAGCGGCGTCTCGGTTGCGGGCTTGACCACGACCGTGCAGCCTGCGGCCAGCGCCGGCGACACTTTCCGCGTGATCATGGCGTGCGGGAAGTTCCAGGGCGTAATGGCGCCGATGACACCGAGCGGCTGCTTGATGACGATGATGCGGCTGCCCTGCTTAAAGGTCGGGATCGTCTCGCCGTAGATGCGTTTTGCCTCCTCGGCATAGAACTCGGTGAACGACGCACCGTAGATGATCTCGCCACGCGCCTCTGCCAGGGGCTTGCCTTGTTCGCTGGTCAACAGCAGTGCCAGCTCGTCGGCATGCGCCACTTGCAGGTCGAACCACTTCCTGAGGATTACTGAGCGCTCTTTCGCCAGCAAGCGGCTCCAGGGCCCGAACGCCTTTTCGGCTGCGTCGATCGCCTGCTTCGTCTCTGCTGTGCCGAGACGCGGCACCTTGGCGATCTCTTCGCCTGTCGCCGGGTTCGTCACCGGGATCTCTGGCGTGCCGACCCATTGACCGTCGATGAAGCACTGGGTCTTCAGAAGGGTGATGACCTTTTTGTCCATGGGGGTCTCCAGCTGACCAAACGCGGGCGCAGGCGAGGCGCCGCTCGCGACGCCCCGCAATGTCACCTACACGTAGGCCCACACGCCAAGCCACGCAAGACGACGCAGTCCGGCAAGTGTTCGGAGTCAGAACCGGCAGCGCAGCCCATGCGGCCCGAGCCGGCACCCACGCCGTCCATAACGGCGCCAATGCCCACCCCGGCGATTGCACCACCGATGATGCCTGTGCCAACCCCGGCGAGGGTGCCACGCTCGCACGCAATGCGGTCCGCGCATCCAGCGCCCATGGCGACGCCCATGTACGAGCTGGAGACCCGCGCCCGAAGAACCGATTTTTCCAGGAGTGGCGGTGACAGCAGAAACCGGCGACGCACCGGCCGAGAGGGAGCCGCCCGCAGTCAGGGCGATCACGAAAACGACGGCGATGATGGTTCGTTCGATCATGTCGGATCTCCTGTTTGAGCTTCCGGCGTGTATGTCGCTAACGAACTCTCTCAACCGCGGTTCCTCAGAGCCGCGACCGCATCGGCGCAGTTCTCCCTTGCCCTCCGATCCGCATCCAGTCTTCAAGTGGGCACCAGAAGAGCCCACGCACCGTCATCGACCGGGGAAACATGCGCGACCTGACCATCGTTTTCGATCTCGACGGCACCCTCGTCGAAACGGCGCCGGATCTGATCCGCGCCACCAATCATGTACTCACACGCGTGGGACTGGAGCCGGTCGCACCGGCGAGCATCCGTCCGTCGATCAGCTTCGGTGGCCGTGCCATGATCGTGCGTGCCCTCGAGGTTCGGGGAGCCAATCACACTGAGGCCGAGATCGACGGCCTACTCGAGCACTTCCTCGCGCACTACGCCGAGAATATTGCCGTCGAGAGCCACCCCTTTCCCGGCCTTGAGGCTGCGCTCGACCGTCTTGCTGCCGAAGGTGCCCGTCTCGCTGTATGCACCAACAAGCGTGAGGGTATGTCGCGCCTGCTCTTGGAGACGCTCGGCCTCGCAGACCGCTTCGCGGCCCTAGCCGGACGCGATACGTTCCCTGTCTACAAGCCGCATCCCGATCACCTGACGGGCGCAATCCGTCTCGCGGGCGGTGACCCTAGGCATGCCGTGATGATTGGCGATAGCGACACGGACCTGAAAACGGCACGAGCGGCCGGCGTCCCGGTCATCGGCGTGCCATTCGGCTACACCGACATTCCCATGCACGAGCTCGGACCGGACGCACTGATCGAGCACTACGATCATCTTTACGATGCAATCAACCGGATCAGGCCGCCACGAGCATCGCTGAACGTCCTGTAAGCCCCATGTCCCGATCCAGACACAATCCGGCGTGATACCGGCCTCGCGTGAGCGTTCAACGCATGCGATGAGGAACAGATTGATGATCAAGCGTATGGCAACGGCAGTGGCGCTGAGCGTTCTGCTGGCCTCCGCGGTCGCGGCGCAGGCACCTGCTCCAATCGAGGGACCAGCGAGGCCGCCAGCTGCCTCGACCGAGTCTCAATCGTCTCAGGGAGGTGCGCCGGCGACCGACGCCACGACGACCGGCTCGGTGCCCGCCCCGGCGGCCGAGGCCGAGGCAGCTCCCTCCACCCCCGAAACGTGCATCGCCATTGCCGCCGACCTCGGTGTCGCGGCCGAAGAGAAGCCCTTGGCTGACGATAAACTCGATCAGCTCGACGAATTGTTCTCGAAAATGGAGACGCTCTGCGACGCCCAACAGTTCGCCGAAGCCATGGGCGTTGCCAAGGATATCAGGACCATGCTCGACGGGCAGTGATCGCTGTTGCGAGCGACACACTCGAACGCGGATCGACCCGGGACGCCATGCCGGGTCGATAATTTCGGCCCCGACGCGTCGTTATCGGCCGACGGCTTCGGCCAGGTCGCGGCCGAAACGGTCGACCGTTTCGGCCGAAGTATCCCATGCGCACATCAGCCGGCAGCCCGTTTCGCCAAGAAACGTATAAAACCGCCAGCCCTTGGCGCGAAGCGCAGCCTGCGCCGGCACCGGGATGTCGGCGAACACGGCATTGGCCTGGACCGGATGCAGGATGCGCACGCCCGTCGCCGTCAGCCGTTCCGCGAGGCGCTTGGCCATGGCGTTCGAATGCCGCGCATTCTTGAGCCACACGTCGCCTTCCATGAGCGCGCACCACGGCGCCGCGACGAACCGCATTTTAGAGGCGAGCTGCCCCGTCTGCTTGACTCGCCAGGCGAAAGCGTCGGCCAGTGACGCATCGAAGAACACCACGGCCTCACCGACCGCGAGCCCGTTCTTAGTCGCCCCGAACGAGAGCACATCCACACCCGACCGCCACGTGAGATCGGCCGGCCGGCCGCCGAGGTTCGCCAGCGCATTGGCAAAACGAGCACCGTCCATATGCACCTTGAGTCCGAAGCGGCGCGCCACCGAGGTCAGCGTCCGGATCTCGTCCACCGAATAGACCGTGCCGACCTCGGTCGATTGCGTCAGCGACAGTGCCCGTGCCTTGACATGGTGGAAACCCTCGTAGCGTTTGGCCAGTGCCTCGACCGCATCTGGTGTGAGCTTACCGTCCGGCGTGTCGGCAACGAGCAGCTTGGCGCCACCCGTAAAGAATTCGGGGGCTGCCGCCTCGTCCGTCTCGATGTGAGAGAGCGCATGACACAGCGTCGCCTCGAATGGCCGGCAGAGCGCGGCGAGCGCCAGCGCATTCGCCGCCGTTCCGTTGAAAACCAGGAAGGTCTCACAAGCCTCGTTCTCGAACAGCGCGCGCATGCGCGCCTTGAGTTCGTTCGTCCAGCGGTCGTCGCCATAGGAAGCTTCGTGCCCAGTATTGGCACTGATCAAGGCAGCCATCGCCTCAGGGCAGATGCCGGCCTGATTGTCGGACGCGAACTGCTGCATTGCGGATACTCCTGAGGCGTTGCACCAGCTGAAAGGTTACGTCTCCATTGCGCTCGCCGCTGCCGGCCTCTAGCGCGGAGGGTGGTAGGGCACGAAACGGCGCATCAATGCAACCGTAGCCGGCAGGATGATGAGCTGGCCGATCAGCGAGGCGAAAAGACACAAACCCGCCAGCCGTCCGAACAGCCGCAGTGACGGCAGATCCGAAAGGATCGTCACCCCAAGGCCTAGCGCCAGCACGATCGTCGTCAGCACGATGACTGGGCCGATATGGTGCACGGTGCGCACCAACGCCTCGTGCGTATCGCGAACACCGGGCCGCGATTCTTCGAGGCGGAAGCGATTCAGGAAATGAATGGTCGAATCGATGGCCAGCGCGAACGCCACGGTAATTGCGATGATCGAGGCAAACTGCAGTCCTTCTCCCGACCAATGCAGAATCGCACCGGTGACGAAGATGGGAAACAGCGATGGCAGTACGCTCGTCACGCCGGCCACGAGTGAGCGGAGCGCCAGCCCTAGGAACACGAAGATGACGAACATGTCGCCGACCAAGCCCCAATTGAGCTCGCCGATCAGTCGGGCCGAGTTGCGCGCCGCGATCGCCGGCAGGCCCGTCACCGAGATTTCGTACCCAGGGTGCAATTTGCGCACGTCGTCGAGCGCGCGGTCCACCCGCTCGACCACCGGTAGGATCTGGCTCGCATCGACATCCGGAAGACGCCCTGTCACCAGCACCGCCTTCTCGCCTTCCGCGATGAACCGGCGCACGAGATGCTCGGGCAGAACCTTGACGTAGCTCTTCACCGTCTCGATGCGTGTGTCACCGGCGTCGGCCAGCCAGCGGCGCAAGCTGTCCAATGACCATACGTTTCCCAGACCTGCTGTTTTCTCCAGCACCACATGGGCGGCGGCGATCACGTCGAGAGTGGAGGTGTCGTAGAGGTCGGCCGGTCCGTTCCAGCGGATCATCACATGCACCGGGTTGGCCCCGGTGAGCTTCTGGTCGAGACGCCCTGTTGCAGCGAGAGCCTGCTCCTTGTCCGGCACCTGATCGGCGAGTCGATATTGCGGCACCAGCTGCGTATAGGCGTGGCCCGTGATCGCGACGGCTGCAATCGAGGCCAGCGACCAGATCAGCGGGGCCCGCAGAACCATGCGCACGACGGCCTCGGTGACCCATCCCAGAATGCCGATGCCCCCGTCCGTATTGGGTTCGGCATCTGCCACTGGCGCCGGTTCGCGCCGAATCAGCAGAGCGGCAAGCGTCGGCACCACGACGGCCACGGCCACGTATGAAATGCCCACGGCCAGAAGGGAGGCCGTCCCGAACGTGCGGATCAGTGCACTATCGGCGAACGAGAATGAGAGTAGCGCTAAGCCGGCATTCATGGCCGTCAGCAGACAGGCAGGCGCCACTTCGAGAATCGCATTCCGGGCCGCCGTCACCCGATCGACACCGGCCATGATGTCCCGCCGGATGGCGAACACCAGATGCATCGAATCCGAGAAGCCGGAGACCAGGATCAGCGGCGTTATGACGTTGATGAACAAATTCAGCCGGTAATCGAGTCCACCGACGACGCCGAGCGTCCAAAGGATTGCGATCGAGGGTCCCGCAACGGCGATCAGCGTCAACGAGATACGTCGGAAAAACAAATAGGCGATCCCGGCACCGAGCAGAAACCCGAGACCATTGTAGATGAGGCGGTCCCGCTCGACGGCATTGCGGATCTCGAGTTGCATCACCGGCGCACCGGTCAGCTGCACCGTGAGACCTGATCCGGCCAGCGCCTTCTCGGCCGTCTCGCGGATACCACCGATTACGGCAGCGGCACCCTTCGCATCGACATGGGTCCTGTCGAGCGAGATCACGGCCAGCGCAAGCGTGCCGTCGTTCGACAGGAACTTGCCCGAGACGATCTCGTTCGTCCGCAGCTTCGCGATCATCGCATCGTAGGCGGGCCCTTCGGGCAGTTCGTCGGGCACGACCGGCGGTGCATAGCCTGTCGCGTCGGGCTTGCCCCGTGCCGAGAGCATCGAGACGAGCCCGTTGACGCCGTCGGCGAGTTGCAGGTCGACCATGGCGCCGTTGACGACCTTGAGCGTGTCGCGCTTGAGAAGATCGCGCCCCTCGATCACCACCAACACGTCGTACTCGCTCGACGGGAAACGCCGATCGATTTCCTCGTACTGACGAAATTCCGGCGTATCGGTCCGAAACAGCTCCGACAGACTGTCGTCGACCTTCAGCCGCATGACCCCCATTACAGCCAGCACCGAGAGCACGACGATGAGGATGGCCGAAAGCCATGGCGCCTTGAGCGCCACCAGCCCGAGCCTCTCGAGTCCGAACGTGAAGGCGAATGAGCGCCTCGGCTCGCCAGCCTCCGCCATGGATCCCCCGACCGCCGATCCTCGGCCTAAGGCCGATGGACATCACACGCTGCTTCCTCGTCCCGGAACACCACCGGGACTCGACTCGCCGCGGCGGACACTGCAACGGAGGCCGTGTGATCGCAAGTGGCGTGGCCGCGCACCCCGATGCTCAGAACGCGGCATATTTATCGTGGTTCAGGGCCAGTCTCGGCGCGCCCCCATCAATCCTGGCGATTGGTGCGCTCTCGACGCGCCGCCCCGCCTGCCGTATCTCCTTACCCACGATAAACTCGATGGAGCTGCCTTTGGCCGATAAATCGCTCGATGCGCGCCATCTCAACTGCCCACTGCCGATCCTGAAGGCGACCAAGGCCCTGAAAGAGGTCGCCGTCGGTGGCACGCTCGAGGTTTTGGCCACCGATCCCGGCTCGGCCGGCGATTTCGAGGCCTTCTGTCGTGTCGGCCGCCATGAGATGCTGGAGGAGAGCCACACCGACGGCGTCTTCCGCTTTCTCATCCGGCGGGGACGGTGAGTTCCCCAATCACCCGTTGAAGTTGGGCTTGCGCTTCGCGAGGAACGCCGAGACCCCCTCGGCGAACTCGGCCGAGCCGAACGCGACGCCTTGTGCGATGGCCTCGCGCTCGAGGAAATCCTCGACGCTCGCTTCGTAGGCCCGCTTCATCATGACCTTCGACATGCTGAGCATTGCGACGGGCCCCGAAGCCAGTTCCTCCGCGGCTGTCATCACCTCGTCCATGAGCTTCTCAGGCGCCACGCAACGGTTGGCGAGACCGATCTGCACGGCTTCTGCAGCCGTGTAGCGCCGGTTCAGCAGGATCATCTCCTTCGCACGAAGGCTGCCGATGGCCCAGGGCAGCGTCTGTAGGACACCCAGATCGGGCAGCGCACCGAGCTTCGAGTAGCCACTCATGAAGTAGGCGTTCTCGGAGGCGATGACGATGTCGGCGAGCAGAGCGAGCGCCAGGCCACCACCGACTGCGGCGCCGTTGACGGCTGCGATCACCGGCTTGTCGGCATCGAGCAGCGCTTGCGACCACGTGTGCACCGCCTGCATCCGCTTCCTGACGGCCGGCGCTTTCCGGCCTCGGGGTCCTGCATCGCCCGAATGTCGCCACCGGCACAAAATGCCTTTCCGGTGCCCGTGATGACGATTGCCCGCACGGCTTGATCTGCCAGCACCCGCGGAACGCTCTCCTGCATGCCAGCCTTCACCGCCGGCGAGAGCGCGTTCAAGCACGATGGATCGTCCAACCTGAGCACCGCCACGGCCCCATGCCGCTCGACTTTCACCGCTGCCATCTGGCGTTCTCCTGTTGCCGCGTTCCCGTGATTAACCTCTATTCTGTCCGGCGGCGGCCCCATCTGTCGAGGGCGGCGAGCGAGGCATGGCATCTGGCGGCAGGGCAGCGTATATATCCGTCGAAGCAACAAAAAACGCGATCATGACCGACACACCCGACATTCTCGCCCGCATCACGCGCTACAAGCTCGAGGAAATTGCGCGCGCAAAATCCGAGCGTCCACCGGCTGCTATCGAGGAAGCCGCCCGCCGCGCGCCTCCTGTGCGTCCCTTCGCCGGTGCACTCGAGACGCGTATGCGCGAGGGCTTCGCATTGATTGCCGAGATCAAGAAGGCGAGCCCGTCGAAAGGCCTGATCCGTGCCGATTTCGATCCTCCCCGCCTTGCCGAAGCCTATGAGAAGGGCGGCGCCGCGTGCCTGTCGGTTCTGACCGACGCGCCGTCGTTCCAGGGTGCTCCAGCGTTTCTAGAAGCGGCCCGGCGCGCGACGAGACTGCCGGTACTGCGCAAGGACTTCATGATCGACACCTATCAGGTGGCAGAGGCGCGCGCTTGGGGCGCCGACTGCATCCTGATCATCCTCGCTCAGGTCGACGATGACATGGCCCTGAGCCTGGCCGGCGCTGCCCGCTCGTATGGCATGGATGCCATAGCGGAGGTCCATGACGAGGCCGAACTTGAGCGCGCGCTCCGCCTGCCGTGTCGCCTCATCGGCATCAACAACCGCAACCTGCGGACCTTCGAGACGACGCTGGCCACCACCGAGCGCTTGGCCCCCTTCGTCCCGAAAGATCGGATCGTTGTCGGCGAGAGTGGCATCTCGAGCCACGCCGATCTCGAGCGCCTCGCCAAGTGCGGTGTTCGAACCTTCCTGGTCGGCGAAAGCCTGATGCGCCAGGATGACGTCGCCCTCGCGACGCGAAGCCTGCTGACGGTGCCTTGATCAACTGCGGCAAGCAAGCCGTAAACGCGCCCTATGCAGCGAATGGACACAAGTGCAAGGATCAGAGCCGGCCGCCACCGGGCGGTTGGCCAATCGATTGGATGAGGCGAGCGACGCGACCATGACCGAACTCACCCACCTGAACGAGAAGGGCGAGGCGCGCATGGTCGACGTCTCGGAGAAGGGCGTCACCCAGCGCACAGCTCGTGCAGAGGGTTTCGTTGCGATGGCGCCCGACACCTTGGCGCTCGTCGAAAAAGGAGAGGCCAAGAAAGGCGATGTTCTCGCCACCGCTCGCATCGCCGGCATCATGGCGGCCAAGCGCACACACGAACTCATCCCCCTCTGCCATCCGTTGTTGCTGACCAAGGTCGCCGTCGATCTGTCCCCGAGCACCGCCCCCTGCGGGATTGCTGTAGAGGCCGAGGTCCGCGTAACGGGCCAGACCGGCGTCGAGATGGAGGCCCTGACGGCCGTCTCGGTTGCCTGCCTGACGGTCTACGACATGCTCAAGGCCGCGGACAAAGGCATGACGATCGGCCCGGTCCGGCTCCTCGAGAAGACGGGAGGGCGTTCAGGCGTCTGGCGCGCCACGGATGCCAAATCCGGCCCCGCGGCGGAGTGAGCCCCATGTCGTCGCCCGCTCTTACCGTTGAAGAAGCACTCGCACGTATCCTGGCTGGCGCCACACCTATTGCAGACGCCCAGCGCCGCGACCTCCTGGCTGCCCACGGCCAAGTCCTCGTCGAGCCGCTCGCCGCACAGTTGACCCAGCCCCCGTTCAACGCCTCCGCCATGGATGGCTACGCCGTTCGCGCGGTCGATGTGGCTAAGCTGCCGGCCACGCTCGATGTCATTGGCGAAGCCGCTGCCGGTCGCGCCCACAACGGGGAGGTCACCAGGGGCCAGGCGGTTCGCATCTTCACCGGGGCGCCTATTCCTGCCGGCGCCGATGCCATCGTCATCCAGGAGAACACCGTCCGCGACGGCAATCGCGTGACCGTTCGCGAAGGCACCACCGATCTCGAGCACATCCGCCCACGTGGCGGCGACTTCGGGACTGGTGAGAGCTTGATTCCCGCCGGCCGTAAGCTCACTGCCCGGGATATCGTTCTGGCGGCCGCCATGGGCCATGCCGCGCTCCCCGTCCGTCGCCCGCCGCTGGTCGCAGTCCTGGCGACCGGTGACGAGTTGGTCCTACCGGGCATCCCCCCCGGTCCGTCACAGATCGTTTGCTCGAACACCTTCGGCATAGCCGGCATGGTCCGCGCCGCGGGCGCAACGCCACGGCTCCTCGGGATCGCGCGCGACACCGCCGAGAGCCTCGCCGAGCACCTCGACCGTGCAGCAGGTGCCGATATCGTCGTCACGGTCGGCGGCGCCAGTGTCGGCGACCACGATCTCGTCGGGCCCGTGCTCAAGTCGCGCGGTATGGCGCTCGATTTCTGGAAGATTGCCATGCGCCCTGGCAAGCCGCTGATGTACGGGCGACTCGGCGCCCAGCACGTCCTCGGTCTTCCCGGCAATCCGGTTTCCTCGCTTGTTTGCACCCGCCTTTTCGTGATGCCGCTCGTTCGTGCGCTTCTCGGCCTCGAACCCGAGCCCTACCGCACGATCGAGGCCCGCACGACCGTCCCTCTCGCCGCCAACGGGCCCCGGGCCCACTATATGCGCGCCAAGTCCCGACGGACCGGGGACGGCACGTTGCAGGTGACGCCGGTGTCGAACCAGGACTCGTCTCTGATGCGCCCACTGGCCGACGCTGACTGCCTCATCGTCCGGCCGATCGGGGCAACGGCCCTTCCCGCGGGAGCCCTCGTCCCGACCGTCGATTTGGATTTCTGATCAGCGCGCGGCCGCGCCGGGACTCCCGCCGAGTTCAAGTTTGCGCTTGCGGAACAGTTCGCGAACCGCTAGCGTGTTCCCTGTTTGTACAAGAAGCGCTCGCGTGTGCACGGCGCTCGGTGCCAAGCCAGACCGCGGGGAGAGGGCCATGCTGACGTCGAAACAGAAAGACCTGCTGCTTTACATTCACAAGTGCGTGCAGGAGACGGGTGTACCGCCCTCGTTCGACGAGATGAAGGCCGCGTTGGACCTGCGTTCGAAATCTGGCATTCACCGGTTGATCACAGCTCTCGAGGAGCGCGGCTTTGTGCGCCGGCTGCCACATCGCGCTCGCGCACTTGAGATCATCAAATTGCCGGAAGCCCTCAGCGACGGTGGCAATAAGCGGCCCGGCTTCACACCGAGTGTCATCCAAGGCGGCGGAGCACGGCCGGAGGCCCCGCGCTTGGGCAATCCGATCGCCTCAGCCGAGATCAGTGGCACAACGGTGCCACTCATGGGTCGTATCGCTGCCGGTGTTCCGATCAGCGCCATCCAAACACACAGCAACGACATTTTCTGCCCGCCCGACATGCTCGGCAACGGCGAGCATTTCGCTCTCGAAGTCCGCGGCGATTCGATGATCGAGGCCGGCATTCACGACGGCGACATCGTCATCATCAAGCGCACCCAGAATGCCGAAAGCGGCGATATCGTCGTGGCCCTCGTGGAAGAAGAAGAAGCGACACTGAAGCGCTTGCGTAAGCGCGGTTCGGCGATCGCCCTGGAAGCAGCGAACCCCGCATACGAAACCCGTATCTTCGGGCCCGATCAAGTCAGCATTCAGGGCCGCCTCGTCGGCCTGATGCGCCGCTACTGAGCGGGTCTAGAGCGTCGAGCCCATTGGCAGGGTCGCGCTTGGGCGAATCGATGGGCTGAGCGTGTGCCGAGTGGAATGGCTCGGCGATCAGCATCTGGGATCGGTCGCGTGTTCGTTACCGTCAGCCGTCAGTCGCGGAGCGTCCAAGGCCTCCGTCCCCGCCATTGTCCAACTGTCAGAATCTGCGCTTCGACGGCGGTCGGCGTGCCGCTGCCATCATGGCGGTGAGACGGGCCATTCCCATGAGCCCTGCGCCGTTCGTCGGCTGGCATCTCACCGTTCGGCCGAGTGTAGCTCGCTCTGAGGTAGACGACATGCGTCCCTTCTCTTGCAGCGGCTTCCCTCGTTATCAACCGCACCCGCGCGTTGCCCGCGCAGATTGGGGCGCCGCGTCCGAGCCACACGACCAGGTGCGCTCTTGCGCAATCCTCCCCAAGCGCAGCTGCATGGCGAGGAATGGCAACCTCGATCCCCCGCACCACGGCATG
>JALHMC010000038.1 GCA_022844225.1 Hyphomicrobiaceae bacterium | reverse complement strand
ACCGCGTCGGCATTACACGGCTTACGCACCGCGGCATCCATGGCCTCAAACAATGCTGGCCAGATTGCCTAGTTTCGCTGACCACGCGCTATCCACGATGTGTCTCACTACTGCCCTAGTGAGAGGGCTCAAACGTAGCCGAGAACGCTGCAATAGCTCGGCATCCGCTTCCTGCCGAAACAGACCGACATCGCAAAGGCGTCAGTGGCGCGGAGCGGGGGGTTGCCGGTTTCAGCTTATCGCCGGTTGAGGAACGCAGCGCTCGTTCACCAGTTATCGGAGATGAGCAGCATTCGTGGCAAGGTCACGCCCATGTCCAGGACTCATCCTACACCGCCCTTCCCCAAGCAGACGCAGCCGATGCCGGGTCTGACGTCCGAAATGGATCCGGTGCCCGATCATGGCGAAACGTCCTATCGGGGCTCAGGCCACCTCAAAGGCCAGCGTGCTGTCATCACAGGCGGCGACAGTGGCATTGGTCGCGCCGTCGCCATCGCCTACGCGCGCGAAGGCGCCGACATTCTCATCGCCTACCTTGAAGAGAATGAGGACGCAGAGGCGACCAAGAAGTTGATCGAAGCAGAGGGTCGCAAGGCAGTGCTTCTGTCTGGCGATATCCAGAACGCGAAACACTGTGAAGCTATCATCGCGAGGGCAGCGAGAGACCTCGGCGGCATCGACATCCTCGTCAACAACGCCGCTCACCAAGCCAGTTTCGCATCCATCGAGGAAATCCCGAACGAGGAGTGGGAGCTGACTTTCCGCGTCAACATTCACGCCATGTTCTATCTTACAAAAGCAGCGGTGCCACACATGAAGCCCGGCAGCGCAATCATCAACACGGCTTCAATCAATTCCGATCATCCCAACCCGACTTTGCTGGCATATGCGACTACGAAGGGCGCGATCTATAATTTCACGGCAGGGCTGGCGCAGATGCTGGCAGAACGGGGCATTCGGGTGAACGCCGTGGCACCCGGACCGATCTGGACACCTCTCATTCCGTCGACCATGCCAGAAGATGCAGTGGCCAATTTCGGTCACAACACGCCGATGAAACGGCCGGGACAGCCCGCCGAACTCGCGACCGCATTCGTCATGCTCGCCGATCCTCTCTCCAGTTACGTATCGGGCGCTACCATCGCCGTCACCGGCGGGCGTCCGATGCTTTGACCGCGTCCAGAGCGTCAGGTTCGTCGAATCGACCGAACGGACGCCACCACTGTCAGATGTGATGGAAAGTCGTGGTCGTGGCGGCGATCGAGCACGATAGGAGGCGCCACAGCGGGTCTACGCCACGCATCGGGATAAGTCGCCAAGGTGCCATGCAGCACAGCGCGCCGTAGGTGCGATCGCTGCCGAAAGCTGTCGCGGTCGCGTATCCGCGGTCCATCGCAACGGGCGAAAGAACCACGTCTGATCCTTGGCGAAGTATCGCGACGCGGGGGCGACTTTTCCTTGCAAGCAGCTAACGAATTGTCCGGAACTTCCGAACGGGCGTGGCGTTCGTACGCAGTCGGGAAGAAATCAATCTCTGCGAATGGAGAATGCCTTGCCGCGAATGCACCTGCTCTTCGGTCTCCGCAGAACCGCCGGTGTGTGGAACGTAGGTTGTCGCACCGCTCTCATCCTATACGCGGGACTGGCAGGCGCTGCGCAGGCTCAGGGCGCGCCGGAGCCGAAAGCCGAACCGACTCTCCAGAAAGCGGTCCAGTTAAACGGGACGTTCCGTCAAGAAGCCGTCGTCGATATGGCACGAAACCTTGCAAAACAGGCGTACCGTGCGCCGGCATCGGTCGATGTTCCGTGGCTACCGAAGAGTTACGACGATTACAAGCGGCTAGAATTGCGAAGGCCGAGCGCTCTATGGACGAAAGATCCGCCCCACTTCGAGATCCATCCGATGTTGGCAGGATGGCTCTTCAAGCACCCTGTCGAAATTTCCGTCGTCGAGAACGGCATCGCAAGGCCGATAACGCTCCAAGCGTCTGATTTCCTGGACCACCGCAACCCCAAGCCCGAGGCGGCCGAGCCCCAGGAGGTGCCACTTTCTGGATTTCGGATTAATGGGCCGCTCAATGCGCCGGGCATTGCGGACGAGATCATAGCCATGCAGGGCGCCACCTATTTTCGGGCGCTTGGTGAGGGGCAGGTTTATGGCCTCTCAGCCCGGGGAATTGCGATCGGCACCGCATCCCCCGCCGGCGAGGAGTTTCCTGAATTTCGTCGGTTCTGGATCGAGAAGCCTGAGCCAACGGCCAGGTCGATCAAGTTACACGCCCTTCTCGATAGCCCATCGACGACCGGTGCCTACACGTTGATTCTGTCGCCCGGTACAGAGACGAAAGTTGACGTTTCCGCGACGCTCTTTCCACGCGGTGTGATCGAAACTCTAGGCTTGGCTCCGCTCACCAGCATGTTTCTAGTTGGTCCCAGTAATGCGACGCGCGTTGAAGATTTCCGACCTCGCGTGCACGACTCGGACGGCCTCGCCATATTGAGCGAAACGGGAGAGAGAATTTGGCGGCCCCTCGCTAATCCTCGATCACTTCAGGTCAGCACATTTGCAGGCAAGGCTCCTCGCGGCTTCGGTCTGATCCAGCGCCATCGTCAGTTCGACGGGTACCAGGATCTCGAGGCACGATACGAGCGCCGGCCGAGCGTCTGGGTTGAGCCGATATCGGGCTTCGACAACGGCAATGTCGTGCTGGTCGAGATCCCGACCGACGAGGAGATTCACGACAATATCGTCGCTTTCTTTCGTCCCCAATCGGTAACGAAGGCCCAGGAGCCGACGTCCTTTTCCTATCGTCTGCGTTGGCGCGACGATGCTCCCACCCGCTCGGCCGGCCCTTGGGTGGCGAGCACACGCGTCGGCCGTGTTGGCGGCGGGCGACGCGCGAACGCCTATCGCTTTGTCGTCGACTATCGCGACGAGCCCAGCGCGGCAAACAAGCTGCCGGTCGGCGAGGTTCGAGCCTCAGCCGGGAAGATCGAGGGCCTCACGATTCAAGCTAATCCCGAAACGAGGGGCTTCAGGGTGACGTTCCTCCTCGATCCCGAAGCGGCAGACCTATCCGAGTTGCGGTTGACGGTCAGTCCTTGGGAAGGGCGGATCCCCGAAACCTGGCTCTACCGATGGACGAAGCGAAAATGACTGCATCCTCCCGATCCGAGGCGGGCGCGAGCAAGCCAAGAAAGCAACTCGCTATGCCGCCCCAGCCACTCTATGGCCCAGGCGCCGAGCGTCTCCCGTTGCGCGATGCCGATTGCGCGTCGCCTGGCGCAATGATTGCTGCCCGGACCTTCATAATCGGCATGACCCTGGCTCTCACGGTCGCGTTTGCATGGGCCCTTTCGCAAGCCCTCGCGTTGCGCGTCGATAACGGCACAACGGTTCACTACGCATTTCTCGCAGTCTCCACGATTGGATTCTGTTGGATGGCGTTCGGAGCCGCGAATGCAATGGTTGGCGCCTACGTCGTCATGTCGGGTCGACGCGGCGATACCGTGGAGCTGGCGCCTCCGTCCACGACGCTGTGCGAGCGCACCGCGCTGCTTTTCCCGATCTATCATGAGGATTCAAACGCCGTAGCAGCGACGATACGCGAACTAGTCGACGATCTCGAACGGCACGGCATTCTGGCCAATTTCTCTGTTTTTGTGCTGAGCGATAGTCAAGATAACGGGTATCGCGACAGCGAAGTCAGGAAGTTCGGCGACCTCAGCGAAGCTTTGAAGCACCGTGTGACACTCATTTATCGAAATCGCGAGCGCAATATTGCAAAGAAGGCGGGTAATATTGCCGAGTGGGTGACACGTTGGGGCCACGATTTCGCGCATTTCGTCGTGTTCGACGCCGACAGCCGCATGTCGGCGGTGACGTTGTCCCGCCTCGTCTCTACCATGCAGTTGTGCTCCGATACCGCGCTCATCCAGACCGTGCCCGCGCTGCAAGGCTCACAAACGATTTTTGGACGGTTGCAGGAGTTCGCGAGCAGCCTTTCCGGACGGTTGGCCGCCTCGGGCTTTGCAGCTTGGCAAGGCGCCAGCGGGAACTACTGGGGGCACAATGCGATCATTCGCACCCGCGCATTCGCGGCGTGCGCCGGCCTTCCGATCTTGCCTGGTAACGCTCCGTTCGGGGGACACATCCAGAGCCACGACTTCGTGGAAGCCGCTCTACTTCGCCGGGCTGGATGGCGTGTTGCTCTCGTTACCAGCCTCGACGGCAGCTACGAAGGCGCGCCACAGTCGTTGGTCGATCTGGCAGTGCGTGATCGACGTTGGATGCAGGGTAATCTGCAACATGGCGCCGTGCTGCCGGCGGACGGCCTTCATCCAGTCAGTCGACTGCACTTGGCGATGGGAATTGCCTCGTATCTCTCATCGGCGCTTTGGGCGACCATGATCACGCTTGGCTTGCTGCTCATTTGGCAGGAGCAGGAGCGAACGCTCACGTATTTTGCAAATCAGAAGACATTGTTTCCCGTCTGGCCAACATTCGACCCGCAGGTCGGCCTGCGGCTGCTCGCCGCCACGCTGCTCATCGTGTTCATGCCGAAGCTGATAGGCCTGGGTGTCGCCGCCGCGACTATGCTGCGACGGGGCCTCGGATTTCGGGATTTCCGCAATTTGCTCGCGATCTGGTGCATCGAATTGATCTTCAGCACTCTTCTGGCGCCGGTGTTCATGGTGCTGCACATGAAGAGCCTCGTCGAGATCATGATCGGTCGCGATTCGGGATGGAGATCGCAGAACCGCGAGACGTCGCAGCTCGACTGGAGAACGGCACTGCGCTTTCATCGCCTGCATGTCGCTGTCGGTCTGATCTTGACAGCCTGCGCGGCGGCGTTGTCGTGGCATGCGCTTCTTTGGTTGAGCCCCGTGGCCGTCGGTCTCGTGGTCTCGCCAATAGTCAGCGTGGTGACCTCGATGCCTGCTTGCCCGGACTCTCCATTGATGCTTGCTACGAATCGGATGATGCCATCGCGCGGTTGATAAAGACGTGGCTCATACGACATTCAATTGCTTGGCGCATGGCTAAGATCGAGGGTCGTTTCCAGAGAAATCCAATTTGACCGCCTCAGAAGAACGAATCGCGTGTCGTTTCTCCGGAAACCGGTTCCCGTGACACGCTTCATGATTGCGGCACTTCGGCGCTTGAAACCCAACTCGCTGGGTCCAGGAACAGGCGAGAGCCGCGAGCGTTTCCGGACGCAGTAGAAGCAGTCGAGGTAATGTCATGTTGAAGATCTTTACAGTGGGCGCGGCATTCGCGCTCTGCATCGTCTCTGCGCAGGCGCAGGTGCCCGATCCTCAACTCAGTGCCGCTGAATGCGCGGTGTTGTGGCAGGAGGTCAGCGTCGATGGTTCCCTTGCCGAGAATGACGCCGACGACATCGTGGTCGACTTCGAGGACGCCGACGAAGACGGTGACGGGGAGTTGACGCAAAGTGAGTTCGTAGCCGCGTGCGCCGACGGCAATATTCGCGGAACATCAACCACCGGGCCGGGCGCAGGCACGCGTTAAACGCGCGGCAAGCTCAAGCCGAGGCTACCGCTGCCGCTGCCCGCAGCGGCGTCCAAAGGGAGATCAGTGAGCCTGCCGGACGTTGCTCTAACATGCAGTGCAAGCGGGCGTGCCGAAGATCATCCCGCAGTATCCCAACGACGCCAACGCATGGCCGCTTTCGCTGCACTTCGCCGCTATATCTTGGCAACATTTTGCACGTTCGCGCGATTGATGGCCCGCCACAGGCGGTGCGGCGTGAACGGGGTGGGCAAGCTTGTGATACCGAGAGGCGCCACGGCATCGAGGACTGCGCTTGTCAGGCACGCAACGGCGCCGACTGTTCCCGCTTCACCGGCGCCCTTCACCCCCAGAGGATTGCGGGTTGTCGGCACGCCGTTGATCGCGATCTCGAAAACCGGCAGATCGTCTGCCCTAGGCATGACGTAGTCCATGAAAGATCCCGTCAGAGGCTGCCCGCTCTCATCCCAAATGAACTCTTCGCCGAACACATGGCCCACACCTTGGGCGATGCCGCCGTGGATCTGCCCGCCCAAGAGGAGAGGATTGAGCACCGTACCGACATCCTCAACGGCGATATAGCGGCGGATGCGGGCAACGCCTGTCTCGGGATCGATCTCGACCTCGGCAACATGGCACGCGTTCGGAAACGTCGGTGCCTTCGGCCGAAATGTCGAGAACCCGGAAAGTCCGCTGTCCGTGCCGGGGGGAAGCAGAGCAGGTTGAAATGCGAGAGCCGCAATCTCCCGGATGTCGAGCGAGCGGTTTGTCCCCTTCGCACGGAATCTTCCCTCGGAGAATTCAATGCCTTGAGCGTCCGTTTCAAGCGCATGCGCCGCGATAAGACGTCCCTTGGCCACGATTTTCTCGACTGCGCCCAGCAGCGCCGCCGTCCCCAGGCCCGACACGCGGGAGCCTCCGGTGCCATGGCCATAGGCGACGACATCCGTATCGCCCTGCACGAAGCGGATCTCGTCGAAGTCCAACCCGAACTGCTCTGAAACGAGCTGCTTGAAGACCGTCTCGTGCCCTTGGCCGTGCGAATGAGTGCCCATCAGGATGGTTGCATGACCCTGCCGGTCGAAGCGGATCTCGCCGCCTTCGTCGTTGCCACCGGCCGATTGCTCGATCGTATTGGCAATCCCGAGGCCCAGAAGGCGCCCTGCGGCGTTTGCCTCCGCACGCCGCGCCTCGAAGCCTGCGGTGTCGATCATGGCCAGGGCCTGGTCCATGTTCCGTTCGAACTCTCCGCAGTCGTAATTGTAGGTGAGCGGCGTCTGGAACGGCATGGCGGAGGACGGGATGATATTGAGGCGGCGCAAGGCAACCCGGTCGATGCCCATCTCACGGGCAGCCTTATCGATGATCTGTTCGATCAATGACGTCGCCTCGGGGCGTCCGGCGCCGCGTACCGGGCCCGTTGGCCCGGTGTTCGTGAACACGCTGGTGACGCGCGCATGCATGGCGGGCGTTGCATAAACGCCTGCCACGCCACCGATGTTGCCGAACGGCGGATGCGGACCGAAGTTGGAGAGATAGGCTCCCATATTGCCGATGACGTCGACGCGCAGCCCAAGAAAACGCCCGCTGCGATCGAGGGCAAGCTCGCCACGCATGACGAAATCTCGGCCCTGCTCTTCGAGCATGCCGTCGGACCGTTCGTTGACCCATTTGACGGGACGCCCCAGCTGCCGCGACGCCCAAAGAACCAGCGGAATTTCGGGGAAGATCGTCGCTCTGAGGCCGAAGGACCCACCCATGTCGGGGCTGACAATCCTGATCTGCGACTCCGGCACCTTGAGCACCGCGACCGACAACCAATGCCGCATATCGTGCGGCATTTGATTGCCGGCATAGAGGGTGTAACGGCCATCAGAGGCGCTGTAGTCGCCGAGTGCACCCCGAGGCTCCATAGCGTTGACGGCAACACGCGGCATCTCCAACTCGATGCGCGTCACATGATGAGCGCCAGCAAGAGCGAGCTCAACCGCTGCCCGATCACCGATCTCCGCAAGGTAGCAAACATTGTCGGCACAAGCCTCCCAGATTGGCGGCGCCTGCCCGGAAGATGCGGCCCGCGCGTCCGTGTTCGCGGCCAGCGGCTCATAGTCGACGACGATCAGTTCGGCCGCGTTCCGTGCCTGCTCCCGGGTCTCTGCCACCACGAAAGCAACGCAGTCGCCGACGAAAGCAACCTTGTCGATCGCCAGAGCGGGGTGCGGCGGAACGAAGATGGGCTGACCATCAGGCCGCTTATGGGGCACAGCCTTGGCAACGAAGCAGGGGAGATCACCCAGCCCGGATTGCGCGATGTCCTTGCCACAATAGACGGCGAGCACGCCCGGCGAGGCACGCGCCGCGCCTACATCGATCGCGCGGATGAGGGCATGAGCATAGGGAGATCTCAGGATGTAGGAGTGGGCTTGGTTCGGGAGATTGATGTCATCGGTATAGCGTCCTTGCCCGCGCAAGAAGCGCTTGTCCTCTTCGCGAAGCACCGATTGTCCGAGACCAAATTTCATCCTGCGGCTCCCTGGGGACCTGTCATTCATAGCTCGAGCGATCTTACGCGTCTGATCGACGTGCGCCATCCGCTTGCAGCGACACGACCGATCACACCTCACGATAGGTTGGCACAACCCCACCTGAGTGCGCTTCGGCTGCCCCTAAGCAAGCGCCCTAGTCGAATGAGACGAAGACACCCTTGCCGGTCTTGGCCTGATCGAACAGCGTGTAGGCTTCGGCTGCCTGGGCAATGTCCCATTGGTGGGTGAATATCTTGTCCAGGGCGATATTTCGATCCGCGATGAAGCGCGCACCGTCCGCCTGCACAGTCTTCGAGAAGGTCCAGTGCCCGACAATGTTCAATTGGCGGAAGATCAGGTCCGGCATGACTTCGATGTGCAGATCTCCTCCAACGCCGACCATACAGGCCGTCCCCCAGACCCGGGTCGAGCGCACCGCCGCCCGTCGCGCGTCAACCGAGGATGTGCAGTCCATCGTCTTGTCAGCGCCTTCCCCGTGTGTGAGTTCCTTGATCGCCGCAACGGGATCGACGTCGCTCGGATCGATCGCGACGTCGGCGCCCCAGTCGAGCGCAAGCTGGCGTCGCTCAGGCGACGTTTCCACGGCGATGACCCGTGCCCCCATCTCGACCGCAAGAAGCGTTGCCGAAAGCCCCACAGGTCCCTGGCCGAACACGGCGATCGTTTGGTCACCCTCTAGGCCGATGCGCTTCAGCGCGCCGTAGGCGGTCCCGGTGCCGCAGGCTACGGCCGCACCGGCCGGGAACGAGACCGCCTCCGGAAGCGACACCAGCGAGTGCGCCGCGACCCGCATATACTTCGCATGAGCGCCATGCCCCCCATAACCGTAGGCGACCGCGCCTTCGAGACACATCTGGGTCCACCCAGTCTGGCAGTGCCGACAGGTGCCGCAGCCGTCGTAATGGTGGTCCATGACGCGGTCACCAATCTTGGCCTCTCGCTTGCCGACGGCGGATCCGACAGCCACCACGACACCACACGGCTCATGACCGGCGATAACCGGTCCCTCGACCCGTTGCGCCCCAACGGCCACGCGTCCGGTCGGGCTGCGGTAGGCACCGAGATCGGTGCCGCACATGCCAGAGGCCTTGATCTCCAGGATCACATCGCGCGGACCCGGCGTCGGGTCTGGGAACCTCATCACGTCCAGCGTGCGGTTACCCGTGAATGTTATGCCCTTCATCTCAGACCTCCAATCTGCCCATCATCGTCCACTTCTGCTGACTAGTAGCTCCCCCTCGCTACCCGCAGCGTACGGTACGCACGCGCGGCAGCGGCAAGTTGATGGTTCACATGCTCCCCCGTGCGTTGAATGACGTCTCCGATTGACTCGTCTGGGGCCGCCGACTTCGGCGATTGCGTCGTATCGGCGATTGCGTTGCGCTTTACTGGGTCAGGCGGTCGCGCCACAGTGCACACTGGAGCAGGGCGACGGCTTCGCGGCAATCGCGAAATGCGCCGGCCACACTTGCGCGTGCCACCCCCGCTGTGCGGGCAGATCAGGTCGATCGTCTGGAGTGTTCGAAATGCAGCTCGGCGTTTTCATTCCGATCGGGAACAATGGCTGGATCATCTCGACCACGTCACCCCAATTCATGCCGAGCTACGATCTCAATCTCACCGTCGTGCAGAAGGCCGAGGCGTTCGGCTTCGAGTTCGCGATGTCAATGATCAAGCTGCACGGCTTCGGCGGCCCCTCAGAGCATTGGGACCACAACCTCGACTCCTTCACCCTGATGGCCGGACTTGCCGCCCAGACACGACGCATCCAGCTCTTTGCGACCTGCGCCGTGCTGACGATGCCCCCGCCGATCACGGCGCGCATGGCGGTGACGATCGACAACATCTCGCACGGCCGGTTCGGCGTGAACATCGTCTCCGGTTGGCAGCGACGCGAGTACTCGCAGATGGGGCTCTGGCCCGGGCCCGAGCACTACAAGCGCCGGTACGAGTATTGCGCCGAGTACGTCACGGTCATGCAGGAACTCTGGGCGACCGGCCGTTCGAACCTCAAGGGGGAGTTCTTTCAGATGGACGACTGCCGTTGCAGCCCGCGGCCAACGGCAAAGATCCCCATCATTTGCGCGGCGCAGAGCGATGCTGGGACCAAGTTCGCCGCCCAGTACGCAGACTACAACTTCTGCGCCAGTTTCGGCGAAAACACGCC
Source organism: Hyphomicrobiaceae bacterium (assembly GCA_022844225.1). GTDB lineage: Bacteria > Pseudomonadota > Alphaproteobacteria > Rhizobiales > Hyphomicrobiaceae. The sequence goes on along the minus strand of JALHMC010000038.1, from coordinate 27,376 downwards.
CCTGGCCGTGGCTCCAAGCGTCGGCCGCCTCGTGAGAGCGACGGCCGAGACCGGCCGCTCCTGCGGTGCACTGCTCATGACGATCGTCATCGCCGAGGAGACAGATGAATTGGCCCAGGCCAAATGGGCGCACTACAAGGCCGGCGCCGACATCGAGGCGCTCGACTATCGCGACGCCCAGGCGGCAGACGACCCCAATAAAGACCCGCTCAGCCTGCCGGCCCGACGGCATACGAGCGCGGATGGGCGGGTGCCTGCTATCTCCGGAATTCTCGTCGGCTCCTATGCCACGATCGCGCGAATGCTCGACCAGATGTCCGAGATTCCGGGCGTCGAGGGGGTGATGCTGATTTTTGACGAGTTCGTGCAGGGGATGGAGAAGTTCGGGACGCGCGTCATGCCCCTGATGCGCTGCCGCGACAAGGTAAGCCCGGCGATGTGAGATGAATTCAATTCTAACGGTCGCCGTGCCTCGCGCCGCAGTTGAGCCAAGAGTCCCTGCGCCCGCAGCCAACTACCGCTCTCTTGTCCACCCACTAACAGCAGTGGCAGGACGCGTCGCCGAGGCCTACAGCGAGACGAAAAAGGCTCTCAAGGCGCTGAAAATCATAAGGTTGGAAGATTCGTTGAAGATACAAAATGAAACATCGATCTTGGCGGAGAGGGGGGGATTCGAACCCCCGAGACCGGTCACCCAGCCTGCCGCATTTCGAGTGCGGTGCGATCGACCACTCTGCCACCTCTCCAGCCGTGTCCCGTAGCGCAACAGGGCACCAACGGCACAAATGGCCAAGGCGCCCAACACCAAGCTAGCGGAACTGGCCCGCGGCTTCTAAGCGATGCGACGCTAAGTGGCAAGGACTACGTCGCGGCGACGTCAGACTCCAGGGGATCGACAGCGCCCTCAAGCGCACGGTTGACGGCTTCACTACGTACCGACAAAGCTCGTGCCAACTTTTCCGCCCCAGAAAAAGGATACTCCATGCCGACGCTCAACGGCCGTGTCGCCATCGTCACTGGGTCTGCTCGCAATATCGGCCGGGCGACGGCGCTGATGCTCGCCCGCGAAGGAGCCGCAGTCATGGTGCATGCACGAGCGGATGCGGCGGGGGTCGCCGAGACAGTGGCTCAGTTGAGAGCGGCAGGCGCGACAGCCGAAAGCTATCTCGCGGACCTGTCGACCGAGGAAGGTGCGACCGCGCTCGTAGCGGCGACGATCGCGAAGTTGGGACGGCTCGATATTCTGGTCAACAATGCCGCCGTTCGCCGGAACACGCCGATCACCGAGATGACTTTGGCGGAATGGCGGGAGGTTCTGGGTGCGAGCCTCGATGCTTCATTCCTCACGACGCGAGCGGCAGTGCCGCATATGATCGCTGGACATTGGGGGCGGATCGTCAATCTCGGCGGCATCTCGATGTTCAGTGGACTCGCCGGCCGCGCACATGTTTCTGCGGCCAAGGCGGGCATGGTTGGCATGACGCGGTCGCTCGCCACCGAACTCGGCCCGCACGGCATAACGGTCAACGTCGTCGCCCCGGGAGCCATTGCGACCGAGCGCGGCGCCGCAGCAGGTGCACGACCGACAGCCTCGTCGACGTCGGGAATCCCTGCCGGACGGGACGGACGGCCGGAAGAGATCGCCCATATCGTCACGATGTTGTGCAGCCCCGACGCAGCATATACGACGGGACAGACGATCGAGGTGAACGGCGGGCGCCACTACTCATGATACTCATAAGACGGCGGCCGCAGCTTCCAATCCACGTCCCCGCGCTCTCACGTTTCATTGAAGTGCTGATCGCCGTTGATGATGGCAGAAGGTGGCGTCAGCTCGAAACGCCAACAGCTTAGGAGCTACCTCATGTCCTTCGCGGTACCACGCACGCTGCTCCTATCGACCGCCGCAGCCCTTGGCGCGGCCCTGATGCTGGGCATTGGCGTGTCGCAGGCTCGCGACAACCTTCGCCCAGGAAATCCCGCTCCCGACTTTGTCATTACCGACACTGGCGGTAAGCCGGTGACCCTTAGCAGCTTCAAAGGCAAGCCCGTCGTCCTGGAGTGGACCAACCACGACTGCCCTTACGTGCGAAAGCACTACTCCACAGACACAATGCAGAAACTGCAGCGGGACGCGACTGGCGATGGGGTCGTCTGGTTGACGATTATCTCATCGGCGCCAGGTCAGCAGGGACATGTCGCCGCGCTCGAGGCAGACAAACTGACAGCCGATCGCAAGGCAGCTCCGACGGCGGTTCTTCTAGATACGGACGGCAGGGTCGGGCGCCTCTACGGAGCGGCGACAACGCCGCATATGTACGTGATCGACAAGACAGGCACGCTCGCCTACATGGGCGGCATAGACGATAAGCCCTCCACATCGGTGGATTCGATCCAGACCGCGCGCCCCTATGTTCGCGAGGCTTTAGCTGCATTACGTGACGGTAAACCCGTTCCCACGACCTCGACGCGGCCTTACGGATGCTCGGTAAAATACTCCGAGCCGCGGACTTAGCCGAATTGCAAGTAGCCCTCGTGGTCGCATCGGCGCGTCGTGCTCGAGACAAGAGCCGTCTCGTGTGTCTCGGCGGCTCTCATCGATCGAGCAGGCTGTCACTACCGGTTCAGTTCCACTTCATGACCTGGAGTACGGCTGGGCCGAGAATGACGACAAAGAGCACGGGCAGGAAGAAGATGATCATGGGCACGGTCAGCTTGGGAGGCAGTGCCGCCGCCTTCTTCTCGGCCTCGGACATCCGCGCCTCACGATTCTCTTTCGCCATCACTCGCAGCGCTTGACCGACCGGCGTACCGTATCGCTCGGACTGGATCAGGGCCGTGGCGACCGACTTGATACCGGGAAGACCAGTGCGCTTACCCAGATTCTCATAAGCGTTTCGACGGTCCTGCAAGTACGAGAGTTCGGCCGTCGTCAGGCTCAGCTCTTCGGCCAACTCGAGTGACTGGCTGGCGACTTCCTTGGCGACCTTTCCGAATGCCGCCTCGATCGACATACCCGCCTGCACGCAGATGAGAAGCATATCGAGGGAATCGGGGAAGGCCTGATTGATCGACGCTTGGCGGCGCTGCACTAGATTCTCGATGATCATGTTGGGCAGATAGAAGCCCATGTAGCCGGCGCCGATCGCCATGCCGAACTTGACGATCGGCGGATACTGCAGGTTCGACAGAGCGAACAGATAGATCAGGGCAAAGATCCCGACGATGACCGGCGCGAGAACTCGGAAGAACATGTAGGCAACGAGCGGGGCCTGACCTCTCAGGCCCGCCATCTTCAGCTTGTTCTTCAGCTCCTCGGATTCGAAGCTCGAGCGCAGATTGAACTGATCCACGATCTGCTGCATGAAGCCCTTCGGCGCTTGCCGCAAGCGGCCCGAGCCACTCTCCTTGGCGAGATCCGCGATCCGCTGGGCGCGCATCTTATCGCGCTCGGTCGCCATGACCTTCATGCGTTGGCCCATGCGATCCTTCTGCAGGACTGGCATGGCAATGGTCAGGACGGTAACGAATGTTGCGATCGAGGCCAGCAGCATCACCAGGAACTGCGGCTTCATAATTTGGTCGATCAATTCGATCACGGCTCGCCTCGTCTCGGTCGAAAGTCTGGGGCAGGCTACCGGTCCGCCGCCGATTGACGGCCGACCGGAAGGCGGCTCAGTACTTGAAGTTGATCATCTTCCGCATCACGAGGATGCCAACGGTCATCCATAGGGCGGCGGCCATTAGCATGAAGTGGCCGGTTTTCGTCGTGAACAGCAGCATGATGTAGTTCGGCGTGGTGACGTAGACCATCGTCATGACGAGAGGAGGCAGCGAGCCGAGCACCGCTGCCGAGGCTTTCGCCTCAGCCGAGAGCGCGCCGACCTTCTGCGTCAAACGTTTTCTGTCACGCAGAACACCAGACAGGTTCCCCAGCGCCTCCGACAGGTTACCGCCCGCCTGCTGCTGAATGCCGATGACGATCGCGAAGAACTTCATCTCGGGCAGCGGCATCCTCTGCATGGTCCGCTCGAAGCATTCCTGGAGGGGCACGCCGACACGACTTTGCTCGACGATGTCCTGGAACTCCTCGCGGATGGGCGATGGACTTTCACGAGCGATGATGCCGAGACATTCGTTCAGTGGCAGACCCGACTTGACGCCGCGAACGATGACGTCGATCGCATTCGCGAACTCGTTGGTGAACTTCGCCTGCCGCTTCTTCGTCATGAAACCGAGCGCCCAGCGGGGCAAGCCGAAGGCACCCACGAAGACTGAAGCAAGCGAGATCAAAAGCCTTTGATCCATTCCGGGCGTCGAATAGAAAGTCAGCGCCCCTACGATCAGGCCGACGACGCCGCTGGCTATCCAGAAAGAGTTCGGAGTGACTTGCAGCCCAGCACGTTGTAGCCGCAGACGCAGCGTGATCTTCTCACGGGCCTTCTGCCGATCCTCGATCTCCTTCAGCGAATCGGCAACCTGCCTGCGCCGACTCTGCAGCTCGTCGTCGCGCGTCCGAGCCTGGCCGCGCTTGGCACGGCTCTCCGTGACACCCTGCATACGCTTGTCGCGCTGCACTTCACCCGAAAGGTATGGGTTGACGAAGAGATAGATCACCGCACCCGCCGACACCGCGATGATGGTGCCGAGCAGGAGTTGCAGCATCTCGGGAGACAGCTCAGCCATGTTGCTCACCCACGGTGTTGCCGTACTCGTCACGGACCTCACTTGACGCCAGCGCATTCGTCAGGCGTTCCGTCTCACCGTAATACTCGGCACGCTCCCAGAAGCGCGGACGCGCAATGCCTGTCGAGCGATGGCGACCAACGATCTTGCCGTTGGCATCCTCGCCCGTAATCTCGAAGACCATCAGGTTCTGCAGCGTAACAACCTCACCTTCCATGCCGACCACTTCGGTGACGTGCGTGATCTTGCGCGAGCCGTCGCGCAAACGAGACGCCTGTACGATGATGTCGACAGAACCCGTGATCATCTCGCGGATGGTTTTGGTGGGCAGCGCGAAGCCGCCCATCATGATCATGGATTCCATACGACTGATCGCTTCGCGCGGGCTGTTGGCGTGCAGCGTACCCATCGAGCCGTCGTGACCGGTATTCATGGCCTGGAGGAGATCGAACGCCTCCGGGCCACGCACCTCGCCGACGATGATCCGTTCGGGTCGCATACGCAGGCAGTTCTTGACCAGATCGCGCATCGTGATCTGACCTTCGCCCTCGAGGTTCGGAGGTCGGGTCTCCAGCCGAACCACGTGCGGCTGCTGAAGCTGCAGTTCGGCCGAGTCCTCGCAGGTGACGATGCGCTCGTCACTGTCGATGGAGCCGGTCAGACAGTTGAGCAGCGTCGTCTTGCCCGAGCCGGTGCCGCCCGAGACGATGATGTTGCATCGGACCCGGCCGATGATTTCGAGCAACGTTTTTCCGGCGGGCGTGATCGAGCCGAATTTCACCAGCTGTTCGAGGCGCAGCCGGTCCTTCTTGAACTTACGAATGGTGAGGGCCGGGCCATCGATGGCGAGTGGCGGCGCGATGACGTTGACACGCGAGCCGTCAGGCAGACGCGCGTCGCAGATCGGGCTCGATTCGTCGACACGGCGGCCGACCTGGCTCACAATGCGCTGGCAGATATTCATCAGCTGAGCGTTGTCGGCAAAGCGCACGCCCGTCTTCTGGACTTTGCCGTTCACTTCGATGAAGGTCGTCTGGGCGCCGTTGACCATGATATCGGCGATGTCATCCCGCGCCAGCAACGGCTCCAACGGACCGTAGCCGAGCACGTCGTTGCAGATGTCTTCGAGGAGCTCTTCCTGCTCCGCAATCGACATGACGACGTTCTTCAGCTGAATGATCTCGCTGACGATGTCGCGGATCTCCTCACGCGCCGCCGCCGCCTCCAGCTTGGCGAGCTGCGTCAGGTCGATCGTATCGATCAGCGCGTTGAAGACCGTCGTCTTGACGTCGTAATATTCTTCCGAATGTTTACGCTGCGGTTCGACAGGTTCAGCCCGCGGCGGCGGAGGAGGAGGCGCCGCGGTCTGCTTCGGCTCGACGACCGTTTTTGCAGGCGCCTGGGTCCCCGTTTGCTGAACCGCTGGTCGACGGGTTGCCCCGGCCTCGTTGGATCGCCTTCCGAACATTGCCCGGGCTCCTTACCGCTTGATCTTGAATCGTTCGAGAATTGGCGCCAGCGCCGACTTCTTCTCGATCTTCTGCTCACGGCGGCCCGAGATCGTCATTGCGATGTCGCGGAAGTTCTGAACCGACTTCGCCTTTGCCGACATTTCCTCGACCATTTGGCCGTTGTTGGCGGCCTGGCCGAACGTCTCGGCATCGAACTCGATGACCGCGCAGGCCTTGAGATCGAGCGCCGCTTCGAAATCCTTGATCGGGATCTCAGGCCGCTTCGGCACGCCCTGCATGTTGACCACGAGATGCGGCGGACGATCGTTCTGGCGGACCTGTTTCAGGAGATCGACCAGATTCTTGGTGTTGCGCAGGCTGGCGAGATCCGGCGTCGCTGTGACGATGATCTCGTCCGCCTGAACGAGGATCCGCTTCGACCACGACGTCCAGACGTGAGGCAGGTCGACCGTCACGTAAGGGACGTTCTGGCGCACGACGTCGAGGACGATATCGCAGCTGTCCGCGGTCAGGTCGTAATCGCGATCCAGCGTTCCAGGCGCAGCGAAGATCGAGAGATGCTCGGAGCACTTCGTGAGCAAGCGATCGAGCAATACCTCGTCGAGCCGCTCCGGGCTGCCGAGAGCCTCGGCGATACCCTGTACGGGGTCCTGGTTGAAATCCAGACCAGCCGTGCCGAACGCGAGATCGAGATCGGCGATCACGACGCTCGCTTTCAACAGCTCGGACATGCACCAGGAGACATTGTGGCACACGGTTGACGATCCGATGCCGCCCTTGGCGCCGATGAAGGCAAACACGTGCCCGACGGGATCGGCATTCGGATCGTTGTAGAGGTTGGAGATCGACTCCATCACCTGCATCGGCGAGACGGGCGCGATCAGGTACTCGGCAACGCCGCGCTTCAGGAGCTCGCGATAGAGCAGGACGTCGTTCGTCGAACCGACGACGACGACCTTGGTACCGGCATCGCAGCTTTCCGCGAGCCGATCGAGCTGGCCGAGCAACTCGCTTGAGCGCAGGGACGATTCGATAACGATGAGGTTCGGCGTCGGGCTTTCCTGATAGTGGGCGACCGCGGCCTCGATGCCGCCCATGTGGACCGACACGTGCGCCTTCGCGAGGCGACGGTCGTCGGCGGCCACCTGGACGGCCTCGGCAGTTCGCGGATCCTCACAGAATGCCTGAATCGAGATGCGCGGGATCGGGCGCGCCCGGTCGGCGCGCATGTCGTCCTGTCCGTCCTCGCCAATCATCGCGAGTTCGCGGCTCTTTGCCTCTGCAGCCATGGCGTGCGCTTCCTTGCTCTTCATCCGGTCCGATCAGTTCTCGCCCTTGGTCGAGGCGCGCTCGTCCTGATCCTTCTTGGCCACTGTCGTCTCGCCCTTGTTAAACTTCTCCCAACGGGCGTCCCGACGCTCGCCCGCGGCGGGCGTCATAGTGCGTGGGCCGAGGAGATCGGCGGGGTTGGCGACCTGCATCGCGAAATTCCGCTGCGTGGCGCAGCCGAGGTTCGGATGTGGCATGTTGCGGGCATCGTCGCCCGTGTTGGTCGGCCACACGCCACACTGGGGGGCCTCCGCCACGTAGCGCGTATAGGAGATGCGGATCGCGGAGTCGCGGTCGCCGTTGGTGCGATAGGGGCTCACCGCGACGCGGCTGTCGTCGATCCCCATATCGCGAGCGATTTCCCGAGCGTCGGCCACTGCCTTGAGGGCCGAAATCTCGTTGGCGGAGCCGGACGGCACCGCGATCGAGAGGCTACCGTTACCGCCGTCGGCCCCGCGATACCGGCTGATGAAGTCGGCGATTCCGGCGCGTTGGTGCGGCGACAGGCCATCCGATCCGCGGCCGACGCGAACCGAGTGCGTGGCCGGCTGCTCCGACACGATGATCGGATGGCGCTGATCGGGGCTGATCATCGACCAGCCGGCGACATGGCCGCCAGGTTCCATGCCGTTGGAGCAACCGGACAGAAGGAGTGCGGCGCCCATTGCAGCGAGGCTGATCGTGCGGCGGGCGACCTTATGGTGCATGCTCGAGGTGGTCATTTGTTTGTCTCCGGCGCTCTGGCCTTAGTCGACGATGAAGCCGATGGTGCCGTCCTTCAGGCCGCCCTGGGCCTCGGTGGGCACGTTCTTGCCGTAGACACGGTTCATGTGGCCCAGGAGATTGGTCTTGAGATCCGACGCGGGTGCCAGACCATCCGTCGGACGGGCCATATCCCGCATGGCGCTCGGCCGGGCGACGTAGGGCGTCACGAGGATGACGAGCTCGGTCTCCCTCTTGATGAAGTCCTGGCTGCGGAAGAGCGTACCGAGCATGGGCAGATCTTTGAGCCCCGGTAATCCATCGATGTTCTTGCGCGTGTCCTCGGAGATGAGGCCGGCCATCGCGAGCGTCCCACCGGACGGCAACTCGACCGTGGATTGAGCCCTCCGCTTCTTCAGTGCGGGGATCCCGACACCGGAAAGCTGGACCGAACCGGCATCCGTCAGCTCGGACACCTCGGTCTCAATCTTCAGATTGATGCGACCTTCCGAGAGCACGATGGGTGTGAAGGCGACGCTGACACCGAACTCCTTGAAGGAGATACCGATCTGTCCGTTGTCAGCCGAGACGGGAACCGGATACTCGCCGCCGGCCAGGAACTTGGCCGACTCGCCGGAGATCGCCGTGAGGTTTGGCTCCGCAAGTGTCTTCACGAGGCCGTTGCGTTCAAGCGCCTTGAGCGCATGACCGACGCAATTGTTTCCGGTGCCCCAAACGCCGACTAGGCCGGAGGTCACGAAGCTGTTGGCCTGGCCCGTTGCGCTGTTGGGCGAGGCAACATCGCATCCCCTCCCGATCGGCAAACTCGTGTCTCGAAATGCTTGCGTCATTCCGCCGAGACCCGCAACGGTGGTCAGCGGCAGTGCATTGTTCGTCATGATCCCGGTGGCGAAATTGCCGATGTTGAGTTCAGCGCCGAGATTGATGCCGAACTGTTTCAGCACCGACCTCTCGACCTCGGCCACCTTGACGCGGAGCATGACCTGCTCCTCCGCCTCGACCTGTAGAAGGTTGATCACCTTCTTCGCGTGCCGGTCGTTGGCCTCCGCCGTTGGCGTGGTGATGAAGCGGCTCGCGATGTCGGCGGCGCGCGAGGCATCGGCCGGGTTGCGAACGCTGCCGGTGAGGATCACCGTCTCGTTCAGAACCTCGGTCTTGATGTTGGAGCCGGGCAGGAGGCGCTTGAAGAGCGTGTCGAGGACGACTGTATCGTGCTCGACGATCAGCTCGAAGGTGGCGATCTGCTGGCCGGTGCTGTCGAAGAAGAAGGCGTTGGCCTGACCGACCTTCTTGCCGATCAGATAGACGCGGTTCGAGCTTTGCACCACGGCATCGACGATGTCCGGGCTCGAGACGATTACGTCCCTCAGCTCGTGCGGCACTTCGATCATCAGGGACTTGTTGCGCCCGATCTTGATGCTGCGATGAAGCGGAAACCCGTCGCGCTCGGTCAGCCGCAGGATCGACTGGTGATGAGGATCGAATGGAGCTTGGGCAGCGGCTGGCCGGATGTGGCGACGAGCGGATGGATCGCTCGCTTCGACGGACGGTGCGAGGAGCATGTGAGCCACGAGCCCGGTCAACCCGGCGATAGCGGCGCCATAAGACTTAATCGAGTAGTTGCGCATGGTTTCAAGCTTTCTGACGAGCTACCGGGAGCACGGACAGACGCAAACGCAACTTGGACAAAATCTCACACGAGCTTTCGCCCGAACCGGGAACTCAATTCACACCGTAGGAGCGCGACTTCACACCGTAGCGGAGCACTTTGACCGTGCTGGAAGCCTTGGCGTCCTTCTTGCTGCTCACAGGCTCCTCGCTCTTGTTGAAGTCGGCGATCGAGCGCAGAGCCAGCGTGATCTCGCCTTTCGAGCGGGCGAGAACGAGCTCTTCCGCCTCCTCGGGCGACAACTCCAGCGTCGCCGTATTGCCGTCGGCGTTCTTCTGGCCTTCCTTGATCTCGATGCGCTGGCCGATGGCGAGCACGCGGATGTCACGGAAAATGGTCTCGCTCGACGTCTCTTCGCCCCCCGAGCGGCTGCGCTGCTTGCGGATCAGGATGACGTCGACGCGATCGTTGGGAAGGATCAGCTTGCCTGCGGCGAGGTGCTCATCACGGATCATGACAGAGACTGCGCGCTTGCCCTCGGGGAGGATCGCCGCGAGAACGCCGCCCTCCTTAGCGCTGACCAGCTTGACCTTGGTGATCGGCTCGCCTGTCAGGATCGGCGTGCGGGCGATAGCGCCGACAAACGGCCGCATGCCGGCCGAGGAGCCGCCGGCGACACGCGTTATCGATCCGGGCGGCACGGCGTCCTGCGGCCAGGACTGCCAGCGGAACGAGGATTCGGTGGTGATCTGACCCAGCGAGATGCCGGCACGCGCGACGAGCACCTCAGTGGTGTTCGTCTGAGTCTCCACCTTGATCTCGCGCGGCTTCACGACGATGCCCTTCGCGAGGAAAAAGGCGCCAAGGCCGCAGACGCCGGCGATCGCGATGCCGATGAGCTGTGCTCGCTTCATGACGCAATAGTCCTTTCAGATCCCGAATTTGTGGGGAGCGTGATCCGGACTGTGCGCGAGAAATGTCAATGCCCAGTTAATCGCTGCGCCAACGGAGGGCAATCTGGGGCGAAAACGTGGCGAACCCGGGCTCGTGCGGTATAGGCGGGAGCAGGGTCGCTTCGGGGTCAGACGGCGAGGCTTTGCAGCCAGGGCGTCGACGGATAGAGCCACAACCCTCCCGCGGCGAGCGCGATGCCGTAGGGCACACCTCCCGCCTTGGTGTGGAGGCGCATCGCCCACTCCTGGCGGCAGAGCCAGAGCGGAGGCGACATGCTGCGGTAGAGGAGAATTGCGAGAACCAGCAGGCCGCCACAGATCGAGACCAGCACCAGATACTGCAGCAGGCCCTCGAACCCGAACCACAGCGCGGCCGCGGCAAGGAGCTTGGCGTCACCGCCACCGAGAAAACCGAAGGCGAAAAGGCCGATGCCAATGGCCAGCATCAGCAGGCCTGCGCCGACATGGCTCGCGAGTTCCGGCCAGCCGAGAGGCGCCATAATGGCTGCGACCGCAAAGGCGGCGATCAGGCCGATCGAAATCCGGTTCGGGATGGTCATCGTAAAGAGATCCATCGCGCCCGCGAATGCCATCGCGGCCGGAAACGTCAGGAAGAGCACGAACTCGAGCACGATGACGCACCACTATCTCTGCCACGATACAGGTGGCGCGAACGGTTGGATCGATACTAATCGCAGACGGTAAAGCGATACTTAAGTGGTGCTATTCCGCTGACTTATCCGGTCGACGACTGGCCGATTCGGCACCGCCTGATCATCATCGGTTCGCTAGACCGCCCTGGACGTCGCCAAAGATCGACGACAGATCGAGTGCGATCAGCTGCGACACGCCGATGATACTGATCGAGATCAGGACGGCGATTAGGCCATACTCGATGGAAATCGAGCCACTCCGGTTGCGCCAGAAGGCATGGACGGCACCGATCACGAGACCCCTCCCGCTAACAAAGTCTCGTGACCACGCGGTGCGGCCGGACCGTTCGGTCCGCATCAGTGGGGTGCAGGTGCGCTTTCGCAGGACCGACGGGCAGAACCGGCGCGAATTCACGCCACCAGTACGGTCACTGGGATCGCGGCGCGCACGGAGAGCTGAACTCGTGGTCGGTCGAAGGCCCTGCCAAGCCAGGCTCAGCGCGCTGCCATCGTGCTGGCGGCCTCGTTGAAGGTGCCCTGGAGCTCGGAGCTGACGTTCGAAATGGCGGCGATACTTGCGACGCTGATCAGCGCGGCGATCAGGCCGTATTCGATCGCCGTGGCGCCAGACTCGCACTTCGCGAATTTCACGAGGACTTTCATTCCAGGATACTCCCGACACAGTTCCGCAGATCTTCTATTTTCGCCTCAACCCGGCTACCGGCGCTCTTCCGTCGGCGTCTGCATCCTAGGCGTGCACCTTGAATGACCCGTTAATGCCCGCAGCTCTACAGAAATTGCACATCGGATGTGCTCGATATCACCTAATTTTACCTCAATACGATCGAATAATCGTATGCAGGTCCGCAATAGACGGGGGAAACGCGAAAATCGCCCGTCCATGGGGAGACGAGCGATCTCGGTGTTGCCCAGGTGATGATTGGCACTTGGTGACGTCGACGGCCGTGCCGATTAGCGGTTCGCCAGTCCGTCCTTCACGTCATTGAACGTGCCCTGCAACTCGCTGCCAACGTTGGTGACGGCGGTGATGATGCCCACGCCGATCAGGGCCGCGATGAGGCCGTACTCGATGGCCGTGGCGCCGGACTCGCACTTTGCGAACTTAGAAAGAACCTTCATGACTGAACACTCCGAACTCGACTGGGATGCTTGATGCGCTTACCTGTTTTGGCCTGTTGACTTCTCGGCCTTGACATCGCTGATCGTATGCGGCGGCATTAAATGAAAAGTTAAATTCCATATCGAGGATTATTTGCATCTAATTTGAGTATTCCTGTCGGATAATTTTCTCTTACCTGAAACAAATAATTCTCATGTTGTTTTGCCCGGTCTTCAACGGAGGCGCGGGACGCCCTTGCCCATGATTGCGTCGACCCGCAGTCGAGATAACTCGAACGGCATCCGTCGGCGGCCTCGATGTTGCTCACACGCCACACGACCCCAGCAGAGGGGCCTAGCGAGGCTCAATCGCCGGCCTGATCGGTCGACGCCGACACGACGAATGATCGCAAGGTTAAGGCGCGCCAAACCTACATGCCTGGGTGGCATGATGTTCGATCGCACTGCCCGCACAAAAAACTTATCTAGCAGATTGATTTCATTGGTGGAGCCGAGGGGGATCGAACCCCTGACCTCGTGAATGCCATTCACGCGCTCTCCCAGCTGAGCTACGGCCCCGAACCTGATGGGATGGATAGCGGCAAGCCGCTACGCCACGCCTTCCTAGTGCGCGTCTGCGACGAGTGCAAGAGCTACTTTTACCAAGACCCGAAAGCCGGCACGGGACATCCGTCGCCGTCAGAGGCCCACCTTGAGGGCAGATCTCGATGCTCACTGTCTTGCGACAAGTCAGCGGATCGGATGGCGGCCCAGCTCACCACCCTTGAACCGCCAGCGCACGAGGAAGATCTGTATGAGCGCCAACACCCCGATGAAGGACGGAATGAACACCCAAGTAAAGTGCCAGATAGCCGTCGAGAACGGGATACGTCCGTCCGGGAACATGAAGTCGAGGAACCCGAAGTCCATGGCGTAGAAGACGAGGAAGAACTCGACCCACGAAAAGAAGAACTGATAGGCGAACGGCCAGTCCTGATCCCAGTGGAAACGTTGGATCTGAATGTAGCCGACATCCAGGATCAGCCCCACAATGAGCAACGCGAACAGGAACTTGAATGGATCCTGGAAGATCGAGAGTTCGACCGGAGGCAGTCGCAACCAGACCTCCGAAAATGGCCAGGCCAGCGTATACTCGTTCGAGAGCCCCCAGGCGGAGAGGTACCAGGCATAGAGAAACGTCACCGGCAGGCCGATGAAGAAGAACAGGATCAGGCGGGTATGCCAGCGGCCGAGCAGGGTTGGGGTCATGGCTCGTGTCTCTCGTGGCGGGGATCGGGAAGTCGTTGGCAATCATGTACGCTCGATGGGCTGTCGAGAGCTTAGCTCGGTGAACGGCCCGTACACCATCTGAGCCACTGCCCTAGGGATCTCAGGGGCCCGAAGCGCGAGACGCCCGGGGCCCGTAGTACCCCAAGCTGGTCGACCGATCGGAGAGCTGCGTACTGCAACCCAAGGAAGCTATCGACGGCAGCGTAGGGGCCATTGGCCGTCACGACTCCAGCAGCCCACACCCGCCCGCGGCCGTTTTGCATGCCAGCTACTTCGAATGCGTTGGTCACCGCCAGTCCGGCGAGACTTGATTCGGGAGCGCCGCCGCTCGACACCTTGTTGCGAGGCAAATCGTAAATCCTCGTGAGATCCGCCAGCAGCGGCGTCTCGTCGAGACGTGCAACGAGGCCGGTGCAATCGACGACGTAGTCGGCCACAAGGTCGACGCTCTCCTGGAACTTTTCGCGCCCCTCGAGCCGCGTCACGACCTGACCGTTCTGGTAGTTCATCGATTGCACGCTGCCGTAAAAGCTCTTGAGCCAGCCATCGCGCAGCCCCTGCTCGATGATGACGTTCCAGTCGTCGCGGTCGGCAGTGGTTGTACCGCCCCAAACCTTCATGAGTTCTGAGCGTTGTTCAGGAGCGGAGTCTTCTAGCAGTTTGCGCAGTGTTCCGCCCCAGCAGGCCTTCGGCCAATTGAACGGCTGCTGCTGGACGTCGGCACGCACCGGTCGCCGAGCCAGGTCATATTTGGCCCCTTCGGTGACCGCCGAACGGTTGAGATGCAGGACCCTGATGTTCGGATTCTTGATCCGGGCCTCGAAGATCCGCTGTAGGACGCGCGAGGCGACGATGCCCCGGCCCCGGATCAGTACCGTACCGCCCTTCTGCTCGAGCGAGCGATAGATCTCGTCATGCTCTTCGTAGGCATTCACAACCGCCGAGACATCCGGATGAGCCCGCTTGAAGTCCTGCAGGTCGGGCAGGAAATTCGAGGCCGGATAGCCAGTCGCGAGTTGCAGGTAGCGCGCCACCATGAACCGCTCGCGATCAGCCCGCGCCGCCCCGGGTGCGAACTCGTTCGGCACGCGGTACGCCACGACGAAACGCTCGTCATCTGTCTTGCGTATGCTCACGACTTGGCCGTGGACCCACATCTGGTCCCAGCCGATGCGCTTTGCCTCCACATCGAACGACTTGAAGACGTCTCCGAGGCGAGGCGTGTAGCTTTCCGTCAGCACCGGCTCGCCGAACACCTGGAGGATGTGCTTGAAGCCCACCATCCGGCCATGCACGACATCGCGTACGAACTCGCGGCTGGCGTACCCGGGAAAACCCCAGATGTTGTCAGGCGTCGAAATCGAATTCGAGCGGATGCGCTCGTGCTCGGGGATCTGGGAGACGCGACAGAGACGGCCCCACTTGGCATACGGGCTCTTGTCGGGTGCGACACCCAGCACACGGATAGCCGAGGCCGAAACACCGTAAATGCGCAAGTGATCGACCCAGCAAAAACTGCCACAGCCACCGCCGATCGCAAGATATTCAATCTCGGCGGCAAGCTTGCCCGATGCCTTGATGGCAGCCATGGCAACAGTACGCCCCTCGAACAACGCACCGGGAAACTGTGCTCGACCGCCTCCGGCAGCCGCGTTGTCCGGCTCATCCGCGGGCGTCCGACGCTCGGCTCTCGGCGCGGGCGCCGGCTCGACGCGTGACAATTCCACCTGCGCAGCAACCCATCCGTAGCGCAGCGTGAACGGGCCGATCTGAAGAGCTTCGCCCTGCGACCACGTTGCGGAAGTCACAGACCTGCCGTCGATGCGAGTTCCGTTCTGGCTCCCTTTGTCCTCGATCCTGACCGAGGCCCCGTCCACGGTCACCTCGACGTGGAGGCGCGACACCTGCGGATGGTCGAGCACGACGTCGCCATTCTGCGATCGGCCGATGCGGAAGGGGCCTCGTCCGTCGAAGGTACGTCTCTCGGCTCTGCCCGAGTGCTGCCAGGAAATTTCAATCGGCATCTACGGAACCTTGATCAGGCTTGGAACTGCAGGAAAGAGCGAAACCGCTGACACAAGCGCTCCACGGCTAGAGAATGCGTGAGAACCCGCCGGCATTAGCGAGGTGGCGCCCACAAAAACGACAATTAGCCTCCAATGGCGGAGGGTTCAGGAGATGACATCTTTCGTATCCGCACACGACACGCGGCTCATGCGGATGGAGAACCTCGAAGCGCATCGGACCGACCTCTATGACGTCGAGCGCCACCAGAGGAGTGCGCTCCTGTCCTGATGGCACCGGGGACTTGTTGCGCTTGACCGCAATCCGGCTCCGCTCCGAGGCGATCCAAACCGGATGGTTATCGCTCAGCTCGAACCGGCCGATGGTATCGATATCCCAGTTCGTCCAGCGGTTGAGATCGATGAGTTCCATCGTCGCTCCGGGCACCTGCACGGCGGGCTTGCGATCTGGATAGCGCCGGGTGATCGCCCCCAACTCCGCCACGCCGATGCCTCGTCCCGGCAAAACCTCGAGACGCTGGGCCTCATCAAGCTTATCGGTGGTGCTCAAGATTACGAAGGGCGTCATCTCCACACGGCTGATCGTGTAGTTCTCGATCTCGATTTCGAAGCTCGGCGAGAGCGCGACGCGGCTGTCACGCACCACGAGCCCGCCGACACGGCTGCCGCTGGTAGAACTGTCCGTGAAAACGAATCCGCGCGAAGTGCGTTCGATCATTCCGTGTATGCGAGAAATCGTTCGATAACGGGGGTCGAGCAGCACTTGGTTGCGCATGTCATGCTGGCGCCCGATCTGTGCCGGGAGCGTACAGGCCACCACATAGTAATCCCCAGTATCGTGGTTCTTGATACCGAGATAGATCTTGTCAAGCATGCGCCGCAATTCCCATCGCCTGTCGCGATCAGTATAGCAAGAAAGGCGCCAATCCGCCCCGCCTTACCCATATCGGCTGGATTATCTCTGATCCAATACCAATCCAACAAGGTCACGGTTTATTGACTATCGTTCACTGACATATGTCAAATTGCATGTCGCACTTGGTGGACTGAGCGAACAAGAGCGGCTCGGTGCCGTACACTTGCGGTCGACAGCGTCAGACCTGAAGCAGGATCTTTCCGGCGGCAACTCCATTTTCGAGCGCCAGATGCCCTTCGCGAGCGGCTTCGAGTGGCAGGATGCGCCCGATTCCAACTTTCAAGCGGTCGGATTGCCAAGCATCGAAAAGACCGTTTGTCCGGTTCTGAATTTCGGCTGCGTCCTGCAGAAAATCGGTCAGGTGCGGCCTCGTCAGATAGAGTGAACCCGCCGCGGCGAGGTCGACGGGGTTGATCTCTTCGACAGGGCTGCCTCGCCCGCTGTAGAGGACGACCATCCCTCGACGGCGGCAACTTGCCAAGCTGAGCGGGATCGTGCTGGGTCCAAGCCCATCGTAGACGACATGACAGCCCTGACCGTCCGTTGCCGCCCTGATCGCGGCCGCAGCCGTTGGCGTTTCCAGGGCAATGACATGATCGGCGCCCGCCGCGCGCGGCGCGCTGGCATCGCTTGCGGTGCCTACCGTGGTCAACACCGTGGCCCCTTGAGCCTTGGCAATTTGGATCAGCAGCAGTGCAACCGGATCGGTGCCGGGCTGAATGAGAACTCGATCGCCGGACCGGATGGGAAACACCGAAACCGTGAGTGCGTGCGCCAACACACCGTCGAGTTGCAGCGCACAAGCGATGTCGAGCGGCATCGTCCTCGGAACGGGCACGAGCCTCCAGGCCGGCACGATGGCCAACTCGGCATGCGCCCCCGGCACACCGCACCATGCAACTTGATCGCCGACCGCAAGTCCCACGACCCCTTCTCCCAGAGCCTCCACAATCCCGGCACCCTCGAATCCGAGGATCAGCGGCCACTCCTGCACTCCGCTCCGGCGACCCAGAAACGCCCCTCGCCGCACATGCACATCGATCCAGTTGACCCCAGAGAAGGCGACCCGGACCCGCGCCTGCCCCGGGGCCGGCATCAAGGGCGCGACCGCCAGCGTATCGAGCACTTCCAATCCGCCGAAGGCCCTGATCCCGATCGCACGCATTTTGCCCCCAACGCCCCGCCCCACACGGTGCCTGCCGACGCAATTATTCGCGTCTTCCGAGCAACTTTACGCTGTCGAAGCCACCTCGTACACTCGACCGGCTTCGCCACGACCGGGCCGCGCGTTTGCCTGGCGCCTTTCACCTGCGACCCTTGGATCGCAGCCACCCTGTTTTTGGAGATCGTCGATGCTGCGGATCTACGGACGCGCGAACTCGATCAATGTGCGCAAGGTGCTCTGGATGTGCGACGAGGTCGGCGAACCATTCACCCGCGAGGATTGGGGACGCGGCTACCGCTCGACCGACGAGGAGCCGTTCCGTCAGGTGTCGGATTTCGGAGTCGTACCGGTCGTGGACGATGGCGGCTTCGTTCTCCGCGAATCGAACACCATCGTGCGTTACCTCGCCAACAAGCACGGTCGCAACGACCTCTACCCGACAGATATCAAGACTCGCGCTCTCGCGGAACAATGGATGGACTGGGCCGCAACGGATGCCTACGTCGGCATCCGCCCGGTATTTCTGGGCCTGCAGGTAAAGATGGCGCCATTCAAGGACGACCCCGAGGCCATTCGCGCGGGCGTCGCGGAGTGGTCCCGACAGATGCAGCGCCTCGAGAGGCACTTTGAAGGCACGGGTCCTTTCGTGACCGGCGCCGCATTCACGGTCGGCGACATACCCGTCGGCCTGATCGTAAATCGCTGGTTCGCCATACCCTTCGAGAAGCCTGATCTGCCTGGGGTGGCACGGTACTACGATCGCCTCGCGGAACGCCCCGCTTACAGGGCACATGGCCGCAACGGCACGCCCTGAGCCCGCAAAAAGGTTGACGTGGCACCCCACTCGATGGTTCACGAGCAGATGCGGGCGAGTCGGCGGCTTGTCCCGTGTGGAAGGGGGCACCGTCGTGATGGGCATTCCGGCCACAATTCGAGCGATCGGTCTGGGCGCGTTCGCCATGCTGATGGCGGAAAGCCACTTTTCGTCAGTGCGGGCGCAGGAGTATTGCGTCTCCTGCTCGGGACCCAATGCTCTTTACCGCTGCGTCTTCGACAATGCGGCGCCGACCGGCATGCCACTCAAACTCCTTTGCACCAGCACACTCGCGCGCCAGGGCGGGCACGCGACGTGCTCCGTCAAAGGCGGTACCGTTTTCGACTGCGACGCTCCGATCCGGCGTATCAATGCGGCAAACGCAGCGACCGGTCTCACGACACTGTTGAGCGGATCCCCGGAAAAGCCTGGTGTTTCGGGCACAATGCAGCCACCACCTGGTCAGGCCCCGGTGACATCCGCGCCGTCGGGCGCCGCCGCTCCCTCCCCAGCCAAGACTAAGCCGGCATCGTCGCCGCAAACCGTGGAGCAACTGGCCAAGGACGTCACGCGCGCCTCGAAGGAGTCGCTCGAGAAGGCTGGAACCACGGTCGGCGGCACCACGCGCAAGGCATGGGATTGCATCACTTCGTGGTTCAAGTCATGCTGAACCGCGTTTCGGGTCAGATCCCGGTGTGTGCCGACATCGCGTCGGCAACCGCCATGCTCAGGCGCGACTGAGCCAGCCGCGTGCACGCCGCTGAGCCTCGCCAATCTCGCCGCGTGTCATCTCGCGCGCGACTTCCGCGCGGTAGCGCATCGCGTCGTCATTTCCACGAGCCGCCGCGAGGTTGAACCACTTGTGCGCCTCGATTAGATCGAGATCGACACCTCGACCGCTGCAGTACATCAAACCGAGTTCGAAGAGAGCGTCCGGCATGCCGGCCTCGGCTGCCAGCTCAACCACGTCCCTCGCGTTCGCCTCAAATCGTGCCATTGTCTCTCCCCTGACATCCTCCGGCTTTCGCTAATGAGCAGCCCGTCGAGTTTGCGCATCGGGTGCATTCTCGCGCTCGGGTGCCGTCGGCTGAGGCAAGATGTCAGCAGACGGATGAGAACCGGTAAATCTGCGGCACCGCGACGGGCCTGCCGGTGAAGCTGCAATCACGAGCGAATCGAGGCCGATTGTCTCGATGTCGAACAAAATGGTCGAAAAACATATTGATATTGTATAGTTATTAGATTTTCTATAAATCATTTCTTAGCCATGTCGTCGGAATATATTGATCTCGCCTCGAACTGTTCGGGCGCGCGGCCATCTCGTGTCGAAAGGGTGAATTTTCGACGTCTGGAAGGGGTTGCTTCAACTCCAAGACGTGGCTAGATGGAGCGACATAAGAAGTGAAGGCGGGCCTGGGGACAGGGCACGCTGGCGACCTCGAATGGTCGCGTGAGGACGGGGGACAGCAAACGTGCTCACTCGAAGCGCTGCAGTACTGACGCTCGTGTCAGCGGTAGCAGGTTGCGCCAACGAACCGCCAAATATGGCAGGCTTCGCACCGACATCAGCCATGGCCATCGCCACGGCACCCGCTTTGGCCGCGTTTCCCGACGCACAGCAAACCCATCGCAAGACCATGTCGGATCGCGTCCTGGCCGCGATCGCGCTCGAGCGAGTGACGGGCATGAAACCGGACCCGTCACGCTTCTCGGAGTGATTGGCCTGCTGCCCGCTCGCCCGGATGGTGGCCTTTGACTGCCAGCCCCGCGACGCGGGCCTGCCCCTCTTAGGGCGTGTTTGGACGACCGAACATGACTTCCATCTCGCGTCGGAAGCGGTACGCGTCGTCCGTGGGATCGATCTCGACGTCCGACCACTTGAGCTGCTGCCCCTCGGCGACGTCAACTTTCAGCCTGACATTGTGAGCAAGCCCAAGCGGTAGATATCCTCCGTCGAGAGAGACCCGGGCGGGCATCTGCTTGCCCCATACGCAGAAGCCACCTTCTCCATCGAGAATCTCGGACTTCCGAAGTGCTTTCTTGGCGGTCGCAACGACATCCGAGTTGAAACAGACGGGGGTGCCGGTTGGCTCGCGTCGCAGGACTGCCGAAGCAACCGAGACACCGAGTTCGAGCCCGATCATATGTGTCGGCCGGTACAGCGATGCATAGCGGCCGGTCTTGTCCGGTAGCATATTGTATTCGGCAAAGCACTGTTGGGCGTACGCGCTGTCGCTCTCGATGACGACGTAGGTTCCCATTGCGAGGTGATGAGGAACGTCGGTGCCATCGCGATAGACCGACGAGGTCACCTCGGTCACGCCGGCCTTCTCGAGTACGCCTCCGTGTTCCCGCGGCTTGCATACCTCGGCGTGCTCGAAACGACTGGCCGGCGGGAAGGACAGGCCGTTTGTCTGCGCCTCCAGGCCCGTCGCATTGCACACCGCCGTCATCTCTATTCCGGACTTCGTCCCGTCGATGAATGAGTTGAACATCTTCGGGTTGATGTGACTGCGATCGGTGATGTTCAGGTACTTGTTGAGGATTTCCCACACCGTGTCGGGATTCGACTGGTGGTAGGTGGGCATGTAACGCGTGCCCTTACCCGCTGCCACAACCTTGAATCCACAAGTCCGTGCCCAATCGACGTGCTCGGCGATCAGTGCCGGCTGATCGCCCCAAGCCATCGAGTAGACCACCCCCTTCATGGTCGCCCGCTTGGCAATCAGCGGCCCAGCCAGTGCATCCCCCTCGACATTCACCATCACCACGTGCTTGCCGGCATCGATCGCCGCCAGCGCATGTCGGATCCCTGCCGCCGGGTCTCCAGTCGCCTCGATGATCACCTCGATCCGCGGGTCCTCGATGAGTGCGCGAGCGTCATCGGTAACCCACGTCTTACCCGTCCGAAACGCCTCGTCGATGGACGCTGCATCAATCTGCTCTTCCGGCCACTGCACCCCGGTCAAGCGCTCGCGGGCACGTGCCGGCAGCAGGTCGGCCAGCCCGACCAGATGCATCCCTCGGGTGACGCGGCACTGCGATAGGAACATCGTGCCGAACTTGCCGGCGCCGATCTGGCCGATACGGACGGGGCGGCCAGTCGAGGCGCGTTCGGCAAGCATCCGGGAGAGATTCATGGAGTGGTCCTTCGTAACTGCTGGATCAGTGAGCGGCAAAGCAGCACACGCCTGCTAAACCGGCAAGGTCGGTGCCTGCTGGAGCGTGACGTGACGAGATCGCCAAGCTAGAACGCAAAAGCAACTCCTTTAGGGAGGCCGGCACCCCCAATCACCAGCATGCGAGCCGATGACCGCAACGACAATGAATGATCCGGTCGTCGAAGTCTCGGTGACCCGACGCTGGTTGATCCTCTTCTCGGTGGTACTTGGATCGACCATCTACAATGCCACGATCCTGGTGGCATCCGGCCTGCAGCCGCAGATGCAGGGCGCAATGTCCGCCACGCAGGACGAAATCGCCTGGACAGTAACGTTCAACATCCTCGCAACGGCCATCGTAACTCCGATGACGGGCTGGCTGACGGCCCGCTTCGGCGCCCGGAACGTGATGGTCTGGAGTGTCTTCACATTCACGGTCGGCACGCTCATGTGCGGACTTGCCGGGTCGCTCGAGAGCCTTGTCTTCTGGCGCATCGTGCAGGGTGGCGGTGGCGCGCCTCTCGTGCCGCTTGGGCAGACGATACTGCTGAATGTCTTTCCCAGCGTTCAACACGGTATGGCCATATCGGTGTTCGGCGTCGCCAACATGGCGGGTCCCGTCATCGGTCCCTCACTTGGCGGATATATCGCCGAGATCTGGAGCTGGCGTTGGGTCTTCTATCTCACAGTGCCCTTTGGAATAGCCGCCTTCATTGCGTTCCGCGTTACCCTTCCGAAGGACGAGCCGGGTGCGCGCCCGAGCCTCGACTGGACGGGATTCCTCGCGCTTGCGACGGCATTGGCGCTCGCCCAGATCGTGCTGTCGCGCGGCCAGCGGCTCGACTGGTTCGATTCAATCGAGATCATGGCTGCCACCGCACTGGCGGCCATCGCGCTTTACGTCTTCGTCGCCCATTGCATGACGTCGCCGCGGCCGTTTCTGTCGCCGAGCATCCTCACCGATCGCAACTACCTGCTCGGTTTCATCCTGGTCACCGTGTTCGGAATGCTCAATTTCACGCCGATGGTGCTCTTGCCGCAACTCTTGCAAGCGCACGCGGGCTTTCCCGATTCGCTGATCGGTTTCATCATTGCCTGGCGCGGCCTCGGCGCCGTCATCGGTTTCTTTCTTTCTGACCGGATTGCCCGGATCGATCCGCGCATCGGTATGGCCGGCGGTTTCGCTCTGCATGCCCTGTCGGGCTTCTGGCTCTCGACAATTGACTTGAACGTCCCCGATTGGGTCCTGGCCGCCAACGGCTTCATTCAGGGCGTCGCGATCGGCATTATCTGGGTGCCGATGTCGTTCGCCGCTTTCCGCACCTTGGCCCCGAGCTATCGCGCCGAGGCGATGGGCGTGTTCCATCTGATGCGCAACATCGGCTCGAGCTTCTTCATTTCGCTCTGTGTCGCCGAGATCGTACGCGCGACTGGCGCCAATTTCAGTCGTCTCGTCGAGAACGTGTCGCCGTTCAATCGGTCGCTGAACCTACCGTGGGTCGTCGGTTCGTGGTCGGTCGAAACGCTGCCCGACATGGCCCGTCTTGCCCGTGAGATCAATCGCCAGGCGGCCCTTATCGGCTACTTGAATGCTTTCTGGCTGTACATGATCGCTTCCCTCTGCGCCATTCCACTGGCCCTTATTCTTGGGCGCCGTCAGCGATAGCTTGCGTGATGCCTCGATCGTGGGATCGACAGCCAGCCCGAAGTGCCGGCTGTCGATCGAGAGCGCGCGCAAAAGCCCGCTGGAGCTGTATCAGCTCACTTGCAGCCGCAGGCGACCTTGCTCGAGCTGGACTTGCCCGTGACGCGGCTCGCCGAGTATGTGACCTTGCCCTTGCCCATAACCGTGCGCGCCACACGCTGGCGGCTGTGCTGGTAGACAGTGTGGTTGTGCAGTCGCGTCACGGTATGGACGTGCGTGACAGGGATCACGCGGTTGACGACAACCGTCCTGTTGACCACGTTGACGTACCGGGTCCGGCGCACGTCCTTGTACTTCGTCACGCGCTTGTGCTGGTAAACGTTCTTGTAGACCGTGTTTGTCTTGACGACGGTCTTGCCCGGCTTGCAGCTCTTGCAGGCTGCGTCAGCGGCAGTCGTGCCGATCCACATCGTACCGAAGGCAAACGCGATCGCCACAATGGCTTTTGCAACGTACTTCATACTCCACTCCTACTGACCTGAGGACTTGATCCCCGCGTTTCCTCTCACGGCGCGTTGGTATGAGACGAGTACGCTGCGTCCGTACTCAGCTCAATTACGGCGAGCGATCAGCATTAAGACGAATGGCCGATTAACATTGATATCATTCAGAAATCCAACTTCGTCGGATGAGTTTTCCACAGATGATGTCACTATTGAGACACAGATAACTCCTAGTTTTGACCTGTTCGGGCGGCATGTTAGGCGCCGTCGTTAACTTGAATTGTGCGGAGTGCCGCGTCTTGCGTAGCGTCATCGTCGCCGTTTGCGTCGCCTTTGCCGGGGCCCTCTCCAGTGCGACGGCGGCGCCATGCCATGCACCGGCCCTCGAGCAATTGTCGCGCCTCGCTCCAGAGGGCTACCAGGTCTATCGAAGGGCGAAGGACAAGAAGTTCTTCACGGACTGGATCTCGTGCGACAACGTTCAACTTGGGCTGACGACCGCCGTACACGAGACGGTGCACATGATCACCGAGGAGGAAAACGCCTACCCATTGATCGACGGGCGCCGCCTGCCGCGGGTACCCGAACGCCGTCCGATGTTCCCGCCGAAACTTGCCGCGAGCGGCTTCGATGCCTCGAGCACGTACGTCGAGACCTACATGAAGCCGGGAGCGGCGACCTCGGCCGAGGAGTTCGGTTATCTCCTGAACGAGCTCAACGCCTACACGCACGACCTGCACGCCGCCGTGCAACTGCGCAGCCTCTCCATCCCCGGACAAAGCGTGCATCACCGCGATGGCCTGGCGGCGCTGATGGCGTTTGTCGCTGCCTACACCGAGCACGCGCGCACGCGACATCCCGCAACGTGGAGCGAACTGCAGCGACCAGAGTTGCGACAGACCGTAACAACGCTTTGGGCACAGTCGGAGGAGGTCATGGGCAACTCCTGCCGGACGCCGGATTACGGTTACGAAGCCCCCGTCTTTCTCGATCACTTCTGTCGGGCAACGATCCATCACGCGCTCGGCGCGTTGCTCGGCCGTCCTCCCCGCTGTCCGGTGAGTTGCAAGGAAAAGCACGTATCCTCAGCCAGCCAACCGAAGCGCCGCGGATTGTGAAATCCCAATGTAGGGCTGAACTTGTCCGGTGATCGCGGGCGACCCAATGACACGATCCATGAACCGGTTCAGTCGTTGCCCTGCGCCTGGCGGTCAAAAAAGGCTCCAATGGCGCGCGCGACAGGTGGCGCATAGAGAATCTTCCGATGGCCCAGGCCATCGAGGGCCATGAACTCAGCTGTCGGGCAAGCCGCAGCTATCGCCTCCGCGTCGGCGAAGGTCACCTCCGCATCGTCCCGCGCGTGCAGGAGCAGTGCAGGTCTCTGCGTATCGTGCAGAAGCTGGACGCCTGTGAACGTCTCGATCCTGCGTCTAGCAATCCGCTCCAGGCGGCGCTCGAAGTCTTGCTGTGCCAGATCCGACAACCCCTGATCGCTTCCGAACCGCCGCGTGACATCTTGAAAGAGGTTTGGCACCGAGAGGAGCGCATAGCCTTGAAACGGATATCCCGACGGCATGGGCGCGCTGCCGCCGCCCGCCAGCAGTGTCGCGAGACCGCCCATCGAGTGCGCCACTGCGAACCGGATCGGCCCCGTCGCCATCGCCACGTCGCGCACCGCATGGGCACAATCGATCAGGCTGGTGCGTGTGCCCGCGCTCAATCCGTGCGCCGGCAAATCGGGCAGGACGACACGATACCCCCGCCGGCGGAGATAGTCGCCGATAGCCATCATGAACGACGCCTCGCTGGTCCAGCCATGCACCACGAGTACGCTCGCTCGAGGCCGACCCGAATGAGGCTCGAGAATGTAGGTCACGAGCTCACCGAACTGCGTCTCGACCACACGCCGATGAGCGCCCCGCAGATGAAATCGCGCCCTTTCGACGAGCGCCTCGTGATCCGGGCTGCGATGCCGGGAAGCCCGTGGCGTACAAAATTTGCGAAATGCGAGATAGCCGGCAAGCACTGGCACCACGTTCAGGGCACCCAGTGGCAGGGCATCGATCAATCGATTGGCTGGGCTTGGCATGATGCGGCTGAGCAATCGGACGTAGCGAGATCACATCTAACTTAGCGCAAAAGTGCCGAATTTCGGCAAGGCCCGATGCCCGAACGTCCGACATGGTTAGGCACGACTGACCGCGGCCGTTCAAGTTTTCTCATAATGAGGGAAGATCGAGCCGTCCAACCCGCAGGGGTGTGAAAGAGGTTGGAGCAACTCTCGATCGCACGTGGGATGCGCTTGCTTCGCCGCATGCCACGCCGCTATCGTCATCAGACAAGAATGAGACGCCGGAAAACGGTGCAGATCTGGAGGATGTCATGCCGCCAAGGCCGTTCGCAAGTCTGGCCAATGCGATGACAGTCCTGCGCAAAGCTGGACAACGCGAGAGCACATGACCGGAAAACAAATCCGCCTCGTCGTCGACGACGAGAGGTGCCAAGGTCACAACCGCTGCCGCCTTCTGGCGCCGGACCTCATCGAGATCGACGACCTGGGCTTCGCCCACGCCAAGGGCGACGGTCGCGTGCCACCCGAGCAATCTGAAAAAGCACGCCTGGCCGTCAAGAACTGCCCCGAGTTTGCCCTGCGCCTCGAGACCGACGACTGATAGGAACGATGCCATGACCGGGCGTCCACCCGTTGCCGATTGGGCAACCGACTTCGACCATACCGACCCGCGTTGGACAGAAGATCCCTACGCCATCATGGCAGACCTGCGCGGCCGCTGTCCGATGGCGCACTCGGCGCGATACGGCGGCCTGCATGCGCCGATGCGTTACGCCGACGTTCGTGCCATCGCCTACGATACCGACCACTTCTCGTCGAAGCGCGTCGTCATTCGCGAGAACCCGCCCAACGTCCCCTTGCCTTCGCCACCCATCACGTCGGATCCGCCTCACCATAAACCGGCGCGCATGTTGCTGTTGCCGGCCTTCACACCGCAGCGCATCGACCCGCTGATTCCGGATGCGCGCCGCATCTGCAACGAGCTCCTCGATGGCCTCGCGGGGCGATCCGAAGTCGATGCTGCGATCGACTACGCCCAGCACATTCCGGTGAAAGTCATCGCCAAGATGCTCGGCATTCCGGAAGCAGAAGGCGACCGTTTCCGCGAATGGATTCACGTCTTCATCGAGGACACCATCATCGACGACGGCACCAGCGCCGACCGCCTCGTCGCCACCGCCCGCGAGATGGACGCGTTCTTCGGACACTATGCCGATCTCCGCCGCAAGGAGCCGAAGGACGA
>JALHMC010000037.1:5751-39851 GCA_022844225.1 Hyphomicrobiaceae bacterium | reverse complement strand
GGCGCCAAGCTCAAGGTCGATGGCCGCGACTTCAAGATGCAAGGCTACGAGCAGGGCTTCTACATGGGCGGCTGCCTGTTCGACGACGTGACGCGCGACATGAAGATCTACAAGGAGGAAATCTTCGGGCCGGTACTCTCGGTCGTCCGCGCCAAGGACTACGACGAGGGGCTGCGGCTCGCCATGGACCACGAGTACGGCAACGGCGTCGCCATCTTCACCCGCGACGGCGACACCGCCCGCGATTTCGTGGCGAAAGTGAATATCGGCATGGTCGGCGTCAACGTGCCGATCCCCGTGCCGCTCGCCTACTACACCTTCGGCGGCTGGAAAAAGAGCGCGTTCGGCGACCTCAACCAGCACGGCCCGGATTCGGTGCGGTTCTATACGCGGACGAAAACCGTGACATCACGCTGGCCGAGCGGGGTGAAGGAGGGGGCGGAGTTTTCGACCCCGGTGAGGGGGTGGGGGGGGGGGGGGGGCGTGCGGTTGTGATGGCCGCTGGTCGCGCCTTCGGCGCGATCGGGTCACGGACCCGAACCCGTTTGGGGGACGTGTCCCCCAAACCCCCTCCTTTTTTGTGTGGGGTTTTTATACAGAACGAGGCATGGCTGGAGGGCCCGGGCTTTTATCGAACGTCGGACGCACGGTCGGTATCGGAGGTATCGCGTAGACACCGATCAATGTGGGACCGTCCATGCTGTACCCCACCTTCCGGTTCGATCTCGGCTCACCTCGACCGCGAGATGTATAGAATGCGTCGAGGTCGACCCATTCCCCACATGATATTTGTGCGCAAAAGCTAAGCCACCGCCCAGAACTCCAGGCGTCGCTGTGCTATGAATCAGCAAAAGGATAGCGAACAGGACATGCAACAGCCACATCGACAAACGCAGCGCTTGCCGTTCGAGCACGCCCGCGAGATCGGAAAGCTCGAGGAAATAATCCAGGAGCAGATCGCTAAGCGCGCGCAAGTTATGCTCGAAGACGTCATTCCCTCAACCAACATTCAACGTCTAAAGCATGGTCGTCAATGGGTAGCAACCAATTCGTATAGACCCGACGACCCCACCGAGACCGTTGTCCACTCCACGGAGATGTCGATCTCATTCGAATCAATCCTGAACCATGAAGTTGTGATTCTGGGCCGCCTGCTTAACGAAATCCCGAACGAAATGCACAAACAGTTGATGGCCAGCATGTATGACACCGTGCGAGAGACGACCGAGAGCACCGGCAACGTCGTTTCCAATAAGGATTTCAAGGCAGGCTTCATGGAAGCAATTAAGGGAATTGTGTTTAGTGTCGATCGTTGGGGAGTTCCTTCCGCGCCACAACTACATGTGCACCCGGCAATGGCGGCAAAAATTGAGCAATACTGTAGGGATCC
Organism: Hyphomicrobiaceae bacterium; assembly: GCA_022844225.1. Taxonomy (GTDB): domain Bacteria; phylum Pseudomonadota; class Alphaproteobacteria; order Rhizobiales; family Hyphomicrobiaceae. The sequence continues at coordinate 38,461 of JALHMC010000037.1, read as the reverse complement.
AGACGCTGCCTATGATCAAGAAATCCAGCGAATAACGGAGCAAAAGAAATTGGAGGCAATTGCAGATGAGGCCCGTCGCATCACCCGCTACAAGTTCCGCTAGTGCGGGTGCCGCCCGTTGTGTGCTCTTGTCGATCGGCTGCAACGCTTACCAGCACGTTGACCCGTTGGGATCAGCGGAGCAAGATGCCAAATCAATCTTTGATGCCCTCACCACCGGCTCGGCATCGATCTACGACCCAGAACACTCGGCTCTGCTGTTGTCACCCAACAGGGCCGACATTGAATCCTCCATCCTCGGCATCCTTAAGCAGCACAAAGGAGCTGATGTCTTTACCTTCTACTTTGCCGGTCACGGCACGCTTCGGGACGGGTCCTTCTACTTGTGCCCTTGCGACGCATCCGTCGATGCGATCTCTGTGACAGGTATCAATATTACAACCATTCTACGGGCCGTTTGCGAACTGAAGCCGCGACAAGCCTATTTGATTTTTGATGCATGCAACAGCGGTGGTGGCGCCCTAGACCTTACAGCGGTGCTTCGGCCGGAGATTATTGCGCAGTCTCCTGCCTTTGGCATATCCGTCATGGCGTCGGCCAACATAGCAGAGCCTGCTATTGAAGACGCAGGCGGCGGGCTTTTCACCCAGAAGCTACTGCTAGCTCTGAACGGTTCATTGTTGGTCAACGACACCGCACCATTCCTCGGCTTGGGAGACATTGTCCGCAAGCTGCCTAATGACGGATCAATTGATCTCGGGCAACAAGGCCCAAATTTCTGGGACCTCAATCTCACGGGCGCTGACACCTTTTGCCGTAATCCGGCTTTCACAGCAAACGGTCAGACGCACAGTACTGATTTCGGCACTCTGCGATTCCATCAATCCAACAACTTGATCGACCCCGCGCTGGCAGCTGAGATCTGGCGCAGCTTCCTCGATCTCCCGCGCTTCAAATTTGAAGATCTTCATTCCCTCTTTGAGCGTCTCGTCGACAGGATGTTGATCGACCTTCCTGCGATCCCCTCGTCGGCTGAGTCCATCGCTCGCAGCTTTGCTGCGGGAGTGGCTACAAACTCCGACACATTTTCCGAAGTTCAAGTCCGCGCCGCAATGATACGCGCGCTACTGCCTCACATCAGCAAGGATGACAACATCAGAGCAGCAATTGGCATGCAAGTCGATGCCGTCGTGACAGGCGCAGGAGCCGCATTAAAGGAACTTAGCCAAGCCATTGATGCGCATCGTTACGCTCTACTCTCGCGACGCGGTGGACATGCTGACCTTTACTACCTTCCCCTTCGCGTTGCTCAAGTTCTGGGCTGGATCGGCTTCTTGTCACTGAGCGAGCAGTCGTATGGATTCAAGTCGAATGCAGCGCTGAACTTGAAGGAGCTTACCGCGAAGATTCTCAAAATTTATGGCAATTCCATTGTCACAGTTGGCGAAGACCAAGCGCCTCACTTCCTCACGTTTCTTGTCGCCTCAAAAGCAGCGGGCTGGAGTGAGCAGGCGGAAGAGGTCGTTGGACGGCTGTACTTGAACTTCAATGAAAACCTAGGCCGGGTTCTGTCGAATGATCCACCCCCGGCTGATATATTTGAATACCTCATCCTGCGCATCGCGCAGCCACCAGAGTGCACAGCTCCATTTCTCCATAGCCCATCAGAGTTGTTCTCGGTCATCTTGCTGGGTGCAGGCATGTTCAACCTAGACGAGGAAATTGATTTTTCGCTTATTCAGCTCGACCACACGCACTTCTCTTTCTACGTACCGGATTCATACAGCGAATTTTGGCAGGAAGCGATGCAAACAGGCCGCAATGTTGTATCACGACTTGGCCACCGCGTCTGGTCCGTCAACGACGTGCGCCGCACTTGGCGGGATTATGTTCTGGGCTTGGTGCAGGCTACATTGCCGGCAAAAGACCGAGAAGTGGAACTTAGCGCATTAGCGCTCTCGCTCATCATGCCTGACCGACTGCCGCTTTTTATCGTTCCTGACATTCCTCTCCTGCCGGAGACTGAAATTACGATTGCGTAGGTCGACTGGGGCAATCCGATTTCACGCCTGGGCGGCCGACGGTCGGTGCCGTCGCGGCTCCGGTGCCTCTTGCCGGAGGGCGAGCGATCACGATCGAACTGCATTCTTTGAGCTGCACGACGCGCGCCGGCGACGGCAGCTAACTCCGCATCTCCATCGTCATGCTCGCCCCGAATCATGTCCGGGGTGAACTCTCGCGGGCACCTACGGCGGGGGCGATACGCTCTCATGCCGACGTGGATCCCCGCCTTCGCGGGGATGACGGGTGGTGGTGGGTGAGCAATGGCGGGGCGGGGGCGCTCAAGGCGTTGCCAAAGTTATCCCCGCCCCTCCCGCCTCGCGTATTCTCGCCGCTTCCTGTTCGCGCGGGTCGTTTTCGCGAGGCGTGCCGAGGGCGAGGGCAGGAGGCGGTATCTGACCTCTGGAGCGGTGATCGCCACTACGTACGTCAGGCGTTGGCAGTGATGATGGGTCGGGGAAACCCCCACGGCTCGCTCCTGCGAACGCGAAAATATCATCGGAGGGCGCCGCGAGGCTGCCTCACAAAATCAAAAGCGGTGGCCGGACGGCGTCCTCCCCCCGTGCAGTTGTCGATCGACCGGGGCGCGGTGCGCGGCCGGGTGCGGAGGCGTGGGTGGGGCGGGATCGCGACGGTTCGGACTCGTGGAGGAATGGGTCCCGGGCACAAGGCCCGGGATGACATCTGGGGGTGTGGGAATGGCCGGGTGCGGAGGCGTGGGTGGGGCGGGATCGCGACGGCCCGGACTCGTGGAGGGATGGGTCCCGGGCACAAGGCCCGGGATGACACAGAGCGAGCCGCGCGCGCACACTGCTGGCCAGCGCTCGCCTCATCCGTAGTGTTGCGGTAGTTTCGTCGGCAGAGAGAGCCCAAACAGCCGAGGACGCAGTGATGTCGTCACCCACCCCGAACACCGATCCGATCTGGTCCTATGTCGAGGCCAAGCGTGAGCCGTTCCAGGGGCTTTCCGACCGGGTCTGGGCGACGCCCGAGATCGCCTATACGGAGCACAAATCGACCGCCGAGCACCTCGCCATGCTGAAGGCCGAGGGCTTCCGCATCACCGAGAACGTGGCCGGCATCCCGACAGCCATCATGGGCGAGGCGGGCGACGAGGGGCCGGTGATCGCCATCCTCGGCGAGTACGACGCGCTGCCGGGCCTCTCCCAGGTGGGCGGTCTCGCCGAGCCGAAGCCGCTCGAGAACGGCGGACACGGCCACGGCTGCGGGCACAACATGCTGGGCTCGGCCGCGCTGCTCGCCGCCACGGCGGTCAAGGACCTGCTCGCCGAGCACGGCCTCAAGGGGCGCGTTCGCTACTACGGCTGTCCGGCCGAGGAGGGTGGCGCGGCCAAGGGCTTCATGGTGCGCGCGGGCGCCTTCGACGATGTGGACGTCGCCATTTCGTGGCATCCGGCGGCGTTCAATCGCGTCGACGATGCCTTGAGCCTCGCCAACATGCGCATCGATTTCACGTTCCACGGGCGCGCCTCGCACGCGTCGGCGTCGCCGCATCTCGGGCGTAGCGCGCTCGATGCGGTCGAACTGATGAGCGTCGGCGTGCAGTATCTGCGCGAGCACATCCCGCAAGACAGCCGCATTCACCACGCCATTCTCGATACGGGCGGCGTCGCGCCGAACGTGGTGCAGGCCCGCGCCAAGGTGCGGTACGCCATTCGTGCGCGCGATCTGGTGGCGCTGAATGCGCTGGTGCCGCGCGTCAAGGCGGTCGCCGAGGGCGCCGCGATGATGACCGAGACCAAGGTCGAGATGCAGGTGGTCTCGGCGGTCTCGAACCTGCTCTACAACACGCCGCTCTCGAACGCGATGCAGCGCGTGTTCGACCGGGTCGGCGGTCCGGGCTTCGACAAGGCGGACCACGAGTTCGCGGCCAAGATCCAGGCGACTCTCGGGCCGGAGGACATCGCATCGGCCTATCGCAAGGTCGGCATCGAGCCGAGGCCAGAGCCGCTGTGCGACTACGTGCTGCCGATCGACCAGCGCGGCGAGCCGATGATCGGATCGACGGACGTGGGTGACGTGTCGTGGAAGGTGCCGACGGTGCAGGCGCGGATCGCGACGCATGCCATCGGGACGCCAGGGCATTCGTGGCAGATCACCTCGCAGGGCATCGTGCCGGCGGCGCACAAGGGCATGGTGCATGCGGCCAAGGTGATGGCCGGAACGGCGATGGAGGCGCTGCGCAGCCCGGATCTGATCGCCGCGGCAAAGGCCGATCACAAGAAGCGGACGGGCGGGCGTCCGTACCAGTGCCCGATTCCCGATGACGTCTCGCCGCCGATCACGCAGCCGCCGAAGGGCTGAGGCACGAGGGGCCGAGCGAGTGCCAGACCGCCGCGGCGGGCCTTCAGCGGCGAGGCGTCTCGCGCGCGGGTTCGGCGGCCACCGCTTTTTCGGTGGGCCGAGTCCGACGCGGCGCGAGTTGCACGAGCAGCGTTGCGAACAGGATCAGGCCGGCGCCGGCCCAAGCGATGAGAGGCAGGCGCTCGCCGAGAATGAGCCACGCTCCAAAGGCGGCGAACAAGGTCTCGGTCGAGACGATGATGGTGGCCTGGCTGGGCTCGGTGTAGCGGAGCGCGATCGAAAACAGCGTGAACGTCAGCGCGCTGGAGAGGAGGCCGACGTAGGCGATCTCGACCCAGGCGTCGGCGAGTTTGTCGAGGGAGATGGTCTCGACCACAGGCGCCAGCGCCAGGCCGCACGCGGCGACGACGACGAATTGCAGCATCGTGAACGCCACGGGCCGGCCGAGCGCTCCCGCGCGTCCGACGAGCACGACGTGCAGTGCCCAGAAGACGGCCGAGATGGCCACGAGCGCGTCGCCGGACGAGAACGAGGCAAGCGAGCCGCCGCCGAGCAACCACGTGCCGCAGAACGACAGCACAACGGCGACCCAAACGACGACGGGCGGGCGGCGTCCGAGCAAGCCCCAGGCGATGAACGGCGTCACCACGACGTAAAGCGCCGTCAGGAAGCCGGTGTTGGTGACACTCGCCGTGACGAGGCCCCACTGCTGCAGGACGGCGCCCGTGAAGAATGCGGCACCGGCCGTCGCAGCTGCCGGCCAGATCGACGCCCATGGGACGCGGCGATCGCGCATCTCGATGAGCGCCAGCGGCAACAACGCGAGACTTGCGACGACGGCGCGAGCGGCGACGAACGCGACCGGCCCGAGATGGGCCATCGCCGACTTTTGAAACAGGAACGCGAAGCCCCAGATGGCGGCAGCGAGCAGGAGCAGGAGATCGGCGTGAATGCGGCGCATGGGAGGCCGATTAGCGACTCGCGCCCGGTAACGCAATCGCAACCGACCGAGGCGAGCGCGGGCGAGACGCGGAGATGTGGATGGGGCTGTCGCTCCAGAATCGTCGCGACCCGGCGCACGGATTGTCCTACGAGCAGCGCACTCGCGCCACGTCTCTAGCTCATGGGACTCACGATGACGCTCTCCAGTCTCTCAGTCTACGTCACGCCGATCCTTTTGTTGACGGCCTCGAACGTGTTCATGACGCTCGCCTGGTATGGCCATTTGCGCTTCAAGGAGTATCCGCTGTTCGTGGTGGTGCTCGTTTCCTGGGGCATCGCGCTGTTCGAGTATTGCCTGGCGGTCCCGGCCAATCGTTACGGTCATGCCGTCTATTCGGCAGCGGAGCTGAAGACGATCCAGGAGGTGATCACGCTGCTCGTCTTCGCCGGCTTCTCGACATTCGTTTTGAAGGAGCCACTCGGCTGGAGCCACGCCATTGGCTTCTCGCTGATCTTCGCCGGCGTAGCGGTCATCTTCCTCTCACGCTGAGGCGCGCCCGTGGCCCCCGATATGGCCGACTGGATCATCCTGACGACGGCGGTTGCCGCGGGCTCAGCCGTGCAAGCCGCTACCGGGTTCGGCTTCGCGATCCTCGCGGCGCCCGTGTTCCTTGCCGTCCTCAACTCGACGTCGGCGGTGCCGATTCTCGTGGCCTTGCACGTCGTTCAGTGCGTCGTGCTGGTGCCGCGCACCTCAGCCGGCGTGCCATGGTCCCAATTCCGAGGCCTTGGTCTCGGCGCGCTGGCTGGTTGCCCGCTGGGCCTCTTATTGTTCCACGCGATCGACGTGCGCATCATGAAGCTCGCTATCGGCGGGATCATTCTTTGCGTGGCCGCCCTTCTGGCATGGCGCCGATTCTGGCCGATCCCAGGCCCTGATAGTGCTGCCACTGAAGCCGCAGGACAACGATCCGGCCTGGCTCTCGGCATCACGGGTGCGCTCTCGGGCGCCCTCACCGCATTGCTCGTCATGCCGGGCCCGCCGCTGATGGTGCATCTGTTGCGCCATCCGCTGCCGCCTGCACCTGCTCGATCGCTGTCGATCATGTTTTTTGCCACCTGCTATGTGGCCGTGCTGGCGGCTCATGTCGCGATGGGCGCCTTGGACCGTGCCGGCTGGGAAACTGTCCTCGCGCTCGTGGTGCCGGTTCTGGTGGGGACATTCGTCGGCTTTCGCCTCGCCCCCTGGCTTTCGGAGCGCCATTTCGCGCCGGTCCTCAACGCTCTGCTTCTCCTGGCCGGCCTGGGTGCGCTTTGGTCCGCGCTATGAGTTCTCTCAGCGCTGCCGGAACGCTGCGGCGAGAGCGAACACCAACCAGGACGCGATCAGGAGACTGCCGCCCACCGGCGCAGCCATCGGAAACAGCCGATGCCCGAGAAACGAGCGCATCGCGATGTCGCCCGAAAACAGAGTTCCGCCGAGCAGCCATCCAGCGATCGCGACATGCGCGAAACTCCGCCGCAACCGTCCGGAGTCCGACAGCGCACTGGTTCCGACTACGGCCAGCGCATGAAACAGCAGCATTTGAGCAGCGCTGTCGAGACTGGCACCCGGCTGGGCATGAGCGGCGAGAGCGGCCAACACCACGCCAAACGCCCCCATGAGGCCGGCGAGGACCATTGGAATCGACGTCATCGGCTAGGCCCCTCACCAATGTACCGCTGGTCGACCGAGCACCGAACGGTCGCGCAGCGCCGTCGCTTCATGATTTCTCCCATTGCTCGCGGAGGCGCATGAGCACATCGATCGATTGGCCCGAGCGACGGGCCGTTTCTTCGACGCCATACTTTGTCATGAGCCCCTCCATATGCACGCGCCGATCCTGCGAACGCCGCATCCGTCTTTTTCGACGGCACTCCCGGCAGCGATTGGCACGCGAGTCGATTTTGCCCTTTGCCTCTTCATACCACCACTTCTGCTGGAACGCGGTCCACACCTCGTGCCTGCCGCAGTCCATGCACGTGAACCGGGTGTCGACGTAGAAGCGTGGCCTGGGTCCGTAGGTCCCGTCGTGTACCAGCTTCGCCGGATCGGCCCTGAGCGCGCCTCGCGGAATCCCTTGTGGCTCCCATGGATCGTAGCTGGTGCGCTGCTCGATCGCCGACCGGACCCGTCGGCGCGCTCGGATCTCGTCGCGACGCTGTCGTCCGCTTTTCATCGGGCTCACCTAGCGAGCTGCACTTTCACCACCTGATCGAGCGCCATCAGATTGCGCATCAGGGCCTCGAAATCCTTGAGTGGCACCATGTTGGGGCCATCCGAAGGCGCCTTGTCGGGATCGGGGTGCGTCTCGATGAACAAGCCAGCGACGCCCACCGCCACCGCCGCTCGCGCGAGAACCGGCACGAAGCGGCGGTCGCCGCCCGAAGACGTTCCCTGCCCGCCCGGCTGCTGCACGGAATGCGTCGCGTCGAAGATCACCGGAGCGCCCGTCTCGGCCATAATCGGCAGCCCGCGCATGTCGACGACCAGCGTATTGTAGCCGAACGATGCACCGCGTTCGGTGACCAGAACGCGAGAATTGCCAGATGCCGTCACCTTGGCGACGACGTTCTTCATGTCCCAGGGTGCTAGGAACTGACCTTTCTTGATTTTTACGACCTTACCGGTTTCTGCGGCAGCGACCAGCAGGTCCGTCTGGCGGCAGAGGAACGCCGGGATCTGAAGGACATCGACGACGGGCGCTACGCGCGCGCACTGCCAAGTCTCGTGCACATCGGTTACGACTGGCAGCCCCAAGCTCTCGCGAATCTCGGCGAAGACAGCCAATGCACCGTCGAGACCGATACCGCGCTTGCCCGAGAGCGATGTGCGGTTCGCCTTGTCGTAGCTCGACTTGTAAACGAGGCCCAGACCGAGCCGCCCCGCGATCTCCTTCAAGGCCGATGCAGTCTCGAGCGCGTGTGCCCGGCTTTCCATCTGGCATGGGCCTGCAAAGACCGCGATCGGGCGGTCCTGCCCAAAGGTGACGTTGCCAATCGTGACGTGGCGATCGGGATCGAGTGTCGTGTTGCTCATACCGCAAGGATAGCCGAGGAGCGGCACGCACGCACGCACCGAGGCCGAGTTGCCCACACCAACGCGTCTCGCTTGCCGGCTACCTTTTACTTGGTCCTTTGGCTACCGGCGTGGCGCCACGACCCGCCGTCTCCTTGTAGCGCGGGAGATCGTCGTGGACGTCGAACCAGTTGACCCGCTCCTCGATGTGGGCGTGACCGGTCGGGCTGTACTTCGCCGGATTATCCAGCGTACCGATGAAGAGGTGCACCTCCTTCGGCCAGCGCGAGCCCGCATACGCCATCGGCGAACCGCAGGTCGGGCAGAAGTAGCGCTTCACACCCGGCGACGATTCGTAGATCGACGGCGTTCCCTTGAGATAATGGAATTGGTCGATATTGACGCCGACGTAGGTGGCGACGGCAGACGAGACCGCGCGGCGGCAGCTCTCACAATGACAATGCATGACCCACTTGGGCTCTCCGGAGAACTCGTACTCGATGGCGCCGCAGAAACAATGTCCGCGCGTGTTATCCGTTTTGGCAGTAGACATCGCTCAGTATTCCTCTCAATCGGGGCAGGCGTCCGTCGTTATCGGCGGACACCAAAGCTTAGTGCAGCCGGGGAGCAATTGTCCCACGTTGCGACGTCGCCGCCATTCGTTCTAGCATCCGTTTTTGGTGATTTCTGACCCCGGAGTTAATCGATCATGCCAGCCCAACGGCGGACTGCACTCGTTACCGGCTCCAACAAGAACATCGGCCGCGCGTGTATCCTGCATCTCGCCCGCGCCGGCTGCAACGTCGTGGTCAATGGCGCGAGCGACCGGGCGGCCGCGGAACGGACCGCAGCCGAGGCCAAGGGTCTCGGCGTTGAGGCGCTGGTCGCCATGGGTGACGTCGGCCGCCGGGAGGATGCGCATCGCATCGCGGCGGAGGCACTCGCCCGGTTCGGCGGAGTCGACATTCTGGTCAACAACGCCGCCATACGAAAAGACGGTAAGTTTCTCGAGATGACCGAGGACGACTGGCGCTATGCGATGGCGGTGAATTTCGATGCCGCCTACTGGCTCGCGCGCCAATGCCTGCCCGGCATGATTGCCAAGGGATGGGGACGCATCATCAATTTTGCCGGCATGAACGCGATCCACGGCTACAACGGCCGGGCGCACGTCTCGGCCTCGAAACATGCAGCCTGGGGATTGACCAAGGCCCTCGCCAAGGAGTTCGGCCCCAAAGGCATTACGACCAATATCGTGTCGCCCGGACCCATCATGGGCGAGGCGCAGGATGCCGTGCAGGCGGCGCACATTGCGCCCATGGCGGCTCGGGTCCCGCTCGGCCGGCTCGGCACCCCGGACGAAGTCGCGGCCGCCGTCGCGTTGCTCGCCTCGGACGCAGGCGGCTTCATCAACGGACAGATGATCCAGGTCAACGGCGGCGCCGAGACGTGACGCTCAGCGCTCGTGCGCTGATTTCGACAGGATCTCGCGCAGCGGCGACAGCACGTAGCTGATGGCCCGCCGCTCGCCGGTCTTGATCTCCACGGTCACTGCCATGCCGGGGGACAGAGGCACTTCCTTGCCATCCACATCGATGACACGCCGCGACAGCTTCACCACCGCGGGGAACACGAGGTTCTGGCCAGGCGGGGCGTTCGATGAGCCGGACGCCTGCGGCCGCGCCGCGCTCGCCGCGTCCATCATTGCCGTCACGTTGCGATCCTCGACCGCATCCGTCGAGATGCGCACCACCTCCGCTTCGATCGAGCCATAGCGAGAGAAGGGGAACGCCTCGACCTTCACGATTGCCCGCTGTCCCGGCCGCACGAAGCCAATGTCCTTGTTGGCGACCATCGCCTCGACTTCGAGCGGAGCGTCGATCGGCACGACACTCATCAGCGATTGGCCGCTTGCGACCACCTGGCCGAGCGTCGTCACCTCGACCTGCTGCACGAGGCCGTCGGCGGGGGCGCGAAGCTGGGTCCGGTCGCGCTTCGAGCGCGCCTTTACGATCTCCTGCTCGAGTCGGTCCCGACGGCGGTCCGCTTCCGCCGCCTTCTGTGTCTGCTCGGCGATGAACTGCCCCTCGGCCTGCTTCAACCGCTTATCGAGTGCATCAATGGAGGCATCCGTCTCCATGAGCTGGCCGCGCTCGCTCGCATCCGTCGTCCGGAAATTCTCGTACTGGAGTTCGGCCTCTATGATGAGCGCGCGCGAACCGGCTCCCCGTGTCTTGATCTCCTCGCGCATGCCCACGCGCTCCTTGGAGAGTCCGAGCACTTTGCGCCGGGCGTCGATGCTGAGGGCGAGCCGCTGCTTCGTCGCCTCCTTCTCGGCGATCTGGGCCTTGATACTGTTCGCAGCGGACCTGAATTGCAGCACCTCGGCGATCATGAGATCGGTTTCGCGCTGCCGTATGCGGGGACCGATGCTGGCGGGGAAGTCGATCGACGGCATTTTCGATGCCTGGCTACGGATCGCGTCGACGACGGCCGAGCGGCGCAGGGATTCAGCCGTCATGCTCTCCAGTTCGCGTTCGAGCGCCGTCAGATCCGCGGTCGAGTCCGTCGGATCGAGTTCGACCAGTACGTCGCCCGCCGCAACGCGCTGCCCGCTCTGTACGTGGATCGCTGCTATGCGGCCCGGTTCCAACGGCTGGACCACCTTCGTGCGCCCGCTGGCTTGGATCTTCCCCTGCGCCACGGCGTGAATGTCGAGCTTGCCGATGATTGACCACAACAGGGCCACAACAAAGAGGGTACAGATCCCAAGCATGAGAGTGGTGGCGACCGGGGAAGGCGGTGTCTCGAGAATCTCGAGTGCGGCCGGCAGAAACTCCTTGTCCTCGGCAATCCGCAGCTTTTTTTGTGCCGGCGCGGACGTACCGTTCGGTGCCATCACCGTCTCTGGCGCCTTGGCCGCATCGCGGAGCACCCGGCTCGGTGTGGTCAGCAGTCGCGACATCGACCACCCCGGCGTCGTATCAGCAGCGGCGGTGGATCGGTGCACCTCCGCGCCATCCGCTGGCGTCGCCGCAGGACCGGGATCCACTAGCAATGGCGGCGCCGTCACAGCCAGCTTGTCACTTTCGTCCCGTGGAGCCGTTTCGCGTCCGCCATTGAGGAGCGCCCTGCCGACGCTTCCCATGGCCGGCGGAGTCTGGGCAGCCTTGCGCCGCCGCGCGCGATGGCGCACGACGTCCACCGCCAGCGCCAGCACGATGAACAGCAAAATCGAGCTGACGTAGATCCAAATCAAATCATTCGACTCGGGCATCGGCAGAACGCTCCTCGTGTCTCAGCCCTCGTCCGTGCCCTGGAGTTGCCAGAGACGTGCATAGAGGCCGCCCGGCCGCGCCAGCAACTCGGCATGCGTTCCTTGCTCGACGATCCTGCCACCATCGAGGGCAACGATGCGATCGGCGCGACGTACGGCATTGAGGCGATGCGCGATGATGATCACCGTACGCCCCTGTACGATATGCTTCATGTTCCGCTGAATGATGCGCTCGCTCTCGTAGTCGAGGGCGCTCGTCGCCTCGTCGAGAATGAGAATGCGCGGTTGGGTCGAAAGCGCCCTCGCGATGGCGATGCGCTGGCGCTGGCCGCCCGAAAGATTAGCGCCCCGCTCCTCGATCGGGGTGTCGTAGCCCAACGGCAGCTTGGAGATGAACTCGTCGGCACCCGCAAGCCGGGCAACCATGATGACCTGGGCGCGCGACATGCCCGGGTTGGCGAGCGCGATGTTCTCGTGGATGCTGCGATTGAACAGCGTCGATTCCTGCAGCACGACGCCGATCTGACGCCTGAGCCAGGCCGTGTCGACCTGCGCGATGTCGAGGCCGTCGACCATGATCTGGCCACGCTCCGGCCGGTACAGCCGCTGCATGAGCTTAGTCAGCGTCGACTTGCCGGAGCCCGAGGGTCCGACGATGCCGATCACCTGCCCCGCGGGAATATCGAGATTGATGTTCTGCAGGACCTCCGGCGCGTCGGGACGGTAGCGGAACGTGACGTCGCTGACGCGAATCGCGCCCCTCGCCGGTGGCAGATGGGCCATGCCGTGCCGCTGGCTTTCTGCGGGCGCATTCAGGATGTCGCCGAGCCGGCTGACCGAAATCTGCACCTGCTGGAAGTCCTGCCAGAGCTGCGACAGGCGGAGCACGGGTTGCGTCGCTTGATTCATGATCATGTTGAAGGCGATCAGCCCACCGAGCGTCAGCTCGTTGTTGACGACCGCGCTCGCCCCGAAGAACAGCACGGCGGCGGTTGTCAGCTTGCTCACGAGCTGGATGGCGTTCTGCCCCACGCTCGATACCACGACGGCCTCGAAGGAGGTGCGCACGTAGGCCGCCAGCCGCTCCTCCCACTGGCTCCTCAGGATCGGCTCGACGGCCGCCGCCTTCAGCGTCTGCATGCCGAAGACGGATTCGACGAGGAACTGCTGGCTCGCCGCGCCGGTGCTGAAGCGGTCGGCGATCTTGTCTCTGAGGATCGGCCGAATGAGGACCGCGATCGCCACGTAGCAGGGGATCGACAACATCACGATCAGCGTGAGCTTGGCCGAATAGAGAAACAGCACCGCGAAGAAAACGAAGGTGAAGAGCAGGTCGATGATCGACGAGAGACCCTGACCGGTGAGGAAGTTGCGGATCGTTTCAAGTTCGCGAACGCGGGCCACGGTCTGTCCCGTCGGGCGTGTCTCGAAGTAGGCCAGCGGCAGGCGCAACAGATGATCGAACAGGCGGCTGCCAAGCTCGACGTCTATGCGGCTCGCGGTATGGCTCAGAGTATAGCTGCGCAGGAATTGGAGCAGGCCGTCGAAGAGGGCGATCAGCACGAGGCCCGTGACGATCACGACCAGGGTCGACATCCCCTTGTGCACGAGGACCTTGTCGATGACGACCTGGAACAGGAGCGGCGTCGCAAGTGCGAATAGTTGCACGAACAATGATGCGATTAGGACATGCGACAAGGGCTTGCGATAGCGCCAGATCGGCGCCAGGAACCAGCGGAAACCGAACTCGACAGGCTCAATCCCCGGACCACCCCAACGACGCGTCGTGAGCACGATCTCGCCCGTCGCCTTAGCCGCGAGATCCTCAACGCTTTCGGCCTTCTGGGCCCGGGCGACCGGGTCGCCGACGCGGATGCGCCCGTCAGGCAGGCGCTGCAGCAGGACGAGATACCGGCCGTCCTGCGCCTTCACGATCGCCGGCAGGGGACATGTCGCGAGACGGGTGGACGGCTGGCCCGTCACAACGCGCGCCTTGAGGCCGATGCGTTTTGCGGCGCGGACCAGATCCTCGCCCTGGCTGGGACGCGTGCCGAGACCCAGATCGTGGGCCATCTGCTGGGCATCCGCGGTGATCCGATAGTGTCCCGCGATCAACGCGAGACAGATCAGTCCCGAATCGACTTGGGCCTGAGACGCACCCTGACTCGCCTCCGCAGGCTGCGGTTGGCTTGGACCGTCCGCAGTCTCGCTCTCAGTCTGGCCGGTCAAGCGAATACCCCACGCGTCAAACAACTCTGCCACAATACCCAAGGCCATCGCTGGGGACGGTAGCCCGGTCAGACTGGCGCAACCGCCGACCCAGTCCAACCCATTCGCAAAGATCAGGCCATTCCCGATGCCGCGCGCAAAAATTCCGTCTCAGCCCAGGCCGGACCAGAAGTCTATCGCAGATGCAGCGTTCCCCTGGACCCGCATGTCGCGCGGAATCAACGCCCCAACTCGCGTGTGACCATGCGGGAGCCGCCGCCCCAGAGCGGCAGATAGGCCATCTTAACCCCTGGACCGCCAGTCACGATCGGATAAATTTCGCTGGCCTCGCCCGCGATGGCGACTCCGGCATTGCTCCTCTCAGCCAAAAGTTGTCGTTGCATCTCTTCCAGCCCGATCCCCGCTGCTGTCAAGCGCTCTGCAAGCTCCAAGGGCAGGACGAAAACCTGCTGAGGCGGCTCGGGCTGTCGCGATGCGCCGGTCGTTGCGACCGACGCCCGCATGATGATCGACAGAGCATCGAGGATCGCATCGGCTCCCGCATCGCCACCCTCGCCGTCGCGAAGGGGCAGCACCTCGGCGGTACCCGACACGCCGATCACGGTGACCGCACTGGTGCCGGGCGACATTCCTCGCCGCACATGAAGGGGCGGATATGGCCCTTCCCCGCCCTCCGCGAAGCAGAACGTATATTTGCCGGGCTGGCCGCAGGTCGCCATGTCACCCGAGCCCTCCCGTGCCCCACCGATATTGCGCAGGCACAGGCTGACTGCCCGTCCGATCGTCGCGTTGACCCGATTGCCCGGCCCGAGACAATTGATCGAAGCGTTGAGTCCGAGCGCTTGGACGATCGGGCCATGGACGATCGTTGCTACGGCTGCCGATCCGGTCGTCGTCATCAAACCGAGCAGGTTGAGTTCGGGCTCGAGGCAGGCCGTCACCGCGGCCATGACGACCGGTAGCTCGGCGGCCCGGCACCCCGCCAGCACGGCGTTATAGGCAATCGCACGAGGCGTCACCTCGCCGAACATGGGGGGCATGAAGCCAAGTGCAGCGTCGGGATCCGCGATGCCAGCGAGCATCGCCGCGAGGCGCATCTCGGTCGGCGGCACGAGCGGCAGCCCGTCGCCGAGACCGGCCGCCTCGAGACGGGCTTGCGTCTCCTCCCAACTCTCGTCCGTGCGAACGCTAAAAAATTCGCTCATGTGGTCCGCTTCCGATCGGTTGCGAGCGCGAGCAGCACGGTCAGCACCATGAAGATTGCCGACAAGCCGAACACCCAGCGGGGCAAATGGCTGTCCATGATGAAGCCGTAGAGCATCGGCCCGAAGATGCCGCCGATGTTGAAGCCAGTGGAAACGATCCCGAAGGCGCGGCCCGCTGCACCGGGCGGCGCCGCCTGACGCACGAGCATATCGCGCGATGGTGCGATCACGCCGCCGAGAAAGCCGGCGACACCGAACGCCAGGACGATGAGCCAATGTGGCAAGTTGAGCAGGGCGATGGCGAGCACGATCAGAGCGTTTGTGGCAAAGCAGGCCGCGGCCACTTGGGCATGGCGGCGCGTGCGGTCCGCCAGCACGCCACCCGCGAGCACGCCCAACGCGCCCAAACCCAGGAACGCTGTCAGCGCGACGTTGGCGGTTGCGAAGTTGACCTCGTAGCCTTGCATCAGGGCGACGACCGAGAAGCTGTTCAGCCCCGCGTTCGACAGGCTGAGCAGCACGAAGAAGACCATCAGCATCAGGATGGCGGGCGTCATCACGCTCGAGAGAGATCCCGTTCCGGCCTTCTTCGATCCCGGCCCGCCCGACGCGACCGCCGACCCCGTCGCGGGCATCGGGACCAGCGCCACGATGATCGCGGCGATGGGGCCGAGCAATCCGGCCCCGATCAGGGCGCCTTCCAGGCCGACCTGCGATACCAGGAGCAACAGCGAAGCCGGCGCCACCGCACCGCCGAAGAAGCCCGAGAACGTGTGGATCGAGAACGCCCGCCCGACCCTCTTCTCGCCGATCCCGGCAGCCAGAAGGGCGTAATCGGCCGGATGGTAGACGCTGTTGGCAAGCCCTGCGATGCCGGCGCAGACGAGCAGCCACGGATAGCTGAGCGTCAGCCCCATCACAGCGAATGCCGCACCGCCGAGGCACAAGCCCGCAATCAGGATACGGCGCGCGCCGAAGCGATCGACCGCCGCGCCCATCGGCGCCTGCGTCAGACCGGATACGATGGCAAACACGGTCAGCGCCAGACCCAGTTCGACGAAACCGACGCCGAGCCGCTCTTTCAGGAACGGGAATAGGGGTGGCAGCACGAGGATATGGAAATGGCTCACCCAATGCGCCGTCGAGACGGCGGCGAGCGTCTTGATCTCGCTGCTCCGCTCTTCCGGACGGACCGGGCCTGTTGCGACGTCTGTGACCATTCCGTGTTCGCGCTCCGTTCGGGTCGCCCCCGCCGTGACGGCGCACTATTGCTCGGCTGATGCGGCGACCGCAACGGTAGAGACGACATCAAGCCTGTTGGTAACCTTGCCGACCGGCGTCATACTTCACCTTGAGAAGACTCCAGCGTTCAGGGAGACCCGTATGGCTCGTCGCATCATCGACATCTCGGTCGCTCTCCAGGCCGGTATCGCGTCCGATCCACAGGGCGGCGAGCCGAAGATCCACTACGAGGGGCACCAGGAGTCCATCCCCCGCATGCTTCGGCATTTTCCCGGCATGACACCCGAGCGCCTGCCCGGCGGCGAGGGGTGGGCGACCGAGCAATGTCAGATCTCGACGCACAACGGCACCCACGTCGACGCGCCTTGGCATTATGCGACCACGATGGACGGCGGCAAGCGAGCCGCAACCATCGACGAGATCCCGCTCGAATGGTTCCACCAGCCGGGCGTCAAGCTCGACTTCCGCCACTTCCCAGACGGTTACGTGGTCGGCGCGGCCGACATCGAGGCGGAGTTGAAGCGCATCGGCCACACCTTGAAGCCGCTGGAGATCGTGGTGGTGAACACGGCGGCGGGCGCCCGATATGGGCATGACGACTACGTACCCACCGGCTGCGGCATGGGACGTGAGGCGACGCTCTATCTCACGTCTCGCGGCATCCGCGTCGTGGGTACCGACGCCTGGTCCTGGGACGCGCCGTTCGTGCACACGGCCAAGCGCTTCGCCGCGACCGGGGATGCTTCGATCATCTGGGAGGGCCACAAGTCCGGGCGAGAGATCGGCTACTGCCAGATCGAAAAGCTCGCCAACCTCGATCAGTTGCCCGCGACCGGCTTCACCGTGATCTGCTTTCCGGTGAAGGTGAAGGCGGGCAGCGCCGGCTGGACCCGCGCGGTGGCGGTGCTCGACGACTGAGCGCCGCCGGCCACCAGGGCGGTCGGGGGTCAGCCCGCCTTCGGCCCCATCCACGCCGTGAGGACCCGCGCCAGCGCATCATCGCCCTTCGTATCGGGAAGGTTGGCTGCGAGGCGCCGATAATTGTCGCCTGCCGCCCGGTGATAACCCGGATGCGCATCGAGGTCGGCCAGTCCCTGGGCGAGATCGTCCATCTCGATCGCCCAGCGCCCGGCCTTTTCGTCGAGATCCGGTGCCGCCCGGCGCGGGACGCCCGTCAGGCCTGGAAAGACGCTGTCGAGCTCGCCCATCACACGGTCCAGCAGACCCACCTTCGCTGCCGCCGCCATGATGTTGATGAGCAGCGCCGCCGTGCCCTTGTTCGCCGCCGAGAACAGCACCTTCATCTCGGTCGCCTGGGTCAGGCTGTCGCCGAGCTGGAACACCGGCATCCGGTCGGACGCAAGTGCTGACAGAACATCCGCGTGCGGGCCCGAAATATAGAGGCGGGTCTTGATCTTTCCACCCGGCGGTGGACCGATGATACCCCCGTCGGAGTAGGTGGCTCCGGCAGCCATAACAGCGCTCGCGATATGGGCCGTCTTCGACGGCGTGATCGAATTGCAGTCGATGTAGTGAAGCGCCTTGCCTTTCAGCGCAGCGGCAACCGCCTCAGCCAGCGGAACGGCCTGATCGGCGGGCACGATCGACAGGAACGTGTCGGCCGTCGCGACGACGGCCTCGAGACTGTCGAGCAGACGTGCGCCCGATTGTGCGGCTCGCTCCCGGCTGCGTGCCGATCGACCCGCGACCGTCGAGACGACATCGAAGCCGGAGGACTTCAAGTCGGCGGCGACACCGGCCCCCATCGAACCGAGACCTAGTACGCCGATGACGCTCGGCTTGGCGGGGTTCTTCATGGCGCGTCTCCGGTCTCGCTGTCGAACCGACCCTGTTTAGTCGCTGGATCAAGGTCTGCAAAGCCGCGGAGCACGGCCCCGTGCATATCAGGGACCTGCGATCCGCCGCATGGCGGCCAGCAGCTCGGCGCTTGGCCAGCATTCGACCTTGAGGCCGTTGGCGCGCTGGTAGAGCCCGATCTTCAGCCGCGTTTCCGATCCGATCCGACCGTCGAGCTTGGCGATCTTGTAACCAGCGCGATCCAGGCGGGTCTGCACCTCGAGAATCCCGGCGTTGTCCAACTGACGGATGGCCGCCCATGGCGTGACGAAAACACCGCCGCCAGCGATGCGGTCGGACAAATGGCCCACGAAGACGGCATAGAGGTCCGACGTGTTGTAGGCCCGGAGCACCTTGAAGTTCTCTGTGACGAGGAACTGCGGACCGAAGGTCCCACCCGGCGACATCAGATAGGCCGAAGCCGCAAGATGACGGGCATCGATAGGCTTTCCGTCAGCCCGACTGACGCCGAGACGCATCCATTCCGAGATCGGTCTTGCGTTGTCCGGCCCCTCGTTGGCGCAGTCGACGCGTGCGCCGGTCCGAACCTCGATCCCCCATGGCAGGCGGGCCGTCCATCCCTTCAACTTCAGCTGCATCGCGGCCGAGCCGAGCGCATCGGCGACCGAGCCGAAGAGATCGATGCGGCCGTCACCGTCCATGTCGACGGCCGAGGAATAGAACTCCGACGGCATGAACTGCGTGAGCCCCATGGCGCCGGCCCACGAGGCGCGCATCTCGGATCGCTTGATGCGTCCCTCGTCGATCAACTTGAGCGCATGCAGAAGCTCGCCGCGAAACAGCTCCTTGCGGCGTCCCGTGAAAGCCTGCGTCGCAAGCACCCGAATGGCGTCGTGCTGGGGCTTGTATTTGCCGAAGGCCGTCTCGCGTCCCCAGATCGCGAGCACGACGTGAGCATCGACGCCGATCTCCTTCTCGATCCGCGCCAGTGCATCGGCGTGCGCCTTCGCCAGTGCGCGCCCTTCTTCCGCGAGTTGCCCGATGCGCTTCGCTGAAACGTAGTCCTGCGGCGCTACAGTGAACTCGGCCTGCCCCCTGCTCGACGCCTTCGGCGCCTCGCCGTCGCGGACGAGATCCGGCAATGACAAATCAGGCTCGAGCCCGCGCGTCTCACGATCGAAGGTGGCGCGCGAGATGCCACGTGCCTCCGCGTCGGGACGCAACGCGTCGAGAAAGCCTTTGAACGAGGGGTCGGCACGTGCCGCCCCCACGACAGCGAAACCGGCCAGTGCGAGCGCTACCATAACGCCAAGAACCGCTCGGACGTGCCGCGACAGCCCCCGAGCATCCGCGACATCGACTTCCAACTGAATCATATGCAATCCCGCCACTTGCTCGCCCGTCGATGGCCAACGGCCTCGCTCCTCGAACCCGAAGCCCTGCACCATGCCACGACTTGGGGGCGATTTTGCGAAACGGCAGATCCGTTCGCTACCGTCGTTCGTCTTGTGACAAGGACATCTGTGAAGGACGTGCCATGAGACGAGCATTGCCGCCATGGGCGACCATCCTCGGGTGCCAGACGGTTGTCGTGGCCATCCTGGTCGTCAGTGTCGCCCTGTCAGCCAGTGCTGCTGCATCGGAAGCGGCGGCGTGGCGCCATCGTTCTCTTTCGCCATGCTCATGCGCCAGGAACCGGTGATCCCGCCGGCATGCGGATCGGCGACTGCGCGACCCAGCGCAATCTCGACGCCAGCGGACGCGCCCAGGCGAAGAGGATCGGACAGGCGCTCCGCAAGTCCGGTGTCGCCGTCGGACGCGTTCTTTCCTCCGAGTGGTGCCGGGCCCGCGAGACCGCAGAACTCGCCCTGCCCGGCCGCGTCGAGACCGAGCCCGCCTTCAACTCCTTTTTCAGCGATCCCAAGAACCGAACGGCGGCGACCGCTGCCGCCCGCCGACTACTTCTGGACTGGCGAGGACCGGGCGCCCTCGTCGTGACAACGCATCAGGTCAACATCTCGGCGCTGGTCGGGCGTGCGACGGCTTCCGGCGAGGGCATCGTGGTCGAGCCTCGCGGTGAAGCGCTCGCGGTTATCGGCAGCATTCGTCCCTGACGCGTCGAGCGCCCGCACCGCACTTCTTGGCGAGGTCTCGAAACGCGGCCTAGACTGCTGGAACCGCGCGCCGCCGCGCGAGGCAGATCTCGGGAGCGTTGCCATGCGGGTCGAGGACCACCGCCTCATCACCGGTACAGGGGCCTTTACGGACGACGTCCCGGCAGAGGGTGCGCTTTGGGCGGCATTCGCGCGATCTCCGCACGCCCACGCGGAAATCCGCTCGATCGACCCCTCAGGTGCCATGCAGGTGCCCGGCGCGCGCCTTGTGCTGACCGGCGACGATTGGCGCAATGCCGGCTTCGGCTCCGTCCCAGTCCAGCAGCGTTTGACCGATGCCGACGGTCGCCCGCCACGCGCGGCACCGTGGCCGGTGCTGTCCCAGGACAAGGTGCGCCACGTCGGCGAGCCCGTCGCGCTGTGCATAGCCGACAGCCGCGCGGCAGCCGACGACATGGTCGCGGCCCTCTCCGTCGATTACACGCCGATGGCCGCCGCTGCGTTGATCGACGACGCCTTGGCCGGCGGCGCTCCCGAACTGTGGGCATCGGCACCGGGCAATGTCGCCTTCCGCTGGACACTCGGCAATCGAGCGGCGGTGGATGCGGGCTTCGCAGCGGCAGCCCATGTCGTCGAAGCCCGTCGCACGAGCCAGCGTGTCGTCATCTGCCCGATGGAGACGCGCGCCGCGATCGCCTCGTTCGAGGCGGCGACCGGCACCTATCGCCTGCATACAGGCAATCAGGGCATGACCATCGTCCGCGACCAGATCGCCACGATCCTCGGCGTCGACAAGCACAGTATCGTCGTCACCTCGCGCGACGTCGGCGGCGCCTTCGGCATTCGCAACGGCACCTATCCCGAGTACCCGGCGCTGCTGCATGCCGCCCGCCTGACCGGCGCGCCCGTGCGCTGGACTGCGACGCGCTCCGAGGCTTTCGTTTCCGACGCGCAGGCGCGGGACTCGCTGATGCACGGCCGCCTCGCGCTCGATGGTGACGGCCGCATCCTTGCCCTCGACGTCGAGGCCAAGGCCGCGATGGGTGCCTACATGCACCACGTCGGCTACTTCATCGCGACCGCCAACTTCTCGCGATGCCTGACCGGTCCCTATCGCATTCCGGCCGTGCATTCGGCCGTCACTTGTGTGCTGACCAACACCGTGCCGACTGCTCCCTATCGCGGCGCCGGCCGTCCCGAGGCCGCCTACATCATGGAGAGCCTGATCGAGGCCGCCGCGGCGAAGCTCGGCCTCGATCCTGTCGATATCCGGCGGCGCAACATGCTGGGGCCCGAGGCAATGCCGCACAAGACCGCTGTCGGCATGACCTACTGCTCCGGCGACTTCCCCGACCTGCTCGATCAGGCGCTCGCCGCTGCCGACTGGCCGGGCCTCACCGCACGCAAGGCGACATCCAAGGCGAAAGGCCTCCTGCGCGGCGCCGGCATCGGCATGTTTGTCGAGATCTCCGGAGGCATGCCGACCGAGCGCGCCCGCATGCGTCTCGCCAGCGATGGCGTCGTGCATCTGAGCACACCGATCGGCGCCACCGGCCAGGGCCACGAGACCGTGTTCGCCATGCTCGCCGACGAGCATCTGGCGCTCGGCACAGGCCGCATCAGCGTTGCGCAAGGCGACAGCACTGGCTTCGATGACGGCGGCTCGTCCTCCGCGTCGCGCTCCACGATCATGGCGGGCTCCGCCATTCGCGCCACCGCCCTGAAGCTGATCGATGTCGCCAAGTCGCGCGCCGGGGAGCGCTTCGGCGTTCCTCCGGAGACCGTCGTCTATGCTGCGGGCCGACTGGAGGTGCCGGCGACCAATCTCGCGATCGGGATCGAAGAGCTGGCGCACGGTGACGCCCCTCCCCTCGAGGCCGAGGTCCGGATCGAGGGCGAGGCCACGTTCCCGTCCGGCTGTCACATAGCAGAAGTCGAGATCGACCCAGAGACCGGCGAGGTGACCGTGGCGTCCTTCGTCGCCGTCGACGACTGCGGCCGCGTCATCCATCACGAGTTGGCCGAGGGCCAGGTACACGGCGCCCTCGCGCAAGGCTTCGGCCAAGTCCTCATGGAGCACGGTGCCTACGACCCGTCGAGTGGCCAGCTGATGGCGGGGTCGATGATGGACTATGCCCTTCCCCGTGCGCGCGATCTGCCCCACTTCAATTCGATCCTCGCGCCTTCCCCCGCGACGTCGAACCCGCTCGGCGTCAAAGGCGTAGGCGAAAGCGGCACCGTCGGACCCCTGCCGGCGCTGATGAACGCCGTTCGCGATGCGTTGCGGCCGATCGGCGTGACGGAGATCGAGATGCCGGCCACGCCAGCGCGGGTCTGGTCGGCCATTGCCGACGCCCGCGCCAACAGCACGTGACGGCCGGCGATGATTTGGTACGTGCCCGGTCCCAGTATGCCGGAACCGACCAAGTTTCCGCCCTTCAGGCCGCGTGCGAGGCGAGCGGCTCCGTCAGCACGGCATAGAGAGCATCCTTGTCGCGCGCCGACCGGAGCTTTTCCAAGGTCTGCGGATCGCGCAGAACACGAGAGATGCGCGCCAACGCCTTCAGGTGATCGGCGCCCGCCTGCTCTGGTGCCAGCAGACCGAACATCAGATCGACGGGCTCAGAATCCGACGCCTCGAAGTCGATGGGCTCATCAAGCTGGATGAAGACCGTGGCGATGCTGTCCAAACCACCGATGCGGGCGTGCGGGATCGCGATGCCACGCCCGACGCCGGTCGAGCCGAGACGCTCACGTTGCAGCAGCACGTCGAAGATATGCCGCTCGTCCAGGCCGGTCACCCGGGCTGCCCGAGCCGCGAGTTCACGGAGCGCCTGCTTCTTGTTCTTGACCCTCAGGGAGGCGAATACGCCTTCGGGCTTGAGGAGATCGCCGAGATCCATTCGGTTTGGCCTTTCCGGCGGCTGCACGCACCTGTCGTGATTCGCGAGCCCCCACCCGTGGGATCGCTTTGCGCGACAAGCACAACAGACGCAAGTCATTCATTTAACGATACATATTCTCACCTCGACAGCAGAAGTGAGACGCCGGCCATCGACTGTTCAAGCATGCGGGGAACGTAGTTGCGGTGCTACGCCGAGTCAAACCACGAATTCCGACTTCCCTGCCTTGTTTTTGGCGCAATTCACGCCACGGCTTGGCACTGCAACCGTTTCTCGCGGCGGCGCTGCACAGACGATGGTATGCGCATGCCTTCACGGTACTTGGCAACCGTCCGACGGGCAATCTCGATGCCCTCGCGCCCCAAAACCTCGACCAGTTTGTCGTCCGAAAGGATGTCGTCGGGGCTCTCGGCATCGATCAGAACCTTGATGCGATGGCGCACCGATTCACTCGAATGGGCTTCGCCGTCACCAGCCGAGGCGATGGCCGAGGTGAAGAAATACTTGAGCTCGAAAATGCCGCGCGGTGTCGAGATGTACTTGTTCGATGTGACGCGGCTGACCGTCGACTCATGCATCTTGATGGCGTCGGCCACCGTCTTGAGATTGAGCGGCCGCAGATATTGAACGCCATAGACGAGAAAGCGATCCTGCTGGCGAACGATTTCCTCGGCCACCCGGAGAATGGTACGGGCGCGCTGATCCAGGCTCTTGACCAACCAGTTGGCGTTCTGGAGGCATTCGAGGAGAAAATCCTTGTCCTGGGTGCTGCGCGCCGTGCGGTGAACGCGCGTGTAATAGACCCGGTTGACTAGAACTCGCGGAAGAGTGTCGCTGTTCAACTCGATCAGCCAGCTTCCGTCGCTGCCCATGCGTACGTGCACGTCCGGCACCACCGGCTCGATCTCGATCTGACCGAAGCCGAGGCCGGGTTTCGGATTGAGGCGGCGCACCTCGGCAATCATGTCCGCCAGGTCGTCGGCATCAGCCCCGGTCGCCCTACGGAGCGCCGTCATGTTCCGCTGCGCCAGCATGGGCAGATTGTCGAGGAAGGCCATCATCATCGGGTCGAGGCGGCCCTGATCGCGAAGTTGCAGCGCCAGGCATTCCTTGAGATCACGCGCCATGACGCCAGCCGGCTCGAAAGTCTGCAGAACGCCGAGAACCTTCTCGATGTGCGAATGGGCAACGCCCAGCCGTTCGGCGACTTCCGCCAGATCGGCGCGCAGATAACCGGCTTCGTCGACCTGGTCGATAAGATAGGCGCCAATCAGCCGATCCTTGGCATCGCTCAGCGCCAGGCCGAGCTGATTCTCCAGGTGATCCCTGAGGGACAGCCGTTCCGTGGCGTAGTCCTCAATGCTCGAGGCATCGTCTCCGGACGCCGCCGAGCGGCTGCGCTCCACGATATTGCCGCGCAGGCTCGGTTGCAGGTCCGGTCCGAGATCGCTCGATCCCGCTTCCGGGAAGGCATCGGCGACATCACTGTCGAGTTCGCGCGTCGGCGCATCACCAGGGGTGGCGAAATCCAGTCCGCCGTCGCCGGCGACGACGACCGGCATCGCGTCGGCCTCACTCGGCTGCGTCCGCTCGGCCGGCGCCTCGGCGTCGCGCTCCAGCAGCGGGTTGCGCTCGAGTTCGGTCTCGACAAAGGCGCTGAGTTCGAGGTTGGACAGTTGAAGCAGACGGATCGCCTGCTGCAGCTGCGGCGTCATGACGAGCTGCTGGCTCTGCCTGAGCTCTAGCTTCGTCGAAAGCGCCATTGCTGCTCCTCACCGCTCCCCGCACCGGTCTGCACGACGAGAGTCATAGTCGACGGGAATTAACTGAACATATCTCCGAGATACACCCGGCGGACATCCTCGTTGGCGATGATTTCCGAAGGACTACCTTGTGTCAGAACTTGACCCTCGGCAATGACATAGCCCCGGTCGACCAGGGACAAGGTTTCCCGAACGTTATGATCCGTGATCAGTACGCCGAGGCCGCGCTGCTTGAGATGTCTGACCAACTGTTGAATGTCCCCGACGGCGATCGGATCGATCCCCGCGAACGGCTCGTCCAGGAGCATATACGACGGCCGCGAAGCCAGGGCCCTAGCAATCTCGCAGCGCCGCCGCTCACCGCCAGAAAGGGCAATCGATGGGCTTTTGCGCAATCGCGTAATATTGAATTCATCAAGCAGGCTGTCGAGCTGCTCGAGGCGCTTCTTCCGGCTCGGCTCGACGAGTTCCAGAATGGCCATGATGTTCTGTTCAACCGTGAGACCACGGAAGATCGAGGCCTCTTGAGGCAAATATCCGATGCCGAGCCGCGCCCGCCGGTACATGGGCAGCCGCGTCACGTCCCGGCCATCGATCGTGATGCGGCCGGAATCGGCCGGCACGAGGCCCGTGATCATGTAGAACACAGTGGTCTTGCCAGCACCGTTGGGTCCGAGCAGCCCCACTACCTCGCCGCGAGCGACCGCGACGCTCACACCTTTCACGACCTTGCGCTTGCCGTAGCTCTTCTGCACGCCCTCGCTGGTCAGCCAGCCGTCGCCTGCCGCATGCGCATGGACCCCCGCGTTCCCCGATCGAACCGACGCCGACGGCTTGCCACTCGCGGGCGGCGTGGGGTTGCCGCCAATTGCGCGACGGGCTCGTGGGAACAACGTGAAGGCCATGTCGGATGAGTCCTTGAACGCACCTTGGCGGCGGCTCAGCGGGGCACGCTCGGCCCTGCGGTTAAACAGGATTGTAGTGAGGTGATCAAGGCGTGGTCGATGGAGGCGTCGGTGATCTTCGGGCGGCCGCCGACGGCGGCTTGACGACGTCGCCGGACGCTTTCGCTGCCTCCGAGCCACTGCCGGCCCCGGGTTTGCGGCCGGCCTTGTCCTGCATCTCGTTCGGATAGAAAATCGCCTCGAGGCGCCCGCTCTTGCACACGGCTCCGGGAGGGCATCCCGCCACGCCGCTGTTCTGCGGGCCCGGCACGACGGAGGTAGCGAACGCTCCGCTCACCTTCGGACCGGCCTTGGCGGCCGCGCCCGGCTCGGCTTCGAAACGCGTCACCCCGGTTCCGAGGTCGATGAGCAAGCGCATTCCCGCCGGAGCGCGGACCACCTGCTTGCCTTGCGTGACCGTAACGTTGCCGCCCATCACAATGGTGTTGGCTTTCACATCGAAGGTCGCCCACTCACCCGTCGCCTGCTGGCTGTCGCTTCCGGTGACCACGACCCCACGACGGGCCTCGATCCGCCGGAGTTCGGACCCCGATGCTCCGCTGGCTTTCGCCTTGGCCACTGGCTGGGACGCCGACACCAGCCCCGTGTCACCCGAATAGTGGGCCGTCATCTCCTCAGTCCGGACGATGAATGTGCCCTGCTTGGCGACGACGCTTCCCGTATAGACCGCAGTATGTTTGCGATCGTTCACGTCGAGCATCTGGGCCTCGACATCGATGGGCGCGTTCGGATCGCTGCGGAAATTGGCCCCGAGCGGACCGAGGCCCGGCTCGTCTTCAGTCGCGCTCGCCTTGGCCGCGGCGCCCGGCTTCGCAGCCTGGTTCTGATAGATAAGCGTCGTGATTCGTCCGGCAGCCCGGCCCGCCGAGGCCGGAGTGGTCAGCTTGGCGGTGCCGCCCTTCCTGTCGATGGCGAGACGGCCGCCCTTGAGGACGTTGCGGCCCTGGGTCACCTCGACATCGCCGGTCAACAACGCCGTGTCCGCCTTTTGGTCGAGCAGTGCGGTCTCGGCCTTGACTGTCCGGTCCGGCTCCTGCGTCATCGTCACGTCGCCGACGAGGTGAATGCGCTCCGTTTCCGCGTCGTAGTCGAGCGACTGGCTTTCGGCGCGATCGGCCTTGTTCGCCATGCGTACGCCGCCCCTCGCCTTGATCGACTTGAGGCTCGTCGCCTCCCGACCCTCCTCGGACTTGGGTGAGGTCGCTCCGGTTTGCCCGAGATTCGCGCGGCCCGCGTAGGTCACGTCCAGTTCCGGCGCTTCGAGCGTCGCTTCGCCTTGCCGGGCCAAGACATTTTCGCGGAACAGAGCCGTCTTGGCGTTGTCGTCCACGTCAAGCTGCTCCGAAGTCACGACCACGGGCTCGCCGGAGTTCGCATCGATTCCGAAAGCGCTGGCCGCTTCGCGCTTGGGTGCGGTCTCGGCTCCCCGTAACGCCGTGGCGGGTTTCGATGGCTTCAAGGTTACGTGCACGGCGGTCCTGAATTTCGCCTGACGCGCCTTCGTGTCGAGCGTCATGGTGTCGGCGCGGATCGTCCCGGTCTCGGTTTGCGCCTGCACAGGTTCGCTGCTGATGATGCGGCTTTCCTTAGCCAGAACCGTTGCCCGGGTCAGTCGCGCGGTCATGCCGTTCGTCGCATCGACGTTGATGCTCTCGTAGAGTTCCAGGAGATCCTTCTTCTGGTCGTAGGTGCCCCAGTTTGCAGTGAGACGCGTGACGACGCCGCTCGGTTGGATGATCTCGCCGTCGATCACGTCAAGCCGTATTGGCGCGGCCATGCGAATGTCGGTGACGGCGCTCTTGGCGTGCACCTTGTACTCGGAGCCATCCTTACCGAAGCCGCTGTAGCGGGGATCGGCCATGGTCAGGTTGGTCGGATCGATGGTGACTTTGCTTGCTTCGATGTCTCCACTCTTCAGACCCGAACTGAGGACGAGCGCGCCCCCGTAGATGCCGAGGCACCCGACTGCGGCCACCGGCAACAAGACCTTGAGTGATCTGACAAGCAGGCTATGGCGGCGCGCACGGCGAAACGCCCGCTCGCGCTCAGCTCCGCTGACGCCGGTGTCGATGACACCCCCGCGGGGGCTCGACGCTCTCCTGATATCGCCTCGCATACCCCGTTCCAGCGGCTCGGCCCAGCGCCCGACTGCGGACGCGAATCCCGCCAAGCCACCACAGATGAACCGAAAATGGGGAAACATTGGGACGCCGCAGCGTCGCATCCCCCGCTTTACCTACAGCCTGTTCGACTGTCGTGCTCAATGTGCGAATATATCCATGTCATCGAAGCCTGCGAGATCGAGTTCGGCCCGCTCCGGCAGATACCGAAATGCAGCTTCGGCCATGGCCATACGGCCATCGCGCTGCAGCATGGCCTCGAGCTTGGCCTTCAAGCCGTGCAGATAGAGAACATCGGACGCGGCATACGCGAGCTGCTGCTGCGACAAGCTCGCCGACGCCCAGTCCGAACTCTGCTGCTGCTTCGACAGCTCTACTCCGGCCAGTTCGGCGCACAGGTCCTTCAGGCCATGCCGGTCGGTGTAGGTGCGGGCGAGTTTGGAGGCGATCTTCGTGCACCAGACCGGTGCGACCGACACGTCGAGCCAACGCTTCAGAATGGCTATATCGAAGCGACCGTAGTGGAAGATCTTGACCACGCCCGGATCTGTGAGCAGCGCTTTCAGCCGGGGCGCGGACCAATCGCTGCCATCGAACTGCACCAGATGGGCCTCGTTGTTGCCGCCCGAGAGCTGCACCAGACACAGCCGATCGCGATAGGGCTTGAGGCCAAGCGTCTCGGTGTCGATCGCCACCGAATTTCCGAACGACAGCCCTGCCGGGAGATCACCCTTGTACAATTTGATGCGAGGGCTGGACATGCTTCGCTCCTGAGGCCGCCGAGGGCGGGCTGATCGAAATCGTCTCGCACCATGGTCCGGGAGTTCCGCAACCGCAACCCCCGCTCAATGCATCTAGCTCTTGCACCATCCGTGCTGGTCCGCTCCCGCGCCTCACAGCCTGAACCATGGCGGCCGTCCGGTCGGCCACGGATCACCCCAAAGCTGCTGGCCGCCGTCGACGGTGAGGACCTCGCCCGTGATGAATTTGGCGGACGGTGCTGCCAGATAAACACAAGCCTCGGCGACGTCCCAGGCGTCGCCGACCCGTTTCATGGGGTTCGCCTCCTTGTATGTCGCGGCCCCCTCGGGCGGGTAGTGTGCGAAACCGGACGTCTCGAGGCATCCCGGCGCCACGCAGTTGACGCGGATATTGTCCGGCGCCCACTCAACCGCTACCGTCTTCGAGGCATAGGTCACGCCCGCTCGCGCGGCAGCCGTGTGTGCAATGCCGGGCATGCCGCGCCAGAAATCGGCGACGATATTGACGATCACGCCCGGAGACTTGTGCTCGATCCAGGCGCGAGCGGCCGCCTGCATCATGTACCAGGTGCCGTTCAGGTTGTTGTCGATGACCGCGTTCCAGCCTTTCGGCTTGAAGTCGATCGCCGCCTGCGGGAACTGCCCGCCGGCGTTGTTGATCAGCACGTCGAGGCGGCCATGCGCGCTCCAGACGTCAGCGACAAAGGCGGCGTCAGCCTCGGGATCGCGGATGTTGAAGAGATGGCTCGACACCTTGCCGCCGAACCCCTCCAGGAAGGCCTTGGCCATGCCCACCCGCTCCTCGTTGCGACCGGTGATGGCCACATTCGCTCCGAGCCGCGCGAACAGCGTCGCGATGGCGAGCCCGAAGCCAGAGCCAGCCCCCGTCACGACCACGACACGGCCTTTGAACAGGTCAGGCCGGTAGACCGTCTCGAGTTTCGCCAACTCCTCGTTCGTAAAGCCGAAATGATCAGCGCCTTCGATCGCCATCGAACTCCGTCCCGTACCGCTGCAGTGGACCGCTTCCCGTGAGCGGGCCTTTGACAATGCCTTTCCGGGACACAGCTGTCACCGTCGCACTCATTGCGCCTGCCGGAGGTGCACCAGGACGTTACCTCGGGAATCGAGGAGGCGAAGCCGCCCGTCCTTCACATCGAATGTGCGCACGTCGGCGAGAACCGCGACCAGACGGCCCTCGATTTCAGGAAGTGGCGGCGGACACGCCATACGCGTCGAGGCAACGGGTCCGAAGGTGATTTCCCGGTTGGCGATTGCCGCGCGGCTGCGCAGCCGATTGCAGCCCACCGTCATCGCAGCCGCCCCGATGGCCACCTCCGTTCGAGACACGTCGATCCCGGCAACGCCATCGACCGCCTCGATCCGCCAGCTCCCCGAAATGTCGCTCGCCCGCGAAGTCCCGACCGTGACCAGCGCCAGAGCAACGAGGCAACCACTCATGAAACGCGTCCGCATATACTGTGACCTCCGGCGCCGCCGAGGAGCAGCCTCGTCTCATAGGCCGGATGAACGCAAACTGACGCGGCTCAGAGAACCCGGCAGAACGCGGACCGCACGCCTCGCGCCTACACCGGCCGCTCCCCTTTCACCGTCACGCGGGCGCCGCTCCGGGTGTGTGGCCAGTAGTCCCACATGGCGCGGTGCTGAACGCAGCGGTTGTCCCAGAATGCGATCGAGTTGGGCTGCCAGCGGAAGCGGCACTGGAACAAGGGATTGGCCATGTGGTCGAACAGGTAGCCCAGGATCGCATCGCTCTCGTCGAGAGGAACGCCGAGGATGCGCGTGGTGAACCCGCGATTGACGAACAGGCACCTCCGGCCCGTCACGGGATGCGTGCGAACGACAGGGTGCTCGGCGCGCGGATAGTTCGGCTTGTCCTTGACGCCGAAGTTCGAGTAGGTGCCGCGGTAGACGTGCTCGCCGTCGTGAAGGGCCGTTAGTCCTTCCAGATAGGCCTTCATTCGGTCCGACAGCGCCTCGTAAGCAGCATACATATTGGCGAAGAGCGTATCGCCGCCCTTCGGCGGGCACTGCTTGATGTGCAGGATCGAGCCCATCGGCGGCTCGGGCTCGCAGCTCACATCCGAATGCCAGCTCTCGCCATTGGCCCGGGGGCTGTCCTTGTCGGCGTAGATCTTCAGCAACTCCGGATGCCCGTCGATGTGCGGCGCCGCGGGATGGATCATCAGCTCGCCGAACAGGCGACCGAAACCGAGATGCTGCTCCGGCGCGATGTCCTGATCACGGAAGAAGATCACGAGGTTTTCGGCGAGCGCCCGGTGCACCTCGTCCTGCTGCTGGTTCGACAGCGGCTTTGCCAGATCCACACCACCGATCTCGGCACCGATCACGGGTGTCAACTTGTCGATCGTGATGGTCTCGTAGGGACGGGTCTCGTCGACCTTGTGCTTGTAGCGGGGCCCGCGTCGCAGCGCTTCCTTCATGGGACGTTCTCCTCGACTTCGCCGTGGAGCGTCAGATCCGCCCGGCGATTTGTGCCGAGCTTAGGGCACTGCGAAGAACAAGCGCAACGACGCCGCTGCGATGACAGCCTGTGGTCGGCCGATCGGGTTCACCGCCGGTTGTCGCCGCCATTGAAGCGTTCCCAGAACTCTTCGCGGTCGCACCGGTGGCTGAGGTTCAGGCTGTCGAGGGGGCGTCCCGTGTCGCGGACGCAACGGCCCTGGCGATCGACAGTGGAAGAGCGGCGCTGCTGGACCTCGTAACCCTCGCGGTCATAGGACTTTCGGCCCTGACGGCGCTCCTGGGCGTCGACGGGAACCGCCAGCGCCAGAGCCATCAGGCCGGCCAGGATCGGGGCGAGCATCCGCATAGCGATCTCCGCGGGATTGTTTGGCGGCAGGACATGGCCTTTTATGTGGGCGTCATCAATGCCCGCAGCAAGGACGCGATCCGCTCGTGCGCGCGGCCCTAGGTTATCCCAAGGCATCGTCACCGACCGACTCCCGGGCTGACCTTGCCGCCGGGGCCGCCTATACTCGGTCCCATGAGCACCGAACCGAAGCGCAACTCCACCGCCGTCATCACCGTGCCCGATGGCGAGCCCCTCCCTGTTGCCAAGGGCAGCCATGTCTATCTCGTAGACGGCTCCGGCTACATTTTCCGCGCGTTCCATGCGCTTCCCCCATTGACGCGACCGTCGGACGGGCTGCCGGTCGGCGCCGTGCACGGCTTCTGCCAGATGCTGTGGAAGTTGATGGCCGATGCCAAAGCCGGCCGGGGACCGACGCACATCGCCGTGATCTTCGATGCCTCGCGCGAGAATTACCGCAACGAGATCTACAAAGAGTACAAGGCCAACCGCCCTCCTGCGCCCGAGGAACTCATTCCGCAGTTCCCGCTCATTCGCGACGCGGTCAAGGCTTTTAATATCGCCTGCATCGAACAGGACGGCTACGAGGCGGACGATCTCATCGCCACCTACGCCAAGGACGTGATCGCCAGGGGCGGGGACGTGACGATCGTCTCGTCCGACAAGGACCTGATGCAGCTCGTCCAGCCCGGGGTCGTCATGCTCGACACGATGAAGGGCAAGACCATCGGCCGCGACGAGGTGATCGAGAAGTTCGGCGTGGAGCCGACGCTCGTGGTGGACGTGCAGTCGCTCGCGGGCGACTCGGTCGACAATGTGCCGGGCGTGCCGGGCATCGGCATCAAGACGGCGGCGGAGCTGATCAAGGAATACGGCGATCTCGATTCGCTGCTGGCGCGCGCCGGCGAGATCAAGCAGCCGAAGCGGCGCGAGAAGCTGATCGAGTTCGCGGATCAGGCGCGGATCAGCCGCGAACTCGTGCGGCTCAAGGACGATGTGCCGGTGACGGTCAGGGTCGACCAGCTCGGGTTGCAGGAGCCGAAAGCCGAGCCGCTGTTGGATTTCATGCGTGA
>JALHMC010000037.1:0-5651 GCA_022844225.1 Hyphomicrobiaceae bacterium | reverse complement strand
CAGGCGCGGATCAGCCGCGAACTCGTGCGGCTCAAGGACGATGTGCCGGTGACGGTCAGGGTCGACCAGCTCGGGTTGCAGGAGCCGAAAGCCGAGCCGCTGTTGGATTTCATGCGTGAGATGGAGTTCAACACGCTGACCAAGCGTGTCGCGGAAGCCCTCGGTGTCGCGGTGCCGCCACCGCTGGAGCGGTCGGTCGGCTCGAGCCTTGCAGGACGCGAGGCAAAAGCTCCGGTGGCGCGCTCGGGGCCGCGTCCTTCGGGCAACGGCGCGGACACCAGCGAGGCCGGGGTGGCGGCCGGTAACGGCGCCTTCGCCGAGGTGATCGCGTTCGCGCGCGGGGCTGCGCGTGAGCCCAAGATCGACCGTGCGCAATACGAGACCGTACGCGATCTCGTGCGGCTCGAAGCGTGGGTGACGGAGGCGGTCAACCTCGGCCGCGTCGCCTTCGACACCGAGACCACCAGCCTCGATCCGATGCGGTGCGATCTCGTCGGCTTCTCGCTCGCGACCTCGCACGGGCGCGCCTGCTATGTACCGCTCGGCCATACCAGTGGTAGCGGCGATCTCTTCGGCGGCGGCGGGCTGCTCGAGGGGCAGATCCCCATTCGCGAGGCGCTGGCGCTGCTCAAGACGCTGCTCGAAGATCCGGCTACGCTGAAGATCGGGCAGAACATGAAGTACGACGCGCTGGTCATGCGTCGCCACGGCATCCGCATCGCGCCGATCGACGACACGCAGCTGATGTCCTACGCGCTCGACGGCGGGCGCGGCGCGCACGGCATGGATGCGCTGGCCGAGCGCCATCTCGGCCACGTCTGCATTACGTTCAACGACGTGATCGCGCACGCGCCGGGCGCCAAGAAGGGCGAGAAGACGTTTGCCGGCGTGCCGATCGACAAGGCGACGGAATATGCCGCCGAGGACGCCGACGTCACCATGCGGCTGTGGATGGCGCTGAAGCCGCGACTCGTCGCGGAGCGCATGACGACGGTCTACGAGACCCTCGAACGGCCACTCGTCGACATCATCGTCGACATGGAGAAGGCCGGCATCAAGGTCGACCGCGCCATTCTCTCGCGGCTGTCGTCGAGCTTCGCGCAGACGATCG
Source organism: Hyphomicrobiaceae bacterium (assembly GCA_022844225.1). Lineage (GTDB taxonomy): Bacteria > Pseudomonadota > Alphaproteobacteria > Rhizobiales > Hyphomicrobiaceae. The sequence continues at coordinate 4,540 of JALHMC010000037.1, read as the reverse complement.
CCCGGCTCGACGAGGAGGTGCAGGCGCTGGTTGCCCTGCACACCGGCGGCCAGCGCTTTCAACTCGGTAGTCCGAAGCAGCTCGGTGAGTTGCTGTTCGACAAGCTGAAGCTACCGGGCGGCAAACGCACCAAAAGCGGCCAGTGGGAGACGCGGGCGGGTCTGCTCGACGATCTCGCGGCGAACGAGGAGCTACCCGAGGACGCGCGGCGGCTGATCAACACGATGCTCGAGTGGCGGCAGCTCTCGAAGCTCAAGTCCACCTATACGGACTCGCTTCCGGGCTATATCGACGACCACGGTCGCATCCACACGAGCTATGCGCTCGCCGCCACGACGACGGGCCGTCTCGCCTCAGCCGAACCGAACCTGCAGAACATCCCGGTGCGCACGAAGGAAGGGCGCGAGATCCGCACCGCCTTCATCGCAGACAAGGGCGCCAGGCTGATCTCGGCCGACTACTCGCAGATCGAGTTGCGCGTGCTCGCGCACATCGCCGATATTCCGCAGCTCAAGAAAGCCTTTGCCGACGGGCTCGACATTCACGCCATGACGGCGTCGGAAATGTTCGGCGTGCCCATCAAGGACATGCCGAGCGAGGTGCGCCGCCGCGCCAAGGCGATCAACTTCGGCATCATCTACGGCATTTCGGCGTTCGGACTCGCGGCGCAGCTCGGCATCTCGAAGCAGGAGGCGGGCGAGTACATCACGACGTACTTCAAGCGTTTCCCCGGCATCCGCGACTACATGGACCGCACGAAGAAATTCGCCCACGACCACGGCTACGTCGAGACCGTGTTCGGGCGCCGCGTGCACTACCCAGAGATCAACACCAAGAATCCGTCGATGCGGGGATTCCTAGAGCGCGCCGCCATCAACGCGCCGATCCAGGGCTCGGCCGCCGACATCATACGGCGCGCCATGATCCGCATGCCGGCCGCGTTACGCGACGCCAAGCTGGAGGCGACGACCATGCTGCTGCAGGTGCACGACGAATTGATCTTCGAGGTGAAGGAGGCCGAGGTCGAGACGGCGCTCGGCGTCGTGCGCTCGGTGATGGAAAAAGCGCCCGAGCCGGTCGTGAAATTCTCGGTGCCGATCCATGTCGATGCAAAGGCCGCCGACAACTGGGAGGCGGCGCATTGATTGACGCCCCGTCCCCCCAACGAGCCGAGTTCGAACCGTGCAAAGGCCCCGGCTCTACGCTCACTGATCGCTAGCTCCAGCCGGGGCTTCGACGTTTCACCTCACTCCTTCGCCTTCTTGATCGCGTTCGCCAGTCCACGGTCGCGGGCGCCTTTGAAGGCTTCGGTGACGTGGCTCAGCTGGTGGGTGTCGAAGTGGGCGTGGAGCGCGGTGCGTAGCCCTTGCGCGTCCAGTGTCCGATTGATCGAGCGCTTGACGAGCTTCAGGGCGAACGGCTCGGCCTTGGCGATGTGGGTGGCCATGGCCATCGTCTCCTTCTCGAGATCGGCGCGCGGCACGACCTTGTTGACCATGCCGATGCGGTAGGCCTCCGCCGCCGACATGCGGCCGCCCATGAACAGCATCTCCTTGGCCTTCCGGGCGCCCATCACCCACGGGTGGATCAGCACTTCCACCGCCGCAGCGCCGAGGGTGTGGCAGACGGGATCTGAGAAGAACGCATCGTCCGATGCGACGATCAGGTCGCACATGTTGGCGACCATGAAGCCGCCGGCGATGCAAGCACCCTGCACGGAGGCTATGGTGGGCTTCGGGCAATCGTAAATGCGCAGCGCGTATTCGAGATAGTAGAGTTCCTCGTAGGCCCAGCGCTGCTCGACGGTGAAGTTGGCGCGCTCGGCGGCGCCCTGCTTCAAGTCATGACCGGCCGAGAAGTGCTCGCCCTTGCCGTCGAAGACAAGGACGCGGACGGCCGGGTCGGCGGTCGCCTTCCGCACGGCATCGTCGAGTTGGTCGAGCAGCTGCCTGCTCTCGGCGTTGCGCATCTCGGGGCGGTTGTGGGAGAGGCGCGCGACGCCGTTCTCGACCACGTAGGCGATGTCCGTGTAGCTCATGGCGTTTCCCTCGCTGCGTTGGCGTGGCGCCATGCTCACCTGTCGGTGCGCACCTCGGCAAGGGCCCGATTGAACTCGGCACCAAAGATCATGATGACGCCGGAGAACTGGAAGAAGATCAGCGCCGTGAGAAGTTGGGTGAGGCCACCATAGAAGATCGAATAGTCGCTGACGGTCAGCCACCACGAATAGACCCAGGCGGCGAGGATCCAGAGGGCGACGCTCAGGACAGCGCCGGGCCACACATCCCAGAAAGTTCGATGGCCGGCGGCGAGCCAGAGGTGATAGGCGAGCAGCTGGGCGAGCGTGATCGCGACGACGATGGTGTAGCGCGCGGTCGGCGACAGCAGTCCGTGGTCGAGCAGCCAGATGATCGGTTGCCAGTCCTGCGCGGTGGCCAGCGCCGGCCCCACGACGACGCCCCAGGCAACGGTCAGCATGCCCGCCGCCGTCGCGAACACGAAAAATATGCTCTGGAAGAAGCAGAACAGCAGAGATCGGCCTTCGCGCACGCCATAGGCGACATTGAGAGCGGCGCGCAGGCTTTCGATGGCACTGGTGGCAAAGAACAGGGAGATGGCCGCGCCGATCGTGAGGACACCGTACTGGGTGCGTCCCATAACCTTCTCGACCTCGGGAGCGAGCGCCTTGGCGACGGTGTCGGGCACGGCCTGGAAGAGCTGGTCGATCGCCGCATCCGCGAGGTCGCGTCCGCCGACCGTCGCGGCCAGAGCGGCAAGAAAGATGCAGAACGGGAAGAGCGACAAGAGGAACGAGAAAGCCACGGAGCCGGCCATCGAGAATCCACCGTCGTCGAAGACGCGGTAAAGGGCCAGCTTGAGTACGGTCCAACCTCTTCGCATCCCGTCCCTCAGCCCCCTGCGCCGTGAGCGAATATGAGCCCTGCGGTACCGACTTATCGAGAATGAGGCTATTATGCCACCCGCAGTGGCCGCGGAAGCACCAACCCGGGATATCCCGTGACCGGAATGTCGCTTCCAGCCGACACAGCAGGGTATTCACAGGAGAGGCAGGCGGGACATGGCCGGCTCGAGCAAGGATGTCGTTTCGGCGCGCCGAGCGCTCGAGCGGGCCCGCGGCGATCTCGAGACAAAGCTCGCCGCGGAGCCGGCCTGGGCCGCTCTGGTGCAACTCGAGGCGCGCTTGCAGCGCGGCGAGCCGCCGCCGGTCATCGACTACGAGGAGTTGAGATCCCGGCTCGTGCAGCGGCTCGATGCCAAAGTCGCGGACTGGCGTACGCTCGCGGCGATCGACGCGGCAATCGCCGCCCTCGACACCGCCGCCGGGCAGGACCGCAACGCAGGGGCAGGACCGGCACCGCTGCCGGTCCGCGGGCCGTCCGCGGTGGCGCCGCCGCCACTTCCGGCAGGGGCGCAACAGCCGCCGCAGGCACCGGCGCGAACCCGCTATGGACCGGCGACGAGCCGTCCGCACTCCCCTCGGGATGACATGCCCGGTCCCGCCAACCCGCCACCCCGTGCGCAGCCACCGGCACTCCCGCGTGAGCACAGGCTGCAGCGCGAGCCGGAACGCGCCGAGTCCCGTCGGGTGCCATCTGCAAGCCATCGGATTGCGTCAGCCCTCGGTCTCGCTGGCGACGGGCCAGCGCGTCTCACCGCGATCGAGGCCGAGATCGAGCGCATGATGCAGCGCGACGTGGGCACATGGAACAACGAGGAGGCCATCGCGCCGTCAGTGCCTTCTTACGCGTCCGCTGCCCCTTCACCTGCAGCACGCGCTACGCCAGACCGACGTCCTTATCCGACCCCCGGCTCGGCCGGGCCGGTGCTGCACGGTGAGCATGCCGAGGTCGAGATCGTTGCACTCGAGCCCTCTCCGGCACGCGCCGAGCCGCGCGCCATCTCGCGCCTCGCAGATCGGTTGAGCAGGGTCGACCCGCCGACTGAAGGAGAGACGGGCGAGGTCATCCCGATGATCGAGGCGGTCGAGGAGGCCGAGGTCGAGATCGTGCTTCTCGACGAGGCAGGGCAGGCTCAAGCAGGTACCTGTGCCGACAAGAGGCCGCCTACCGGCACGAGGTAACACGCCGACCGGAACGATCCGCCGTTGAGCCTACCAGCGCTCCCAGTCCCGACGGCGTGGCTTGTAGGAGGTCTCGCTGTAGCCGAACGACTCTGCTCGCTTGCGCGCGGCGAAATTGGCGATGCTTCGGGCCGCTTCCGCCTCTCCACGCGTCTGCACAACAATGTCCGTTCCGGGGCCCGACTCGATGCTCTTGCCCAGATCAGAGATGATGACCGTCGAGCCGGGTTGCAGCGTCGGCATGATACGCGCAAGAACGGCGGGGGGGAGCTCCACTCGATCTAGAGCGGCGCGCGCTGAGCGGAGGCTGTCGCCGCTCGAGCGGACCTCACCGGATTCACTGGAGCGGCGCGGCTTCGGCTTGCCGCGCTCGGCAGCCGGCGGCGAGCGACCGTCCGCAGCTTCCAACGTCAACCCGACCCAGCGAAGTGCGTCGTC
>JALHMC010000036.1 GCA_022844225.1 Hyphomicrobiaceae bacterium | reverse complement strand
GCCCAATGCCGGTCATCTGAAAATCGTCCTCAAGCCGCGCAGCCAGCGTGACGCAACCGCGACCGAGGTCATCGCGCGATTGGCGGGGGCCTCGAAAGCGGTCGGTGGCGTCAACGTGATTTTCCGTCCCGTTCAGGAGGTGCAGATCGCGACGCGGACGTCGCGCGCGCCCTACCAGTACACGTTGAGCGGGACAAATGGGGCAGACGTCGCGCGGGTTGCCGAGCAGCTGGTCAAGCGGCTTGCGAACGATCCGAAGCTGGTCGACGTTGGAACCGACCTGCAGAACGGCGGGCTCAAGGCACTGGTCGATGTCGACCGGGCGCTCGCCGGCCGGCTCGGCGTTTCGATGGCGCAGGTGAGCGACGCGCTCAACGATGCCTTCGGCCAGCGGCAGATCTCGACGATCTACGCACAAGCCAACCAGTACCGCGTCGTGCTCGAAGCCTCGCCGCTCTACAATCGCGATCCGTCGGCACTCGATCGGGTCTGGGTGCCGTCGTCCTCCGGCACACAAGTGCAGCTTTCGACCATCGCCAAGATCGTTCGCACCACGGCACCGCTGTCGGTTGCCCGGCAAGACCAGTTCCCGGCCGTCACCGTATCCTACAACCTGGCTCTGGGGGCCGCGCTGTCGGATGCCATCGCCTCGATAGAGGCCGCCGTTCGCGACGTCGGCCTTCCGCACACGATCTCCGGAACGTACTCCGGCGAGGCCGCAGAATTCACGCGCGCGCTCGATGGTCAGCCGTGGCTGATCCTGGCAGCGATCGTTTGCATCTATCTGGTGCTCGGCGTTCTCTACGAAAGCGCAATCCACCCACTCACGATCCTGACCACGCTGCCATCGGCCGGTATCGGCGCCGTGCTGGCGCTTTACGTCACGGGCCTAGATCTCTCGGTGGTGGCGCTGATCGGCGTCATCCTCCTCATGGGCATCGTCAAGAAGAACGCGATCCTGATGATCGACTTCGCGCTCGATGCCGAGCGGGATAGAGGCCTCTCACCACGGGCTGCGATTCTGGAAGCATGCCGTTTGCGCTTCCGTCCGATCATGATGACGACGCTCGCGGCGCTTCTGGGCGCCTTGCCGCTCGCCGTGGAAAGCGGTGTCGGGTCGGAACTCAGGAATCCGCTCGGCATCACCATCATCGGCGGTCTGCTCGTCTCGCAACTGCTGACCCTCTACACGACGCCGGTCATCTATCTGACCTTGGAGCGACTGCGCGCGCGCCTTGCCGGCGAGCCGAGCGATGTCGACCTTCCACGGCATCCCGTATCGGCCGCCAGACCGGCGGCGGCGATGGCCGGCACCGCTGGTTCGGCGCCGGCTGTGAGCGCTGCGGCGAAGGAGTGACGCGATGACCTCGCTCCAACGTCAGCCCAGCGCCGCGCAGACAGCGCTCGGACATGTGGCGGTGAACTTCTCGAAGCCGTTCATCGAGAGACCGGTCGCCACGATCCTGCTGGCGATCGGCCTTCTGCTCGCGGGCTTCGTCGGCTTTCGCATGCTGCCGGTCGCGAGCCTGCCGTCCGTCGAGTTCCCGATGGTGGTGGTTTCGGCGAGTCGTCCGGGGGCCGATCCGGCCGTCATGGCCGCCACGGTCGCCTCTCCGCTCGAGCGCAGGCTCGGCGAGATCGCGGGCGTCACCGACATGACCTCGTCGTCGGGTCTCGGCTCAACACGCATCCGACTTCAGTTCGATTTGAACCGCTCGCTGGACGGTGCCGCGCGCGATGTGCAGGCCGCCATCAACGCCGCGGCTGCCGACCTGCCGAGCGACATGCCGACGCTGCCGGCGTTTCGCAAGGCGAACCCGAATGCCTCCCCCGTGCTGATCCTGGCCTTGACCTCGAAAAGCGTGCCCGTTTCGACGATCTACGATGTTGCCGACACGACGGTGCTGCAGAGGATTGCGCAGGTTCCGGGTGTGGGCGAGGTCAACGTGTCTGGCGCGGAGCAGCCGGCCATCCGGGTGCGCGTGAACCCGACGCAACTCGCCGCGCTCGGCGTTTCGATGGAGAACGTGCGACAGGCGATCGCGGCGGCGACGCAGTTGGTGCCCCTGGGCTCGATCGACGGCCCAGACGAGCTCTTTGCGATCGAGACCAATGCCCAACTGACGACGGTTGCAGACTACGAAAGCCTGGTGATCAAGACCGTCGACGGCGTTCCGATCCACCTGAGGGATGTCGCGAAGGTCGTACAGGCGTCACGCAATGCGCGATCGGCGGCACTCTTCAACCTGCAACCAGCCGTACTGCTGTTCATCACGAAGCAACCCGATGCGAACGTCATCGAGACGGTCGATGGCGTGAAGGCCCTGCTGCCGGAAATCGCGCGCTGGATACCGGCGGGCGTCGACATCTCGATCCTGTCGGACCGGACCCTCACGATCCGCGCTTCCGTTCACGACATGCAGCTGACGCTGGTGCTCTCGATCATCCTGGTGATGCTGGTCGTGCTGGTTTTTCTGCGGCGCACCGCGCCGATGATGGCGGCCGGCGTCACGGTGCCGCTCTCCATCGCGGGCACGCTCGCGGCGATGGCGCTGGCCGGGTTTTCGATCAACAACCTGACGCTGATGGCGCTCGCGATTTCGGTCGGGTTCGTGGTCGACGACGCGATCGTGATGATCGAGAACATGTATCGCAATCTCGAGAAGGGGCTGGCGCCGTTCCAGGCTGCGCTCGTCGGGGCGCGTGAGATCGGCTTCACGGTGGTCTCTATCTCGCTGTCGCTGGCAGCGGCGTTCGTCCCGCTGGTGTTCATGGGGGGCCTACCGGGGCGGCTCCTCTACGAGTTCGCGATGACGATGCTGTTTGCCATCGGGGTCTCGACGATCGTGTCGTTGACGCTGACGCCGATGCTGTGCGCGCACACGATCAGGGGGAGCGCCCATCTCCGATCGGGCCAGATCGATCGTTTCGTGGAGCGCGGGCTCGACGGGCTCGTGTCGAGCTACGAGTCCTCGCTCTCGGTGGCGCTCAGGTATCGCTGGCTGACACTGATGACGCTGCCCTTGGTCCTCGCCGCGTCGGCCTATCTCTTCGTCAAGTTGCCGAAAGGCTTCTTTCCGACGGATGACACCGGCCTCGTCTCGGTTTTCATGCAGGGCGCGACCGACGCCTCGTTCGAGCAGATGAAGGAGCTGCAGGAGCAGGCCGTGGCGAAGGTGCTGGCGGATCCGGCGGTGCAGAGCGTCGGCTCGTCCGTCGGGGCTTCGTTCTTTTCTGCGGCCGGGTCGACAGCGCGGATGTTCGTCGCGCTGAAGCCCCAGGCCCAGCGCCCGGGTGTGACATCCACGGACTTCGCGAACCGAATGAGGCGGCCGCTCAACGCGATCCCGGGGCTTTCGGCCTTCATCAATCCGGTCCAGGACCTCAGAGGTGGCGGCGGTGGCCAGTCACGCTCTGCGAATGAACTCGCGCTCTGGTCGACGAATGCGGACGAACTCTACGACTGGGCGCCGAAGATCCTGGCGCGCCTGCGCACGGTGCCGGGCCTCGTGGACGTTGCAACGAACCGCGAGCAAGGCGCCCGACAGCTCGACGTGCGGATCAACAAGGAAGCCGCCGCCAGGTTAGGGGTGACGGTCGATGCTATCGGCGCTGCCCTCAACAATGCTTTTGCGCAGCGGCAGATCGCCATTCTCTATCGCGCACGAAACCAATATCGCGTCATTCTCGAGGTCGACCCGGCCCTGCAGCGCGATCCTGGCGACCTCGCCAGTATCTACGTGCCTGGCCGCGGCGGGGCACAAATCCCGCTGCTGTCGGTGATCACGGTGCAACCCACTCTGGCGCCGCTCGCCGTCAATCACCAGGGGCCGTTCCCGGCTGTGACGCTCAGCTACAATACCGAGGGCGACCTAACGATCGACGAAGCGAACACGCGCATCGTGGCGGCGATCGCGGAAATGCAGCCACCCGACAGCCTGCGGATCGAGCCGGCGGGCGATGCGCGGGCGGCTATTCAAGGGGGAGGAGCGCAGCCGCTGCTCATTCTAGCTTCTCTTCTGCTCGTCTATATCGTGCTCGGGATCCTCTACGAGAGTTTCGCGCATCCGCTGACGATCATCTCGACGCTGCCGTCTGCGGGTCTCGGCGCGCTCGTCGCGTTGCGACTTGCAGACATGGAACTTTCGCTCGTTGCCTTCATCGCCATCATCCTGTTGATCGGGATCGTCAAGAAGAACGGCATCATGCTCGTCGATTTCGCCCTCGAGGCCGAGCGCCGCCGAGGAATGACGCCGCTCGACGCCATCCGGGCCGCCGCAAGAGAGCGCTTCCGACCCATTCTCATGACGACGCTCGCCGCGTTGTTCGGGGCGATCCCGCTCGCGATCGCGACCGGGCCCGGCGCTGAGATGCGCCGGCCGCTTGGCATCGCCATCATCGGCGGCCTCGTCATCTCGCAGGTCCTGACGCTCTACACGACGCCCGTCATCTATCTGCTCCTCGATCGCCTGCATCGGGCGTTCGGCGGGCGACGCGTCGATAGCGGGCGACCTGAAGCGGCGGGTGAGGGTGCACCGAGCCACGGGTCCGCACCGACGAGGCAGTGATTAGTTCGCACTCTGCGGGGCGATCAACCCGGCAGCTGCTGCGCTTGAGCGATCGACCGGCACTGGGCAGCCCTGGCGGGCTGATCAGGGCGATCGCTTCCGGATCAGGAACTTCTGCATGCCATCCAGCACGAGCACATCGTCCTGATTGTGGATGGTGGAGCGGAGCGTCACGACGCCGGTGGTGTTCTGTGGCTTCAGCTCGATCACCTCGAGCAGCGGATAGAGCGTATCGCCCGCGTACACTGGCGCCAGAAAGCGCGTCGACTGCTCGAGAAAACCCTTGAGGCTGTCCTGCACGAGAAATGGGAAGATGCCAGCACCCGGCGCCGTCTGGATCGCGACCTGATAGCCGTGGGCGAGCAGATCGCGGTGGCCGTGCCGGCGGCAATACTCGCGGTCGTAGTGGATCGGGTGATTGTCACCGGAGGCGACCTGGAACGCCGCGAAGTGGGCGTCCGTCACCGTGCGCGATGGAATGTAAAACGTCTCGCCGAGCTTGAAATCCTCGAAATACTTCTGCGGCCCATAGGGTGCCTCGCGAACGTCCTTCCTGGGTGGCGACATCGACCTCACTCCCCGCCGAGATCGACGACGACGCCGCGCCCGACGAGAGCATCAACCTCGTCACGGGTGTAGCCAAGCTCAGCCAGCACGGCGCGCGAATGCTCGCCGATGATGGGCACGGCCGCGTCATCCATGATACCGCCCGGGAGATGCGGCAGCGCCACGGTCTCGCCCGTCGCCAACTCGTATTGCGGAGCGGCATCGACGGCCTTCACATGTGCATCGTCCAGCCAGTCGCCATAGTTATAGATCGGCGCGCCGAGTGCCCCCTCGCGCGCGAAGGCTGTGGCCCAGTGCTGGGTGGGGCGCGTCTTGAGCACGCTGTCCATCTCGCGTCGCAGCTCCGCGAGGTTGGCGCTGCGCGCGGCGAACGTGGCGAACTTCGGGTCGCTGCCGAGGTCTGGCCGTTCCAAGGCGCGGCAGATCGACTGGTATTGCGCCTCGGTGACGAGCGTGATCGCGATCCAGCCATCGGCCGTCGGATAATTGCCAGCGGGCGGATTGATCAGCGCCGGGGGCTTACCGACGTAGGCGTGCTCGACGATGTTGAGCGCCTGGATGTGTGCTGCCGACTGCATCAGCGAGATGTCGATGTGGCGGCCTGACTGCTCGGGTTTCCTTCCCCAAAGCTCCATGGATGCGGCCTGGAACGCATAAAGGCCCGTAATTGCGTCAATCAACGGCACGTCGATCTTGACGGGTGCGCCTTCGCGGCTTCGGATCACGCTCATGAGCCCGGAGAAGGCTTGTCCGACCGTGTCGACCATCGCCGCTTCGCGCTTCGGGCCGCGCTGGCCGTAGCCCGAGATCGACACGTAGACGATGCCTGGGTTGCGCTCGCGGAAGGCGGCGAAACCGAGCCCGAGGCGCTCCATGACACCGGGCCTGGCGCTTTCGAGCACCACCTGCGCCTTCTCTCCGATCTCGAGCGCGATTTCGCGTCCCTCCTCGGTCTTGAGGTCAACGCCGATGCTTTCCTTGCCTCGATTGTAGGCGATCGTGGCCGATGACGCTCCGGCGATGCGGGTCCCGAGCTTCCTGATCCAGTCACCCTCTGGCGGCTCCAGCTTGATCACGCGCGCGCCGTAGGCCGCGAAGTGGCTGGCGCACGACGGGCCGGCGATGCCTTGGCTCATGTCGAGCACGGTTAGACCCGCCAGCGGCTTCGCCCCATCCATCATCGTGATCCTTTTACTGGAAGCCCAAACGCTGCCTATATGGGCCGCGACGCCGCCGAGCCTTGATTTCGGTCAGGCTTACCGGGAGCATGCCCGCGACACGGCAACACCATAGGCGCGAGGCGGGATGGCTGACCAGCAGGCTTTCGATCTGACACGGCGCGAGACGTTCGGGCTTTTCACGCCCGTCACCATCCGCTTCTCCGACACCGATATGCTCGGACACGTCAACAATGTGGCGGTTGCCGCCTACTTCGAGGCGGGGCGCTGCGACCTCTTCTATCGGCTGATGGCTGAAGGCGGGCTCACCGAGCGCGGCCAACAGGCGCGCATCGATTTCGTGCTCGCTCGCGCCGCAATCGACTTCAAGAAGGAGTTCTTCTACCCCGGCACGGTGGAAGTCGGCTCGCGCTTCACCCGTCTCGGCAACCGGTCCATTACGAGCGGGTACGGACTCTTCATCGGCGATACGTGCCATGCCACGGCCGAATGCGTGAACGTATTCTTCGACCTCGATGCGCGGACCTCTGTGCCCCCGCCGTCAACTGTGCGGGTTTTGCTCGAGGCGGCGCTCGGCGCCTGACGGCCTTGCCGCGGCCCAACGCATTCTCAACCTCAGGTGATATCAATTTTTCCTGCCCTTGTGGACTTGTCTGTGGAAAATCTCCCAGTGAGGCATCAGACCCGAACACTCGGTCTCAAGCTCGCCAGGATTCAGCCGACTCCACAGCCGGTTGCAGCCGCGCCTGAAGAGTTCCTGATGCCCGAACCGGGCGGTGACGCCACTGGACCATCCGCCAACGCTCAAAGGAGGAAGCCCGAAAACAGGCGCGCAGTCCGACATGAATTGTGACCGCATACGACTTGCGCCGAATGCGATCCTGGATATGGTGCGGCCTCCACTGGCAATCGGATCGCGACGGGGAATTCGCTGGTTGCCAAGAGGGTCCGTGCTGCGTGCGCCGGGGGGCGCAAGGGGGTCGTTTCGACCGCCAGCGTGGTGCGGAGAATTGCGGTGGGCCGGGTGCCGGAGGGCATCCGCAAGGATCGGTGCCTGCCTGCCGCGCAGGGGAGCATGTGGCCGGCTTGTCGTGCCGGCCACATGTCTGAGCTGGAACGGTTTCATCCGCGATCGTGATCGATGGGGCAGGGTTCCTGCCGAGCCCGGGTCGTGTTTATGTGCTTCGGCCGAATGACCGGAGACGAAACGATGAACGACGCCACCCAGCTGACTACGTCCTCGTCCACACCTCAGTCGCCGCTTGCGACCGACTGTTCCGGGTGGGACTTCTGGGCCACGGATCGGGGCGTGCGCGATCTGGTCGCTCTCTACCTCGACGCCGGCATTCACACGAAACTCAAGCCGCACTTCGCGCGCCTCGGCAAGCTCGCGGGCGGACGCCTCGACGAACTCGCCCGTATCGCCGACCGCAATGGTCCGGTGTTGCGTTCCCGCGACCGGTTCGGCCGCGACGAAGACTGGATCGAGTACCATCCGGCTTATCGCGAGATGGAAGAGATCGCCTTTGGCGACTTTCAGTTTCACGCCATGGTGCACCGGGCCGGCGTGCTCGGCCTTGACCGGCCGATGCCCGCCGTCGCCAAGTATGCGTTCCAGTATCTCTTCGTGCAGGGCGAGTTCGGCATCATGTGCCCGATCTCGGTCTCAGATACTTCGATACACCTGATCCGACGCTATGCTTCAGAAGATCTCAAGGCCTACCTGCTGCCCAAGATGCTATCGGGCGATCTGGCGACGCTCTGGAAGGGCACGCAGTTCATGACCGAGAAGGCGGCCGGCTCGGATGTCGGCCGCGTCGAAACGATTGCTCGAAACGAGGGCGGCGCCTGGCGCCTCACCGGCGACAAGTGGTTCTGCTCGCACACCGACGCCCATGTCGCACTGATGCTGGCGCGTCCAGAGGGCGCACCCGATGGCACGGCTGGGCTCGCGCTCTTTGCCTGCCCCCGCTACCTCGAGGACGGGAGCCGCAACAGCTACCGGATCGCCCGCCTCAAGGACAAGATGGGCACCAAGTCGATGGCGTCCGGCGAAATCCGCTTCGAGGGCGCTAAGGCCTATCTCGTCGGCGACGTGACGAAGGGCCTGAAGCAGATGATGGATCAGGTCAATCTCTCGCGCCTGAGCCATGGTGTCCGCGCGGCCGCGATGATGCGCCGCTGCCTGAACGAGGCCCTCGCGGCAACCCGGTCGCGGATCGCCTTCGGAAAGCCGACGATCGCGCATCCCCTGATGCGCCGCCAGCTCATGAAGCTGATGGTTCCGACCGAGCAGGCGCTGTCGATGGCGATGCTCGCCGCCTCGACGATGGACAAGGAGACAGCGGGCGATAATTCCGCCAAGGCGCTGATGCGCATCCTGACGCCGCTCGCCAAGCTGCGCGCGTGCCGCGACAATATCCGCGTCGCCACCGGCTCGATGGAGGCGCGGGGCGGCAACGGCTACATCGAGGAGTGGGTCAACCCTCGCTTGGTGCGAGACGCTCACATCGGCGTCCTTTGGGAGGGCACGAGCAACGTCAACGCCATCGACGTGGTCCGTCGCGCCGTCGGAAAGGCCGGTTCGGACGACGCGCTGGATGCGATGCTGCGCCAGAAGATCGAGGAGGCGAGCGCCCTTCCGGCACCGGTCCTCGGCCGCCTCGACACGCTTCGCCAGAAGACGCTCGCCTTCGCCCGGGCCACGGCACGCGCGCCCGACAAGGAGCGTCACGCGCGGCTCGCCGCGACGGCGCTCTACAACGTCACCACCGCGGTGTTGCTGGCGTGGGAAGGCACGCGCCCTGGCTTCGACGCCCGCCGCGCCGTGCTCTCTCGCTTCGTCGTCGAACATCGGCTGGAGACAGCCGATCCGCTGATGCCGCGCGACGACACCTGGGAAGCGGAGGCGACCGATCGCCTCTTGACCGAGGCGCCTGTCGACCTCGCGACCGCATGCCGGCTGCTGGCAGCCTGATCGAATTCCGAAAGAAGCCCCATGACCAAACCGATCGATCGCCCCGACGCCGACCTCTGGGCCCGCGCCAATCGCCATCTCGTGCGCTACGGCCACGGCTTCATGCCGGAAATCGTAGAGCGCGCCGAAGGCTCGTTCATGACGACAACGACCGGGCGGCGACTGCTGGATTTCGCGTCAGGGCAGATGAGCGCCATCCTCGGCCACAGCCACCCTGAGATCACGGCCGTCCTCCGAGAGCAGGCCGGGGATCTCGTCCACCTCTACAGCCAGCTGCTGTCGCGCCCGGTGATCGACCTCGCCGAGGCCTTGTCGCGCATCTCGCCGGGGAAGCTCGACCGTGTGCTGCTGCTCTCGACGGGGGGTGAATCCAACGAGGCCGCGCTCCGGATGGCCAAGACCGCCAGCGGCGGCTACGAGGTACTCGCGCTGTCTCGTTCGTGGCATGGGGTCACGCAAGGGGCCGGCTCGGCGACCTACAATGCCAGCCGGCGGGGCCATGGCCCGGCAACGCCGGGCTCGTTCGTGCTGCCGGCACCGATGCCTTATCGTCCGGCTTTCATGAAAAAGGGCGACACCTACGATTGGGTGAGCGAACTCGACTATGGGTTCGAGCTCTACGACCGGCAGTCGACCGGAGCGCCGGCGGCGGTCATCGTCGAGACCATCCTCTCGTCTGGCGGGGTCATCGTGCCGCCAGAGGGCTATCACGCCGCGCTCGCGGAGCGGGCGCGCGCACGGGGTATGCTCGTCATCGTCGACGAGGCACAGACGGGTCTCGGCCGAACGGGCACGCTCTTCGATTGCGAGCAGGCGGGCATCGTCCCCGATTTCATCACGCTTTCGAAGACGCTCGGTGCCGGGCTTCCTCTCTCGGCCGTGCTCACGACGCCCGAAATCGAGGAGCGCTGTCATGAGCGGGGGTTCGTATTCTACACGACCCACGCCTCCGATCCGTTGCCGGCGGCGGTCGGGCTCAAGGTGGTCGAGATCATTCTGCGCGATCGGCTTGCTGACAGGGCGCGACAGGCGGGTGCTCGTCTGAAGAACGGGTTCGAGGCGCTGCAGCAGCGCTACGAGGTCGTCGGGGACGTCCGCGGGCGCGGACTATTGATGGGCGTCGAACTGGTCGAGGATCGTCACGGCAAGGCACCCAATCCGGCGCTCGCCAAGCGCGTCATGGAACGGTGCCTTGCGCTCGGGCTTGCCACCAGTGTCGTGCACGGCGGCTGGGGCGTCTTTCGGATTGCCCCTCCGATCACGATCAGCGACGGGGAGATCGATCTCGCCTTGACGATCTTCGAGCAGGCGTTGCGCGAAAGTCTTTCATCGCGACCCGGCTAACGACGGAACAACCGCCCGCCGAGCCGGTCGAAATAAAAACGCCCCGTAGTTTCACGGGGCGTCGATAGGCTGGAGCCTGGGCCAAATAGAGGCTGCGCTCCGAATAATATCGGCTTATTTCTTGGCGCGCGCGTCGAGGCACTTGCCCTTCTTCCAATACTTGAAGGTGCCGCAGTGCTTGTAGGCTACCTTCTTGGCTTTCTTCGCCTTCTTGGCCTTCTTCTTCCCAGCCGCTTCTGCGGTGATATCCATCACCACGGCCTGCGTCGCCGTGATGGGCAGCGCCAGAGCGGTGGCCAACAGCAAGCTCCTCAACAGCGTCATTTGTTTCTCTCCCGAACAACCTGCTCACGACAGGCAGGGGCAGCCTACCTCGAAAACGACACGTCTGTTAATAGGCAGAACTGCAACAGTTAAAGCATGTTTTTCTTTCATCCTCACCGAAGTGACAAGACTAAGCCGTGCACCCTGGCGCGGCTCTCTTCAAACCACTTTGTCGCTTATGGTCTGGGGAACCGGACGGGTTGCAGACAGCGATGGGCGTTGCTCCATCCGATCGGAATAGGCGGCCAGATCCGGATACTCACTGCGCCAGTCGAGATCGGGGAAGCGCACGGAGAGATAACCGACGACGGTCGCCGCAGCTATGTCGGCCAGGCCGAAACGATTGCCCACTGCGAACTCGCGCTTGCCGATCCTGCGGGCGATCTCCCTCAAGCCGCCGTCGATCTTGCGGCGCTGGCGCGCGATCCATTCAGGGCTCTGCTTTTCCGGCTCACGCTTCTTCTCGAAGAAATGCAACACGAACGCGTCGCATACCCCATCCGCCAGCACCTCCATCTGCCGGGCTGCCAGGCGGCCGTCCTCATCGTGCGGTAATAGCGGATGGAGCGGATGTTTGACCTCGAGCCACTCGAGGATGAAACGGCTCTCGTAGATCCCCTCTCCGCTCTCGGTGATGAGCACGGGCAACTTCTCGAGGGGATTGTAGCGCGGCGTCTCGGTCGTGCTATTCCACGGAACCTCGGTCTTCAGCTCGAACGGGATGCCTTTCTCGATGAGCGCGATGCGCACCTTCCTGGCATAGGGGCTCGGGGTCGCGGAGAGCAGCGTGTACATAAGGGGGCCTCACTCGATCATCGCGAATTGCCGGCCGTTCCATCGGCTGGTCCGCAGCCACATACCACCAATCCGGTCGGTACGATCCTGCTCAGAACCAGACGGCGCGCGCGAGCAGGATAAGACCCACGACGATAACCAGCGGCCCTCCGATACGGAAGTTGCCGGCGTAGCGCTTTCGCCAAGCTTGCGCCTTCTTCGCGTCGAGCCCGGCCGGGATCAGTCCGAAGCCGAGCAGCGTCGAGAAGACGCCAACGCCGATCACGACGAGAGCCTGAGTTACGGGGGAAAGGGCTTGAGCAGCGAGCATCGAGAGCCTCCAGTGCTGTCGGCTCTCGCTTAGCTCGACTCGCGGTCATCGGCCACCCCGGAGTCCCGTCCCGGTTGGCTGTCGCAGCTCAAGGCCCGACGTGGAACGCGCAGAGCTTGTTGCCGTCGAGATCGCGGAAGTAGGCGCCGTAGAACGCCTGTGGACCCTCCGTGCCGCGAACGCCGGGCTTGCCCTCGTCTTGGCCACCGAGTTGCAGCGCCTTCGCGTACAGCGCATCGACGTTGGCGCGCGAGCCACCGGCGAAGGCCACCATCATGCCGTTGCCGGAGGTCGCCGCCTTGCCGTCGAATGGCTTCAGCACGCAAACCGACGGCTGCTCGAAGCTCGGTCCGATGATCGTTGCGCCCGACTCGAAGCGCGTCAGCTCCTTGGCGCCGATGGTGCCGAGCAATGCGAGATAGAAGGCGCGCGCCTTGTCGAGATCGTTGGTGCCGACCGTCACGTAGCCGATCATTGACAAACTCCTGTCGCTGCTATTGCAGGTCTTTGAAGGCCTCGCCCAAGCGGCCGAGAGCCTCTTCCAGTATCGGCCGCGGCGTGGCGAAATTGAAGCGAAGCCAGCCCTCGCCGCCGGGTCCGAACTGCTGGCCGGGGCTGGCGAAGATACGCGCGCCCTTGGCAACGCGTTCGGCGACCTCGGCGGACGTCAGGCCGGCGCTGCGGAAATCGACCCAGCCGAGGTAAGTCGAATCGAGGCGCATCGAGCGCGCGCCCGGAATCTGCTTTTCGATACGCTGATCGAGCAGGTCCCGGTTTTTCTGGAGGTAAGGCAAGAGGGCATCGAGCCAGGCTTCGCCGGTCCGCCAGCCGGCCTCGGTCGCGATCATTCCGAACAGGTTGTAGGACGCGACGCCGGCGGCAATGCAGCGCGCATCGAGCTTCTTCTTCATTGCTGCATTGGACGTGACGCAAGCCCCGACGTGAGCGCCGGCCAGATTGAAGGTCTTCGTTGCGGCGACACAGGTGATCAAGCGGTCGGCGATCTCGGGCGCGGCGACGAGCGTCGGCGTATGGCGCTTGCCGTCGAAGAGGAGATCGCAATGGATTTCGTCCGAGACCAGGATCAAGTCTCGCTCGATGCAAACTTGCGCCAGCGCCTTCAACTCGTCCGGCGCCCAGATCGTACCGCCTGGATTATGAGGACTGCAAAGGAGCACGATTTTCGAGCGTGGCGTCAGGCTGGCCTTCAGGCGATCGAAATCCATCACATGGCGGCCGTCCTGCTCGACGAGTTCCACGTCGAGGATGCGCCGATCGTTGGCGGGGATGACGCGACGGAACGCATGATAAACCGGCGGAAAGATCACGACTTCGTCCCCGGGCTCGCTCAGCGCCTGGAGAATGAGGCCGATGCCCGAGACGATGCCGGGCGTCGGCGTCACCCAGGCCGGATCGATGGAGAGGCCATGACGCTTGCCCACCCAATCGGTACAGGCCCTGGCCCAAGTGCCGGTGTCGGCATAGTAGCCGTGGGTGCCGCGCTCGATCTCCTGTCGCAGCGCCTCGGTCACTCCTGGCGGTGCCTGGAAGTCCATGTCAGCGACCCACATCGGGATGGCGTCCGGCGCAGTGATGCCGGAGAGCTTCGCCATGTTGTCCCACTTCGACGAGTGCGTGCCGCGGCGCTGAATGATCCGGTCGAAGTCGAACATGCGGGAAGGGCTCCGGGCGTGAGGATGGGGAAGGTCGGCAGGCGTTCGATCGTAGGTGCAAGATGCGAGGATGGGAAGCCGCTACAGCGCTCGGCCACCCGGGGAACGATGAGGCGGCACCACGCCAGGACAGTACGAGAGAGGCGGCCCGCGAGATCGAGGGCCGCCTCCGATGACGTCAAGCTCGGCTGAAGCCGTTACCAGTGGCAGATCCGCCGCGGCACCCGATAGCAACGCGTCGCCGGACGCGAAACCCGGCGGATGCAACGCCCGTGGCGGCCCCAACGCACGCACCGGCGCACGTAATGCGTACGACAGCGCCGCACATAGACCGTGCGGCACCGCGGCCGGCGACGGTATTGCGCCTGCTCGACCATCGAACTGCCTTGCGTGGCGGCTGCCAGACCTGCGAACGGCTGAGCCTTGCCCGCAACGGCGGCTCCGGCTCCGGACGGAGCGAAGATGAAAAGCAACGCTCCGAGCATCGCCAGTAAGCCGTAGCGGCGGATTTTTTCCATGGTGGATACCCCTTGTTCACATTTTGCAATCGAGGCAGCGCCCTCCACCGCCAGCAGCGGTTGGCGACAACGAGACACCGCGCCGGAGCAACGTCCAACGCTAGAAAAACGTTCGCGTTGACCGATCTCAATCAAGAGCGGAATCGTGACGACTTATGCACAGCTTCGATGCTGCACGGAGATGATGACGCGGCCGGGCCACTTCATCCCGCGACCGCGGCTGCCTCCCTTACTTCGGCGGATGGCGCCGCACCGCATCCTCGTTGACGTCGGCACCCCAGCCGGGCTTCGTCGGCATGATCAGGTGACCGTTCTCGATGCGCGGTGGCTCGGTGACGAGGTCGTCCTTCCAGGGCACATCGTCGATGTCGATCTCCATGATACGGAAATTGGGGATCGCAGCGCAGAAGTGCGCGCTCATCAACGTCGACATGTGACCGTAGAAATTGTGCGGCGCGCAGTTGGTCTCGTAGGCCTCGGCCATGGAAGCGATCTTCATCGACTCGAGAATTCCATTCCAGGGCAGATCGACGATGCCGACGTCCATGGAACCCTGCTCGAGGTAGTCCTTGAATTGGCGGCGACCGAACAGGCTCTCGCAACTTGCGAGCGGTGTCGTGATCGAGCGGCGGATCAGGGCCAGCGCGCGCGGATCGAAGCTGTCGATCTCGACCCACATCAGGCGGTGGCCCTTCTGCTCGAGCGAGCGAACGAGCCGGATATAGCCTTCCGTTTTGTAATTGAAGTTGAGATCGACCAGGAACTCGACGTCGTCGCCCGTCCCCTCGCGGAAGGCAGCGAGCTGCTTGTCGAGGGCCTTCTCGACTGCCAGAGACGGGTTGAGTTCGGGCCCGCCCGGTGTGCGGCCGAAGCCGGGCATGTACATTTGTGGTTGAGGCGTATCGAAGAGGAAAATGTTGGTCTTGAGCGCCGTGAAGCCGCGCTCGCGGACATGCTCGCCAAGTTTGCGCACGTCGTCGAGATTGCGCAGTGGCGGGAGCCCCATCTTGTCGGCATGGTTGAGCCGATAGCTGCCGCAATGTGACCAGTAGAGGCGGAGCTTGTCGCGCACCGGCCCACCGAGCATCTCACAGACGGGAACGCCGAGGCCCTTCGCCTTGACGTCGACCAGCGCGTTCTCGATCGCGGCCAACGCCTGCTGGATCATGCCGCCGGGCGCTTGCCGTGTGATCGCGTAGAGGCGGGAGATGATCTTCTCGACCGGCCGCGGGTCCTGGCCGATCAGCGTCTCGGCGAGCTTCATGATAACGCCGGTCAGCCCCTTCGAGCCGTAGCTCTCGTTGTATTCCGACCAGCCGACGATGCCGGCGTCCGTCTCGATCTTGAGGAACGAGAAGACACGCCAGCCCGCGTCCGCATGCAAGTCGATAATGCGCGTGATTTTCATTGTGCTTCCTCCCTTGTCCGCGCCAAAGGCGGGCCGTCGGTTTCATCAGATGGAAGCACAGGCGCTGGCCTCGGGTCTACTCCGCCGCTTCGGCGACCTCGGCCTTCTCCACGCGGGCTGCCGAGAACTTGAACTCGGGGATTTTGCCGAAGGGGTCGAGCTGAGGGTTGGTCAGCATGTTGGCGGGGGCCTCGGCGAAGGCGAACGGAATGAACAGCATGCCCTCGGCGACGTCACGATCGGCGCGCACCTTCAGCGTGATCGCGCCCCGGCGCGTGGTGACGGTGACCTTCTCGCCGGGCGTGATCCCCATGCGCTCGGCTTCACGCGGGTTCATGCCGACGACGGCCTCGGGTTCGAGGAGATCGAGCGTCGCAGCGCGCCGTGTCATGGAGCCGGTATGCCAGTGCTCGAGCATGCGACCCGTGGTGAGCACCATCGGGTATTCGGCGTCGGGCAGCTCGTCAGGCGGCCGCAGCTCGGTCGGCACGATCTTGGCGCGGCCGGAGGCGGTCGGGAACGACTGCGCGAAGATGATCTCGTTACCCGGCTTGTCGGGGGCATCGCACGGGTAGGTCACGGCCTCCTCGGTGAGAAGGCGCTGCCAGGTGATGTTCCTGAGCGAGGGCATCACTTGGCCCATCTCGGCGAACACCTCCGACACGTCGGTGTAGGCCCAGGGCAGGCCGACGCGCTGCGCGATCTCCTGGATGAGCTGCCAGTCCTGGCGCGCCTCTCCCGGCGGTGGCAGGACGGGACGCGCGATCTGCACCTGCCGGTTGGTGTTGGTGAAAGTGCCCCACTTCTCGGCATGCGCCGAGGCTGGCAGCACGACATCGGCATGCCACGCGGTCTCGGTGAGGAAGATGTCCTGCACTACGAGGTGTTCGAGGTGGGCCAGCGCTTCACGCGCGTGCTGGACATCGGGGTCCGACATCGCGGGGTTCTCGCCCAGGATGTACATGGCGCGGATCTCGTCGGCGTGGATCGCGTGCATGATCTCGACGACGGTCAGGCCGCGTTTCGGATCGAGCGTCGTGCCCCAGAACGCCTCGTATTCGCTGCGGATAGCGGGGTTCTCGACACTGCGGTAGTCGGGAAACACCATCGGTATGAGGCCGGCGTCGGAGGCGCCCTGCACGTTGTTTTGGCCGCGAAGCGGATGAAGGCCCGCGCCGGGGCGGCCCGTCTGGCCCGTCGTCAACGCGAGCGCGATCAGGCAGCGGGCGTTGTCGGTGCCGTGCGTGTGTTGCGAAATGCCCATGCCCCAGAAGATGATCGATCGCTCGGAGCGAGCGTAGAGGCGCGCCACCTCGCGAATGGTCGCGGCGGGGATGCCGCAGATCGGCTCCATGGCCTCCGGCGAGAAGGCCTTGATCGAAGCCTTCAGCGCATCGAAGTTCTCGGTCATGGCCTGGATGTACTGCTGATCCGTCAGGCCTTCCTCGATGATCGTGTGGAGCATGGCGTTGAGCAGCGCCACGTCGCGGCCGGGCTTGAACTGCAGTACATGGCTTGCATGTCGCGCGATGCCCTGGTTCTGACCTCGTGGATCAATCACGATCAGCTTGGCGCCGCGCTTGGCTGCATTCTTGATATACGTCGCGGCGACGGGGTGGTTCTCCGCGGGGCGTGCGCCAATGACGATGATGCAATCGGATTGATTGGCAGCCGTGAACGGCGCTGTGACGGCACCCGAATTAAGCCCCTCCATCAGCGCGGCAACCGACGACGCGTGGCACAGCCTCGTGCAGTGGTCGACGTTGTTCGTGCCGAAACCCTGACGGATCAGCTTCTGGAAGAGATAGGCCTCCTCGTTCGAGCCCTTGGCCGAGCCGAAGCCGGCGATGCCTTGTGGACCCTGAGCGGCGTGGACGCGCTTCAGGCCCGAGGCCGCACGTTCGAGGGCTTCCTCCCACGTCGCCTCGCGGAAGACCTTCTGCCACTCGCTACGAGCAAGCTGCATGTTGGCGTCCTTGGCGACGCCATCGCGACGCACGAGCGGCTTGGTCAGGCGGTCGGCATGGTGGATGTAGTCGAACCCGAAGCGGCCCTTGACGCAGAGGCGGTTCTGGTTGGCGGGGCCGTCGCGCCCGTCGACGTGGGTGATGCGGTTGCCCTTGACGTGCACACGCGTCTGGCAGCCGACACCGCAATAGGGGCACAGCGTGTCGACGGTCTTCTCCTCGAAGACGGTGCGCTTCTGGCTCGCCTTGTCGAGCAGGCTCGCCTCCATCAACGCGCCGGTCGGGCACACCTGGACGCACTCGCCGCACGCGACGCACGTCGAGTCGCCCATGCCGGCATCAAAGTCGAACACGACCTTCGACCCATGGCCCCGGTAGGCCATGCCGATGACTTCATTCGATTGCACCTCGCGGCAGGCGCGGACACACAGGCCGCAGTTTATGCAGGCGTCCGCGTTGAACGAGATGGCCGCGTGCGTGGTGTCGGAGGCAGCCTTTTCCGCGCGGGGATAGCGGCTCGTCTCCGCGATGCCCATCCGGTCGATCCAGGTCCAGAACTTCGCGTCGGGGTCGTGGCTGTCGGCGCGAGGCGGCTGGTCGGCGGCCAGCAGCTCGAAGACCATTTCCTGCGATTTTTTCGCCCGCTCCGAGGCCGTCTTCACCTTCATGCCCGGCGCGACCTGGCGCTGGCACGACGCCGCCAGGACGCGCTCGCCCTCGACCTCGACGACGCAGGCGCGGCAGTTGCCGTCGGCGCGGTAGCCAGGCGCATCATGCCAGCACAAGTGCGGGATCGTGGTGCCGACGCGTTGCGCCGCCTGCCAGATGGTCTCGCCGGGCAGCGCCTCGACGTCGCGGCCGTCGAGCGTGAAGGTGATCTTGTCGGTCATGGCGAGCACTACCTGTTCGGAAGCCGAGCGCAGCTCAGGCCTTCGGCTGGACCTTGATGATGGCGCGGCGATGGGTGCCGAAGCCGACCTTCTTCTCGTCGTCCTCGGCCTCGACCTTGAAGGTGAGCTTGCGGCCGTCGATCTCCGTCAGCTCGGCGCGCACCTTCACGGTCTTGCCTTTCGGGGTGGCGGCGATGTGCTTGACGTTGACCTCGAAGCCGACGGTGGTATGGCCCTCGGGCAGGTACGGCTGCACCGCCTCAATGCCGGCGCGCTCCATCAGGCCGATCATGGACGGCGTCGAGAAGACGCCGTCACCGCCGACGTGCTTGACGACGAGACTGTCGTCGACCAAGCGGACGAGCTCTGCCTTCATGCCGACTTTGAGGTTCTCGCTGGACATCGATCGCTCCGTTCCTCCGGTCGCAGCCGGACGCATCTCAGTTTTTCAGGTCGTCCGGAAAATACTTGAGCACGCTTCTCAGCGGATTGGGGGCTGCCTGTCCGAGCCCGCAGATCGAGGCGTCGGCCATCACCTGGGCGAGGTCGGAGAGCAACGACTCGTCCCACTTCTCCGCGGCCATCAGCTTGACGGCCTTCTCGGTGCCGTTGCGGCAGGGCGTGCACTGGCCGCAACTCTCGTCCTCGAAGAAGCGCATGAGATTGAGGGCCACGGCCTTCATGTCGTCCTTGTCGGACAGGATCACAACCGCGTGGCTGCCGACGAAGCTGCCGTGCTTTTCGAGCTGGCCGAAATCGAGGGGGATCTCGGCCATCGACGCCGGCAGGATGCCGCCCGAGGCGCCGCCCGGAAGGTAGCCCTTGAAGGCATGTCCCTCGGCCATGCCGCCGCAGTGTTCGATCAATTCCTGCGCGGTGGTGCCCGCCGCCGTCAGCACCACGCCCGGTTTCTTCACGCGGCCGGACACCGAGTAGGAGCGCAACCCCTTGGCGCCGTTGCGGCCCTGGTTTGCGAACCAGTCCACGCCCTTGGCGAGGATCTGTGGCACCCAGTAAAGCGTCTCGATGTTGTTGACGAGCGTCGGCCTATTGAAGATGCCGACCTGCGCGACGTAGGGTGGTCGATGGCGCGGCAGCCCCCGCTTACCCTCGATTGATTCGATCATCGCGGATTCCTCGCCGCAGATGTAGGCACCTGCGCCACGCCGCAAGGAAAGCTTGGTGTGGCGTGCGAGACCGGCCGCTTCCGCCTCGGCGATGGCTTGGGTCAGGATGTGCCGCGCCGCCGGGTACTCGTCGCGCAGGTAGACGAACACCTCGGCGGCTTCGACGGCCCAGGCCGCAATCAACATGCCTTCGAGGAACTGGTGAGGGTTGGTCTCGAGATAGTAGCGGTCCTTAAAGGTGCCTGGCTCGCCCTCGTCGCCGTTGACGGCCATCAGACGGGGCCCTCGTTCGGCGCGGACGAGACCCCACTTGCGCCCAGTCGGAAATCCTGCCCCGCCAAGCCCCCTCAGGCCACTGTCGGAGAGGGTCTTGATCACGCCCTCGACAGGCGTCGCGCTGGAGAGGCAACGCTCGAGTGCGGCGTAGCCGCCATCGGCGCGGTAGTCTGGCAGTTTGCGCGAGGACGGCACGTGGACATGGGCATCGCCGGACGCCGCTTGCTCCTTAACCTTGGCGAAGGTGGCATGATCCACATGGGCATGACCGACATGGGCTGCCGGCGCCGTATGACAGGAACCCAGGCACGGGGCCCGCACGACTCTGACGCCGGCAATGGTCTCGGCTTGCAACTCCTCCAGCAACCGATCCGCACCGGCCAGCATGCACGACAAGCTGTCGCATACACGCACCGTAATCTTGGGCGGCCGAGGCTCGCCGTCGAGCACGACATCGAAGTGGGCATAGAAGGTCGCCACCTCGTAGACCTCGGCCATCGGGATGCGCAGCAGCTCCGCGAGCCCATGCAGCAAGCCGGCCGGCAGGCAGCCTTCCGCGTCCTGAATCTTGTGCAGATACTCGATCAGAAGGGGCCGCTCGTAAGGGCCATCCCCGACGATGCGACGGGTTTCCGCGATTTCGTCCGGCGCAAGCACTCGCCCTTTGGGATGGAGCGGTGCCGAGCGGCGGCCAGCCCCCGGATGGATGGCTCGTGCCGCCTTGGTTCCTGGTCCTCGTCGGGCCGCGCTCTCGTCTGGTCTCGTCATGACCCCGAACCGATCCTTTTTCTGTCGAGGGAAAGCGCGCGACCGCACCGCCGCATCCGGCCTAGCTTCGTCGGCAAGGGTTGGAGTAAGCACAGCGCTCCATGCACGCACGATAGTCGCGCAACCCGGCCGTTGTCGAGGCCATGGAGGCGATCTCATGCCGCAGGTCCGTATGAAACTTGCCGTAAGTTTACGACTAGGCTACCAGAACCGTCGCATTACGCCCAGCTGAACCTTCGAAGCGGAGGCCGGGCCGGTATTGCCATAACAGGAGTCCAACGGGGACGCCCTCTATTGCGTGGTGACTTCGGCGGGACCGGCGAGAATAGGGAGCAGCGCGACGATGGGTTTCGAACTGACCGCTTTCATGGAATCGTTCTTCGGAAGCTACTGGCCCTACGTCATCCCGATCCTGCAGATCATCTGGATCGACCTCCTGCTCTCAGGCGACAACGCCGTCGTGATCGCGCTCGCCTGTCGCAACCTGCCGCCCCAGCAGCGCAAATGGGGCATCCTGCTCGGTGCCGCCGTAGCCATCATCCTGCGCATCATCTTCGCGGGCATGATCACGACCCTGCTGGCCATCCCCTACCTCAAGCTCATCGGCGGGGTGCTCCTCCTTTGGATCGCCGTCAAGCTGCTGCTGGGCGAGGAGGAAGGCGAGGGTGATCCAAGCGTCTCGTCGCCCGACAAGCTCTGGCGCGCTATCTCGACGATCGCCATGGCCGACCTGCTCATGAGCCTCGACAACGTGATCGCCGTGGCCGCGGCAGCGAAGGGGTCCGTGGGCCTCATTGCCTTCGGCATCGTACTCACGATCCCTCTGATCATCTACGGATCGACGCTCATCCTCGGGCTCATCTCGCGCTACCCCATCTTCATCTGGATCGGCGCGCTGCTTCTGGGCTGGATTTCGGGTGAACTGATCACACATGAGAAGGCGATCGGACAGCAGGTCGCCGACATGGCAGCCTACCTGGGGATGTCGATCGACATGTTCTATCGTCTCGCGGCCGCCCTAGGTGCGCTGTTCGTCTTCGTCGTCGGCGGATATCTCCGCCGACGCCGTCAGGCGGCCCACGCAACCTGAGCGCCGCGCCCGACTAGCGGACTTGTATGTGCCGCATTCCCGATTGAAACTGCGGCAGCG
Source organism: Hyphomicrobiaceae bacterium (assembly GCA_022844225.1). Taxonomy (GTDB): domain Bacteria; phylum Pseudomonadota; class Alphaproteobacteria; order Rhizobiales; family Hyphomicrobiaceae. The sequence goes on along the minus strand of JALHMC010000036.1, from coordinate 18,354 downwards.
CGCTTTGTTGCCGCAGAGAAAGGCTGTCGATGGAGTTCACGTTCGGCATCGAGGAAGAATTCTTCGTCGTCCACGAGCGGACGCTCCTGATTGAGCCACAGGCCCACGAGCGGTTCATCGCACGCGCCAACGAGCTAGCCGGCGGCGGTGTGCATCCCGAGCTGCTGCAGTGTCAGATCGAGACCGCAACGCCGGTGTGCCGCGACTTCGGAGAGGCGCGCGGCCATATGCGCCGTCTTCGCTCCGGCTTGGCACGGGCCGGCAACGAACTCGGCCTGACGGTGCTCGCCTCCGGCACGCACCCGACCGCCGAGTGGCCGGAGCAGCAGCAGACGGCCAAGGAACGCTATGACCAGGTGGTGAGCGAGCTGCAGCTGCTCGCTTTCCGCAATCTCGTCTGCGGCTTGCATGTGCATGTGGGCCTCCCGGACGACGAGACGCGGATCGACGTGATGCGCCGGTCGATCCCGTTCCTGCCGATCCTGCTGGCGCTTTCGTGCTCGTCGCCGTTCTGGCGGGGCATGGATTCGGGCTTCGCCAGCTACCGGCTGACATCCTACGAGGAGCTGCCACGCACGGGGCTGCCGCCACTGCTGTCATCGTGGGGCGAATACGAAGCGTATACAGAGGTGCTGCGCCGGGCCGGAATCATTGCCAACCCCAGCTATATCTGGTGGGCGATCCGCCCATCGCACAAGTATCCGACGCTGGAACTCAGGATCGCCGACGCTTGCACCCGACTCGAAGACAGCCTTGTTATTGCTGCTCTTTTCCAGGGTATGGTGCGGGCCCTGGTGATGGACCGGACGATCAACGCAGGCATCACTTCGCCCGAGCGGGCGCTCGCGAAAGAGAACAAGTGGCGTGCGCAGCGCTACGGCATCGAGGCCGAACTCGTCGATCCTTTCGGCCAACTGGCCTCGATCTCCGCTGCAGACGCAGCACGACAGCTAGTCGAGCTCGTACGCCCGCACGCCCGCATCCTCGGCTCGGAATCCGAACTTGACGGAGTCGAACGCATCCTAACGGACGGGACGAGCGCAGACAGGCAGATGACGATCTACCGTGAGGCCTGCAAGCGCGGCCTGTCGCGGCCGAATGCCCTCGCCCAGGTCAAGGCTTGGATTCAGGAAGAGACCGTCGCGGGATGTTGAGACGGCCGAACATCGTGGATTTTGCGAGTTTCGCCTCAATGCCCTGACCGCAGGCGCCACGCGAGCCAGAGAAAGCAACCGAGCGAAAGCATCGCAACGCCAAGGCAGACCGCGATCACGCTCGCGGCTCCGAGGTTCTCAAGAACGAGCGAGAGGACGAACGGGCTCGCGGCTGAGACCACGAGGCGCACGGAGCTGAGGCGACCGAGCCACAAAGCATAGGCTTCAGTCCCGTAAATCTCGAGTACCACGCTGCCTCTCGCGACGTAGCTGACGCCGGCGCCGGCGCCGAACAACATGGCGAACACCATCGCCATCTCGGGAATGCCCGATCCCAAGAGCAACACGGCAAGCGCGACCAGGAGCATCGCCGTAGCCATGATGGCAACGTGCAGCGCCTTGACGCGCCTTCCGAGCAGCAGATCCATGAACCGGCCTGCTGTCTGGGCCGGGCCGAAGAGCATGCCCGCGACGATCGCTGCCGCACCGAGCCCCAGTCCCTCGAGCACCGGTAGCATGAGCGCCGGCAAGGTGTAGGCGACGCCACCGAACGCGAACGCGGCGGCCAGCACGGAAAAGACCAAGGGCGAAGGCGCCGGAGGAGGACTAGGCACGTCCCGATCCGCCCCCGGGTTTGCGGCTGCGGCGCCGCGCCCGCCCCGCCGTTGTGCGATCTGCCCCGCGCGCGCTGCGATCGGAACAGCGACGACAGCCAGGAGCAGGACATGGACGAGAAGCATGTCCTGCCAGGCCATGTGGCGCAGCATGAGGGCCGTCAGTGGCCAGAAGGCCGTGGACGCCAGACCGCCCCACAGGGTTATCTGGCTCATGGCCTTGCGCGCGTCGTTGCCGGCGAGGTCGACCGCAACCGCGAACGTCGCGTCGTATTCCGTCAGCTGGCCCAGCACCTGAACGATAACGAACGCGGCCGCGAACGACCAGAATTCAGGGGCGAGCGCCATCAAGGCCAATGCGACTGCCCTCGCGACCGTGCCGATCAGCAGCGCTCGCGTGCTGCCAATCTTGTCGACCCATCGACCGAGCGCGGGCGCCACCATCGCGGTGGCCAGCAGCGACACCGTCAACAGCGCGAACACCGACGACACGCCGATGCCGAACGTCACAGCCATGCGGGGAGCCGCGGTCGATATGGCGTAGTACGTGATGCCGTACATCAGCAGCACGTAGAGCCCGAGGCCGTTGATGATCAGCCATGGCGGGCGCACTGTCGGCAGCAGAGGGCCAGTCGCGGCCGAACTCGGCTGCTGTGTCATGCGTCACTTGCTCGTGGGACCGGACGGGACGTCCGCAACGTCCAAACTTCGCTAGCGCTGCAGCACGACGACGATATGACAAAGCCTCGCAAAGCGCTCGAGTGTCGCTTACTCGGCCTTGATACCCGCCGAGTTGACCGCGCGGATGGTGATCTGCGCCTCGTTCTCCAGGTGCTGGGCCACCTCGGGCAGGGTTTGAGGGGTGAGCACGGCGTTCGCCTTGGCGATGCGCTCCTGCATGTCTTGCGTCTTGCCGATCTCGACGAGCTTGGCGTTGAACCTCTCGAGGATCTCCTGCGGCACGCCGCGAATGGCATGAATGCCGAACCAGGAGCCGCCATCGATGCCGGGATATCCGAGTTCGGTCAGGGTTGGCACGTCGGGAAACTCGGGGATGCGAGTGTGATGATTGACGTTGAGCAGGATCAGCTTGCCGGCGCGTATATGCGGCATGCTCGAGGACTCGTTCATAAGCTGGATGGCACCGCTCAGCAGATCGTTCAAGGTATCGGCGCCACCACGATAGGGAACGTGAAGGATATCTACCCCCGTGGCCTGCCGCATCAGCTCGAAGCGAATATGGGGCGCGGTGCCGATGCCCGATGAGCCGAACGCGAGCTTGCCCGGGTTCGCCTTGGCGTAATCGATCATTTCCTTGAACGTCTTGATGCCGGTCGCCGGGTTGATCACGAACCCTGTCACGGCATCGCCGACGCGGCCTACAGGAATGAACGCCTTCGGGTCGTAGGACACCTTGCGCAGAAGCGGCAGCGTCACGATCGGGGTGCTCGTTCCGACGAGATAGGTATACCCGTCGGCAGGCGCCTTGGCGACGGCCTCCGCGCCGATCATGCCCGAGGCCCCGCCTCGGTTCTCGACCACGAACTGCTGGCCGAAGGCCTCGGTGAGCTTCTCGGCCCAAGGCCGGGCCACGAGGTCCGTCGAGCCGCCGGGCGCAAAGGGCACGATGAGTTTGACCGGCCGTTCCGGCCACTTCGCCTGGGCACGTGCGAAAGTGGGGCTCGCCAGCAGGGCGGCAGTGGTTGCAGCCAGGAATTCACGACGACGCATCGCGCATCTCTCCCGATCAAGCCCCGGTTGCTCCGAGTTGGGTCCGATTGACCGACGAGCACCGCTGTTTGTCAATCCGGCCTATTCCGCCGCCTCGGCCAGGAAGCCGCCGGACTGGCGCGACCATAACTCGGCGTAGAGACCACCGCGCTGGATCAGCTCGGCGTGACTGCCCTGCTCGACGATGGCACCACCGTCCATGATCACCAGGCGATCCATCGCGGCGATGGTCGACAGCCTGTGCGCGATGGCGATCACAGTCTTGCCCTGCATGAGGTTGAAGAGCTGCTCCTGGATCGCTGCCTCGGCCTCGCTGTCGAGGGCGCTCGTCGCCTCGTCGAGCACCAGGATCGGCGCGTCCTTCAACAGCACGCGGGCGATCGCGATACGCTGGCGCTGGCCACCTGAAAGTTTCACCCCCCGCTCGCCGACGTGGGCATCGTAGCCACGACGGCCTTTCATGTCGGCGGCGCCGACGATGAAATCGTGAGCTTCCGCACGCCGCGCGGCCGCGATGGCGCGCTCCTCGGCGGCCTCGGGCCGTCCGTAGAGGATGTTATGGCGCACCGAGCGATGCAGCAGGGACGTGTCCTGCGTCACCATGCCGATCTGGGCTCGAAGTGATTCCTGCGTCACCCCGCGTATGTCCTGGCCGTCGATCAGAATGCGTCCGCCCTCGAGGTCGTAGAAGCGCAACAGCAGGTTGACGAGGGTCGACTTGCCCGCGCCCGAGCGACCGACGAGACCGACTTTCTCACCCGGCCGGATGGTCAGCGAGAGATCCCGGATGATGCGCGGACGCAGTGCCGTTCCCGGCTCGTCCTGCTGGGCAGAGGTTATGCCGTAGTTGAAGCGGACGTTCTCGAAGCGGATCTCGCCCCGCGAAACAGCGAGCGGCCGCGCCTCGGGGCCATCGACGACGTCGTTCTTGCGTGAGATGGTCTCGACACCCTCCTGGACGATACCGATGTTCTCGAAGATGCCGGCGACCGTGAACAGGACCCATCCCGACATGTTGACGATGCGGATGACGAGCCCGGTCGCCAGCGCGATGGCGCCGATGGTCAGGAGCCCGCCAGACCAGAGCCAGAGCGCCAGTCCCGTCACCGAAACCAGCAGCAGGCCATTCATCGTGTAGAGCACCAGCTCGAGCTTCGTGAGCAGGCGAAGGGACGCCTGCCACTTGCTCATCTGCTCGCGCAGGCCGTCGCGGGCATAACCGTCCTCGCGATCGGCGTGGGCGAAGAGCTTGACGGTCAGAATGTTGGTGTAGCTGTCGACGATCCGCCCCATCAGCATCGATCGCGCCTCGGAGGCCTCAGTCGAGGCCTGCTTGATGCGCGGCACGAAATGGACGATGGCAAAACCGTAGGCGACGAGCCAGGCGAGCAGCGGCAACGTCAAGCGCCAGTCCGCCTGGGCAAAGAGCACGAGCGCGCCGGTCCAGTAGACGGCCACGTACCAGACCGCGTCGACCACCTGCACGACCGATTCGCGAAGCGCCGGGCCCGTCTGCATGACCTTGTTGGCTACGCGACCGGCAAAATCGTTCTGGAAGAACCCGAGGCTCTGGCGGAGCACATAGCGATGCGTCAGCCAGCGGATGCGCGTCGTGAACGGCCCCGAGATCATCTGATTCTTGATCAGGTCGTGCGCCGTAGAGACGATGGGACGGAGAATGAGCGCGACGAAGCCCATGGCCAGCAGCGTGCCGCCATGGTCGGAGAAGAATTTCTCCGGCTCCTTGGACTCCCGCATCAGGTCGACAAGAGAGCCAACGAAGGCAAACAGAGCCACTTCGATCAGGGACCCGACGCAGCCGACGATCAGCAACAGAAGGAAGACCGGCCAGACCGGCTTCACATAATACCAATAGAAGTCGAGCAGCCGCGTGGGGGGCCGCTCGGGCGGATCGTCGGGAAAGGCGTCGATGCGTGTCTCGAACCAGCGGAGCATGGGGCCTCGAACGGGTTTGACCGACCGTACAAGCGCGGCCGCAGCAGCCGTCGAGGGCGCTCACGGGGTGCCTGGATCGGAAGAGGTCTGGATTTAGGACCGCCTATCCCCCAAAAGGGACGTCACGATGACCAAAGTCAATGCCGCGAGCGACCATCAGTGCCTAGCGATCAGCTAGGCCGGTTGCGGCCGGATATCAAGGGCCACGCCATGTCGGTGACCGAACTCGAGTCCAGAAAGACGTCCGCGCGCGGCTGGTTCGAGACGCTGCGCAACGAGATCATCTGCCCGGCCTTCGAGCGGCTGGAGGATGAGTTGCCGGCCGGCGCGCCGCTCTCGGACCAGAGGCCGGGCCGTTTCGTATTCACGCCGTGGGAACGGACCGATCACACCGGCAAGGCGGGTGGCGGTGGCCGTATGGCGATGATGAAGGGCCGCGTGTTCGAGAAGGTCGGCGTGCACACGTCCACCGTGCACGGCGAGTTCGCGCCGGAGTTCCGGAAGCAGATCCCGGGCGCCGAGGAGGACCCGCGCTTCTGGGCCTCGGGCGTCTCGCTGATCGCACACATGCACAACCCGCACGTCCCAGCCGTGCACATGAACACGCGCATGGTGGTCACGTCGAAATGGTGGTTCGGCGGGGGCGCCGACCTGACGCCCGTACTCGATGCCCGGCGCACGCAGGACGATGCCGATACGGTCGCGTTCCATGCGGCCATGGAGGCGGCCTGCGCACCCTATCCGAAGCCGATCGACTATCCTCGCTACAAGGACTGGTGCGACGAGTATTTCTATCTGCCGCACCGGAAAGAAATGCGCGGCATCGGCGGCATTTTCTACGACTATCTGACGCCGACGCTGGAGGAGGGCGGATGGGACCTCGCCTTCCGGTTCACGCAGGACGTAGGCCGTGCCTTCGCCGACATCTACCCGCGCCTCGTCCGCGCGAACTTTGCCAAGACATGGACAGAGGCCGAGCGCGAGGAGCAACTGATCCGCCGTGGCCGCTACGTGGAGTTCAACCTGCTCTACGACCGAGGCACCGTGTTCGGGTTGAAGACAGGCGGCAACGTGACGTCGATCCTGTCGTCGATGCCGCCGGTGGTGAAGTGGCCTTGAGGGGCGGGTGGGACGCGCGGAGTGCGGGTCTCGAGCGAGGCTGACGAGCTGCGCGCCAATCGGCAGGACCGGTAGCGCAGCCGTTGTCTACTCGATCTTGATGTTGGCCAGCTTGATGAGTTCGCTCGTGGTCTTGATCTCGGCTTCCCGAAAGGCCTGCAGCTCTGCCAAAGTCGAGGTGACCGGCAGCATGCCAACGAGTAGCAGACGAGCCTCCGTTTCAGGCAGCTTCGCAATCTCGGTCACCTTGGCGTGAATGGCCTCCACGATGGACGCCGGCACACCCGTGGGAGCCCAGATCGAGAACCACAACGGCACGTCGGAATCGGGATAGCCGGCCTCCGTGAGCGTCGGCACATCCGGATATTCGGGGCTGCGAGTGCTGTGATTGATGCACAGCAGTTTAGCCTTGCCCGCCTTGGTGGCGGCATTGTTAGACGGATCGTTGGCGATCTCAACGGTGCCGGTCAGCAGATCGTTCAAGACTTCCGCGCCGCCGCGATACGGCACGTGCAGGAATTTGATGCCGGCCCGGTGCTGCAGCATCTCCATGCGCATATGGCCGCTGGTGCCCATTCCTGGCGTCCCGAATGGCATCTTCCCGGGATTGGCCTTGACGTAGTCCACCAGCTCCTTGATCGACTTCAAGCCGGTGCCCGGATAAACGCAGAAGCCGGATATGCCATCGCCGACACGCACGACGGGCTGCAGCGACTCCTTACCATAGGATGTCTTGCGTAGAAGCGGCAGGTTGACGGTCGACGAGTTCGAGGAAATCAGGAGCGTATAGCCGTCGGGCTCGGCCTTCGCGGCGGCCTCGGTGCCGATCATGCCACCGGCGCCGCCTCGATTCTCGATCACGAACTGCTGGCCGAAGGCTCGGCCGAGCTTCTCCGACCAGTAACGGGCGAGGTTGTCGGTACCGCCGCCAGCGCCGAACGGTACGATAATCTTGACGGGCTTGCTGGGCCAAGGGGCCTGTGCGCGAACCACGGCCGGAGAAAGCGAGAGCCCCGCGCCGGCACTGCCAGCGAGCTGCATAAATGTCCGTCGCCGCATGTTATTTCCTCCCGTTTGACTGCTTTTTGAAATCACCATGGAGGAGGTGGTGGGGGCCGTCAACGTCGGCGAGGCGGGCCAAAGGACGGGCGGCAACGCGACCTCGATCCTGTCGTCATGCCGCCGGTGGTGAAGTGGCCTTGAGGGGGGGCTTTGCCCCATCTCGACCGAGTGGAGGTCGGAGCTCGCGCGGTCGATTCGGATCAGCTCATGATTTTCGCGTCAGAGTGAGGGACGGAGGCGACGGGCTATCATCGCCCTAGGTCAAGCAAGACTGATCTTCGCTCGGCTTTCCGCTGGCAATGCGCATTACTCCGAATTCGATTTCAACTCTGCTGCGTCCCGACCGGAAGGGTGACCGTGAACGTCGCGCCCTGACCAAGAACGCCGCTCGCGACAATCGTCCCGCCGTGGTTTTCAGCGATCCTACGGCAGGTGGCCAGCCCAACTCCTGTTCCCTCATACTCGCTACGGCCGTGAAGGCGATGGAACAGCTTGAACAGCTTAGCGGCAGCTTTGTCGTCGAAGCCGATGCCATTGTCGGACACGACGATTTGGACGCAGGCCATGCCATCGCCCCCCTCCAAGAACCGGCTGGATACCTCGATAACGGGCGCGACGCCGGGCCGGATGAATTTGAGCGCATTGGCGATAAGGTTCTGCGTGAGCTGGACCATTTGCGATGGAATGGCAACGACCGTGGGAAGGTTACCAACCCGCACGTCCGCACCTGTCTCTTCGATGCGCAATTGCAGATCGGAAAGAACATCGCGCATTGTCTCCTGCAGGTCGACCGTTGCTACGGCCTGACCTTCCTGATTGAGCCGCGCGTAGGCGAGAAGTGAGGTTATGAGCTGGCGCATGCGGATCGAGGCATCAGTCATGCGCTCGACGAACATCTGACCTTCATCCGGCAAGCGATCCCCATAGCGCGACATCAGACGCTGGCTGAAGGCCTCGATCTTACGGAGCGGTTCCTGCAGGTCATGCGCGGCGACCTGGGCGAAGTCCTTCAAATCGCGATTAGAACGCTCGAGTTCGACAATTTTCTCATTGAGTTTCGCGTTGAGCCCGTCGGCCAACGCATGCGCGGACGACAGCTCGGCATTCGATCGAGCCAATTCGCCATGCTGTCTGGATATGACCTTATCTGCCCGATAAACAACCAGCAACATGCCGAGAAACGTCACCATCATCGATCCGATGATGATGGCTGATTCGAGAATATTGTCTCGGGTCATGAAATTGATCTGGGACGTTATGTCCGTATACAGCTCGAAAACCGTGCCTATCTGGCCGGTAGGCAGAACGAGCGGAACGTAGGTTTCTGCCAGATCGACGTTACCGACAACTCCGGAGAATGCGGAAAACTCGCCGCGAAAGGATGACTTACTTTCTGGATGGCCAGTGCTGACGGCCCGCATAAATCCGGGGTTGCCATGCTTGCTTCCGCCGATCCCGGCGGGATCCGATGAATAAATCGTCAATCCGTTGGGATCGTGTATTGCGACCTTCATGACCGGAAGGCCGCGAACGAGTTTGCGCACTTGCGCGTCGATCTCAGCGGTTTCTGGGCGGGCGCGCAGAGCGTCCCCGTCGAGCCCTCGTGCGGAGGCGAAGTAGGAGCCATGGCGCAACCAGATCTCGTTTGCGAACGCCCTCGCTAAGGCACTGTTCTGGCTCTCCGCCATTCTGAGCATTGAAGCTTTGTCGTGCGCGTAATGGTGGAGTGTCAGAGCGCCCGCCGCCATTGACATCAGAAGAAACCCACCGATGCCGAAGAACCTCATCAGAGGAAAGCGACCCGACTTGGCGACCTGTGTCACCGCCATGGCCCGTAGGCAGGGCGCCAGCAGGTGACCCCCTTTGGTGAAAAGCATATTCAGGCGGGCCCGCGCTACCCCGAGCCACCTCGTCAGCGGCCCGGTCTCCGGCCAAGCAACAAACATTGATCCCTTCACGGATAATCTGCTTTCTTTGCTTCCGCCCACCAACGAGAGATCTATGTGCCTCAGTTCGTTCCAACAAATCGTTTCCGAAGTCGCGCGAATGCTCCGCATCCATCACAGATCGCTGAAGAACTTTCGATCGCGGGGCTGGCAATTTCTAATGGTGCAATGGGGAGCAGCGCGGCCATCATCCTCAATAATTCACATTTTTCGCTCTATTTTTCGACAACCACACTGGCCGCTGGTCTGCCTGTCACGTCGGCGTTTCTTCCGCGGCGACGTCCATTCCGAGTCTTCTCTCCTCACCCCACCCCACCCAGAGCTTCCTCGACGAAGGCCTTGATCTCGGCTTCGTGCCAGTACTTGACGCCGACGGCGGGCGTGGCAGCGGCGGGGCGGCCGGCGCGGCGGACGGGGCGGCCGGCCAGCGACTCGAGGCGGCGGTCGAGCCATGAGAAAGTGCCCATGTTCTCGGGCTCTTCCTCGCACCAGACCAGCTCGGCGCCGGAATGGGCTGCGAGCGCCGCAGAGATCTCGGCTTCGGGCAGCGGATACAATTGCTCCAGCCTGACGAGGGCCACGGTTTTGTCGAGGCCGCGCGCGGCACGCGCCTCGGCGAGTTCGTAGTAGACTTTGCCCGAGCACATCACGACTCGGCGGGCGCTCGTTACGCCCGCGTCAGGGATCACGGCCCGGAAACTCGTGCCTTCCGCGAAATCGGCAAGCGCCGACGCGCAGGCCTTGGTGCGCAGCAGGGCTTTCGGCGACAAAACTACGAGGGGCTTGCGGAACGGCCGATGCATCTGGCGGCGCAGCACGTGGAAGAAATTGGCCGGTGTCGAGGCGTTGACGACCTGCAGGTTGGCGCCCGCGCACGCGGCGAGCAAACGTTCGGGCCGTCCCGTCGAGTGGTCAGGGCCGCCGCCGTCGAGGCCATGGGGCAGCAGAATGACGAGACCGGAGGAGCGCAGCCAGCGGTCCTCGCCACAGGCGATACACTGGTCGAACACGGCCTGTGCATAGTTCAGGAACTCGCCGAACTGCGCCTCCCAGATCACCAGCCGGCGCGGATCGGCCATCGAGATGCCGTACTCGAAGCAGGCGATGGCATGCTCGATCAGCGGCGTATTGTGGATTTCCATCGCGACGTCGTCGGCGGCCGCCGGGCGTAGTGTGAGGTGACGCCGCCCCGTGCGCTGGCAGTGCAGCTCGAGATGACGCTGCGTAAAGGCGCCGCGTACGGTGTCCTGGCCGCCGAGCCGGACGGGCGTGCCTTCCGCCGCCAGCGTCGCCAGCGCCAGGGCTTCGCCCGTCGCCCAGTTTATGCCTTCGCCCGTTTCGATCGATTTGCGGCGCTCATCGAGGAACCGCTGGACCTTGGGGTCGACGTCGAAGTCCGCTGGCGGGGTCGTGATGGCGCGGCCGATGGCGACGAGGCGAGGGCTGTGCACACCGGTGGCGGCCGGCGCAAGCATGTCGGCCACCGTCCCGGCTGCGAAACCTTTCCAGGCCCCGTCGAACCAATCGGCGGAATTGGTCTTCCAGGATTTGGCACCGGCGAACGCCTCGGCGATCTCGGCCTGTAACGTGGCGCGCGCGGCGTCGGCACCGCTGGTGTCGATGCCTTTCGCCGCCAAGGCCGCCGCGTAGAGTTGGTCGACCGGCGCCAACGCATCGACAGCGCGATACATCACCGGTTGGGTGAAGCGCGGCTCGTCGATCTCGTTGTGGCCGGGCCGCCGGTAGCAGACGAGATCGATGACGATGTCGGTGCCGAACGTCGCCCGCCAGTTGGCTGCGACCAGGCCGACGCGCCACACGGCCTCCGGGTCGTCGCCGTTGACGTGGAGCACCGGCGCTTCGATCAGGCGGGCGATGTCGGTCGCGCCGCGGGCCGTGCGGCCGTCTTCGGGCGTCGTCGTGAAGCCGAGCTGGTTGTTGATGACGACGTGGATGGTGCCGCCGAGATCGAACGGGGCAAGCCCCGAGAGCTGCAGCATCTCGGCAACGAGACCTTGCCCAGCGAAACTCGCGTCCGTGTGCAGCAGGAGCGGCAGCACGGCCTGCCTGCCGCCGGCGCCACGCATCGCCTGTTTGGCGCGCGCGCGGCCCTGCGCCATGATCGGCGCGAGTTGCAGGTGTGACGGATGGGCCGACACGGAGACGTGCAACCTGCCGCCCGCGATATCGAGGTCGCCCGAGTAACCGAGGTGGTAGGACACGTCCGACGAGCAGTCGATGCCGTCCGGCACTGCGGGCTTACCGAGGATCTCGGCGACCATCTGATTGATGGGCTTGCCGAGCACGTTGGCAAGCAGACTGAAGCGGCCCCTGTGCATGCCGCCGATGACGACTTCGTCGGCGCCGAGTTGCACGCTTTCCGAGAGAATGGTCGCGATGGCGATGAGAAAGCTCTCAGCTCCTCCGAGCCCGAACAAGCGGCCACCCGGATAGCGTTGCGCGAGACCCGCCTCGAAGGCCGTCGCCTTTGCCAATAACGCCAGAATGCGGGCGCGCGTGGCATCGTCCGGCAGAGCGGCCTCTCCAGCCTCCGCTTCCGCTGCCAGCCAAGACCGACGCGCCGGATCGTGGATGTGTCCGATCTCCCAGCCGATATTGCCGCAGTAGGCCTGCTCCAGGCGATCGACGAGCGGCCGCGCAGCCTGGGGGTTGAGGCCATACTGCGTCGCCGCCAGCGCGTCGATCGCAGGTCTCGGCGCGAGCCCCAGCGGATCGAGCGTGGCCCGCAGGAAGCCGCGTGACCGATAGGCCTCTATCAGCGCGACTTCGGCACCGCCATTGCCGATTGTCGCTGCAGACAAAGCGCGGCGCGCCGGCCTTTCGCCTGTGGCCCCCGCGTAGTAGGCCTCCAGCGCGCCGGGATCGCCGATGCCGAAGAAGGGCTCGCTCGCGTCGCGATCACGATCACGATCCGCGGATTCATGCGGCCGCATGTGCTCATTCATGAACGTCGTATCCTGGGATGGCCGTCACACGGCCTTGGCTTGGCCGGCGCAATCTAGGGACTGGTTCCCGCCGCGTCCATGCGCAAGACGCCTTCGCGAACGACCCTTGCGCGTCGTAGTATCAGCCCAAAGGCCGCGAGTGGCCGAGCCCGACACTCTGGCACAATCGAGGGACCATGCCTGACGACACCATGAGGCGCATCGCCCTCGACTATCACGAGGCCGATCCGCCGGGGAAAGTGGCGATCCAGCCGACCAAGCCGGTCGCCAACCAGGCCGACCTTGCGCTCGCCTACAGCCCGGGCGTCGCCTATGCCTGCGAGGCCATCGCGGCGGATTCATCGACGGTTGCCCGGTACACGGCCCGCGCCAATCTCGTTGGTGTGATCACCAACGGCACGGCGGTGCTCGGGCTTGGCGATATCGGGCCGCTCGCTGCCAAGCCGGTGATGGAGGGCAAAGCGGTCCTGTTCAAGAAATTCGCCGGTATCGACGTGTTCGACATCGAGGTGGACGAGAAGAACGTCGATCCGTTCGTGGAAGCCGTTGCTCGGCTGGAGCCCACGTTCGGTGGCATCAACCTCGAGGACATCAAGGCGCCGGAGTGCTTCGAAATCGAGAAGCGGCTGCGGGCCCGAATGCGTATTCCGGTCTTCCACGACGACCAGCACGGCACCGCAATCGTCGTCGCTGCCGGCATCCTCAATGGCCTGAAGGTGGTTGGCAAGTCGATCAGCGAGGTTCGCCTGGTGACGTCCGGCGCCGGTGCGGCGGCACTCGCCTGCGTGAACCTGCTGGTGACGCTCGGCCTCCGCCGCGAGAACGTCATGCTGACGGACATCAAGGGCGTCGTCTTCAAAGGCCGCAATGAACTGATGAACCCCTACCTCGATGTCTACGCCCAGGAGACGCGCGCCCGCACGCTCGCCGAAGCCATTCGTGGCGCGGACGTACTGCTCGGCCTCTCGGCAGCCCGTGTCGTCACGCGCGACATGGTGGCGTCCATGGCGGCCAAGCCGCTGGTCTTCGCACTGGCCAACCCGACACCCGAGATCCTGCCTGAGGATGTGCTGGCGGTGCGCGACGATGCCGTGATTGCCACGGGGCGGACGGACTATCCCAACCAGATCAACAACGTGCTGTGCTTTCCCTTCATCTTCCGCGGCGCGCTCGACGTCGGGGCCACCAGCATCACCGAGGAGATGAAGGCCGCTGCCGTCACCGCATTGGCGGGGATCGCCGAAAGCGAGGCCTCCGACATCGTACTCGCCGCCTATGGAGCCGAGACGTTCGTGTTCGGGCGCGACTACATTTTGCCGAAGCCGTTCGATCCGCGGCTGATCACCGAGATCGCGCCCGCCGTCGCGAAGGCCGCCATGGAATCCGGTGTCGCGACGCGCCCCATCACCGATTTCGACAGCTATCGCCACAAGCTCAATGGCTTCGTCTATCGATCGGGCTTCGTCATGCGGCCCGTCTTCGATGCGGCGCGCCGAGCCTCGCAATCAACGCCAAAGCGTCTCGTCTTCGCCGAGGGCGAACACCCATACGTGCTGCAGTGCGCACAGCAGGTCGTGAGCGAGCGCCTCGCCCGCCCGATCCTTGTCGGATCACGGGAGGGCATCGCGCGCTCAATTACGCACCTCGGCCTACGAATGCGCTCCGAGCGCGACTATGACATCTTCGATCTCGCGACCGATCCGCGCGTTCCCGCCTTGACTGACGAGTACCATCAGCTCGTCGAGCGCCGGGGCGTCTCACCCTCGCACGCCCAACGTGTCGTGCGGAACGGCTCGACGGTGGTCGCCGGACTTCTGCTTCGGCGCGGGGACGCCGATGCGATGATCTGTGGCGCCGTCGGGCGATACCAGACGCAGCTTCGGCACGTTTCGCAGGTCGTCGGCCAACTCGGCGGGGTCCGGGGATTTGCAGCCCTATCGGCCATGATCCTGCCTAGCGGCCCGCTGTTCATCGCCGACACACACGTCACCTACGATCCCACGGCGGATCAACTGGCGGAGATCACGATGCTTGCCTCGGACGTCGTCCGACGCTTCGGCATCGAGCCGCGCGTCGCGCTGCTTTCGCATTCGAGCTTCGGCAGCGAGAACACTCCGTCCGCGCAGAAAATGCGCAACGTGCTCGCGACCCTGAAGGACTGGGGCCCCGAGCTCGAAGTCGAGGGGGAGATGCAGGCCGATGCCGCGATCTCTCCGTTCATTCGCGAGGAGTTGTTCCCGCGCTCGCGGCTGACGGGGGCCGCCAACCTCTTGATCGCGCCAGGACTCGACGCGGCCAATATTGCTTTCAACCTGTTGAAGGTCGTGTCGGACAGCGTCGCCATCGGGCCGATCCTGCTCGGCGCGGCGCAGCCCGTGCACATCGTGACCCCGTCGATCACCGTTCGCGGTTTGTTGAATATGTCGGCCGTCGCCGTCGTCGATGCCGCTCGGGCGGCGGGCGAGCTGTAGAAAATCAGCCGTGCGATCCTATATGGAAGAGTGAGCCGAAATCGAGCCGCTGTTAATGATCGAAATACCCTTACGATCATTAATGAAGGCATTTTCGGCGAATTGGGAATACCTCGCTTCGGCAGCACGTTCTTTCCTCGCCCGACGGTGACGAAGACGGCTAGGCACCAGCGCCGCACGAACACGCGGCCGGCGCCCCACCCTCAGCGAGAGGCGGTGAAGGCCAATGGCGACCGCGATCATGGAAGCGCAGTTGCGCGACGCACTCAACGCCGACCGCGACCTTACGGCCCGCGGCGCGAAGGCGGCCGAACGCCAGCCGAGCGGCGTGGCGATCGAACGCGGCCCGAACGTGCTCGGCATCTGGCATTGGCGCCGCGGCCAGTTCGAACTCACCATCGGCGGAAGCGGCCCGGTCGTGACCGTCGAGACGGTCGCGGAGGCGGTGAGGTACACACGTGAGCGGCTGGCGCCCTAGGGGTGGTGAGCAATGCCTGCGCGCACCCGTCCCGTGTCACATCTTCTTGCCCGCCGTCCAACCTCCATCGACGATCAGCGTCGTCCCTGTGATGAAACTCGCGTCGTCGGACGCCAGGAACAGGATGGCTCGGGCAATCTCGCGTGCTTCGCCCCACCGGTTCATGGCGTGGACGGATTTCACGGTCTCGGCCATTGCCGGATCCTGGAAGTAGCGCTCGGTGAGAGCAGTCCGCGTTACGCCGGGACCGACGGCATTGACGCGGATACCGCTGGTGCCGAGTTCGAGCCCCATCTCCTTGGTGAGGCCCACCACGGCATGCTTCGAGGCTGTGTATGCGGGCCGATTGGGTGCCGCCGTCACGCCGAGCGTCGAGGCGAGGTTGACGATCGAGCCTTGCCGACCGGCCTTGACGATCCGCTGTACGAAAGCCTGCGAGCACAGGAAGACGCCGGTGATGTTGACGTTGATGACCCGGCTCCACTCCTCGTGAGAGAGTTCGATCACCGGCTTGATCTCGCGGATGCCGGCGCTGTTGACGAGGACGTCGAGCCGACCGAGCCGCCGCTCGATGGCATCGAAGGTCGCTTGCACCGCCTTCGGATCGGTGGTGTCGAGCGGAAAAGGATAGGCGCGGCCGCCCGCCTTGGTGATCTCCTCGACCGTGCGTTCCGCCGTCTTCGCGTCGATGTCGGACACGGCGACGACGCCGCCCTCCTTGGCGAACTCGATCGCTGTCTCACGGCCGATGCCGCTGCCCGCGCCGGTGATGACGATGGCTTGGTCCTGAAAGCGCATGTGCGTCTCCTCTCTCTCGTTTTTTCCCGTAGGGCTCACTTGCCTTTGAATTTCGGTGCGCGCTTCTCCTTGAAGGCCGTCCGGCCCTCCACCCAGTCGGCCGAGTGATCGATCATATCGGTCATGTAGCGCGCGGAGCCGCCGATCTCCGTCGGGCTCTTGGGCAGCGTCTGGCTCGCCCAATGCTTGAGAGCCCGCGTCGGCATTGGCGCGTTGGCTGCGATCTTCCCAGCCCAGATCATGGCTTCCGGCATCAGCTGATCGATCGGCACGACCTTGTTCGCGTAGCCGACCTCATAAGCGCGCTTGGCATCGATCTGTTCGCCGATCAGCAGTAATTCCATGGCGATCTTGTGAGGAATTCGCGTCACGAGATTGGTGATCAATCCGCCGGAGAAACCGACCTTCACTTCAGGGTAGGTGAAAATGGCGTTGTCGGCGCAGATCATCAGGTCGCACATGGTCGTGAGCACCATGCCGCCGCCGACGCACCAGCCGGCCACCGCCGCGATGATCGGCTTGTCGACCGCGACGCCGACGCCGGGCACGCCATGGTAGAGGCCGCGCGGCGGGTTCTGCAGATCGGCGCCGGCGCAGAAGGCTCTGGTCCCGGCGCCGGTGAGGACCGCCACGCGATCGTCCGATTTGCCGAACCGCTGCCAGGCCTCGCAGAGCCCGTCCATCAGCGCATTGTCCATCCGGTTCATCTTCTCCGGCCGGTTCAGCGTAATGATGGCGATGTCGTTCTTCGAGACATAGGTAACGGCGTCGGACATGGGTGGCTCCGTAGCGATTGGACGGTATCTCGGTTCTAGGGTGGTGCACGCGCGCTCTCTGGTGCAAGCGCTCCTTTGGCAAAGCACCTGCGGGATTTCGCTGCACAGTCAAAATCTCCCGCGGCGGAACATCAGATGTGATCTGAAAATCGTTGAAACAGAGAATTGATCCGCGTCAACGCGATCTCGCAGGATGCACCCGCTCAATGTTCGCATCCGGACTGGAAACGGGAGGCCACGATGATCTTGAAATCGAGTCTGGCGACAGCCATCGCCGCGTCAGGCGTCCTATGCGCATTCTCATCCGTAGCCGCCGCCCAGGATCGCTACGCCGTCGCCGAGGAGTACCGGATCTCCTGTCAGGTTTGCCATGGCCCTAAAGGCAAGGGCGACGGCCCCATGGCGTCGGCCCTCAAAGTCAAACCCACCGATCTGACCAAGCTCGAGGAGACCAACGACTACAAGTTCCCGTTCCTGAAGGTGTTCCAGACGATAGACGGGCGCGCCATGATTCCGGCTCACGGCACCCGCGACATGCCGGTCTGGGGCCGCCGATACATCGAGGATGTCGGCGACAAATACGGCCCCTATGGCGGTGAAGCCGCCGTCCGCGCCCGCGTCCTGGAACTCGTCTACTACGTGCAGTCGCTGCAGGAGCGGTGAGGGCGGACCTACTTCTTCCGTCGATCCAGTTCGATACCCTCGGCAACCACGGCTGCCTTGCGAAATGCCGCGATTTCAGCCGCCGAGTAGCCGGCCTCGCCGAGTACCGCATCGGTGTCGGCCCCGGGCAGCCGCGGTGGAAATTCGATCGAGCCGCCATCGTGCTCGAAGCGGAAGCCGGAGCCAATCATCTTGAGGCGGCCGTAGGGGCTGTCGATCTCCTGCATGACGGGCCGATGCTCGAGTTGCGGATTCTCGACCACCTCGTCGATGCGCCAAACGCGGGCACAGGGGACATCGTTGGCGGTCAGGTAATCGTCCCAATAGGCCGCGTCGTTGGACGCGAAAACGCCCTCGATGATGGTGCGGAGCGCTGCATCATTGGCGATGCGTGTCGGCCAGTCGACAAAGCGGGGGTCCTTGTTGAGGTCGGGCTTGCCGATCGCCTTCGACAGCGCGGCGAACTGCTTCTCATTGTTGACGGCGAGCAGGATGTGCCCGCCCTTGACCTTGAAGAGATCGGCCGTGGGCAACCGGCTCTGGGCGCGGTTGCCGGATGGCCCCTGCACATGGCCGCCGACCGTATAATCGACGTAGAACGACGACATGAAGGTCATCGC
>JALHMC010000035.1 GCA_022844225.1 Hyphomicrobiaceae bacterium | reverse complement strand
GGTGGAGAGGCCTTTCGCCAGCGCAGGTCCCTGCTGTTCAAGCGCATGCGCATCGTCCGCGGCTGCGATGCCAAGCGCAACGTCCTGGTTTACGTCGTCTACAGCGACAAGCTGATCGAAGGCAGCCCAAAAAACTCGACCTCAACCGTGCCCATCATGCCGTGGGGAACCCAGCTGCCCGTCCGCTGCGCCGACTCGTTTTCGGATTGAGGCAGACCGCTGTGCATCGATCGCCGACAGTCGCAGATCTGGACCGACGACGTTCTCCAACCAGGCGCTGCCGAGTCCCCTGAGCAGGCCAACGTCGCTCATGCCATCCCACAACTATGCGGCCGGCCGGCATCGAAGTCACGCTTATCTCGCCAGGCTCCATTGCGAACGGCATCGATCATGCCGCCGGCCGCGACGCAGCACTGGCTGCCCAAGACGCGTGATTTCTGCCGTTCTTCCTGTCGTTGCATCAGACGACGCCGTGTACGGGCAAAGACGCAGGGTGTGGCGCTTAATACACGCACGTGAGCCAATGCAGCGCGAAGTCCGGGTTCGTCGGCGAAAATTCTTGTTGCCTCTGAACGCTATCGCTTAGAGATCATTCAATGCGTGCATCTCGTCTGACGCAGGCGTTGAAGTTGACGTGTCTATCGAGCGACAACTACGAGATATGCGCATCCGTCATGCAACACCCGGCAGCTTGCGCCATTGCGATAACTTGGCTGACGATCGGACCGATTACGCCATCATTGGCGGATGGTTTTTCCGTTTACACGGAAACGGATCGATCTTCCCGTCTATCTGCCGTCAAGGGCGTACCATCCACAGCTTTGGCATCACTTCAGCGTAACGGCCAGCCGGGAGCAGCACGATCTCAGAAGAAGGGCGAGGGCCTTCGTAATCTCCGACCGGAGTTGCCCCCTTCAACGGGGGCGTGGCGGTGGAAAATCAGCAAGACTGAATGGTCAGCCGAGGATGAGCTAGGTTTCGAGAGCTTTGTGCGGGCGATCGGCGAGAGCGATTGTGCGACGGTCCATCAATGTCTTACGAGTGCGACCGCTAATCCACTCTATCATGACAAGCATCCGTCCGCGCATCAGTTTTTCGCGGATTGCGCCGATCTGCCGATCGTGTTGCGTGCCTATTTTGCCTGGCACAATGGGCTTCCGTTCTCGTTCTCCCTCCGGCTCGAGCCCCATGCTCCGACGAGCGGGCATCGGACATACCTGACCGGCAATGCGATTGCCGCGCGACACGATGTGGTCGGTCCCGGGCCGGATTTGAGACCCGTTCTAAAAGCGGTCAACGACTACGTCACCGCTGAACATTACAGGTGGCCGTCAGCGTACAGCGGCAAGCAATTGGCCGATCACTATCCGGTCGCCGTCACACGGCAGAGTATTCGGACGGGCACTGTGGTGTTCGACCCTGATGGACACGTGGCGATCGTCTACAAGGTCACCGAGGACGGACGCATTCATTACATCGACGCGCATCCCGACAACTCCCTGACGCGTGGGCTGTTCGATCGCGAGTTCGGGCGAACAGTACCGCCGATGGGGGCCGGCTTCAAAAGGTGGCGACCGCAGCGCTTGGTGGGAGCGCACCGTGCCGACGACGGGACTTTGTCGGGCGGTAGCATCGTCCTGGCGAAGGACAGCGAATTGTCGGACTGGTCGGACGAGCAGTTTTTCGGGACGGAGCAGCCGCGGCCGCCTGTATGGACCGAGGCGCGCTTCATGCTCGATGGACAAAATCACAACTTCCATGACTATGTGCGTCTCAAGCTCGCGTTTCCAGGTTTCAAGTACGACCCGATCGATGAGGCCCGTACGCGAGTTCGGCAATTGTGCAGGGATTTCTCGTACCGGGATGCCTCTGTGAAGGCTGCCATCAGTGATGGCATCAACCGCAGGCCTCAGCCGCCCCGTCTCCCGAACAATATCTACGCGACGAGCGGCGATTGGGAGACGTATTCGACCCCTTCGCGCGATGCGCGCATCAAGGCTGGATTCGAGCAATTGCGCGAGGAGATCGAGAGATTCGTCGAACACCACGACGCGGGGCGCGACGTTCTTGCCTACACCGGGACGGACCTACGGCGAGATCTGCTGGCGACCTATCGTGAGGAAGCGGCCGCGTGTGCCATTACCTACGTGAATAGCGTAGGCAAGCCCGTGACTTTGGGTTTCAATGAGCTCAAGCGCCGGCTCTTCAGAATGTCCTTTGACCCGCATCATTGCATCGAGCGTCGCTGGGGGGCCGATTCGCCAGACGAGCTGAGAAGCTGCGAAGATGACGCACTGAAAACAAGTTGGTATGTCGCGCAGGCTCGGCTACGCCACCAGACCACGAGAACTTACGGGGAACGAATGGGCTGGACTTTGGCGGATCTGAAGAGAAAAGATCTGGATATCGGCGTGGAAGAGCCACCGGATGTCGATCCCCTCGAAGTTCTGCTCGCGAGAACTGCCCATAATGAATGAGTGGGAGCCGGGGAGCGTTCACGTTCGCTCAATTAAGGTTCAGATCGCACTTGGTGCATGCTCACGCTTGGCCATCGGATAGATTTGGCGGGATGCTCGAATTTCGCCGCTCGAATCAGTCCAGGCTTCGCGCAGGAGACGATGCGCGTTCGGAGATGAGCATTGCTGCCGAATGGCAGTGTGCGAGCAGGGAGTGCTCGAATGATCACGGAGC
Source organism: Hyphomicrobiaceae bacterium (assembly GCA_022844225.1). Lineage (GTDB taxonomy): Bacteria > Pseudomonadota > Alphaproteobacteria > Rhizobiales > Hyphomicrobiaceae. Next base: position 39,462 of record JALHMC010000035.1, on the reverse strand, counting down.
GTGCAGCAGATGCCGGTTGGCGCCTCCATGGCGCCAGCAGGCCGGATTTGATCAGGCGCGAGACGCTGATCGACATTTTTGCCGATTCCGCGCGGCGTCTGCCTTCAAAGACTGCGATGCAGCTGCTCGGCGGCGACGAACACTTGACTTATTCGGCACTCGAAGCTGCCGCAGGGCAACTGGCGGGGGCTTTGGCGGCCCGAGGAATTGGACCGGGACATAGCGTCGGCCTCTATTTCCGACGTTCGATCGCCATGCACGTCGCGATGCTGGCGATCCTGAGAGTGGGCGCCGCTTACGTACCGTTCGATGGAGATGCACCCCTCGATCGGGTGCGCACGTGTCTGGCCGACTGCGGCTCATCGGCGGTGCTTACACACGAAGCCATCGGCGTCGACACGACACGTCTTGGAGTTCCGGCGTTGCACGTGGAAGCCCTCCTCGCCGAGGGCCATGGTGCCGTATCGCACGCCGTGGCGCCCGAGGCGCGCGCTTACGTCATCTACACGTCGGGGTCGACGGGCGAACCGAAAGGCGTTTCCGTCTCGCATCGCAATGCCTGCCACTATGTACGATCGGTCAACGAGACGCTTGGCTTCGAGGCAGCTGACGTGGTGCTGCAGCAGGCGTCCTTAGCTTTCGACCTGTCGCTCGAGGAGATATTCGTTCCGTATCTCGTGGGTGCAACGATCGCGGTTGCGTCGGATGATGCGATGCGTGATCTGGATGGGTTGCCGGATCTGCTGGAGCGCGCGGGCGTAACGGTCATGGATACCGTTCCAACGCTGCTTGGCCTCCTCGAACGGCCGCCGTCCTCAGTGCGCCTGTTCATCGTGGGCGGCGAAGCGTGCCCGCCGTCCATCGTCGATCGTTACGCTGGAGCGGGCCGAAGGTTGCTGAACACCTACGGGCCGACGGAAGCCACCGTCGTTGCGACTGCCGCGGAGCTCTTTCCGGGTCGGCCTGTTACCATTGGCAGACCGATCGCGAATTATACGGCCTATGTCGTCGATGACACGCTTGCACCGGTGCGCACTGGAGAGACGGGTGAATTGCTCATCGGCGGTCCCGGAGTCGCCATGGGCTACATTGGCCAGCCGGATCTCACCGCATTGAAGTTCGTGGCCAATCCGTTCGCTGATACGGGCGCTACCGACCCGCTTCTCTACCGTACGGGTGATGCGGTCAGCGTCGATGACCAAGGCAACATCGTCTTTCACGGGCGCGTGGATGCTCAGGTCAAGATCCGCGGTTACAGGATCGAGCTCGGTGAGATCGAGGCGCTGGTGTCTCGCGAGCCTGGAGTGCTGCAGGCGGCCGTTGCAGTTTCCCCGCATCCGTCAGCGGGTGACGTGCTCGTTGGGCATGTCGTGGTCGATGAGAGCTTTGATCTCGGAGCTCTTCAACGCCGTCTGGCAGAGCGATTGCCGGCGTATATGCTGCCCCGCTACTGGAACCAGCTCAGTGCTTTGCCCACGCTCGTATCTGGCAAGCTCGATCGTAAGGCGCTAGCTGCCCTTCCGCTGCCTGACGTGACATCGGCGGGGGAGCAGGAACAGCCTGCCACCCTGATAGAGGCCCAGGTCCTCCAGGCCGCGCGAGAGGTGCTCGGCCTGAAGGTCGTGCCCCTTGATGCCGACTTCTTCATCGAACTCGGCGGTCATTCGCTCATTGCAGCACGCTTTGTGTCCGAGCTTCGCAAGACGCCGAACCTCGCCAACGTGGCACTTAAGGACGTCTATGCGTTTCGATCGGTGCGCGGGCTGGCGGCGATCCTTCAAGAACGCGCTGAGCATGAAGGCGGCCAACGCGCCGATCTCTCGTTCGAACCCGTACCACTCAGGCGCCGCTTCCTCTGCGGACTGGCCCAAGCGGTGGCGCTGCCCTTCATCATCATGATCGTGACGGCCCAATGGATCGGGCTGCTCTTATCGTCGATCTTCCTGGTTCGCGTTGATACGCCGATGTGGCAGGAGGCGCTCATCCTCTCGAGCGTCTTCGTGACACTGAACCTTGGCGCGAAGGTGGTCGTGGTTGCATTGAAGTGGCTGATCATCGGCCGTACGAAGCCGGGCGTTTATCCGCTTTGGGGGAGCTACTACTTCCGGATCTGGCTGCTGCAGCGGATCGTACATCTTACGGCGCACAAGTTCCTGCAAGGCTCGCCGCTGATGAGCTTGTATCTGCGCGCGCTTGGTGCACGCGTCGGTCGCGATGCCGTGATTCACGAGTTCGAGGATGGTGCGATCGACCTGATCAGCATCGGGGACCGCGCCAGCATCGGAACCAAGGTCAAACTCGGCAACGTCGAGGTGATAGGCGACAAAGTGTACGTCGGTCGGATCACTGTCGGTGCCGACGCGCACATCGGGAACGGGGCGGTCATCGGCCATGATGTGCAGATCGGCGACGGCGCCTCGATCGGCGACCTGACGGCAATTGCCAGCGGAACGACCATTGCTCGAGGGGAGGCTTGGTCGGGCTCGCCCGCAACTCGTCTCGACACCTCAGACGAGGAGCCATTGCCTCCCCATCCGTCGATGAGCACGCCGCTGCGGATCGTACGTGGGGTGGGCTTCTTCGTGGCCTACAATGTCAGCCTCATCATCGGGCTGCTTCCCATATTCCCCGCTTTCTACGTGCTCTATCACTTCGAGGGCTGGATCTCGGCTGACCCGAACTACAACTTATCGTGGGCGTTGGTCGCGGCCTTCTCACTGCCGGCCGCGCTGGTGCTGATCATCATCTCGATGGCCGTCGTCGTTGCGCTGCGTTGGATTCTGATGCCGCGGCGTGTCGAGCCGGGACGTCATTCCATTCTTGGTATGTTCTATTTCCGGAAATGGATCATCAGCCTCACGACCGAGTCGATGCTCGAGACGCTGAACTCCCTTTATGCGACCGTCTTCATGCGCAACTGGTATCGCCTCATGGGCGCTCGGGTGGGCAAGGGAACCGAGATTTCGGCGAGCTTTGCGGGCCGGTACGATCTGATCGAGATGGGGCGGGACAATTTTATCGGCGATGAAGCCGTCTTCGGAGATGAGGAGATCCGTGGCGGCTGGATGACGTTGAAGCGGCTGAAAACGGGCGACCGTTGCTTCTTCGGCAATTCTGCCGTCGTGCCGCAGGGTTCCGTGATCGAAGACGATGCTCTGCTCGGTGTAAAGTCTATGGTGCCGCCTTCGAACCACATCAGGGCCGGCGAGACGTGGCTCGGCAGTCCGTCGATGCAATTGCCCAATCGCCAAAAGATCATCCTCGATGCCCGTTCGACTTACGAACCGAGCCGATGGGCACGTCTCGGTCGTATGAGCTTTGAAGCCGCGCATACGGCATTTCCCGTCGCCGTTCTGGTCACAATCGTCTACATCGCGGCCGAGCTCATGGCTGAGCCGATCGACGAGGGGCGCTGGGGCATGGCTTTCGCCTATTTCCTGATGGCAGGCCTGGTGACGGCGTCGATCATGTATTCCATGGCCGTCCTGTTCAAATGGGTGATGATGGGGGTCTACCGCCCGGTGATGAAACCGATGTGGTCCTGGTGGGCCATGCGGACCGAGGCAGTGGCCGTGCTCTATGGCGGCCTCGCGAGCAAGGTCTTGCTCGAGTATCTCCGTGGCACCCCATTCCTGCCCTGGCTACTGCGGCCGTTCGGAGCCAAGGTCGGCAAAGGCACATGGATCAACTCGACGGATATCTGCGAGTTCGATTGCACGGAGATTGCGGATCACGCAGTGATCAACATGGGAGCCTGCCCGCAAACGCACCTCTACGAGGATCGGATCATGAAGGTGGGTCGGATCGTCATTGGTCGAGGAGCCACGGTCGGCACCGGGTCAACTGTCTTGTATGACGCGACGATCGGTGAGTTTGCCCAGCTTCGACCGTTAACACTCGTGATGAAAGGCGAGTCGATACCGCCTCACACAGTTTGGTCGGGGATTCCCGCCCAACACACGCCGCCGGGCGCCACCGGCGCCGCAAGCGAGCATGCACGGGGGGCGATTGGTACGGCGGGAACGGATCCGCAAAAAGCTGCGTAACCCGATGGTGTCCTCAGCTGACGCTCAAGTCCTCGGCCGGGCCGAGCTGTGCGGAGCATCGGCGCTGCTGCTCGTTGATCCCCGTCTGGATTGCGAGTTGGCGGACATCTGGCTCGGGGATGTGCTGCGGCGCGAATTCGGCCGGCCCGACATTGATTTGATCCGCCGGCCGAGTGGGCGGCCATCGCTCGCTCCCCCGTACCACGAGTTGGGTGTGTCGATCTCGCGCCGGTGCGGCCTGATCTTCGCAGGCTTCGCCCCGGATGGTGCCGTAGGTGTCGATTTGGAGCCAGGAAGCTCGGTTTCGTCCGAGGAAGTTGCGCTCCTTGCAAAGGATCACTTCGCGATCCGAGAGGCGGAAGCCGTAACGGGCAGGCGGGACGAGGCGGCTCGCGATCTGTTTCTGCGCCTGTGGGTTTCCAAGGAAGCAGCACTCAAGACCACTGGCCGGGGTATCTATGACGGTGTGGATGAGCCTGACTTGCATCCCCATCTGGCAGAGATCGTGGCTTCGGCGCCCATATTGGTTTGTGCAGGTCGCCGGATTCCCATGATGACCCTGGAGTGCAAGACATGGAAACTTTCTGGCGCCGGTCTTATCTATGGAGCGGTGGCGGTTGTGGCGCCAGGACACGGCCGAGACGACGCGTTTGATTGATGTGCGACATGCCTCCGCGTGGATGAGAGGCCGCATATCGGCCATCGACTGGTCAAAGCAGAACGCGGGGCCGCTCGAGTACCTGATTTGGCGGCCGGGTCTCGAGTTGCCCATCTGCCAACTGTTGACACTATGTGGTAGCGTACTTCATGGCTCGTCGGCCAACACGACGCACGATTTGGGCTGCTGCCGGAGCGGCAGTAGCTGTTAGTGTCGGTTATCACTTCCTGGGCAACTTGACGATGAATCGCATGCGCAGTCGTCGTTCGACCCCCGAAGTAGCCGCTCTGCCACGCGCGCCGATTGCGCCAAAGCGTCCGGTTGTCGTGCGCCATCATGGTATCGACGTGGTTGACGACTATGCTTGGCTTCGGACGTCCAAATGGCGCGAGGTGCTGGCGGATCCGTCCGCGCTCGAGCCCGAGATCCAAACTCATCTGCACGCCGAAAACCTTTACGCAGACCACATCCTTCACTCCCAGCGAGTTCTGAGAAGAAAGATCGCCCGCGAAATTGAATCTCGGGAGGCCGAAGAAGATGGGAGCCTTCCTGATCCGGACGGACCCTGGCTCTACTTCACGCACCTGCCGGACGACGCGGAGCACGAGCAACTCTGCAGGAGACCACGGGCTGGGGGTCCCACCACCGTTCTTCTCGACGGTGATGAAGAGGCGCGCGGCGCTTCCTATTTCGATCTCGCTGATGCGATCCATTCCCCCGATCATAAGCTTCTCGCTTACGCCGTAGATCACAGTGGCAACGAGCGCTACATCCTGCGGATCCGCGATCTTGAAACAGGCGAGACCTTATCGACGATCCAGGACACGTCTGGCGATTTCGCTTGGGCACTCGATTCCCGCACGATTTTCTACGTTCGCATCGATACAGAGAATCGCCCTCTCGAAGTGTGGCGGCACGGTATCGGATCGCCTTCCTCCGACGATGTCCTCGTGCACCGCGAGAACAATCCTGCTTATGATCTCACAGTGGATCGCACCCAATCGGGCAAATTCATCCGGATCGTTTCCGACCACCATCTTTCGACCGAAGTCTGGCTTGTCGATGCTGCCGTCCCGGGGGCCGAACCGATGCGGGTGGCTCCGAGGACAGAGGGACACACCTACACTGTCGAGCACTTTGGTAATCGCTTAGTTGTTCTGACGAATTCAGGCGACGCCCGGGACAAACGCATCTGCCTGGGGCCCATTGCTCCTGATGCCCAGGATGCGTGGACGGAGCTGGTGACCGCTCGTACTGGGCACCGCATCAAGGATATGGCGGTCCTCGCCCGCTACTGCGTGCGCGTGGAGGAGACGGACACCGGGCCGGTCGTTGTAGCCAGGCGGTGGAGCGACGGCCGCGAGCACACGGTCGAGCTCGATCCAGGTATGCAGGCCGTCGACATCGAGGCAGGCCACGAGTTCGACACCGATCTCATACGGATCACGCAGTCGTCGATGTCCGTGCCCGAGCGCACCACTGACTATGATCTCGGGCACAGCGAAGGTGCATTGCAGCGATCTACGCGTGCTCATCGCCGCCTCCGATCGTCGCGTTACGTGACCCAGAGGTTGTTCGCCCCATCGAGCGATGGCGAGCTAGTGCCGATCACGCTGCTACACCGGGCCGATCTTCTTCTCGATGGGTCCGCGCCACTGTTTCTGGAAGGATACGGGGCCTATGGCGATGCCCTCGAGACCTCGTTCGAAGCCGCTCGCCTTTCGCTGGTCGACAGGGGGTTCGTCTACGGCCTTGCGCACGTGCGGGGCGGCAACGAAAAGGGAGAGAGGTGGTACGCTGCGGGGCGCCATCACGGCAAACCGCAGTCGATCAGGGACTACGTCGCCGTCGCCGAGTATCTCGCGGCCGAACGTTACACGAGGCGCGGAAGGATCGTCGCTTATGGCGAATCGGCGGGTGGCCTTCTGGTTGCCGCTGCCCTCAATGCCGCGCCCGATCTCTTCCTCGGCGTCATAGCTGATGTTCCATTCGTCGATGTGCTCAATACGCTGCTGGATCCCGATTTGGCGCTCACGCCGGGCGAGTGGCCGGAGTTCGGAAACCCACTGACAAGTCAGCAGGATTTCGAGCTGATCCTTTCCTATAGTCCTTACGAGAACGTAAGGCCGGCGAGCTATCCCCCCGTCCTGGCTGTGGCCTCTCTGACCGATCAGCGCGTTACGTACTGGGAGCCCGCCAAATGGATTGCTCGTCTGCGTGAACGGTCGACAAGTTCTAATCCGGTGCTGCTCGTCACGCAGCAGCATGGCGGGCACGGTGGACCGAGCAGCCGGAGCGACAAGACCGATGTCCTGGCTCGCGCATACGCCTTCGCGATTTCACTCGCAGACACCGTTGTGACCTGACGGCTGAGCGGTTCCCACAAATGATGTTGTTCTACGGCGTAGCGCGCGGTCGCCGCTCGCCGTCAGAGCACGCGTGCATTCAGAAGGGCGCTCGGCTAGCCTTTGGAATAAGGCAGCGTGGTCGTGTCAACGGTCGCGGGGCAAATGACATTGGGCGTCCCGGGCTGGTTGCCCGAACGTGGGAGCGGTTGAGATGAAACTTGGAATGCTGTTGCGCTACGCTGGCGATGAAGGCGGTCCCAATACCGATCTCGTCCTCGAGGCTGAAAAGCTCGGATACGATCAGGTCTGGCAGGGAGAATCCTACGGCATCGACAGCGTGACGCCGATTGCGTGGACCTTGGCCCGCACGAGCCGGATCAAGGCAGGTACGGGTATCATGCAGATCCCGGCCCGCACGCCGGCCTGCACGGCTATGACAGCGATGACTCTCGCCGCTATGTCGCAGGGGCGGTTTCTGCTCGGTCTTGGACCATCTGGACCGCAGGTCGTAGAGGGCTGGCATGGCGTGGCCTACGGCAAGCCGCTCTCACGAATGAAGGAGTATGTCGCGATCCTGCGCAAAATCTTCGCGCGCGAGGAGCCGTTGCAGCATTCGAGCGAGCACTACCAGATCCCCTATCAAGGTCCAGGTGCCAGCGGACTTGGCAAGCCTCTCAAGTCGATCCTGAAGCCGAATCCCGACATTCGGATCTATACGGCTGCGATTGCGCCGGCCGGCCTTCGCACAGCGGGCGAGGTGGCGGATGGCGTCCAGCCGATCTTCATGAGCCCCGAGAAGGCCGACATCATCGTCAAGCCCGTGCTCGAAGGCATGGCCGCCGCAGGTCGCCCGCAGTCGCTCGAGAATTTCGACATCACGCCCTTCGTCAAGGTCGCGATGGGCCCCGATCTCGACAAGTGTCGCGATCAGCTTCGTCCCGAGGTGGCGCTGTATGTGGGTGGCATGGGCGCACGTGAGAAAAATTTTTACAACGACTACGCAAAAAGGCTCGGCTACGAGGACGCGGCCGTCGAGATTCAGGATGCGTTCCTCGGTGGGCGCCGCAAGGATGCAATGGCAGCCGTCCCGGACAAGATGATCGACGAGTTGTTCCTGGTCGGCAACGCTGACCGCATCAAGGGGCGTCTCAAGGAGTGGAAGGCCGCCTCCCAGGGCAACAAGATTGGCACACTGCTCCTCTCCTGCGCCGATCTCGACGTTCTGCGCTTAGCGGCCGAGGCTGTGGGCTGACCTTTCGTGCCGGGTCGGATCGTGCGCTGACAGACTGGGGACGATGCTTGACGCTCGGGCCGATACGGGTTTGATCGGAGCATGGCGCCTCGGAGCCTTAGCCCATGCACCGGATGATGCATGGTGATACGAAGGCACAGCGCCCCGCGCCTAATGCGGCGAAGGCATCCGCAGGCCAAAGATAAAGATTACACCATGTCTCTTCTCCCCGAACAGCTCGCCGACCGCTATCGGCGGTTCCGTTTCCGTCACTATGCGCCGAATCAGCACCGCTATGAGGAACTCGCCGAGCGAGGCCAGACACCAGACGTCATGGTCGTTTCTTGCTGCGACAGCCGGGTCGACCCCGAGACCATCTTCTCGGCGGTTCCGGGCGAGTTGTTCGTTGTGCGCAATGTGGCGAATCTCGTCCCCCCGTTCGAGACCACAGGCAAGTTCCACGGCGTGTCGGCGGCGCTCGAGTTCGCCGCACTGAACCTCCGGGTCCGTCACATCATGGTCATAGGTCACGCAGGCTGTGGGGGTATCCGCGCTTGTCTTGAGCATGACGCCGCACGGCAGACGGAGGCCAAATTCATCTCGAACTGGATGTCGATGCTCGATGATGCGCGCGATGATGTGCGAAGCCGACTCGCGACTCGACCCGTGGGGGAGCTTGCCGCGGCGCTCGAGCGCGAGGGCATCAAGACCTCGCTCGCCAATCTACGGACCTTCCCTTGCATTCAGATTCTCGAGGGACGCGGTCGCATTGCCCTCTATGGTGCACATTTCGACATTGCAACCGGGGCCCTGTCCGTGCTCAACGAGGGCACAGGGGTCTTCGTCGAAGTTTGAATCGAGGCCTCGGCGTGTGCCCATTATCACGAGGCAATGCATGCGATCGCCATCCGCAGTTGTCGTCGTCGCGAGTCTCGTTTGCTCCACCATTACATGGGCGCCAGCGCGAGCCCAGTCGCCCGCCCCGGATGCCGGTGTCGGACGTGACTTGGCCGCTAAGCTTTGCTCCAACTGTCATCTGACTGACGAAATTGGTGGGACTGCTCCGCGTGCCGACGTGCCGAGTTTTGCCGCGATCGCCAACAGCCCGCGCACGACACCGGAGACCTTGGCGGCAGCGATCATACTGCCGCATCCCGAGATGCCCGGCATCGCGCTGACGAGAGCGGAGATCCGCCACCTGATCGCCTATGTCGTTTCGCTGAAAAAGTAGTCATCTGGCGCCGCAATTCAATCGGTGCCGGCGATCGTTGACGCGTATCATGCTTAGCGCGAGCGATCCGGATAGGATGCGCAGTTTCCAGTAGTTTGGAGAGGGGGATATGGTGGCATTGGGCAGAATAGGCCTCGCGGCTGGTGTTATGCTCCTTCTCTTCGGCGCTTCTTACGGTATGGCATCCGAGGATGCCCTAGCGAAGTGCCGTTCAGCCAGCAACGCCGATGCCCGCCTCAAAGCCTGCTCTGAGCTCATCGAATGGAGCAGCGCAACCGCTGAGCAGAAAGGCCTTGGCTATCGCAATCGTGGGCGGACCCGGGCGGAGGCGGGTGCAACCGACGCTGCGTTGGCCGATTTGACCGAGGCGATAAAGCTGAACCCTGCCGACGGACAGGCCTATGGCTACCGAGCGCAAGTTCATGTTGCGCGCCGCAACCTCGATGCCGCCATCTCCGACTTCGGCGACGTCATTCGCCTGCGGCCCAAGGCAGTGTTCGGCTACAGCGGCCGGGGTCATGCCTACCTCGTCAAGGGCGATGCGCGGCAGGCGATCGATGACTTTTCTCAGGCGCTCCGTCTCGCTCCCGGCAGTGCCGTCGCCTACAACAATCGCGGTCTAGCCTACAAAGCTCAGGGTAATCTGCCTCGTGCCATCGAGGACTTCACGCTGGCGCTCTCGATCAATCCTCTCTACGGGTTGGCGTACAATAACCGCGCCTACACCCACGAGGCTGCCGGCCGAAAAGCCGAGGCCGTCGCTGATTTCCGAAGCGCCCTGCTCGTCGATCCGGCATTGACGGGCGCACGAGAAGGCCTCGCCCGCCTTGGAGCTGCAGGGGAGCTGGCAGCCGAAAGTGAGCGTCTGATCAGCGCGGGCAAGGCACTAGTCGAGATGCATTGCGCGCGCTGCCACGCGATCAGTGCTGAAGGTGCGAGCCCGAACACAAACGCGCCGCCCTTCCGCAGCCTCCACAAGTTGCATCCTGTGCAGGCGCTGAGGGAACCATTGACACGCGGTATCGCTGCGCCGCACGACGAGATGCCGAAGTTCAAGCTGCCGGATGCCGACGTCGACAAAATCGTCGCCTACATCAACAGCCTGGAGGTCCGGGAGTAGATTCGTGTCGACACCTTGGTGTCGGTCAGCTCTGCAACTTTGCGGGGATCTGCAAAGCCGCATGGCGTCCGGCGATGCGTCCCGATACGAATGCCCATCCGAGATGGTGTCCGTGCCCTTCGAGGAGTACTCCGCCTTGCCCCGTGGAGCCGGCGGCGTATAGGCCAGGGATTGGTAGCCCATCGCGGCCAACGACCTCGAGCCGTGCCGTCACCCTCAAGCCGCCGTCGGTGAAGACGACGTAACTCCGGACCGGCCCGAGCGCGACCAGGGGCCCATCAGCGATACGCGAACGTCCGTCGCCTCGGATCTCTGCGATCGCGGAGTTCAGCGCGGCCTCGGGCATGCCGAGACGCCGCGCCAAATCGGTTGCGTTGGTCGCCTCGTGGTAGATGTCACGGCGGCTACGCTTATAATCAGCGAGATAGGCGTAGGCGACCCCAGGTGCGGTCGAGATGAAGTTGGGCCAGATCGAAAAACGGGACGCCATTTCTCGATCCATGACGATGTAGGCGACCCCGCCTGGCTGACTGGGGACAGCTTCCGCTGGGCGGCCAAGTTCGTCGACGAAACGGCGACCTTCTCGGTTGACGAGTACGGCTCCGGCCTCGAATAGGCCGCGCGAAGGGCCGAGTGCCGTGACGAGGAAGCTCATGGCGAATGGCCGCTTTACCGCCTCGGGCAGATAGGCGTGAGCGAGAGCGAGGGTTTGGGCCAGCCAACGCCGCGGAGGCAGCCGCCGGAGCAGGCTCTCCCTAGGCGGCGGCACAAAGCGCATGATTGGTCCTCGCACGATATCGCCGTTGACCACCTCGGCGCCGATCTGACGGGCGATCCGGATGGCATCTCCGGTGGCTTCGGGGTTGACGGCGTCGATGTGCGCAGCCGCGAGGCCGGCAAGCTCGGCCTTCATCTCGGTGTTGCCGGCGAAGTCACCGCCGGCCAGCACTACACCGCCTCGTGCCATGAACTCTTCCGGGTTTCCGCCGGCATTGCTTTGCGTGCGAACTCCGACGGCGCGCCCGCCCTCCATGATGATTTCATCGGCCAGCGTCTGCAGCTTGATTTCGACGCCGCGCTGCCGGCAAAGCAGCCCGAGCATCTCGGGAAATGCGCGCGAGTTCGGCAAGACATTGTGCATGCGCGGGAGACGATGGGGTGGCTCCGGGTTTGGGCCTACGAACACGAGGCCAGCTTTCTCGAGCCAAGCCATCGTGTCGGTGATGTTGTCGACGAGCAAGCGTCTGAGGAGCCGGTTGTCGCGATTGGCCATCGAGCCGGCCAAAGTCTCCAAGTCCTCGAAATGAGCGTCCGGGTGGTCGACTATGCCAGCAGCGCGCTGCTGCGGCGTATTCGATGCAGAGATCGAGCCGACCGACCATGCCGTGCTTCCGCCGAGCCGTTGGCCCTTCTCGAGCAGGATGACACGCCTTCCGAGACCCGCGGCTTCCGCAGCAGCTGCCAGTCCAGCACCACCGCCGCCCACCACAACGACATCATGCATTTCGTTAGCCCCCGCCGTCAGCTCAGCGGCGAGCCTAGAGCCGTTGTTGCCCGGAAGCGAGGCTCGACGGGTACGTCACAGAGCTAGTCAGGGCGCCGCGCTGGCCTTTGCCAAGGCAGGAAGCACCGACTGCTCCAGGGATTGGGCTGTGATCGGTCCGACGTGCTTGAACACCACAGTCCCTTTCCCGTCTACGATGAAGGTCTCAGGCATGCCGTAGACGCCCCATTCGATTGCGGCCCGCCCGTTGGTATCGGCGCCGATCGCCCGATACGGGTTGCCATGGAGGCTCAGAAATCGAGCGGCGTTGGCAGGCTGGTCCTTATTGTTAATGCCGTAGAGCGCCACTCCGGTGCGGCGAGCAAGCTCCACCAGATAGGGATGCTCATCGACACACGGCAAGCACCAAGATGCCCAGAAATTCACAACGGTCGGCTTCCCCTGGGCGAGACTTTCAGTGGCGAACCCTGGCACGGCAACACCGGCGCGCGTCAGGCCCGGCACGGGAGGAAGGTCCACGATGGGTGCAGGACGCCCGATGAGCGCCGACGGGATTTTGGTTGGGTCACCCTTCTGAAGCGCAACCAGGAACAGACTGGCTACGGCAACGAAGATGATGACCGGTGCGAGCGCCGGCAGTAGGCGTCGCCGCTTTGGTGGGGGTAGACTCTCAGGCGCGGTCTGGATTTTTTGCATAGCGTTCGCCTTAAGCCGAGCCACTGCTGCGTTCGGAGCCTCTGCTTTCGAGCGCTTTCAACTCGCGCCGGTAGCGCCGCCCATCAAGCCAAAGCGTAATGATCATCGCCGCAACGACGATCGCGACTGTGGCGTAGCAGAGCCATATGAACACCGCATGCGGACCGAGATCCATGCTTGTCCGTCCTTTAGTCTGTCGGCGAAGCGCGCGCGGCCTCGCCGCGGCTTGCGCGCTCCACGGCCCTGATCGTTGCCGCTTTCACCCGACGTCGCAGTATCTCGTTGCGCATCGCTTTGAGATGGAGCGCAATCATCATCAGCGTGAACCCGGCCGCCATCACCAGCAGCGGTGTCCGGAATGCCGGGTCAAGGGTCGCCGTGAAGCGCGTCGACGGTTGGTGGAGCGTGTTCCACCAATCGACAGAGAATTTAATGACGGGCAAGATCATTACCCCGACCAATGCCAGCAGCGCCGTCAAGCGGCCCGCTAAAGCCTCGTCGTCGAGCGAGGAGCGCAGCGCCATCAGTCCCAGGTACAGGAAAAACAGAATCAGTACCGACGTGAGGCGGGCATCCCAGACCCAGTACGCGCCCCACATGGGTTTTCCCCAGAGAGATCCGGTAACAAGTGCCAACAGGGTGAATGCCGCTCCGATGGGTGCGGCGGCCTTCGCGGAGACGTCGGCGAGCGGGTGCCGGAACACGAGAAGACCCATGCTCGAGATGGCCACCAGCAGGTATGTGGCCATTGCAAGCCAGGCACACGGCACGTGGATGAACATGATTTTAACGGTGTGCCCTTGCTGGTAGTCGGGGGGCGCCGTAAAGCTCAGCCACAAGCCAACACCGATGATTACGGCCGTAAGGCCGGAAATCCAGGGCAATAGCTGCCCGGAAAGCGACATGAACCGTGTTGGGTTCGCCAGCCGCTCTGCCAATGTCGCCGTTCGTGTCATGCGCTTCAGCTAATCCCTGCGTTGCCTAGGTGCAACACGACCCTTTGGCGCATGCGTGAGGCATGACCATGGCGTCAAGCATGGCGTTCCGGCTGGATCGTTGCCCCTCCAACGGCACCCGAGGAAGCGGCATAAACCAAAAAACGTCGGTTCATTGTGCACTGCCGCACGACAAGTCGTTGCAGTCGCCATCCATTGCCCATTAGAAGGTGCCTTTGTGCGGTCGGCCAAGTCCGGATCCGGTGATGGATCGAGGGGGTTGGTCGAGACTGGCACCGCGGATGGGACGAGTCGGCCAAGAAGGCCGGTAACCGGCACCCGACGCGAGGTAACGATCCAGGGATTAGAGCGCGATGCAGGCGAGCGAGATCGCAGCGCGGGCCAAAGCACGCATGGCCCCGACCGACATCTCCAACCCCAAGTACTTTCACAAGGTCGTCGACTGCCAATGGGCATGTCCGACCCACACACCGGTGCCCGAGTACATTCGACTGATCGCGCAAGGTCAGTATGCAGCGGCCTACATGCTGAACTGGGAATCGAACGTGTTTCCCGGCATCCTCGGCCGTGTCTGCGATCGTCCGTGCGAGCCGGCTTGCAGGCGAGGCCGTCTGCAGACCAGCGACGAACCGAACGCGAAGGATCCCAGCCGGAAGAACGCAGAGCCGGTCGCGATCTGCCGGCTGAAACGTGTTGCCGCCGACTACAAAGGCGACATCGACGGATTTATGCCGGAGATCCCGACGAAGAAGAACGGCAAGCGGATCGCATTGCTCGGAGCAGGTCCTGCGTCGCTGACGGTCGCCCGGGATCTGATGCCGCTCGGTTACCATTGCGTCCTCTATGAAAAGGATCCGAAGGGCGGGGGGCTGATGCGCACCAACATCCCCTCGTTCCGACTTCCTGAGGAGGTACTCGACGAGGAGGTGGAGCGGATTACGGACTTCGGAGTCGAGATCCGCTTTGGCCATGAGGTGAAAAGCCTCAAGGCCGTCGTCGATGAAGGCTATGACGCGGTCTTCGTCGGCACCGGAGCGCCGCGTGGCAAGGATCTGGACGTTCCCGGCCGCGCCGAGGCGTCGGCGAACATCCATATCGGCATCGATTTTCTGACATCGGTCGCCTTCGGCCACATCGACAAGATCGGCAAGCGCGTGGTCGTCATCGGTGGCGGGAACACCGCCATGGACTGCTGCCGGACGGCTTTGCGTCTTGGCGCTGAGGCTGTGACGGTGACGGTCAGGTCTCCGCGAAAGGTCATGAAGGCCTCCGAGTGGGAGATCAAGGACGCCGTTTACGAAGGCATCCCGATTCTCGAGAACCACGCGCCGAAGTCTTTCGTCATCAAAGGCGGCAAGCTCGCCGGGGTTGTTTTCGAGAAGATGATCGAGGCGGGCGTCGACGCAAAGGGCCGTCCGCAGCTGAAGGCCTCCGGAGAGTTGGTGACCATCGAGTGCGACGACGTGCTCATGGCGATTGGCCAGGACAATGCTTTCCCCTGGATCGAACGCGACATCGGGATCGAATTCGGCGAGTGGGACATGCCGAAAGTCGATCGCAACACGTTCATGTCCACGCGCCCTGGGGTTTTCTTCGGCGGCGATGCGGCCTGGGGCCCTGAGAACATCATCTGGGCCGTGTCTCACGGTCATCAAGCCGCGATCTCCATCGATGCCTTCTGCAATGGTCGGCCGATCACCGAGCGCCCTGCGCCCGGCGCGACGCTCGTCTCGCAGAAGATGGGAATCCACGAGTGGTCGTATTCCAACGATTATGACGCGGCGAAGCGTGTTGCCGTACCTCACGCCGATCTCAAGACCTCGATCAAGAACCTGAAGCTCGAGGTGGAACTCGGCTTTGATGACAAGCTTGCCGCGAAAGAGGTCGAGCGCTGCCTCAACTGCGACGTGCAAACGGTGTTTTCGGCTCCGCTCTGCATCGAGTGCGACGCGTGCATGGACATCTGTCCGGTGGATTGCATTAATTTCACCGAGAACGATGCAGAGGCGGAATTGCGTCAGTCGTTGCGTGTACCTGCCTTGAACGCGACGCAGGATCTCTACATCTCAGACACACTCAAAACGGGTCGCATCATGGCGAAGGATGAGGATGTCTGCCTGCATTGCGGCTTGTGCGCCGAGCGCTGTCCGACGGGAGCATGGGACATGCAGAAGTTCTTCTACGTCGAGCCGCAGGCCGCAAAGGCGTGTCTCTCGCACCATAACGCCTATCTTGGATAAGGTGGGGCATCCCCACCATCAGTGTCTGAGATCGTGATGCATCGCCGGTAGCTCGGGGCTCGGCCCCGGTGATCCCGGCAAAGCCAGGGTCGAATTCGAATGAGCGGCACCAACGACTTCGTCATCAAGTTCGCAACCGTCAATGGCTCCGGATCAGCATCGGCGAACACCATTTTCGCCAAGACGCTATTTCGGATGGGAATACCGGTCTCGCCGAAGAATATCTTCCCCTCGAACATCCAAGGGCTTCCCACTTGGTACGAGGTCCGAGTCTCGGAAGCTGGATATATGGCCCGTCGTGACGGCATCGACATGATGGTCGCCATGAACCCGCAGACCTATGCCAACGACGTGGCCGAGCTCGTTTCCGGCGGGTGGTTGCTCTACGATTCGACCATGCCGCGCCTCTGGCAGCGCACCGATATCACTGTGCTTGGTCTGCCGATCGCAGAGATCTGCGCCAAGATCTGGAAGGATGCCCGGCAGCGGCAGCTCTTCAAGAACATGGTCTACGTCGGCGCGCTAACCGCATTGCTCGACATGGACGTCAAGGTGCTCGAGGGCGTGGTCGGAGATCAGTTGAAGGGCAAGGAGAAGCTGCTCGCGGCCAATATGCAGGCCGTCGCGATCGGCCGCGAATACGCGCAAGCCAATTTCCAGTGCCCGCTTCCGATCAAGGTCCGTCACGCCGAGGGTGCGAAGGGCAAGATCATGCTTACCGGCAACGAGGCTGCCGGCCTGGGCGCGGTCTACGCTGGCGCCACGGTGTGCGCTTGGTATCCAATCACACCGTCCACCTCGCTTGCCGAGGGATATGAAAAGCATGCCCGACGGTTCCGGGTGACGAAGGACGGAAAGCGCAACTACGCGATCGTGCAGGCCGAGGATGAACTCGCCGCCATCGGCGTTGCCATCGGTGGCGGATGGAATGGCGCGCGCTCATTCACGGCAACCTCGGGGCCGGGTATCTCGCTGATGAGCGAGTTTCTGGGTCTCGCCTATTTCGCAGAGATCCCGGTCGTTCTCTACAATATCCAGCGTGGCGGCCCCTCGACCGGTATGCCGACCCGCACGGGACAGCCGGATATCATTTCGTGCGCCTACGCCAGTCACGGAGACACCAAGCACGTGTTGCTGTTCCCGGCGAGCCCCACCGAGTGCTTTTCCATGAGTGCCGACGCGTTCGACCTCGCGGAGCGGCTGCAGACCCCGGTCATGATGCTGTCGGACCTCGACATTGGCATGAATGATTGGATGACAGAGCCGCTCGCGTGGGACGACAACTGGGTCGCCGATCGCGGCAAGGTGTTGTCCCGCGAGGAACTCGAGGGCTTTGCCAAGGCCAAGGGGCGGCCATGGGGTCGCTATCAGGATGTCGATGGTGATGCGATTCCGTACCGGACGCTGCCCGGCACTCACGAGACGATGGGGTCCTATTTCACCCGCGGAACCAGTCACGACGAGAACGCACGCTACACCGAAGACGGGACCATTCACGCCCGTATTCTCGACCGTATCCGGAGGAAGTTCGATACGGCAGCGACCTTGGTTCCAAAGCCCGAGATTACGACACGCGATGCCGGGGGCAAGACCGGTCTGATCTACTTCGGCGCGACCCGACCGGCCGTGCTCGAGGCGCTCGACTATCTCGAGCGGGACGGCGTCAAGGTCAACGCGTTGCGCCTCAAGGCGTTCCCGTTCACAGAGGAGGTCAAGGCCTTCTGCGCGGCGCACGACCGCATCTTCGTTGTCGAGCAGAACCGCGACGCTCAGATGCGTCAGCTTCTCATGGTAGAGGCGGAAGTGCCGCAGGAGAAGTTGATCGCCACGCTCAATTACGATGGTACGCCGATGACCGCCAATTTCGTGCGACAGGCCGTGCTGAAACAGCTGCAGCCCGCCAAGGCGCAGGCCGCGGAATAAGCGAGGATCGCGTCCATGACCTACATCACAAAGCCCGTTGCTCATCACCCGGCTCTTCCGCGCAATGCCCTCGGCCTGACGCATCGTGACTACGAAGCCTCAATGTCGACACTTTGCGCCGGCTGCGGACACGACAGCATCACGGCCGCCATCATCGAAGCCTGCTACGAGATGGATCTGCCGGCGCATCGAATCGCCAAGTTGTCCGGCATCGGCTGCTCGTCAAAGACGCCGACCTATTTCCTTGGTCGCAGCCATGGCTTCAACTCCGTGCACGGCCGCATGCCGTCCGTCACGACCGGCGCCAACATGGCGAACAGGGATCTCGTCTACATTGGTATTTCGGGTGACGGTGATACCGCCTCGATCGGCCTCGGCCAGTTCGCTCACGCAGTGCGGCGGAAGCTGAACATGAGCTACATCGTCATGAATAATGGCTGCTACGGCCTGACGAAGGGGCAGTTTTCGGCGACCAACGACAAGAACTCACCTTCGAAGAAGGGTGAAGCCAATCCGTTCGATGCCATTGACCTTTGCCAGATGGCTATCCAGCTCGGCGCCGGCTTCGTGGCCCGGTCGTTCTCCGGCGACAAGAAGCAGCTGATCCCGCTGATCAAGGCGGCCATCAGCTACAAGGGCTTCGCCTTCCTCGACGTGATCAGCCCCTGCGTCACTTTTAACAATCACCCAACGTCGACCAAGAGCTTCGACTACGTGCGGGCTCACAACCTCGCTTCCGAAAACAAGCTCGATTACGTCGAGCCGAAGGAGGAGATCACCGTTTCTTATGCAGAAGGGACCACGGCGGCCGTAACATTGCACGATGGCTCAAAGCTGCTCTTGAACAAGCTCGACGGCGCCCATGACTTCCGTGACCCGGACGAGGCCATCCTCACCATCCGCCGCAATGCCTCGAAGGGGCAGGTCGCGACCGGCCTTCTCTATGTGAACGAGACCGGCGAAGACCTCCACGATGCGCTGGCCACCACGGATCGCCCGCTGAATGAAATACCCGTCTCGGAACTCTGTCCTGGTTCCAAGGCATTGGATAGCATCAACGCCCGCTTCCGCTGAGGGGCATGCATTGGCCTGGGCGGGTGGCGCCAGAGACGTGCGCCACCTGCGGGGCGGGAGTTCGTTTGATCTCCGGATGGGGAGGTCTGCTGTTAGGGTGGTAGGCGCCTGCGTGGGGACAGCCGTTTGGCACCGGTCCGTTGCGTCGGCGGCGCGCAGGCTTAGCCCCAGCGATGCAATCCTCTGCTTAGCGCGTTGTCGTCAGCACTCCTCGCCGAAGCCGTCCTGGACGAGGGCACTCAGCGCGGCCATCGCTTCGACGGCTTCCGGCCCCTCTACCTCAATGATAATGGTCGTGCCCTGGCCGGCTGCCAGCATCATCAGACCCATGATTGACGTGCCGCCCACCGTGTTACCTTCCCGCGTGACACGAATCGAGGCGTTGAAGTTCTCGGCGCACTTCACAAATTTGGCGGAGGCGCGCGCGTGCAGCCCCTTCTTGTTGCGGATCGTCAGTTCGACCCGCGGCTTGGTATCTGGCATGGATGGCCCTTCGGAAAAGTCGATGCCTCAACTCTCGCCGGAGAGGACCTGACTCGCAACGGAGATGTACTTGCGCCCCGCTTCCTTGGCGAGGTCTACGGCTTCGGCAAGCGTCTTGTCGCGCCGGACGCTGGCGAGGCGCACGAGCATCGGCAAATTGACGCCTGCCAGGACCTCGGCCCCCGTGTCGTCCATCACCGAGATCGCGAGATTTGAAGGGGTGCCGCCAAACATGTCGGTCAGGATGACAACGCCGCGACCCACATCGGCCCGCTGGACGGCAGCTATGAGTTCGGCTCGACGGGTCTCGATGTCATCGTCGGGGCCGATAGACAAGGTTTCGAGGCCGTCCTGATGGCCGACGACATGCTCAAGCGCGGCGCGGAACTCGGTTGCGAGGCCCCCGTGTGTGATGATCACAATGCCGATCATCAATCCGCCTTTCGTTGACAACGCATGGCAATTCGCGTGGCAAGGATCGACCCGACTTGATCCGTGGACTCGACGAACACGTTTCGCCAACGGATCGATCGATTCTTACCTCGCTTTTTAGCCGAATCGCGGTCCTTGGCTACCATCATTCTAACTCGTCGTTGCAGCTGGACGAAATCTGCGCCGAAACCGGGGGCATGAGCAACTCAATCACTGTTGCTACTCCTGCACGCGTCGCAACGCAGCAAGATAGAGCCGAGCGGTTGCGCCGGATGCGCTGGGGTCGATTTGCGTGAGCGGCAGATCCAAACCCAAGATGCTGTGGCGCTTGCGTGAATCCGGCATTCGATCGATCTCTTGTGCTGGTCTGACCTCGACGGCCAGGGACACCGGCACCCGGGTCGAATATCGGAAGGTTACGATACCGAGGCCTCTCACTTCAAGCTGGCCCGCGATGGCCGGCGGTGGAGAGGCAAGTAGGCGCCCCGCAACAAGCTCCAGCAGGACTTGATCGTCGGAGATGAGGCCAGAAGGCACAATTTGCCCACCATCGATGAAGGGCGTCGTGATCACTCCGAGTGCCAGACTGGACTTTCCCGAGCCTGATGGTCCCAAGATCAGCACGCCGCAACCCGCCACTGCCACCGCAGTGGCATGCACAGTTGCGACGCTGGGCGATCCGATCAAAGCTAGCCCTCCGGGCGTTGTCCGGCGCTGGAGGCGCCCGGCAACCGAACTACGAAGCGGGCACCGAGTACCGGCCCGAGCTCTCCGGCCGAAGTCGACGGTCCGCGTCGGTTCTCGGCCCAGATGCGGCCGGCATGGGCGTGGACGATCTCTCGCGAGATGCTGAGGCCAAGTCCTGAATTCTTGCCGATCGTACCATCGCTCTGCGGTCGATCGGAGTAGAACCGCGCAAAGATGGCCTCGAGCTTGTCATCAGGCATACCAGGCCCTTCGTCCTCTACCGATAACTCGACCTCGTTACCGATGGAACGCAGCCGTGCCACGACTTTACCGCCAGGAGGAGAGAACGACGCCGCATTATCGATAAGGTTTGTTGCGACCTGCCCGAGACGTCCTGCGTGTGCTTTCACGAAATGTCGCCTGTCACCATTCGGCTTGGGCACGATCTCCAGACTCACCGTTCGACCGTCCTGGCCATGAATGTCCCCGAGCACCTCCACCAACCCCTTCAGGGTCTGTCCGAGATCGAGAATTTCGGTTTCCTGGCGCGCGAGTTCGGCGTCAAGACGCGACGCGTTGGCTACATCGGTGATCAGCCTGTTGAGGCGCTTCAACTCCTCTTGGATCTGCCGAGCGAGTTCTTCGCGCTGTTCAGGCGTTCGCGCGTAGCTCATCGATTCTGCCGTGGATCGCGCGGCGGTCAGCGGATTTTTCAGTTCGTGCGCCACGTCGGCCGCGAACTTCTCGCTCGCCTCGATCCGGCGATAGAGCGCGATCGTCATCTGGCGGAACGCGCTGGCCATCTTGCCGACTTCGTCCTCGCGTAGCGCGTAGTCAGGCAATTCGGCGCGAGCGCTGATGCTTTTGCTTACATGATCGGCAGCCGCAGAAAGGCGCCTCACGGGCTCCGCGATCGATCGGTTCAGCTGGAACGAGGCGGCGAGCGTGGTCAGCAGCGCCATGGACGCAACAGACAGAAAAATCCAACGCTCGCGCGTCAGGATATGGTCGATCTCGCCGGGACGCGTCGAAAGAAGCAGCGCGCCGAGTGTGGCGTTGCGTCGCTGGATCGGCACGGCCAACGAGACGATCTGGTGGTGGTCCTCGTTGACGAGCAGCATTGGCAGCGGCTTGGCGCCCCGGAGTGCCTGGCGGACCTCTGGATAGTAAGTGCCGTTGGCCGCACCGATCTCGTAGTAAATGGGGAGGTCGGTCGCGTCGAACCAGGAGAGTACTCGCAACCAGTTGGTCTTAACGCGAAGCTTTTCGCGGATCGGCTCACCGTTCGAATCGAGCTTCGGAGGCGGCGTCTTTGCCTCCACACGGTGGGTATCGACCACCAATTCGCCCTCGCGATCGTAGATGCGGGCGCGCGTGTTGTGCACAGGTTGGATGAGTTTGCGTATGACCGGTCCTACCTGATCCGGTCGGATCGAAAGCTCCAACTCGTCGAGTGCAGCGAACGCGTCGTCGCGAAATGGCGCCTTGACGGCCGCTACTTCGGGTTGCCGCCCCGGGTCGAACGTAATGTCGTTCGTGGACACAGAGGCATTAGCTGCGATCGCCGCGGCGATGATCTCCGCCTGGACCCGCAAGCTCTCGCGCTTTGCCGTAACGAGCAGGGCGTGCTGATGCGACACCCAGAAAATGCCGAACAGCAGAACGACCAAACCCACGACGTTAGATACGAAGATTCGCCGCGCAAGCGACCTGCCGAAAAACCTGACCACGCGTGTGGTAGCGAGCTGAGCACCGGCTCGTCGATAGGTCCGACCCAGCGCGGCCATCGCAGCGGCTGTCTTGGCTCCGATGAGGCGCTCCCCTGCCTTCTCGCGCAAAGCCGATACGTGGTTCCAGTCGATAGCCATCGGCCGGCGCTCCCGATCAGGCCTCCTTGAAGCGGTAGCCGACCCCGTAAAGCGTCTCGATCACGTCGAAGTCGTCGTCGACGACCTTGAACTTCTTGCGCAGGCGCTTGATGTGGCTGTCGATCGTGCGGTCGTCGACATAGACTTGGTCGTCGTAGGCTGCGTCCATCAGCGCATCGCGTGTCTTTACGACGCCGGGACGTTGCGCCAAGGCCTGCAGAATGAGGAACTCAGTGACGGTCAGCGTCACCGCCTTTTGGTCCCAATGGCAGGTGTGGCGCTCGGGGTCGAGCTTCAGCTTGCCGCGCTCGACGATGCGAGCGGCCTCGGTTTGCGGGGTCTGTCCTTCCTTCGGCTGGAACCGGCGCAACACGGCTTTGACCCGTTCGACGACGAGCCGCTGCGAGAACGGCTTGGCGATGTAGTCGTCGGCGCCCATCTTCAGGCCGAACAATTCGTCGATTTCCTCGTCCTTCGAGGTCAGGAAGATCACCGGCATATCGGATTGCTGGCGCATCCGCCGCAGCAATTCCATGCCGTCCATCTTCGGCATCTTGATGTCGAAGATGCCAAGGTCAGCCGGCTCCTCGGTCAGGGCTTCGAGGGCAGCCGCGCCGTCGCCATAGGTGCGAACCTTGAAGCCTTCAGCCTCCAGCGCCATGCGCAGGGATGCAAGGATGTTCCGCTCGTCGTCGACGAGGGCGATCGTGCTCTTTTGATTCATGAGTCTGGTCCCCGGCGGCCCGAGTGCGCCCCATGCCGCCTCTATGGCTCCAACGTGTGCGAAATGTGGCAGGCGACCGTGCCACCCGAGCGCCATGTTAACCTAAGCGAAGGACAAGTCCAACCGAGCACGGAGCGCCATGGTGCAAAACCTTGGTCTCGTTCGGCTGCATTGCGATCGGTGTGCGCGGGCGATCGGCGCTCAGCGCCCTGCCGCATAGCCTTGCATGCCGCGCGGATTGGCGGCGGCTTTTCGCCGTATGCCATCTTGCGAGGCGGCGGTGAGACGACCTTCCGACCAATCGGGCCCAACCTCGACCTTGTGCCCGCGGCGTTCGAGTTCCTTGATGGTCGCGGTTGGAAGTTGCCCCTCAACAACGACGACGCCCGGGCGCGCGGCGCGCGGCCAGAAAGACGCCGGAAAATGCTCGATGTGCCAAGCGGGCGCATCGATTGCCTCCTGCAAGTTCATGCCGAAATGGGCGTGGCGCAGGAAGAGCTGCGAATTCCACTGGTCCTGCTGGTCACCGCCGGGCGTGCCCCAGATCATGTACGGTTGACCGTCACGCATTGCCATGCCGACGGACAGTGTCGAGCGTGGGCGCTTTCCCGGCATCAGGGCACCTGGGTGGCTCTCGTCGAGCCAGAACATCTGCGCCCGGGAGCCGAGAGGCCATCCGAGTGTCGGGATGACCGGCGATGATTGGAGCCAGCCGCCGGAAGGCGTGGCGGTGAACATGTTGCCGGCTTTATCGATGATGTCGATGTGTACGGTATCGCCCTTGCTTTCGCCCATCTTGCCGACGGTCGGCTCGCCGGCGCCGGCGAAGGCGCCCTTGGGTGCCTCCTTCACGATCACCTTCCCTCCGTAACCGTCGATCACGCCCGGACGCTGCTCCATATTGGCCCACTGCGTGATTTGACGGCGCCGGTCGTTGTTGTAGCGCTCGGAGAGCAGCGTCTCCATCGGCACGTCAGCGAACTTCGGATCACCGTAGAACGACTCGCGGTCAGCGTAGGCGAGCTTGGCCGCTTCAATCCAAAGATGCACGAAATCGGGATCGGTGGCCGACAACCGCTCCAGATCGAAGCCTTTGAGGATGGCGAGCGTCTGCAGCATGGCCGGCGCTTGCGTCCAAGGGCCGGGCTTGAGAAGCGTGAAACGCCCGTAGTCGAGCGAGACCGGCGCTTCGACGGTCGGCAGCCATCCCGCCATATCGGCACCGGTCAATACGCCTTTATGGCGCCGTCCTGAGACGTCCATCACCTCTTGTGTTCTGCAGAATTGATCGATGGCCTCGGCCACGAAACCATGGCTCCAGGCGCGTCGAGCCCGCTCGATCTCGACATCCCTGCCGCCTCCACCCGCTTCAGCCTCTGCGAGGATGCGCTGATAGGTCTCCGCGTGCTGGGGATTGCGGAACAGAGTGCCCGCAGGTGGGGTGTCTCCGCCGGGCAAATAGACCGCGGCCGACGTTGGCCAATGCTGCTTGAAGAGTTCCTTGACCGTCTGGATCGTGACGCAAGCTCTCTCGACGATTGGATGGCCACCGAGCGCATATCCGATCGAGGGCTCGAGGACGTCGCGCAACCGCATCGTGCCATAGTCACGGAGCACCATCATGTAGGTCTCGAAGGTGCCGGGAATGCAGGGTGCCAGCAGGCCAGTACCGGGAATGATGTCGAGTCCGAGATGGTCGCGGTAATGCGCTATTGTGGCTCCCGCGGGCGCAGGCCCCTGGCCGCAGATGACCTCTGGTTTACGCTTTCTCTGGTCGAAGACCATGACGGGGACGTCGCCGCCAGGTCCGCACAAATGCGGCTCGACGACCTGCAACGTGAAGGCGGCCGCGATGCCGGCGTCAAACGCGTTGCCGCCCTTTTCGAGGATGCCCATCGCGACGGCGGTTGCGATCCAATGGGTCGTGGCGACCACGCCGAACGTGCCGTCGATTTCGGGGCGCGTGGTGAAGGGGCCGGCGTTAATGTTGGCCATTTGTGCAGGCTCCGGAGAGGAAAAAGGTCATCATAGGGCGCCATTAAGCCGCACACCAGGGCGTGCAAGCCGACCACCGTTGCGTGCCGCAAAGCCTGGGTCATGGCGGGGAACTTCGCAGGTTCGACCGAGTTGGCCTCGAAGTCGCAACTCGTCTCAGGAGCGCCAAAAATGTTTCACCACGTCAAGGAACTACAGTTCGACGTCCGCGTGAGCGAGCCCGATCCCCGTTTCGCCCGACTGCTCCTGGAGCAGTTCGGGGGCGGCAATGGCGAGTTGAAGGCGGCCATGCAGTATTTCACCCAGGCTTTCACCTGCCGCCGCGCATACCCCGAGAAGTACGATCTCTTGATGGACATCGCGACGGAGGAGTTCAGCCACCTCGAGATCGTGGGCGCGCTGATCACTCTCCTTCTCGACGGCGTCAATCCCGAGATGAAGAACGCGGTCGAGCGTTCAAGCCTCGCCCATGTCATGAACGGCAAGGCGGGGAAGGAGACTTTCATCCATGAGGCGCTGACCAATCCTCAGTTCCTCGTTCTGTCCGGGGGCGGCCCGACAGTGACCGACTCGGTCGGAACGCCCTGGAGCGGCAATTACGTCAACGCCAACGGTGATCTGAGCGTGGATCTTCGGTCCAACATCGCGGCCGAGAGTCGAGCGAAGATCGTCTACGAATACTTGATGCAGTTCACCGACGACGAGCACGTTCGCGACAGTCTCCGCTTCCTGATGACGCGCGAGATCGCGCATTTCCAGATGTTCTCCGCGGCGCTCGATACCATTCAGCCCAACTTCCCGCCGGGCGTCCTGCAAGGAGATCCACGCTTCACGCATACGTACTTCAATATGTCCGAGGACGAGGCAGGACGCGGCCGGAAAGGCGAGGGCCGGACGCGCGGCCCCTGGAATGACGGGCAAGGTCCGTGGGACCAGGGCGAATGGGCGTTCATCGACGACCCTGTCCGGCATGTCCGAGAGACCGAGGGCCTCACCGAACAGGACATCCTCGGCTCGGAACGATCGATGCGGGACGTTGAGCGCATGGATCAGGAACTCTCCGTTCAACGATCCGCGGAAGTGACAGTCTCCCGACCCAAGCGGCAGGCACTGAAATTCTGACGACGAAGGGTGCGCTTCAGAATCCGAAGCGCACTTTTTTGAACGGAAAGCGATCGGGGCAGGCGTGGGGGTATCGAACCACGGCCTGTTTGCCCGTGTCGAAGTGTCTACGGGCCCGCAGATGCGACTTCGGCATCGGTGTTGCTGTTTCGGCTCCAGACGCTCCAGTCACGCTGCGGCCGGGCTACGGGTGGGCGTCTTTCGAACGACGACGCGCCATGGTTGTGTTCGAGTGTTCTGCTGGCCCTTGGGGAGCGTACCTCGTCTTGGTAGCCGAGGTCTGTTCATCGCAGTCATCGACTAGCGACTTCCGGACGGACGGGCGCCCTTTGCGTTTGCCGCTGCGCTAGCTGTGGAGTGCCTTTCGCCTCAGTGGTATGAGTTGTTCCCACTGCCCGATGTCGGAGGTGTTTGCATGCCGACCCGGTTGGCGGCAGACACAACTTCGGCGCGCGCGCCGATTCGAAGCGCGGTTGTGCGCTCTGCGGGCTGCGGGTGGTGCGCCTGCAACGGGCCAGGAGATTGAGCGTCATGTCCGAAACGACCAGCGACGAGAGGCCGGCACCGGGCGCCGATCCCAAGGACTACGTGCAGGACGGAGCCGTGCTGCTTGGCTGCAGCCGGCAAGGCAGAGATCTCGTGCCTGAGGCGATCGAACTCCGGCTTGCCAATCGACACGGACTGATCACCGGCGCGACTGGAACTGGCAAGACCGTCACGCTGCAAGTCATTGCCGAGGGCTTCTCGGCAGCGGGCGTCCCTGTGTTCGCCGCCGACATCAAGGGCGACCTCGCAGGTCTCGCGGCCAAGGGCACGCGCCACCCGAAGCTGGTCGAGCGCGCCGAGGAGATCGGCCTTGCGGGTTATAGCAACGCTGCGTTTCCAGTCGCCTTCTGGGACGTGCTCGCCGAGCGGGGGCACCCCGTGCGCGCGACCATGGATGGCATGGGGCCAGTGCTGCTCTCTCGGCTTCTGGACCTGACCGAACCGCAGGAGGGTGTGCTCAACATTGCCTTCAGGTGGGCGGCCGACGAGCGGACCGATGGCGACGCTCGCATGCACATCAAGGATCTGAAAGATCTGCGCGCCGTGATCGACGAGATTGGCCAACGGGCCGGCGAGCTTCGATCAAAGTATGGGAATATCGCCCCACAGACGGTGGGCGTGATCCAGCGCCGCCTGCTCGTCCTTGAGCAGCAGGGCGCCGAGAAGTTCTTCGGCGAGCCGGCGCTCGATATCGGCGATCTCATGAAGGTCACCCCCGATGGGCGCGGTGTGATCAATATTCTCGCCGCTGAGAAGCTGATGGAGACGCCGAAACTCTATTCGACCTTTTTGCTGTGGATGCTCTCGGAGCTGTTCGAGAAGCTGCCGGAGATCGGAGATCCTGATAAACCCAAGCTCGTCTTTCTTTTCGACGAGGCGCACCTCCTGTTTAACGATGCGCCGAAGGCGGTCCTCGAGCAGATCGAGCGGGTCACCCGCCTCATCCGCTCCAAGGGTGTCGGCGTGTACTACGTCACGCAAAGTCCGTCCGATGTGCCGGATCGGGTCTCGGCCCAGCTCGGCAATCGCATCCAGCACGCGCTCCGTGCCTTCACGCCGCGCGAGCAGGCCGCGATCCGTGCTGCCGCGGAGACGTTCCGACCCAATCCGGCCCTCGATACGGGACGCGTGATCCAGGAGCTTCGTGTCGGTGAAGCGCTGGTGTCTGTTCTGCACGACAAGGGCCAGCCTTCGATCGTGCAACGAACACTGATCCGCCCGCCCATGAGCCGTGTCGGTCCGCTATCGGCCAAAGAGCGCGAGGATATTCTGAGAGCCGACGAGGCCAATCGGGCGAAGTACAGAGAAACGATCGATGCCGTATCGGCGTCGGAGCGGCTCGCCGAGCGGGGCACCATGATGGGGCAGGTCAAGGAGCAGGTCCGGCGCGTGGAGGACGGCTTCCGGCGGTTCGGTGGTCTCTTTCGAGGAAAGACCTAGCGCAAATACGGTTCTGGACGGTTGCAGCTCGTCCTGCGACGGTTTAATTCTTTGAGTCGAAACGAGGTAGGCGTCTTTCCAATCGATCACCGGAAAGGGTGAGCCATGGGCCTTCGCTTCCAGAAGCGCATCAAGATTTTCCCCGGCGTCTACATCAATCTCTCAAAGTCGGGAGTGAGCGCGAGCGTCGGAGGCCACGGAGCGACAGTCAATGTCGGCTCGACCGGAAGGAAGATGGTCACGGTGGGCATCCCCGGGACCGGTCTCAGCTACCGTGTCCCTTTGTCGGGCACGATTCTAGTCCTGCTCGTTGTTGTCGTGGCCTTATTCGGAATCGCCTACCTTATTGCACCTGGGACGGTGCAGATGGCGCTCCATTGGTGGCAGCCTAAGTGGTTCCCGCTGCCGATCCCGACGCCGTCCGGCTGATGGGCTGCGCGCGCGGGATGTGAGTGCAGTCATTTCCTGGTCGCATTGCGGGGCTGATGTCTCACGCATGTACCTCGCCACGGCGCCTCGGAGATATCCTTGGTGCGTAAACTGCTGATCGTAATCGAGCTCGTGATTGCGTGGTTCGCTGGTTATGCCGCTATGCAGCCGGACGTCTATACGCTGTCGCGCTCGGCCGTGAGGTCAGGCCATAGCGCTTCGCCCCACACCTGAGTTCTGCTCCTCGAGTATCGCATCAGCGATCTTCTCGGCGGTCATCAGAGTCGGGAAGTTGGTGTTCGCACTCGGCACGATCGGGAAGATCGAGGCGTCTACCACGCGCAGCCCTCTGATGCCCCCTCGGACGCGACCACGATTGTCCGTCACAGCCATAGGATCGCCGTCGGCGCCCATGCGGCAGGAGCACGAGGCGTGCCACACGCCGATCGTGGCCTTGCGCACAAAGGCTTCCAGCGCCTCGTCGTCGGCCATGACCTGGTCGAAGGTGAAGCCCTCGGTGATGATGTTGTTGATCAAGTAGGTTCGCAGCGGGCCCGGAATGTCCAACACCCGGCCAGCTACCTGCGTGACGAGCTTGTTCTTCGCATTGACGATGCCAAGCGCGCGAACGCGGTCGGAATAGGTTGCGGGGAACGGATCGGTCGTCACGTTCTGCATGGCAGGAGTGCCGTAGAGCCGGCCCATCATGCGGAAGCTGGTCATCAGGCGATCGAGGTCACGCCGGTCGGACAGGAGGTTGAACTCGACCAGCGGCTCTTCCCGCCAATCCTTTGAAACGAGCTTCACCTCCCCCTTCTCGGAGCATGTGCGGTTGACGAAGATGATGAAGGACGCGATGCGCTCGCCGACCGCATGCCAAGCCGATTTCGTTACCGCGGCGGCGAACATGTCGCCCGGTGGGATACCGTCGATTTTTGACGAGTAACGCAAGCCGACCAGCAGGTGCCGCCGGGTGAACTCGTTCATGCGGCCATGCTTCTTCAGGTAGGCTGACACTGCGATCGACGGATGATCCATCAGCTGCTGGCCGACGCCGGGCAGCGCCGCGCGCACCTCGATGCCAAGGTCCTTCAGGTGCCCGACCGGGCCGATGCCCGCGCGCATCAGATGCGCCGGCGAATGGATCGCGCCCGACGACAGGATCACCTCTTTTGCACGGAATTCCTGCGGGTGACCTTTGACGCGCGCCTTCACACCGACGCACGTCGCGCCTTCGAACATCAGCTCCGAGACGACTGTCTCGGTCGATATCTCGAGATTGCTGCGCATGCGCGTTCCGGGATCGAGATAGCCGATCGCCGCAGACACGCGCCGCTCGAACGCGTTCGAAATGGTGAGCGGGAAATAGCCGTCCTTGAACTCGCCGTTCTGGTCGGGAATATACTCGAAGCCCAGGGTCTCGAAGGCTTTCCCGGTCGCCTTCGCATGCTCGGTCCACAGATCCGGAAAAATGCGCCTAACGGGGATACGGCCCTCCTTGCCATGGAAGGGACCGTCGAAATCCATATCGCGCTCGACCTTCTTGAAATAGGGGAGCACGTCGTTCCAGCCCCAGCCCTTGGCGCCGCGCTCCTCCCAGATCTGGAAATCGGTCGGCGCGCCTCGGTTGGCAAGCTGGCCGTTGATCGAGGAGCCGCCGCCGAGCACACGCGCCTGCTCGTATTTGCGAAGCGGTGGCTTCGAGGCTTCGTCCGGATTGTTGTGGCTGACGACCTCGGTGCGGACCTTGAGTTCGGTCCAGTGGAAGCGCGGATCGAAGTAGGCCGTGCCCGGGTAGCTGTCGAGGATCTCGGCCGGCACCTTGCCGTGCGGGGTGTCGGGGCCGGCTTCGAGCAGCAGCACCTTGTTCGAGGAGCGCGCCGAGAGACGGTTGGCCAGCACCGAGCCTGCCGAGCCACCGCCGACGATGATGAAGTCGTAAGTCATTCTCGTGCGCCTTCAGATGCCCACGGCGCATCCGGCGCGTGGTTACGGTCGAAATTTGATGACCCTCTCCCCTCGCAGAGTGCAAGGGGGGAGGGGGCTGCCCTATTCTGCCGCGACCGGCTTCTTCTTCAAGTCCTTCGAGTAGTTGAGGTGGACTGGTGCATCAGCTTCGAACGGGCTGTTGAGGCCCAGCTCTTTCGACCACTCGCGCACTTGCGGGAAAACTTCGGTCCCCAGCAGCTCGATACAACGCAGGGAGTCCTTCTGGCTGACTTTGCCATCTTGCGCCCAGACCGCCATGATGCCGGGTCGCGTCTCTTCGAGGAGATGCCGAATGCGGGGCAACACCTGCTTGGGGGTTCCGGCCATGATCATGCCGCTTTCGAGCTGTTGTTCGAACGACATCGCGCCTCGCGGGTTCTGCGATCGACCGACCGCGAACTCGACAAATGAGCGTCGGCTGCTCGGTGAGAAGTAGCCAGCCGGGTTCGCCCACACGGGATGGGCAAGGCCGGTGAATTCGCCTTGCATCCAGGTAAACTCGCGAGCGTTCTTGACGGCCGTTGCCTCGTCGTCGGCCACATGGATGCGAGCGAGATAGCCTCGATTCTCGGGGCCCGACTCGTAGCCGCACTCTGCTGCCGTCTGGTCGTAGAGCGCCCAGATCTTCTTGGTGTCCTCGATTGAGGTATTGAGCGCGATGTAGGGATAGCGCTGCTGCGCCGTCCAGATCACGGTTTCCTTGCTGATGACGCCGGGAATCCAGACACGCGGATAGGGCTTCTGCAGCGGCACAGCCCAAGGGTTGACGACGCGATGCTGATAGTGAGTGCCTTCGTGGCGGAACGGTCCCGGCTGGGTCCAGGCCTTGACGACGAGGTCGTGGGCTTCGACGAAACGTTCGCGGTTAAAGGCGGGGTTGACGCCGGCTGAAAGCTGTTCCTGACCGCCGCCGCGAACGAAGCCGGACACGAGGCGGCCCTTCGAAATCATGTCGATCATCGCCAGCTCTTCCGCCAGCCGGATCGGGTTCTCGGCCAGCGGCAGCGGATTGCCGAGGATGACGATCTTCACCTTTTTGGTCACGGCCGCGAGGATGGCGGCGAACATGTTGGTCTTGGCCTGCATGCAGAACGGCGCATTATGGTGCTCATTGAGCATGATGCCGTCGATGCCGACTTCCTCGACCTTGAGGTATTGTTCGAGGAACTCGTTGTAGAGCCGGCTGCCTTCGACCGGGTCGAAGTGCTTGTTGGAGAAGGTGAGCGCTGTCGCGCCGTATTCGAGCCCAGCCTTTTCGTCGTAGGCCGACATCGGCTGCTCGGTGAAATACATCAGGTGCATGGCGTGTCTCCCTGAAAGGGTCGCTGCGACTACTTGGTTGCAAGGAACGGAATAACCAGCTTGGCGAGTTCGGTCGGCTTCTCCATCTCGACCGCGTGGCCGGAGCCCTTCACGATCTCGAGGCGCGCATTCGGGAGAGCCTTTTTGTAGGCATGGGCGGCCGAAAGCGGGACGACCTTGTTGTCGTCTCCCCAGACGATGAGAGCTGGCGCCTTCACGACACCTAGCAGGTGAGGCAGCTGCTGGCTGTACATGTAGGGCTTCCAGGCGATTCGGAAGCTCATCTCGCGGGCGATATCCCAGGCTTCGAGCTGGTCTGTGGTGACGTTACCGTAGAGCTTCTCGAAGCTCTTTCTCTCGTGGAAGAAGGCTTGCGGGTAATCGATGTAGGAGATGATGGCTTGGTCCAGTATGTAGCCCTCGGGCGGTTTGATGCCCATGGGGCCGACGAGCACTAGCTTCGAGACCTCACGAGGCGCCATCGTCGCCATCTCGCCCGCAACCCAGCCGCCGAAGCCGAGGCCGACGAGTGCACATTGCGCAAGCCCAAGGCCGGATTTGAGGCCCTGCATCAGAACGGCCACATCCCGCGGGTGGCGCATCCATTCCAGGCGTGGCGATTTCCCCCATCCCGGAAAGTGCGGGACGATGACTTCGTGGCTTTTGGCGAGCTCGTCATAGAAGTCGAGGTTGTCGAGCGTGCCGATGTCATGGTGGAGGATGACAACAGGCGATCCTGTGCCTGCGCGCCTCAGGAAGATCCTGGCTCCAGACACCTCGATCGTGTCCTCGGCCCACCCTTTTGCACTGGCCATTGCGTTGCTCCCGTTGCTCCGAATATGCGAAACGGTTGCAAGTGTCGCAGGGGGTGTCAACAAGTCCGTACATTGTGCGGCCAGCCGATCTCACGCCACTCGTAACTTGAGGAGCTGATCCGCATTGCCGTGCGCTAACTTGGCGAGTTCGGCTGGTGGCAGCGGTGCGTTCTCGAGGAACGCCTTTCCCTTCGCATTCGAGGCATAGGGATAGTCGACGGAGAACATCAGCCGGTCGATGCCGAAGGTCATCAGCGCGGCGATCAGCGGTGGCTGGGAGAAGATCCCGCTCGTGGTGATCCAGACCTGATCCTGGATGGTGCGGCTGATCGGGCGCGACAGGTGTGTGGCGTCGACTGCGAACACGTCGTCGGCGCGTGCCATCATCATGGGCAGCATCTCGCCCATGTGGCCGATGACGAGCTTGAGCTTCGGGTGCTTGTCCAGCGTGCCTCCGAGCACGAGGCGCAGGACATGCAACCCCGTCTCCTGATGCCAGCCCCAGCCGGCGGCTTCGAGCACGCGGGCCGCTCCTGGCTCGAGGCCACCGAAATAGGCGTCTCGAACCGATGCGGGAGCGAGGTGGGGATGGATATAGATGGGTACGTCCAGCTCGACGGCTGCGGCAAGCAGCGCGTCATAGGCCGGGTCGTCGAGAAAACGACCGTCGCACGTGCCGTTGATCAATGCGCCGACGAAGCCGAGATCGCGCACGCATCGCCTCAACTCGTCTGCGCATCCTTCCGGAGCCGCCATCGGCAGCACCGTGAAGCCCGCGAAGCGATCGGGGTGCCGCGCAACTTCGTCAGCAAGGTGGTCGTTCATCTCGCGGGCCAAGGCGATACCCTCGTCACCGGCGACTAGATCGGGGCCTGGACCGGTGTTCGAAAGCACCTGTACCGTGATCCCGGCCGCGTCCATGGCCGCGAGACGCTGGGGCCCGATCTCAGGGGCTAGGTCCATCGGATTGACGGCGCCCGGCGCGAGCTTGCGGGGACGGAAGCCGCGTGCCGCGATCAATCGCGGATCGATGCGCTTGACCAGATGCGGAACGGTGAAGTGCTCTTCGAGGGCGACGACACGCATGGGACGATCCTCTGCCGAAGGGACGGCATGGACTGTCGCACCTCGGTTCGCGCCGAGGCAAGCCGATCAGGGCGAGCGCGAAGCGTGCAATGGGCACTACAGATCGATCGTCCGGGTGCCCAGCCCCTTGCGTTCCATCTCGCCTTTGAGCAGCGCTAGATTGCGCATGTTGGCCCGGAACGCGACGTCGAACGCGTCGCCCACCACCGGGACGGCACCGATTGTCATATCAACGAGTGAGTTCCCGATCATGCGCGCCATCGTCCAGCGCGATACGCCGAGGCGGCGCGCCTCCCAGATAATATAGCTCGAGATGGCCTGGGAAACGATGTCGCCAACCACCGGCACGAGGCCCAAAAGCGCGTCGAAGCCGATGCGTACATTCGTGCCCGGAATGGCGACGATCGAATCCATGGCGCGGGCGAGCGCGTCGATGCGCGCGTAAGCCGCCTCCGCCTCGTTCATGTCAATGCGCTCGACCTGCCGTCGCGGGGACTGCCAGCGTGCCTGCTTGTCGATGACGGGCAATCGGATCTCCTATGCTGCGTGATGATGAGATAGGAAACTGCGCTCCATCTGCAATGGTTCAGGCCGCGTTTGCCGCGAGGCACGGAAAGTGGTGAAGATGACAGCCCCCGGCGCCGCCGTGGAAATGCCCCTCAGCCGACGAACCTCAAGGAGGCGCGCTTATGGCCCGCATCGCCATCACGGACGACTTCCAAAACGTGGCCTTTAGATTCGCCGATTGGTCGAAGCTGCGCGCCGCCCACGACGTCGTCATCTTCGACAAGCCATTCGCGAGCCAGGACGAGGCGGCCCAGGCACTGGCCGGGTTCGACGTGATCGCCATCATGCGCGAGCGGACGGCGTTTCCGCGTTCCTTGCTGGAGCGATTGCCGAGTCTGAAGCTGCTCGTGACTACCGGTATGCGCAATGCCTCGGTCGACATGAAGGCCTGCGCAGACCGTGGCATCACGGTTTGCGGCACGGAAGGCGGCAGCCATGCGACGGCCGAACTGGCGATGGGGATCATTCTCGGGCTGGCGCGCAATTTCCAGGTCGAGTTCGTGAACATGCGCGAAGGTCGTTGGCAGACCACCGTTGGTCAGGATTTGCGCGGCAAGACGCTGGGCGTGCTCGGTCTCGGCAAGCTCGGCGGGCAGCTCGCGGTGTACGCCAAGGCGTTCGGCATGGACGTCATAGCGTGGAGTCAGAACCTCACCACCGAAAAAGCGGCGGCCAAAGGTGCCACGCGTGTCGATAAGGACGAGTTGTTCCAGCGCTCCGACTTCATTTCAATTCATCTCGTGCTGTCGGATAGGAGCCGAGGTCTCGTCGGCGCACGCGAGCTTGGATT
This sequence comes from Hyphomicrobiaceae bacterium, assembly GCA_022844225.1. Classification (GTDB taxonomy): domain Bacteria; phylum Pseudomonadota; class Alphaproteobacteria; order Rhizobiales; family Hyphomicrobiaceae. Next base: position 4,160 of record JALHMC010000035.1, on the reverse strand, counting down.
GATGAAGCCCACGGCCTCGATCGTGAACACGTCGCGCGGTCCGATCATCGACGGCCCGGCACTCGTCACGGCGTTGAAGGAAGGCCGAATCGCGGGCGCTGGCCTCGACGTTTACGATGTGGAGCCACTGCCTGCCGCCGATGCTTTGCGCAAAGAACCGCGTGCGTTGCTGACGCCTCACCTCGGCTATGTGACGGCCGAGACCTACAAGCTGTTCTTTGCCGGCACGGTCGAGTGCATCGAGGGCTGGCTCGCCGGAAAGCCGGTGCGCGTCATTAGCTGATCGGCGGCCATAGGCGATAGCTTGGGGCGCAGCGCGGGGGTTCAAGCCCTCGCGTCAGTACTAGAGTGCGAGCGAGGTTCAAGAACGCTCTTCGAATATGCGCTCGCCCTGCTGGTCGATGATCTGACGACCTTTCATGATGGCGAAGTCAGCCGCATCTTCGAGCGATCCGAAACGGTCCGCGCGCACGAAGCGATGTTGTTTCGCCGCACCGTCGATTTCCTTCGAGATGAGGCCCGCCACTTGGAACTGGCCCGCCTCGGCATAAGGCATCGCTTGAATACGAAAGCCGTTGTGCTCTGCCTCTCGCACGACTTTCGGTGCGGCGTTCGCGGCGGACTGCCTGCCGCCGAACAACGATCTCCAGAACGACATATGTGTACCCTCTAGGAGTTGGCAGATCGGCTCAACCGAGGAGGTACTGATAAACGGCAACGTAGGGCATGAACAGAACCTTGAAATAGGGCTCGTTACGGCCGCCTAGGGAGGCAGCCGCGTCGCCCCAGCGGGATAGTCCGAACGCGCAACCCACCCAGATGATGCCGCAGTATGCCCACGCGTCGAACAGCTTGACCCTGTCGATGCCCAAGCCTACCCGATCAAGTCCGGCTGCAACCAGCATCGCCAGGGGTCCAAAATTGGCGATGATGGCGAACAGGGCGTAGATTGCCAAAGGGAAGACGACAAGTGCGCTCATGAAGTTTATCGGGGGAATGGCCAAGATCACGGAGGCGACGATCGCAGTGTTTCGCCGGGTTCGCGTCATCGCTCACGACCAACATTTGATTGGGTGTGCGACCAGGGTAAGCGACAAAGATTAAAAAACGGCTTGAGCTTGGCAGAACCGGCTGCACGCCCAAGGCCTACAACGGTTCAAGCAGACAGATGGAGTACAACCTCGCGTCGATGCGGTCGGTCGCGATGCTCGAAAAGGTAGATGCCCTGCCAGGTACCCAGTAGCAGTCGGCCATGTGACACCGGGATCGATATCGATACGGCTGTCAGAGCGGCCTTGATGTGGGCCGGCATGTCGTCCGGTCCCTCGGCGGTGTGTACGACCCAGCACATCGAGGGATGGTCCGATGGGGGAACCAGGCGGTTGAAGAATGCGTCGAGATCGCGGCGCACGTCGGGGTCCGCGTTCTCCTGGATCAGAAGGGAGCAGGATGTGTGGCGAACGAAGACGGTGAGCAGGCCCTCGTTGATGCCGTTCTCCTCTGTCACCCGACGAACGAACTCTTCCACCGCTCTTGTAAATTCGGTCAGTCCAGGACCGTTGGTGGCGATGGTGAGGGTGGTCTGGGGCATGATTGGCTCCCGGTGCTATCCATGGCGGCCGCCACGCAGACGTGATCGTGTTCTCATTGACCCGGTCAGTTGCTAGCGCCTATGCCAACGGGCTTGAGTTCACAAGGAGGGCTGACTGATGGCAAATGTCGTCGAGTATCATGCTCACGTCTATTTCGACGCGTCGACGCTCGAAAAAGCGCGCCGCATCTGCGAGGCCTGCCGAGACGCTTTCGGTGTCGTCATGGGGCGCGTGCACGAGAAGCCGGTCGGGCCGCACCCGGATTGGAGCTGCCAGCTACTGGTACCGCATGAAAAGTTTGCGGACGTGACGCGCTGGCTGATGCTGAATCGCGACGGCCTCGTCGTGCTCGTCCACCCCGAGACGGGGAATGACCTCAAGGATCATACAGATCACGCAATGTGGATGGGCGCGGTGCGGCCGTTGGATGTGTCGATCTTCAAGTCGGCGTAGCGCGGACATTGATCGTTTCTGGCGCGACCACTTGCCGTTGGAGTGCGGATCGTCGAGTTTGGCGGCCCACTTATCGGCCAGAGGGAGCACCGATGCCAGCCACCTACGCCAATCATCGCGCGCAGTTGAAAGCCATTCTTCAGGGTTGGGGGATGCCGGACGACAACGCCGAGATCACCGCCGAGGTTTTAGCGTGGTCTGATCTGCACGGCGTCGACAGCCACGGCATCTCTATGATTCCAGGTTACGATGTCCTGCGGCGCAACGGCCGGGTGCGGATGGATGCTCGACCAAGCATCATCTCGGAGACGCCGGTGTCGGCCGTCATCGATGGAGGCGGTGGGCTCGGCCATGTGCCGGCACATTTTGCCATGTCGAAGGCGATCGAGAAGGCAAAGGCGGTGGGTATGGCGGCCACGGTCGTGCGCGCCTCCGCGCATTTCGGTGCGGCTGGATTCTACACGCTGATGGCTGCTAAGGCCGGGCTCGTTGGTATGTCGTGCACGTCGGCCTCGGGGATCCAGGTTGCACCGACGTTCGGCAAGCAGGCACGTCTCGGCACCGATCCCTGGTCGTTTGCGGCACCGAGTGCGGACGGGGTACCTTTCCTGCTGGACATGGCCACGACCACTGTGGCGGCCGGCCGTATCCGCAACAAGGCCAACGAAGGTCTGCCGACACCCGACGGCTGGGTGCTGGATCGCGAGGGTAAGCCTTCGAACGATCCCCTGGTCGCCAAAGAGAAGGGCGGCTTCCTGACCTCGCTCGGCGGATCGCCCGAAAACTCGAGCTACAAGGGCTACGGCCTCTCGGTGATGGTCAACATTCTCGCGTCGTGTCTCTCTGGCGCGACGTTGATCACTGATCCCGAGCATACCAAGAAGCCGGTTGGGCAAGATATTGGCCACTTCTTCATGGCGATCGATCCTTCCATATTCCGTGGAACGGGGACGTTCGAGTGCGACGTGGCCACGTTCCTGGGGACACTCCGGGCGACGACGCCGATGGACCCGGCGCAGCCCGTCATGGTAGCGGGCGACCCGCAGTGGAAGCTCGCCGAGGCGCGCATGCGCGATGGCATTCCCGTCGGCCCGGGGCTGCTCGGCCAGGTCCGTCAGATCGCTCAAGCCGCTGCTGCGCCGTGGCTGTTGGATTAACGGGGCGCGAGGTTCATCAGTTGGACTGGCCGATTGGCGAGCGAGCTTGCACCCGGCTGGTGGTGTGGCCTCGGTTTGCGATATCGGTTTCGTCGGGAGCGCGCAGTATGCCTACACGACGCCGTTTCCTGAAGCGTGGGCTGGCGGCAACTGGCATGCTGGTGGCGGCGGCGACAGCGTCACTGATGCCGCGAAAAGCAAATTCCTATTATTCCGGACCGGTGTCAGACCACTTCGACGGCGAGCGGTTCTTCAATCCGGGTGGGCGTTCGCCCAAGGGCCTCTGGCAGGTGGCACGCCTTTATACGGGAGAGACGTGGGCGACGTGGCCGCCGGTCGCTCCCAGTCCGGTTGGACCCGACCGGCCGCCGGAGCAGGTCGTGGGTAAGCGCGCCCGCCTTACTTTGATCGGTCATGCGAGCTGGCTGATTCAGGCCGTTGGCCGAAATCTGCTGATCGATCCTGTCTGGGCTGACCGGGCAAGTCCCTTCTCGTTCGCCGGTCCACGGCGAGCCAACGCACCGGGAATCGCTTTCGATGATCTGCCGCCCATTCACGCGGTTATCGTCACGCACAATCATTATGACCACATGGACGTGATGACCCTCGGCCGGGTCTGGCAGCGGCATCGACCGATGATTGTGACACCTCTCGGTAACGACACGATTTTGCGCGGGGAGATTGCCGGGATCAAGGCGAGGGCTGTCGATTGGGGCGATGCGACGGATCTCGGCGGGGGGATCATCGCGCATGCAGAGCCGACGCAGCACTGGTCGGCACGAGGTGCGCGCGACCGTAGCCACGCCCTGTGGGCGAGTTTCGTCATCGAGACTCCGGCCGGCAAGATCTATGCAGTCGGCGATAGTGGTTTTGCCGATGGCGGCACGTTCCGGCGCGTGGCGCTGCGCCATCCTAAGCTCAGGGCCGCGCTGCTGCCGATCGGGGCTTACGAGCCACG
>JALHMC010000034.1:30004-43709 GCA_022844225.1 Hyphomicrobiaceae bacterium | reverse complement strand
GATTTCTTGGCCGGAACGCCCGTGAAGCGCTCGTAATGTCCGAGATCGAGGTCGGTCTCGGCACCGTCGTCGGTGACGAAAACCTCGCCGTGCTGATACGGGCTCATCGTGCCCGGATCCACGTTGAGATAGGGGTCGAGCTTACGTAGCCTGACCGTGTAGCCGCGGGCTTGTAAAAGTGCTCCGAGGGCCGCTGAAGCCAGCCCTTTGCCGAGCGAAGAAACCACGCCGCCGGTAATGAAGATGTACCGCGCCATGGACCTCAACAGTACAGCAAAGCTATTTGATTCGAAGAGGCAAAAGCATGGTCGTCCACGGCCGCGTGTGCGGCGTATCGACAGTCAGCGGAGGCAGCGGCCCGCCGTCCCGTCGCGCCTAGTCCGACTTCGGGATCGAGGACGGCAGCCTCTGCTTGCCCTGATCGAGGCTGTCGAGGACGCCACCCTTGGCTGGCGTTGATTGGCCCGCGGCGTCGAGCGGCGAGACAGGCCGCGCGGACTGACGGGCCAGAATCGTCAGGCCGATGCTGGTAACGAAAAACGCCGCGGCGAGCCCGGCCGTTGCGCGGGTCAGCAGGTTCGCCGTGCCGCGACCGGTCATGAAGCCTGAGCTACTACCGCCACCGATGCCGAGACCGCCGCCTTCCGACCGCTGCAGCAACACGACGCCGATGAGTCCAACGGCGATGAGCAGATGGATGAGAAGAAGAACCGTCGTCATGTGCGATCCGGAGAGCTGGAGCCGACGATGGCCGCAGAGGCGACCATGCGGCGTGCCGTGTGATTTGGCCGGGTTCTACACGAGCAGGGGGCTGCTGGCCAGCCCGGCCTTCCGCAAGCGGGTGCTGCCACTCTCGCGAGGCAAACAATCAAGGCGATTTCAGAGGTTCTTTAGGTGGCGGACGAAAAGCATCGTCGGGTTTCGCCTTGGGTTTTTGAGCCGGCTTCGCCGGAGCGGGAGGGGTGCCTGCCTTCTCCGCCTTCGCCGGGGCGCCTGCAGCGGGCTTGGCGGCCTGAGCGGTGGGACGGGCGGGCGCAGGCTTGCGTTTGGGGGGCGGGGGCACGACGGCCTTCTCTGCCCCCGCAGCAACCGCCCCCTCGCCTTCGACGGCGGCTGGGTTTGCGCGCTTCTTGTCGTGGCCGCAGCGGAAGAGGAACTGCTCGCGCAAATGAATGTAGCGGGCCACCTCCTTCGCCTTCGCCGACGTGAGCGGATCGCCCCCACCGGCCGGTCCGCTCTTGACGATTTCCGGAACCCCCGAGGCTGCCAGCGCCGCGTGCTCGGTCTCGACCGCAGCGCACGCCTCGGGCGACAGCGGGGCGGCCGCACCTGGTCGTGCAGGCAGCAGTGCCATCGCAACAACGAGTAGACACACCGTCCTAAGCGCAATCGGCTGCATCATGAGGCGTTTTCCCACGCGCGACGCAGGCGTCAAGCCATAACGTGACCCGGCCGCCCGCGCTCCGAACGACAGATCAGCAGTAGGCGTCGATAATGCCGAGGAAATCGTCGGCCTTGAGGCTCGCGCCTCCGACCAAAGCGCCATCGACATTCGCGACGCCCATCAATTCGACCGCATTCGAGGCCTTGACCGAGCCGCCGTAGAGCAGCCGCATCGCCTCCCCTTCAACACCGAAGCGCGCAGCGAGTGTGGCGCGCATCATGGCATGCACCTCAGCAACATCGGTGGCTGTCGGCGTCAAACCGGTACCGATCGCCCACACCGGCTCGTAGGCGACGACGGTCGTGGCAGCCCTTGCCGCATCGGGCAGCGAGCCTTGAAGTTGCCCCGCCACGACGTCCAACGTCCGACCCGCCTTACGCTGATCGGCCGTCTCGCCGACGCAAACGATCGCGAGCAATCCCGCCCGATGCGCGGCCTCGGCCTTCGCCCGCACAATCGCATCGGACTCGCCATGATCGGTGCGACGCTCAGAATGGCCGACAATGACCGCGGTCGCACCCGCATCGCGCAGCATCTCGGCAGCGATATCGCCAGTATGGGCGCCGGACGCCTTTGCATGGCAATCCTGACCGCCGACGGCGACGACCGATCCCAAAGCCTTGGCGGCCATGGCCGCGACAAGGGTCGCCGGCGGACACAGCATAACGTCGGTAGCGACTTTGCCGGCACGGGTGGAAAGCCCGGCCTTCAGTTTATCGACTTCGGCAAGGGAAGCGGCAACGCCGTTCATCTTCCAGTTGCCGGCAACGAGAGGGCGAATGGATCGAGCTCGACTCATGGTGGGGCCTCCCGGCGTTGAGACATTTTACTTCGGCGAGGCTTCGTTGCGCTCGCGCGTGCGCTGCCGGACTCGCATAACCTTGCAGAGAACGCACCGGATTCCTATGATGGAGACCTCTGCCGTTCAACCTTGGGCCGCGCCTCGGCGTGGCCTGCGGCGATTTGCGACGCGAGTTGGCTAATGCCCCGGCCTGCCGGCTCGGGCAAAAGGGGCTGCGGCTGGCGCTTCCGACAGCGACGGCGGGACGTCTGGCAACGGCTTGCTCAAGGCATCGCGCTGACGATCACGGTGCACGGCCTGTGTCGCACGCGCCTCTGCCGCCAACACGAGAATAGGACTTTGGGATGCTCGACAAGCTCAGGCGTGGCGCCACGAAGATCCTCGTCTTTGGGCTGTTTGGCCTCCTCATCCTGAGCTTTGCGGTTTGGGGGATCGGCGACGTCATCAGGTCGGCCAATCAAGGGCCCATAGCCGAGGTCGGCGACGCCGACATCTCTGCCCAGGAATTCACGGCGGCCCTGCAGCAGCGTCGACAGATGCTGACCCGTCAGTTCGGCCAGCCGCTCACGGCGGAGCAGTCTCGCGCGTTCGGCATCGACAGCGCCGTGTTGAGCGAACTCGTGAACGGCGCCGCGATCACCAATCACTCCAAAGCGCTCGGCCTGCGGCTATCGGACGAGACCATCGCCGAACTCATCCGCAACGATCCCGCGTTCGCCGGCCCGGACGGAAAATTCAGCCGCCCCGTGTTCGACGAGCGCATGCGGCAGGCGGGCTTCACCGAGCAGCGCTACTTCACCGAGCGCCGCAACAACGAGTTGCAGGAGCAGTTGACGGAAGCGATCGCCGGAGGGGCACCCGCCCCGGACACCTTGATCGATATCGTGCATCGGTTCCGCGAAGAGACACGGATCGCCAAAGTCGTCCGCCTCGATCCGGACAAGGCCAAGCCGCCGGGCGAGCCGGACGAGAAGGCACTGAAAGACTTCTACGAGCGCCAGCAGCGATCGTTCGTCGTGCCAGAGCGGCGCAAAATTGCCGTGCTGATCGTAAGTCCTGACACGCTGAAGGAGCGGGCCAAGGTCACGGACGCCGATGTGCGCAGCACGTGGGAACAATCGCAGGCGGCCTGGGACATTCCCGAGCGGCGTCGCATCCAGCAGATCCTCTACAAGACCAAAACCGAGGCCGAAGGTGAGAAGAAAGCCATCGAAGGCGGCAAGGGCTTCCTTCTTGCAGCACTCGAGGCGAACGGCGCGCAAGGCCGCCTCGACCAAGGCCTGATCGCGCGGCGCGAGATCGCGGATGCCAACTTCGCGAAAGCGGCTTTCGAGTTGCCGGTCGACAAGCTGTCAGATCCCGTCCAGGTACGCGGAGGATGGCTGCTCCTGCGCGTTACCGAGATCGAGCCGGCCCGGAGCCGAACGTTCGAAGAGGTGAAGGATGAGGTTCGCCGCAACCTCGAGGAAACACGGTTGCGCGAGATCGTCACCAAGCTTCACGATGAGATAGAGGACAAGCGCGGCGCAACCGATGCGCCGGAGAAGCTGAAAGCCATCGCGACCGAGTTGAAGCTGACACTCATCGAGGCGCCGAGCGTCGATGCCAGGGGCCTCGGTCCGGACGGCAAGCCGGCGCTGTCGCATCCCGACGCCGAGCGCTTCCTGGCCTCCGCGTTCGAGGGCGATGCGACGACACCCCGCGAAGTCATCACGCTTGCGGAGGGCGGCGAAGCGTGGGTCGAGGTGCTGGAGGTCAAGCCTGCGGCGACCCGGCCGTTCGATGAGGTGAAGTCCGAGGTCGAGGCGATGTGGCGGGAGCGTGAGAAGCGCGCCGACCTGACGAAGTCGGCACAGGCACTGGCCGACCGGATAAAAGCCGGCGAGACCGTTGAGAAGATCGCGCAGGGGCTCGGGCTCGAGATCAAGACGTCGGCGCCATTTAAGCGTTCGAAACCTCCAGAAGAGCTCTCGCCGACGGCGGCCCGCGCCGCGTTCACTCTCCCGCTCGGTGGAGCCGGGACCGCGGCCAGCACCGACGACACCACGCGCGTGGTATTCGTGGTGAGTGAGATCAAGGCGGCCGATGCCCCGACGAAGGAGCAAGCCGATGCGCTGCGCAACGAGATCGGCCAGGAATTGCAGCGCGACTCCCTGCAGACGTACGTTGCCGCGCTCCGCGATCGGCAGGGCGTGAAAATCCACGAGAATGTCTACAAACGGGCTGTGGGCCTCGACCAGACACCATGATCGACGCCGCAGCGCGAACTGAGGCGAACGCCTCGCCAGCCAAAGAGGACGTGCGGTGACGACGGAAGCCCACATTCCCTCGCCGTCCACGGACGAGGCCTTCGACGTCGAGCCACCGCTCGATGAATTCGTTCGTCGCTACGCGGCAGGCGAGGCAGGCGTCGTTTGGGCCCGGCTCGTCGCCGACCTCGAGACGCCCGTCTCGGCCATGCTGAAACTCTGCCGCGGTCGGCCGATGAGTTTTCTCCTCGAATCTGTCGAAGGCGGCGCAGTGCGTGGCCGCTACTCCATCATCGGCCTCGAACCCGACATCGTCTGGCGTGCTTTCGGCAACCGGGCCGAGATCAACACACAGCCGGCGCAATCGCCGGACGCCTTCGTCGGTGAAACCGAGCCGGCGCTCGCCTCGTTGCGCGGGCTGCTCGCCAGGTCCCGCATCGCACTGCCGCCGGAGCTGCCACCTATGGCTGCCGGTGTTTTCGGCTACATGGGCTACGATACCGTCCGCCTCGTCGAGGATCTGCCGGACGTGCCGCCCGACGTTCTCGGCGTGCCGGATGCGATCCTGGTTCGGCCCACTGTGATGGTGATCTTCGATGCCGTGAAGGATGAGATGACGGTGGCGACACCGGTGTTTCCACGAGCGGGCGTCACGGCGACTGCCGCTCACGTCGCAGCGGTCGCCCGTCTGGAGCGGATCGTGCGAAGCCTGGACGAGCCGCTTCCGCACACGGCCGTCCCCGCGGGGGCACTCGAGCCGCCGGCGCCGGTGTCGAATACGCCCGCGGCCGACTATCTGACCATGGTCGCGCGCTGCAAGGACTACATCGCGGCAGGCGACGCGTTTCAGATCGTCATCTCGCAGCGATTCTCAGCCCCTTTCACGCTGCCGTCGTTCTCGCTCTACCGGGCGCTCCGGCGCACGAACCCGTCGCCGTTCTTGTTCCATCTCGATTTCGGCGACTTCGCACTCGTCGGGTCGAGCCCCGAGATCCTCGTTCGCGCCCGGGACGGACGCGTTACGATTCGACCGCTGGCAGGCACGCGCCGACGGGGTGCGACACCCGAGGAAGACCGACAGCTCGAGGCCGAACTGGTGGCCGATCCGAAAGAGCGCGCCGAGCATCTCATGCTGCTCGATCTCGGGCGCAACGACGTGGGCCGCGTTGCCAAGATCGGCACCGTGGAGGTCGCCTCCAGCTTCGACGTCGAGCGCTATAGCCAGGTCATGCACCTGTCCTCGACGGTCAATGGTGAGCTGGACCCCCGCCACGATGCCATCGACGCACTGCTCGCGGGCTTCCCGGCCGGTACGCTCTCGGGGGCGCCGAAAGTGCGCGCGATGGAGATCATCGACGAGCTCGAGAAGGAGAAGCGCGGTCCCTATGCCGGTTGCGTGGGCTATTTCTCAGCCGACGGCAACATGGACACCTGCATCGTATTGCGCACCGCCCTGGTCAAGGACGGTCGGATGTACGTCCAGGCCGGCGCCGGCATCGTGGCCGACAGCGTGCCGGCCGACGAGCAGCAGGAATGCGTGATCAAGGCTCGCGCCCTGTTCCGAGCGGCCGAGGAAGCCGTGCGGTTCGCCGGACGCTCTCGCCGCGGCAACGCGTGACCGCACCCGAAGCGGCGGCCTCGCTGGGAGCCCCCTCTCCACGACACGGGGCACCTGCTTCCGCGGCACAGGGCCCTCAACGGCTGCGCACATCTTCGACCTTGTCGGCAAGGCGCCCGAGCAGGCCGAGGTCAATGGATCCAACAGCCGCGCAGTCCGCGTGTCGCAGGGCGTCGAGCAGAAGTCCTGGGTCACCGTTGAATGTTGGGCCGAGAGCGCGCCGCACGATGCCGGTTGCGACGGCACCATTGGCGAAGCGCGCTCTGCAGGCGACCGCGGCGAGGTGGCGACTCAGTCGGACGCGTCGGTCGCTCAGTCGCAATTGGGCGGCGAGCGAGCCATTGATTGTCGACTGCGCAACCTGTGACGGCTCGACAAAAACCACGCCGCCCGTTGGCACAAGAGAGCCGATCACGGTGGCCGTGTCCGACGTCGCGCGCTCGCTGGCACTCGTCAGTTCGGCCCAGGCTGCTTTGACCGGTCTTGAAGCTCCAACCACTCCGTCACTCTTTTCCGCGAGCAACTCAGCCAACGTGGTGCGTAGGCGTGCCGACAGCGCGCGATCGGTCAGGCGATCAAGCTCGCGCGCCAATTCTGCCATCTCGGTCGGCGTCGGCGGATCGGTGCGCAACCCCGCCAGATCGGCGAGATCGCTGCCTCGCTGATCCGGAACGCGGGCACCCCAGATCCAGGCCTCTCGGAGGCTCGCCGCCCGAATGCGGGCTCCTGACAGGTCGGCACCCAGCATGCGTGTCCGGTAGAGGCTCGCGGCTTCGAGATCGACCCCGCTTAGAGCGGCGCCATCGAGGCTCGCGAAATCCAGCACAACGGCCTGGACGACCGCGTTCGTAAGGTCCGCACCCTGCATCCGGGCACCCGTGAGGTCGGCACCGCGCAATCTGGCCCCCGATAGATCGGCCGCCTGGACAGAGGTGCCACCGGTCAGATCGGCCTTCTCCAGGTTGGCGCCGGAAAGGTCGGCACCGGAAAGATCCACGTGCGAAACGGTAGCCCCGCCGAGATCAGACTCTCGGAGCAGCGCACCGGCGAGGTCGATCCCCGTCAGGTCAGCACCCGCCAGGCGCGCTTTGGACAGGTTCGCCCCGCGCGCGCTGGCGCAGGCTGCCGCGTGCCGCTCGCCGTTGAGGATCAGAGCGGAACTGTCGGCACAACCGAGCCTCGCGCCACGAAGATCGGCCCCGGCGAGGCTCGCCCCGTCGAGGTTGGCGCCCGTCAGATCCGCTTGGTGCAAATTCGATCGGTCGAAGCGGGCGAACCGCAAATCGCGATGGCGCAGCTTGAGCGTGGCTACCCCAGGCACTCGAGGTGTGTCGAAGATCAGGTCCTGATCAGTGACGAGGAGGTTGCGCTCGAACACCCCGAACAGCTTGTCCCCGGCGCCGGCCCGACCTTCGGCCCCATCCAATTTCAGCTCACCACGGGAGATCCGATCCAGATGCTCGCCGGGAATGGTGACGACCAGATACGACACGCTGCCGGCACCGCCCGCCAGCAGCAACGCAAGGATCAGCGCGACCGGATGCCTGCGAACCACCGCCGAGAGCGCTGCGCCGAACGTAGGCTCTGGGCGGGCCAGAAATAACCCGCTCAGCGCCAGGAGGGCCAAGTCGGCCGAAAAGGCCGCGCGGTGCGCCCAGGTGATCGCTTCATCGTGGTAGGGCAGGAATGCGATCTGGATGAACAGCAGCGCAAGGACCGGCATCGCGGCCACGGCAAACCATGCAAGGCCGTGCACCAGGACGCTCACGAGCCGGCTGCGCTCAGGCCCTGCGATGGCCTGCAAGAGAAAGAAGCTGCCCAACTCTAGCCGAAGCGGATGGGTTCGCCTGTCCGTCGCCTCGAGCATGCGGATCGCTTCGTCGAGCGCGAACGCTTTTCGCGCCAGCGTCGCAAGTTGCACGACGAACACGGCATGCAGCGCGACGAGAACGAATGGTGCGACCAGGAAAAAACGGGTGAGGTCGATGCCGACCTGCAGAATCGGCAAGGTGATATCCCCCGCGACCAGAAGATCGCGATGGCTCACACCGGCTACAGCCACGAGCAGATAACTGACGACGCCGATGAAGATCAGCCAACTGGACTGTGCGGCCGCCCCCGAGCCATTAACCGTCTCGATCAGGCTGTAGGGATTGACGGGCACTTCGCCCTCATCCGCCCCGCCCTTCGACACGTCGCGCATGACAGTCGCGTTCCCGACCCACTGTGGACCCAGGTTGCACAGACCTGTCGAAATGAACGACAGGTGAGGCAGCCGTCACAGACGGGTCACACGCCATACGGCGACGGTTGATTCACGGACGGCCGGACCGCTGGGCGATGTGCCAACGCAATCGCAGACGCGGGCCAACCGGAAACCCGGTGGCGCAGCCGCGAGCGGCCGGCGCCAACTCAGCTCCGGTAATCCTGAATGCGCGTCGCGCGAAGGCCCGCAAGGCCATGCTTGTCGATTGAGCGCTGCCAGGACAAGAACTCGTCCACGGTGAGCTTGTAACGCTCACACGCCTCCTCGAGGCTTAGGAGGCCCCCGCGAACGGCGGCGACGACCTCGGCTTTACGCCTGATAACCCATCGCTTCGTGTCCCGTGGGGGAAGGTCCGCGACAGTCAAGGGACTGCCATCGGGGCCAATCACGTAGCGTGCGCGCGATCTGAACTGTTGATCGGTCATGATACTCGGTACACTCTCTCTGACCTGGAGCCACACTACCTCGATGCGATTAATTCGCTCTGAAGCAGCTCGGTTAACGTTCCCAGACCCAACGATCCAATTTTACATTAAATATCCGATAGATAAACCATCGCGCTTATAATTGGTAAACGCACGTTGCGCTTCAAGCCACAAATCATTGAGCGCAATGGACAAAGTGTCGCAGGTCACGAATGGGGCGAATCCGGTTGCCGCGGATATTGCGGCACTTCAGCCGCCAAGCGGGCCAGTCCCATGCCAAGAAGACGCACGGGAGCCTGTGCGGTTCCCGACCCAATTCCGGGTGAGACGCCGCATCGTCAATGACGATTGGTTGCAAAGCCCTGTCCGCGACCCGTTCGCGGAGTGTATAACGTGTACAGACAATTCCCGCAGGCCCCGTGCTCCCTGTCAGGGGACGAACGTGTCCTGGAGCGCCGAGATCCGCACGAGCGTCTCCTCCGTGAGTGGGCCTCTTGCGACGGACGCAGCGGCACCCTCGAATTGGGCAGGCGTCGCGATGCCGACCTGCAGCGTCGAGACGGCGCGATGGCTCGCCACGAAGCGAATGGCCAGCTCGATCTTGTCGACGGTCCCGGCCGACGCGACGAGAGGATCGAAGGCACGCGCACGCACCACGTCTGTGCGGTAGTCGCTACCTGAGCCGATCGGTGCCACCTCCTGCACGCCGAGGGGGTGACGCGCCTCCTCACCCGAAAGCGCCCCGCCAGCCAACGCCCGGATCACGATTGTGCCCATGCCCGCGGCGGCCGCGCGGGTCAGCAGCTCGCCATAGTCCTGCGCCGGATAGCCGGCCGGAATGGCGCGACCGGCACTCGGGCTCAGCAAGTTGTAGACGATCTGGGCAGTGTCGAACGCCTTGGCGTCCACGACACGATGGAGAGCAGCAGTGTCGCCGATAGCGGTAATGCCTCCGAATCGGATCTTGCCCGCGCGCTTCAATTTCTCGAAGGCCGGCACCACCTCGCCGAGCACGACATCGGGATGAAGGTCCCGTGGCCGGCCTTCGGCCGAGATCGAATTGTGGAGCTGCAGGAGATCCACCGAGTCGCGTTTCAGACGACGCAGGCTTTCGTTGATCGAAGCGTCGATCGCCGCAGCGATGTCACCCTTGCCCTCGGGCGGGACGTTCACCTTGGTTCCGAGCACGACGTCGGGCTTCAACTCGGCGAAGATGCGCCCGACGTTGGTTTCGGAGGCGCCGTTGCCATACAGTGGCGCGGTGTCGAAGAAGTTGATGCCGATTTCGAGCGCGCGCACCACGGCACGCATCTGGTCCGCCGGGTCGCCCTTGGTCATCAACCCCCCGACGGCCCCGCAGCCGAACGTGAGAAGTGATACGTCGAGACCGGTCCGTCCAAGTTTTCTCTTCAGCATGGTCGTCATTCCTTTTGGCGGAGCCCGGTCAGTCGGCCTTGGCTTTGGGTGGCGAGGCAGCCGCCTTGAGGGCGTCGCGCTCGCCCATTCGGGCGATGTGGAAGCGCTGGAAGTTGGGGTCGGTTTCGTAGACCTTACCCCGTATCCAGGCAAACAGGTCGATGAACGTCGCGGGGCCAAACCCGAGCGGCAGTCGCGCGACTTCGAGCGGCGGCCCCCACTTTGCCGCCTGCCCGGACACGTCTTCCTTGAAGAAGACGATCGTCGGTGTAAAAAGAACGCCCCAGCGCTCGGCGAGCTTCTTCTCGATCAGCCGCGTGCCATCGAAGTCGGTGACTTCGCGCGACCCCCACAGATCCAGTTGTACGATTGAGAAGTTCTCGCGAACGTAGTCGTTGATGTAGCGCTGAGAGAGAACCTCGGTGTGCATCTTGGTGCAGTAGATGCAGCCGCGCTGCTCGAAAATTACGGCAAAGCGGCGTCCTTTGGCCGTTGCCTCGGCGTGGTCCTCCTTCAGTTCGAGGAAAGACTGGACGAACCACGGCTGATGATAGAGCCCGTCCTCCCCCTTCAGCGGCTCGGCGCGCGGCTCGATCGCGCCGGTGACAGGTGGCGGTGCAGGCGGCCCCGCCGCATCGACAGGAGCCGCCGTCGCCACCATCAGAGCGCCAGCGAGACAAAGTCCTGACCAGAAAACCGTTCGCATGATCACAACATCCTGAGTGTGAGGTGAGCGATCCTAGGTCGCCGCGCCGTGCCCGCCAAGCCGACCGTGCCGTCACTTTCCGTCCTCGAGGTCGTTGGCGACTGCCGGCGGAGGTCTAACCGATTGGGGCGCACATTCCGCAGCCGGGCCTGCCCAAAACCGAACAAGCAGGATGCAACGGCACCGGACTTGCCGGTGCACTGCGCCCTAGATGCCGGAACATGGCTCAACCGGCGCGCCCGGTGACGCTAGGGGCCGCAAGGCCGTACCGGTCCGCCCAGCGGCGGCCGCAACGCGGGCAGGTGACGCGCACCGGGCAATGCATATGCCGACGACGCCGGTGTGATTATCGTTTGTGCTTGCTTAGCCTCGTGAGGGCAATCACGCTCCCCCTTCTTCCTGCCACCCGGAGCCGCGCCGCCTATGATCGATTGGACCGGACACAGAGCCGAAACACCCGAACTCTCCATCAGCTATGTCCGCGCCGGGCAGGGCGACCCGGTGATTTTCCTGCACGGCTGGCCCGAGTGGAAACGATCGTGGCTGCATACCTTGCCGGCCCTCGCCCAGCGCTTCGATTGTATCGCCCCGGACTTTCGCGGCTTCGGCGGCACCGTCGCCAAGCGTGGCCGTTTGCCAGACGGCACGCCGCCGCAGCTTCTCGCAAAGGATTTGCGCGATTTCGCCGATAGCCTGGGGCTCGAAAAGGTCTCCCTCGTCAGCCACGACGTCGGCTCGTTCGTCGCCCAGCAGTTCGCGATCGCTTGGCCCGAACGCGTGTCGCGCCTGTTCTTTTTCAACTGCGCCTATCCGGGCATCGGCCAACGCTGGGGCGACTGGCAACTTTTTCCCGAGACCTGGTATCAGCAGTTCCATCAGAAGGACTTCGCTGCCGCGCTCGTCGGCTCGTCGCGCGAAGCCTGCCGCATCTACTTTCGCCACTTCCTGACCCACTGGACGCACCAGAAACAGGCGTTCGAGCCCTACCTCGAGGAGTGGGTCGACAACTTCCTCGCCAACGACAACATCCAAGGCGGCTTCGACTGGTACGTCGGCGTATCGCGCTTCCGGCGCCGTATGATGCAGGACGGCGCCCTCGACATCCCGAAGATCAAGGCCCCGACCTATCTGTTGTGGGGTGCTCACGATCCGGTGCTCCGCTTCGAGTTCACGGACAAGCTCGGCGACTACTTCGAGCGTCACACACTCGAGAAGGCGCACGATGCCGGGCACTTCGTCCATTTCGAGGTTCCGGAGCTGGCCAACACGCGGTTGGCAGCCTTCCTCAGCGGCGAGATTGGCTGAGTTCGCCACCATCATCGCTGCGGACGAGCCTCGGACCGCTAGCGGGCACGGCGCGCGCCAAGGCCGACTCCGGAATCCGGTCGGGCCAGGGCACCTCGTCACGGGACGGGGCGGCCGCGGCATGCACTCGCGCCCCCGCCGGTGACTGGGGTCAGCCGATCCCACAACCCGAGCTCCGCGAGCTTGGCTTCGATGGCCGCGGACGTGCGATTGTGAGTAACGGCAAGCCGGGCCAGGGAGGCGCCCGATCGGAAGGCGGCCACGAGCTCATCCGTCTCCGTCCGCGCCCAGCGCGCGCCGGCCCTGGACGGCAGGTTGCGATCGCTGCGGGTCTTGGTCTTCCGCGCGGCGAGCAGCGCATCCATCAAACCGTCCCACGCAACGACCGGGAGCGTCAGACTGCGCCCGCCCGGCGCCATCAAAGTCGCGTGAAGCCCACCCCGCGCCACCTCGAACCGATAGCGACCATCACCCTTTCGCCACTCGACCAGATCCCAGACCAGCGGTTCCTCAGTCATCTGCAGCCTCCTCTACGCCGAACACGGAGAAAGTTGCAGCAACCATAGCTCTCGTCAAGAACAAAATAAGAACATTCTCACGTCTCCGGTCTCAGCCGCATGGCGAAGCCGCGGCTGTCGCCTTCGAGTCCGGGTTTGAGGGCAAGGTCGTCGTCGTAGTCGCCGCCGTTCTGGGTGCGGTAAGGGATCGGCGCGTCGGTGAAGAGGCCATCGAGCCTGAGGGCCAGGCCCCGCTCGATCTCCCGGTAGCCTTCGGGGCTGACCCGGTTGGCGTTGTAGATCACATGGGCCGGCAACGGCGCGACCCCCGTGAACCACAGGACACCGTAGTTCACCGGAAAGAGATGGTCGTGAATGTCGCCGCCCGCCCCTCGTGGACCCAACGACGTCGCGCTCCCGCCGACCGAGGTGATGAGCAACCCGCGCTTGCCTTTGAGACTACCGTCGCCGTAGCGCAGCGTCCGGCCTGCTTTCGTGGGATCGGGAACGCGATAGGCCCAGCCGGCCGCGAGCACGCGATCGAACCAGCCTTTGAGGATCGCTGGCACGGAAAACCACCAGAGCGGAAACTGGATGATGATGGCGTCAGCCCATTTCAGCTTGTCCTGCTCAGCCGAGATATCCGGTGTCTGCGTGCCAGATGTGAAGCCCTTGAACGACGCCGTCGCGTAGACCAGACGTTCGCCCTCGACGTGGTCCGAGAAGTCGTCACCATCCGCCACCGCCTTCCAGCGCATGGCATAGAGATCGGACTGACGCACCTCGTGCCCTGCCGCCTCCAGCCGGGCCACAGCGAAGTCTCGAAGTGATCCGTTGAGCGACCGCGGCTCGGGATGCGCGAAGACCCAGAGCACGTTCATGGATGTTCCCCCATCGTCATTTGCTCGGCACATGCGAGCACGAACGGGGCCCGTTACACAAGGCGATGATCCTCGACGCGATAGATCGCGGTCCGG
>JALHMC010000034.1:0-29904 GCA_022844225.1 Hyphomicrobiaceae bacterium | reverse complement strand
CGCATGAGACTGATGGCGGCGATCATGGATGCGAGCCTCCGGGTTTCCTGCTACGCGCATGCACGCCGAGCGGAGAAGCCGTCGTCGGCGTCCCTGATCTGAGCCGATGTTGCACCCAGCCAGCAAGGACCTTCGATGCCGCTCGAGACGGCACTGCTGCTGCTCGGCGCCTTCGCCGGTGCATTCGTCAATGGTCTGACCGGCTTCGGCACGGGCCTGACGG
The DNA here is from genome assembly GCA_022844225.1 of Hyphomicrobiaceae bacterium. Taxonomy (GTDB): domain Bacteria; phylum Pseudomonadota; class Alphaproteobacteria; order Rhizobiales; family Hyphomicrobiaceae. Next base: position 29,681 of record JALHMC010000034.1, on the reverse strand, counting down.
CGCTGGTGTTCTGGCTGCATGCCGTGCCGGCCGTGGTCGCCGGGCCGCTGGTCGCTGCGTGCTCGGTCGTGGCGCAGGTACAGGCATTGCCGGGCATCTGGCACGCGCTCGACTGGCGGCGGCTCGCGCCCTTCGTGATCGGCGGTTGTCTCGGCGTGCCGGTCGGGACGTGGCTGCTGCCGCGCCTGCCCGTCTCGACAATCAAGCTCGGGCTCGGCGTGCTGCTGATCGTCTATTGCAGCGTAATGCTGCTCGGGCGCTTGCGGGTGGTCGCGCGGGAGAGCCGCGCCCTTGACGGCGTTATCGGACTGGCCGGCGGCGTGCTGGGCGGTATCGCGGGCCTCTCCGGCGTGCTCCCTACGATCTGGGCGAGCCTGCGCGGCTGGTCGAAGGACGAGCGCCGCGCGATCTTCCAGGGCTTCAACCTGTCGATCCTGGGCCTGGCCCTGGTGTCGTATGCCGTCTCCGGGCTGCTCGACGGACGGTTCGCGAAAGCATTCCTGATCGCGCTGCCGGCCACACTCGTCGGCTCATTCGCCGGCCAGTGGCTCTACCGGCGGCTTAGCGACGATACCTTCACGCGCGTGGTGTTGCTGGTGCTGCTGGCGGCGGGGGTGAGTTTGGTGGTGGGGAATTTGGGGTGAGTGGTCGTAAGCTGGGTTATCGCGTCGCACGAGCGATGCCCCATGCGCAACCCGCAGCAGCACATGGCGTCCGGCCCTGCGTTGGGTTACGCGCGCTTCAGCGCCGTGCCGGAATGGTAGCGGTCGCGCCGCGCTAACCCAACCTACGCCATCCCTCACATCCCCGGCCGTCCCGTCTTTCGCGGGCGGCCCTTTCGTTTCCCCTTGTCGAAGTTACTCGCAATCTCACGGGTCTTGGTGGGCATAGCGGGCGACTTCGGTCGTTCGGGCGCGGGGCCGCCGAGGGGCACCTCGGTGCGGCCTACGGTCATTTCGTCGAGGGTGGGCTTGCGGATTCTTGAGCTGCTTGACCCCGCATCACCCTTGTCCAGCACGTTCCCGCTTGGCCCGTACTTGCGCGTTCCCTCGTAGGCGCCGGCGCGATCCTCGATAGCGGATTGCTTGGCGAGCGGATCGTCCGCGATGGCGAGTTCGGTTTCGCGCAGGCGCTTGATCTCATCGCGCAGTCGCGCGGCCGTCTCGAACTCGAGGTCCGCGGCGGCTTCTTTCATCCGCCGCTCCATGTCCTCGATCACCGCCGTGAGGTTGTGGCCGACCAGCGCGCCGTCGGCGAGGCCGGTGTCGACCGTGACGTGATCCTGCTCGTAGATCGACGACATGGCGTCGCCGATGGTCTTGCGTATCGTCTCCGGCGTGATCCCGTTGGCCGCGTTCCAGGCCATCTGCTTCTCGCGGCGCCGGTCGGTCTCGGCGATGGCGCGCTCCATCGAGCCGGTCATGTGATCGGCGTAGAGGATCACCTTGCCCTCGACGTTGCGCGCGGCCCGCCCGATGGTCTGGATCAGCGAGGTCTCGGAGCGCAGGAAGCCCTCTTTGTCGGCGTCGAGAATGGCGACCAGCGCGCACTCCGGAATATCGAGGCCCTCGCGCAACAGGTTGATGCCGATCAGCACGTCATAGGCGCCGAGCCGGAGGTCCCGGATGATCTCGATGCGCTCCAGCGTCTCGATGTCGGAGTGCATGTAGCGGACGCGGATGCCGTTGTCGTGCAGGTACTCGGTCAGGTCCTCAGCCATGCGCTTGGTCAGCGTCGTGACCAGCGTGCGATAGCCTTTCTTGGCCACCTGCCGCACCTCGTCGAGCAGATCGTCCACCTGGCTGCGCGCGGGGCGGATCTCGACCATTGGATCGACGAGGCCGGTCGGACGGATCACCTGCTCGACGAAAGCGCCGCCGGTCTGCTCCATCTCCCAGTTGCCGGGTGTCGCCGAAACGTAGACCGACTGCGGCCGCATGGCGTCCCACTCCTCGAAGCGGAGCGGGCGATTGTCCATGCAGGACGGCAGCCGGAAGCCGTACTCGGCCAGCGTCGCCTTGCGCCGGTAGTCGCCACGGAACATGCCGCCGATCTGCGGCACCGTCACATGGCTCTCGTCAGCGAATACGAGGGCGTTGTCGGGCAGGTACTCGAACAGCGTCGGCGGCGGGTCGCCCGGCTGGCGACCGGTCAGATAGCGCGAGTAGTTCTCGATGCCGGCGCACGAGCCCGTCGCCTCCATCATCTCCATGTCGAACTGCGTCCGCTGCTCGAGCCGCTGCGCCTCCAGCAACTTGCCAGACGCGTAAAGTTCCTCCAGGCGTTGCTTCAGCTCCGACTTGATCGACTTGATCGCCTGCTGCAGCGTCGGCTTCGGCGTCACGTAATGCGAGTTGGCGTAGATCTTCACGAGCTTCAGGTCGTCGGTCTTCTGGCCGGTCAGCGGATCGAACTCGGTGATCGATTCGATCTCGTCGCCGAACAGCGAGAACCGCCAAGCGCGATCCTCCAAATGAGCCGGGAACAGCTCGATGGTGTCGCCGCGTGCCCGGAACGTCCCGCGATGGAAATTGCCGTCGTTGCGCCGGTAGTGCAGCGCCACGAGATCGGCGAGAAGCTGGTCACGCGAGATGCGCTCGCCGACCTGCACAGGGAACGTCATCGCCGTGTATGTCTCGACCGATCCGATGCCGTAGATGCACGACACCGAGGCCACGATGATCACGTCGTCGCGCTCCAGCAGGGAGCGGGTAGCGGCGTGTCGCATGCGGTCGATCTGCTCGTTGATCGAGGCTTCCTTCTCGATGTAGGTGTCCGTCCGCGGGACGTAGGCCTCCGGCTGATAGTAGTCGTAGTAGGAGACGAAATACTCGACCGCGTTGTTCGGGAAGAACGACTTGAACTCGCCGTAGAGTTGCGCCGCCAGCGTCTTGTTCGGCGCCAGGATCAAAGCCGGCCGTTGCGTGGCGGCAATGATGTGCGCCATCGTGAAGGTCTTGCCGGAACCGGTGACGCCGAGCAGCACTTGGTTGCGCTCATGCTGCGAGACACCCGCGACCAACTCCTTGATCGCCTGCGGCTGGTCGCCCTTCGGCTCGAAATCGGAGACGATCTCGAACCTGACGCCGCCCTCGGATTTTTCCGGTCGGGGCGGCCGGTGCGGCGTGAACTCGGGCAGCGTGCCAGAGACGAGCGGATGCGTCGCCATCATCGGCTGCCGCGCGATCAGCTCCTTGGCCCGGTCCGACCGTTCCTCGGGCCGAGCGAGCAAGGCGTTGAGCCCGGCCGACGGCGAGAAATCCTCTGGACGCGGCTTCACCTGCCGCAACGCCGGAAGCTGGGTCTTGGTAGCGGGAGGCGCATCCGTCACGCCGCCGAGCGCCATCAAGCGCTCGACGACACTGGGTCGCTCGGTCAGCGGACCGGTGGGTTCGAACTCCGTCTGAGGCGCCTCGCCGAAACCGGACGACCGGCTCTGCTCCGTGGCTCGGGATTGGGCCTCGGCACGGTTCAGCGACGATCGCCGCGCGCGACCGATCGCAGGCGCCGGCGTACCGGCCTCGGTCTCGAGCGGTGGCGCCGTGGGCTTGCCGCTGCGGCCGCGTGAGGGGCGCGCCTTCGGCGTGGTGTCTTTGGGTGTGCGAGCCATGAGCGGAATATGGCGCACAAGCCGCCGGCTTGAAAGTGGCCGGCGCGCATCAACGTCTGCCGAACCGCGATCAAGTCATGGAAGCGACACGAGGGGCCTCTATGCCGCGCCAGCGTCTGACGCTACGGGACGGCGGGGCACAACTCTTGCTCTCACGTGAACGTAGCAATACGGAGACGTTCGCACTATCTTGACGGCGATTCGAGTTTGGAGTTCCAATCTCGAAGCGGCAACCACGGACAAAGCTCCATGCAGCGACTCGTATCCAGGATCTCCATCGGCGCGGCAGCTCTTCTGCTCTCTGCCAGCCTTGCTTTGGCCCAGTCCGCGCCGCAGGCGCCAGCGGCAGCGGCGCCGAAAGCGCCCGCAGCTGCGGCTCCCGCTGCAACGGCGCCTAAAGGCGTGCCGAAGAAAGCCTCGACGCCCGAGGGTATCGAGTGCTCGAAACAGGCCGACGAAAAGAAATTGCACGGCAAGGAGCGCAAGACGTTCCGCGCCAAGTGTGTCCGCGACCTGAAGAAGGCTGCGGCCGCCGCCAAGGCTCCGCCGGCTGCAAAGAAGAACTAAGCGATCGGACCGTCGTTCCGACGACAAGAAGGAGAGAGGCTTCGCTCCAGGGCGCGGCCTCTTTGGCTGTTCGGCCTAAGGGTCGCGCGCACCGTTTTCAGTGATTCTTGATGCAGCCACGGCCGCGAGGGCTTTCGGCGGTTGCGCCGGAGCGAGGCTGATCGTGCAGGCCGTGCTCGTCGGCACCCACGAGGTATTGTTCAGCATCAGGTCGCAACGGGCAATTACCACGCCAACCGCTGTCGACATGCACACCGTGTCGCCCACCCGGTAGGAATCGCCATTGAAGCGACACCGGCATGGGATGCTCGCTCCATCCCCGTTGGTTGCGCCATGGAACCGCGACGACGGCCAGGCCGGTCGTTCTGTAGTCGGCCAAGGGTCGGTACTTGGCTCCTGCCCCCGCGCCATGCCAAAGCTCGCGGCGACCGCGATTGCCGCCGCCGCCAGCGAAACCCGGACGTGAACCCGCGTCTCCATGGCGCCAATCTAGCGCGGGCGGCGCATCCACACCAGCCCGTCACAGTGCCATGGTCCCGCTCCAACGGGCTCAGGCCTTGGGCTTCCCCGCCATGTCGTCGAGCGCGCCCTTGGCGACGCGCACCGCCTCGAGGGTCGCCGGGAACCCCGCATAACAGCCCGTGTGGATGAGGGCCTCGCGGATCTCTTCCGGCGTGCAGCCGTTGTTGACGGCACCGCGCACATGCACCGACAGCTCGTGACTGCGCCCGAGCGCGGCGAGGATGCCCATGGTGATCAGGCTGCGCTCCTTTCGTGTCAGTCCCGGCCGGGTCCAGAAGGCCCCCCAACCGATCTCTGTCACCATGTCCTGCACCGGCTTGGTGAAGTCGTCCGCAGCCGCCATCGAGCGGGCCACGTGCGCTTCGCCGAGAACCTCTTTCCTGAGTTCTAAACCCTTGTCGTATCCCGTCTTGGACATCGGTCTCGCGGCCTCCCTGGTCAAGCGCTTCTGCGCGGCGCGAGGTAAGCAAAGATCGGACGTGTCCGCCAATGCTTTGTCCGCCGTGGCTCGCATGCAGGCGCTCAAGCCCCTGTTGCGCGCATGCGGAGTCTGCTAGTCAGCACTGCATGGCAAAGCCGAGAAAGTCCGCCCACCGGCCGGCGAGCAAGGGAAACAAGGCGCCGCCCCGCGAGGGCGGAGTGCCGACACGTGACGAGATCCTCACGTTTCTGGAAGGCGCCCAGGGCAAGGTCGGCAAGCGCGAGATTGCCAAGGCGTTCGGCATCAAGGGCAGCGACAAGATCGGGCTCAAAGCACTGCTCGCCGAGATGGCGGACGACGGCCTGCTCGTCGGCAATCGCAAGGCCATGAAGCGGCATGGACAGGTGCCCCCGGTGGCCGTTCTCGAGATCGTGGACCGGGACGACGAGGGCGAACTGATTGCCGAACCGGTCGCCTGGGAGGAGGATGCAGGTCCCCGGCCGCGCATCCTCGTGCTGAGTCCGAAGGGACGCCACCGCGACGTGGATGAGGCCATCGGCAAGGGCGACCGCATTCTCGCTCGCGTGGAGCGGCTCGAGACGCCCGACGTGTTCGGCTACACGCACGAAGCGGAGCCGATCAAGAAGCTGCCGCGCGAGCGGCGCCGGCTGCTTGGCGTCTTTCGTGCCCATGCTCGCGGCGGCGGCACGATCGATCCTGTCGACCGGCGGGACCTGAAGACTTGGCCCGTGCGGGACGGCAGCGAGGGCAAGGCCAAGGACGGCGACCTCGTCCGCTTCGAGATCCTGAGCCGGCACCGCGGCGGCGTGCCCGAGGCACGGGTCGCCGAGGCGCTCGGCAACCCGTCTGATCAACGGCAGATCAGCCTCATCGCCGTCCATGCCCACGGCATCCCCGACGAGTTCCCCGATGTGGTCCTGCGCGAGCTGCGGCACCTGCCGGAACTCGACGAGGACGGTCGCGCCGACCTGACGGCCATCCCGTTGCTGACCATCGACCCGCGCGATGCCCGCGACCACGACGATGCCGTTGCGGCCGTAACAGACACCGACCCGAGAAACGAGGGCGGCTACATCGTCACCGTAGCCATCGCCGACGTCGCCCACTATGTGCGCCCCGGGACGCGCCTCGATCGCGAGGCCGAACTGCGTGGCAACTCGGTCTATTTCCCCGACCGGGTCGTGCCGATGCTCCCCGAGCGCATCTCCAACGACCTGTGCTCGCTACGCGAGGGCGAACTGCGTCCCTGCCTGGCGGTAACGCTGACCATCGACCGGCATGGCAACAAGCGCCGTCATCATTTCCAGCGTGGACTGATGCGCTCGGCGGCCAAGCTCGCCTACGAGGACGCCCAGGCAGCCTTCGACGGCAAACCGGCCGAGACGGCCCGCCCCCTGATGGAGCGTGCTCTCGAGCCGTTGTGGGCGGCATACGGCTGCCTGAAACGAGCCCGCGAAGCGCGCGCACCGCTCGACCTCGATCTGCCCGAGCGCAAGATCGTCATGGACAAAGAGGGGCGCGTCGCTCGCATCGTGATCCCCGACCGACTCGAGGCTCACCGCCTTATCGAGGAGATGATGATCCAGGCCAACGTCGCGGCGGCCGAGACGCTCGAGGCCCGCAATACGCCCTGCGTCTATCGCGTTCACGACCGCCCCTCGAAGGAAAAACTCGCCAACCTCGCGCGCTTCCTCGAGACGCTCGACATCCAGCTGCCGAAGGGCGAGGGGCTGCGGCCGTCCGACTTCAACCGGATCCTCGATCGCGCGCGCAAGCTCCCCGTCACGGATCTGGTCAACGAGGTGGTGCTGCGCTCGCAGGCCCAGGCCGAGTACGCCACCGCCAACATCGGCCACTTCGGATTGCATCTGCAGCGTTATGCGCACTTCACCTCACCGATCCGCCGTTACGCAGACTTGCTGGTGCATCGAGCTCTCGTCCGCGCTCTCAGGATGGGTGACGACGGCCTCAGGAAAGAGGACGAACTGCGTCTCTCGGATGTGGCCAAGTCGATCTCGGACGCCGAGCGCCGCGCCATGGCGGCCGAGCGGGAAACGTCCGATCGACTGCTCGCGGCGCATTTGGCCGACAGGACGGGCGCCGACTTCCCGGCCCGGGTGTCCGGCGTGACGCGCTCCGGTCTGTTCGTGCGCCTCAAGGAAACCGGCGCCGACGGCTTCATCCCGATCTCGACACTGGGCCGCGAGTACTTCGTCCACGACGAGGAACTGCATGCCCTGATCGGCGAGCGTTCGGGGCTCGGCTACCGGCTGGGCGACATTGTCGAGGTGCGCCTCGTCGAGGCCATCCCGACCGCCGGCGCGCTGCGCTTCGAGATGCTGAGCGAGGCCCAATCGATCGATGGCGCCTCCCGGACCCGCCGTCCCGGACGCGCCCGAACTCCGGGTCGGCTGCGGCCGCGACGCAGATAGAGGACCAGCCGGAACAAAGCGCGGTCGCACGGCTTGTCAGGGGCCTCCCACTCGTGGCATAAGGACCGCTTGCACCAACGTCGCGTCGCTGTGCCCTGGCCCCATCGCACTTCGGAGGGGCTTTGACAGTGGCGCTGCCATCTGGGCGTGGCCCCCGAGTGCGCACGCTGCCGAGGCCCGAAACGGGTCGAGGCTCCGTTGCTCATCGAGCGCACCGCCCCTGTAGCAAGGAATGAACCTCCATGGCTCGCGTCACTGTCGAGGACTGCGTCGACAAGGTATCGAACCGCTTTGAGCTGGTGCTCATCTCCGCGCACCGGGCCCGGGCGATCGCCAACGGCTCGGCACTCACCGTGGAGCCCGAGAACGACAAGAACCCGGTGCTGGCCCTGCGCGAGATCGCCGACCAGACCGTGTCCGCCGACGACATTCGCGAAAGCCTGATCCACTCGATCCAGAAGAATGTCGAGGTTGACGAGCCCGAGGCCGGGTCCGCGCCTTTGCTCACGACCGATCGTCGCCCGACGCTCGGCCGCGACGATCAGTCTTCGGACATGATCGTCGACCAGATCACCATGACCGAGGAGCAACTGCTCCGCGCCATGGAGAGCATGACCCCTTCGGAGCCGTCGTCGAACGGTGCCGGTGGCGGCAACGGCCGCTGAGCGCCGGGACGGAGGGCCCTCTCCTCCGTCGTGGGCCTGCCGGCCGACCGTTTTCACGCTGCCAGGAGGCAGGTGTCGTGTACGGCCGCCGCTGATGACTGATGCACGGCGGCTGCCGAGAGGACAGGTCGGGTCGGGCATGCGGGAGGGCGGCGCGCCATGATGCGGCAATACGAGCTCGTCGAGCGCGTGCTTCGTTACGACCCATCGGCCGACGAAGCACTGATCAACCGCGCTTACGTCTACGCGATGCGCCAGCACGGCACGCAGAAGCGCGCTTCGGGCGAACTCTATTTTTCGCATCCGCTCGAAGTGGCCGGCATCCTCACCGAGATGAAGCTCGACGATGCGACCATCGCGACCGCGCTTCTTCACGACGTCATCGAGGACACAGAGGCGACCCGCGCCGAGATCGACCAGCTGTTCGGCGCTGAGATCGGCGCCCTCGTCGACGGCCTGACCAAGATCAAGCGTCTCGATCTGATTTCCCGCCGCGCCGAGCAGGCCGAAAACTTCCGCAAGCTGCTGATCGCGATTTCGTCCGACATTCGCGTGCTGTTGGTCAAGCTCGCCGATCGCCTGCACAACATGCGCACCCTCGAGCACAAGAAGCCAGAGAGCCGCCAGCGCAACAGCGAGGAGACGCTCGAGATCTACGCGCCGCTCGCGGGGCGCATGGGGATGCAGGCCGTCCGCGAGGAGCTGGAGGATCTGGCGTTCCGCTGGTTGCATCCGGAAGCCTACCGGACCGTCACCGACCGCCTGTCGACGCTGCGCAAACGCAACCAGGGCCTGGTCGACGAAATTTCCAGCGGGCTCTCGACCAAACTGGCCGAGGTCGGCGTCAAGGCCGAGGTTTCTGGACGGGAAAAGAAGCCCTATTCGATCTGGCGGAAAATGGAAAACCGGCAGATCTCGCTCGAGCAGCTGTCGGACATCTACGGCTTTCGCCTGACCGTCGGGCCGGTCGAGGACTGCTACCGGGTGCTCGGCATCGTCCACACCACGTGGCGAGCAGTACCCGGCCGCTTCAAAGACTACATCTCGACACCCAAGCAGAACGGTTATCAGTCGATCCACACGACCGTTGTCGGCCCCCGGCACCAGCGAGTCGAGTTGCAGGTGCGTACGGCCAAGATGCACCGCATTGCCGAGCACGGCGTTGCCGCGCACGCGCTCTACAAGGACAATGTCAGCGAACCGGTGCCGGCCTCTGCCGGTGCGATCGCTGAGACCGGTCCGCGCCCCATCACCAAGGCGCATGAATCGAGCCCCTACATCTGGCTGCGGCACTTGGTCGACACCCTGTTACAGGGCGACAATCCCGAGGAATTTCTCGAGCACACCAAGCTCGAGCTGTTTCAGGATCAGGTGTTCTGCTTCACACCGAAAGGCCGGCTCATTGCCCTGCCCCGAGGCGCCACACCGATCGACTTCGCTTATGGCGTCCACACCGACGTCGGCAACCATTGCGTGGGTGCCCACGTCAACGGGCGGCCGATGCCGCTCACGACGCAGTTGCGCAACGGAGACGAGGTTCTGATCATCACTTCGCCGGGGCAGATCCCGCCCGCGGCCTGGGAGCGTGTCGCCGTCACCGGCAAGGCCCGCTCGTCGATCCGTCGCGCGGCCCGGGATGCGCTACGCCGCCAGTATGGCGAGCTCGGCAGGCGATTACTTGTCTCGGCGCTGGCCAAGGCGGGCGAAGACTACACCGACGAGCGGGTACGCAAAGCATTGCCCCGACTCGGCCTCAAGACGGTCGACGATGTCCTCGCCGCGATCGGCCGCAGCGAACTCGCGCTCGTGGATGCCCTGCGCGCCGTGGCTCCCGAGGCGCTTGCCAACGCCGGCAAAAACACCCAGCAGAAGATGCCGCTCGATCGCGGTGCGACCGAGGACGGTTGGTTCAACCTCGGCAAGGTGATCGGGCTCAAGTTCCGTTGGCCCGGCAAGGACTCCGGCGCGCGCGACGAACCCGCGAAGGAGCCGGCCGACGCGACACACGCCGCCACCGGCAACGGCGCAGCGAACGGCGCCGTCCGCAACGAGCCTGCCGTTCCGATCCGTGGCGTGCGCAACGACGTGCCGGTCAGCTTCGAGGAAGGCGGCGCCGTTCCTGGAGACCGGATCGTTGGCGTGCTGGTGCCGGGCGCCGGTATTCGCGTCTTCCAGATCCATTCACCGCGCCTGAAGGATCACGAGCACGAGCGCTGGATCGATGTCACCTGGGACATCGACGAAGCCAGCCGAGATCGTTTCCCGGCCCGGATCATGGTCACCGCCCTCAACGAGCCAGGCACACTCGCCCAGATCGCCCAGGTGATCGCCGACGAGGACGGCAACATCGACAATCTGCGGATGATCCACCGCGGCTCCGACTTCACCGAGATGATGATCGAGGTGGAGGTGTGGAATCTCGGCCACCTCAACCGCATCATCAATCGCCTCAAGGCGCGACCGGTCGTCAGCCAGGCAGAACGCTCCTTCGATTGACGCGAAATTGTGGTATGGTGCTTCGCGTGCGTGCGTCGGTTGGGACGAATTTCTATGCTTTTCTGCCGCCGCGAGCCCGAGCCCGCGCTCAATCGGCTTCGCGTCGCAATGTGGCCCCGCAGGTCGTGGGGCCGCTCCCTGCGCTATGCCAATCTCCGCCTCAGCCGCCTGGGAGCCTCGCGACATACCATCGCGCTCGGCCTTGCGATCGGCGTGTTCGCATCGTTCCAGCCGATCCTCGGCTTTCAAATGCTTTTTGCGGGCGGCCTAGCCTGGATGCTTCGCGCAAACCTCGGCGCGGCGTTGATCGGAACATTCGCCGGCGGGCCGATGACATGGCCGTTCATGTGGCTGGCCTCCTACCATCTCGGCGCCGTGCTCACCGGCGCGCCCCAGGCGGTCACAGTCAATGAGCTTTGGTCAGCACTCGCTGGCGTGCGCGCTTTCGCAGCACCCGAGGTCGTCGGCGCCGCGGCTGAGCGACTGGTCTGGAATATGCTCATGCCGCTCGCGGTCGGCGCAGTGCCGCTGGGATTGCTGGCAGGCGCAGCGTTCTACGCTATGATGATGCGGGCCGCGACGCCCAGCCGGCGGCCAGCGCGACCTTAGTCGTTTGGCGGCTGGCGACGGTCGCCCATTCGCGTAAGCATGGAGAACGGGCCTATGGCTGGCCACCACCTGCGCCTCGGCGTCAACATCGATCACGTGGCCACGATCCGCAACGCCCGGGGCGGCCGCCATCCCGATCCGCTGCGGGCCGCGCACCTTGCCGTCGAGGCGGGCGCCGACGGCATTACGGCACATCTGCGCGAGGACCGCCGTCACATCTCGGACCATGACATCCGGAGGCTTAAGGACGAGCTGACGCGTCCGCTGAACTTCGAGATGGCGGCGACCCACGAGATGCTCGCGATCGCCCTGGCACACCTTCCGAACGCCTGCTGCCTCGTCCCTGAGAAGCGCGAGGAACGCACCACGGAAGGCGGGCTCGATGTGGTCGGTGGCATGCACCATCTTCGCCCATTCGTGCATAAACTTCGGGATTCCGGCATCAGGGTCTCGCTATTCATCGAGGCGGACAAGGCTGCCGTGGAGGCCTCGGCTAGGCTAGGCGCCGACATCGTCGAGCTACACACAGGCACCTATTGCGAACGCGCCCTCGAGAACGACGGCGCGGGTCTGGCGCGCGAGACCGCACGGCTCAGCGAAGCCGCACGCCTCGCCCATGCCGCCGGCATCGAGGTGCACGCCGGACACGGCCTCACCTTCAATACGGTCGGCGCAATCGCCCGCATGCCTGAGGTGGTCGAGTTGAACATCGGGCATTTCCTCATCGGAGAAGCGATCTTCAGCGGACTTGGCCCCGCCATCCGGCACATGCGCCAGCTCATGGACGAGGCCCGCGCCGGTGCCACCACACGCGTCGCCGTCTGAGCCATGATCCTCGGCATCGGCAACGACCTGATCGACATTCGAAGAATCGAGGCCACCCTCGAGCGCTTCGGCGATCGCTTCGTCGAGCGCATCTTCACGGAGACGGAGCGGCGCAAGTCCGACCGCCGTCGCAACCGCGCGGCATCCTACGCCAAGCGCTTTGCGGCCAAGGAAGCCTGCTCGAAAGCGCTCGGCACCGGCCTGCGAAACGGCGTGTTCTGGCGCGATATGGGAGTCGTCAATCTTGCCTCGGGCCGGCCGACGCTCGTCCTCACGGGCGGCGCAGCGGCGATCCTGGAGAGCCTTACGCCGCGGGGTCACGAAGCTCGCATCGACCTGACCATCACCGACGATTTTCCGATGGCACAGGCGATCGTCATCATCTCCGCTCGCCCCCTGAAACTCGACCCGCGATAACAGGACGTCAACGAGCCCGCGGCGGCCCCGAAAAGCGGCTTCTCAAGCCGCGGGACAGAGACCAAGTCGAAATTGCACGCCTGACGGAAACACCTTAAACACGTGGCCACGATCGATCAGGCCGTTGGGGCGGTCGCGCCAGCATTGGAAAGTTGCATGACATCCAAACCCGGCTCGGACAAGGGGAAGCTGGCGAAGCAGGAGAGCTGGGGCGAGATCGGCAAGATCTTCCTGCATGCACTGATCATCGCCTTTTTCGTGAGAGTCTTCTTCTACCAGCCCTTCAACATTCCCTCCGGTTCGATGCAGTCGACGCTGCTGATCGGCGACTACCTGTTCGTCTCCAAGATGTCCTATGGCTACAGCCGGTACTCGTTTCCATTCGGTCTCAACCTCTTCTCGGGCCGTATTTTAGCCAGCGAGCCGAAGCGCGGGGACGTTGTCGTTTTCAAGCTTCCACGTGACAACTCGACCGACTACATCAAACGGGTGATCGGCCTGCCCGGGGACGAGGTCGTTCTGCGTTCCGGCGTCGTCTTCATCAACGGCCAGGAGGTCAAGCGTCGCAAGGTCTCGGACTTCGTTCAGATTGATGACGATGGGCGCGAGCGGCGAACGCCGCGGTTCGAGGAGACGCTGCCCAACGGGGTGAAATACCTGGTCGTGGATCAGCGTTCGGACGGCGACTACGACAACGTCGGACCCTACAAGGTGCCGGCCGGCCAATACTTCATGATGGGCGACAATCGCGACAACTCGACCGACAGCCGCGTTCCCGCGCATCGATACGGGGTCGGGTTCGTTCCCTTCGAGAACCTCGTGGGTCGCGCCGACATCATCTTTTTCTCGGCGGCAGTGGACGAGCCCGGCCGTTTTCAATGGCTGACCCCCTGGACGTGGCCGTTCGACGTGCGCTGGTCGCGGATCTTCAACATCGTGCGCTGACGCGACCGCCTTCGTTCCTCCGCATCCGTACTGTGCTAACGTAGCGCCCATATGGGGGCGACCGCGCATTCGGAAGGAACAGCAGCCGGAGCGTCCGCCCGCTCCAAGCAGGCAGGAGGCCGATTGTGCCGCGGCGGAACATCAAAGGACTTGAGACGGCGCTTGGTTACCGCTTCAAGAACCGCGCCTTGCTCGATCGCGCCCTGACGCATGCTTCGACGCGGAGCGACCAGAAGAGAGGCGAGGACAACGAACGCCTGGAGTTTCTGGGGGACCGCGTGCTCGGTCTCGTAATTGCGGAACTGCTTCTCGAGCGCGACTCCAAAGCCACCGAAGGCGCGCTGGCGCGCCGCTTTAATCGTCTCGTTCGTAAGGAGACGTGCGCGCGGGTTGGACGGTCGATCAACCTTGGTGCGATGATGGTGCTGTCCGCAGCCGAGGACGACAGCGGCGGGCGCGACAAGGATACGATCCTCGCCGATGCCACCGAGGCCCTCTTGGCCGCGATTTTCCTGGAGGCGGGGTTCGGGGTCGCCCGCGACGTCATCCGCTTGCTCTGGTCGCCGCTGGTCGACGGCTTGCCGGAGACGGTTGCCGACGCCAAATCTATGCTACAGGAGTGGGCGCAGGGTCAGGGCCTGCCTCTCCCGCGCTACGTCGAGATCGAGCGCAAAGGGCCTGATCACGCGCCCGTCTTCACGACCGAGGTCTCGATCGACGGCAAGAGGCCGGCGCGCGGCAGCGGTGCCAATAAGCGCGCCGCCGAGCAGGCCGCCGCCTCAGCCATGCTCGCCCGCGAGGGCGTAATCCGAGGACTTGTGACCGATGAGTAACCACCCCGACCAGCCCATCGACGCCGCCGTGCCGGCTTCCGTGACGGACGACGAGGGGCGGCGTTGCGGGTTCGTCGCGCTGGTCGGCGCGCCGAATGCTGGAAAATCGACCCTGCTCAATTCTTTGGTCGGCACCAAGGTGTCGATCGTCAGCCGCAAGGTCCAGACGACCCGGGTTCCGGTGCGCGGCATTGCCATGGTTGGAAAGAGTCAGGTCGTCTTCATCGATACGCCAGGCATCTTCGCCCCGCGCCGTCGCCTCGACCGCGCGATGGTCGGAGCGGCGACCGGCGCCGCGGCCGACGCCGACGTCACCGCCCTGTTGGTCGATGCGCTCAAGGGCCCGGACGAGAGCCTCGACCGGCTGATCTCCGTCCTGAAGCCGCTCGCGACGACCCGCATCCTGATCCTGAACAAGGTCGACAAGATCAAGAAGGAGGCCCTGCTAGGCCTCGCTGCCGCGATCAACGAGAAGCTCGCGTTCGAGCGCACCTTCATGGTCTCGGCCCTGACAGGGAGCGGCGTCGAAGATTTGAAGACGTGGCTAGCGGAAAGCCTGCCCGTGGGGCCATGGCATTACCCTGAGGACGAGATCACGGACGCGACCGAGCGCTCGACCGCCGCCGAGATTACGCGCGAGAAGATCTACGAGTACCTGCACGAGGAATTGCCCTACCAGACGACCGTCGAGACGACCGCCTGGGAGGAGAAGAAGGACGGGTCGGTGCGCATCGAGCAGATCGTGTTCGTCGAGCGCGACAGCCAGCGGCGCATCGTGCTCGGCGAAGGCGGGCGCGCCGTGAAGCAGATCTCGATGGCCTCGCGCAAGGAACTCGCCAAGCTGTTCGGGCGCCCCGTGCACCTGTTCATCCACGTCAAGGTCGCGGAAGGCTGGGAGAACAACCCCGAGCACTACCGCGAGATGGGGCTGGAGTTCCCGAAGTCTTAGCGGTCCGCTGCCGAAGACGGCTCCCACTTACCTCCAGGGCTGCACGACGATCTTGGTGTGACGGTTGGGGCTCGCCAGCTCCTCGAACGCATCCGCCACCTCGTCGAGACCCACGGTCCCGGTAATCATCGCACCGGCGTCCACCTTGCCGCTGGCGATCAGCTCCAGCGATTGCGCGAACTCGTCGGGCGTGCAGCCGACGACGTACTGCACGCTCAGCTCCTTGAAGATGGCGAACATCGGCTTCTGCTGGTCACTCTCCATGCAGACGCCGACGATTACTACGCGGGCATTCTGTGGCGCCTGCTCAAAAATGTGCTGGATGACACCGGGCACGCCGACGCACTCGAAGATCACCGACGGCTTCAACGGCGCCGCGGGCACGATCGTGGCCGGGAGGCCCGCAATCTCCTCCGGGCTCAGCGTGGCGTGCTGCTCCCAGGTCGTGAAGGGCGACGTCGTTGCCGGATCGACGACGACATCCGCGCCAAGCCGAGCCGCCAGCTCGCGGCGCTTCGGTGAATAGTCGGACGCGACGATGGGGCCAATCCCCCTGCCTTTGAGCGCCGCGATGACGGCGAGCCCGATCGGTCCGCAGCCGATGACCAGGGGCACCTCGCCCCCCTCGAGGCGCGCCTTGTTGACGGCATGAATGCCGATGGACAAAGG
The DNA here is from genome assembly GCA_022844225.1 of Hyphomicrobiaceae bacterium. Lineage (GTDB taxonomy): Bacteria > Pseudomonadota > Alphaproteobacteria > Rhizobiales > Hyphomicrobiaceae. The sequence continues at coordinate 13,700 of JALHMC010000034.1, read as the reverse complement.
CTCGGTGAGTGAGGCCAGTTCGTTCGAGACGTGATCCGGGACCGTCAGCAGGAGTTGCTCGGAGAGCAGCATGCGCTCGGCGTAGGCGCCAATATTGTCGTTCGAGTAGCCGATACCCTCGATGCGACCGTCGACGATCAGTCTCGGCACCGAAACGACGCGTTGGCCCTTGCGGAACGTGCCTTTGCAGCCCGGGCCGAACTCCAGGATTTCGGCGCAGTACTCGTGACCGAAGACGACGTCCCGGCTCAGGTCCATAGCTTTGCGCCACGGCACGAATTGCGACATCTCCACCATTTTGGGTGCGTGCTGCCGGGCATGCAGATCGGTGCCGCAGATGCCGCACGCCAGCGGCTTCACCAGAACCTGACCGGCCCCCGGCTTCGGCTCGGTCAAGGTATCGACGACGATCTTGCCTTTACGGAAGATGGCGGCACGCATGGTTCGGGCTCCCGATCGGATGGTCAGTTCGCGCTCAGCCTAGCGACTGCCACGGCTCAGGAATAGTCGTGCGCGTGGCCCGACGGATCGGCCACCGTCCCAGCCTCGGGTTCGACGTAAGCCGGCCCGACGGGCACCTTGCCGTGCCCACCGGGAATATCGAGCACGTAGGTGGGTTGCGCCAAGCCGCTCACCCGGCCACGCAGATCGCGCATGAGGGCCTGGCCCTCGGCAATCGAGGTGCGGAAGTGCGCCGTGCCCGGCGCCATGTCGGCGTGATGCAGATAGTAGGGCCGGACACCCAGCGCGACGAACTCCCGGAACAGGACCTCGAGCGTGGCCGCGTCGTCGTTGACGCCTTTGAGCAGCACGGTCTGGCTGAGAAGCACGATGCCCGCCTGCCGCAGGCGCGCGACTGCCGCATGGGCAGCCGATGTCAACTCGCGGGGATGATTGGCGTGAATGCCGACGTAAACCGCCTGCTTCGTCGCGGTCAGCGCCGCCACCATGTCGTCGGTGATCCGTCCCGGATCGACGACCGGCACGCGACTGTGCCAGCGCAGCACTTTCAAATGGGCGACAGTGGCAAGCGAACCAGTGATCTCGGCAATCCGACGCGGGGACAGAACGAGTGGATCGCCGCCCGTGAGGATCACCTCGAAGATCTCCGGCCGGACCCGGATGTAGTCGACCACTTGCGCCAGCGCTTCGCCCGCGATTGGAGGTGGTCCGCCGGGCCCGACCATCTCGCGGCGAAAACAGAACCGGCAATAGACCGGACAGGCGTGTGTCACCTTCAGCAGGACACGGTCCGGGTAGCGATGCACGAGCCCCGGGAGCTTTTCGTGCACATGGTCGCCGATCGGGTCAGCGCGCTCGTCCGGCGCCTCCACGAGTTCACCTAAGCTCGGCACGAACTGCCGCGCGATGGGATCGTCCGGGTCGCGAGGGTCGATCAAAGCCGCCATCTCGGGCGTGATCGCGATGGCATAACGGCGTGCGACAGCCTCCAGGGCTGCCACGGACGGCTGCGCGACCAGGCCGGCCTCGGCCAGATCGCCGAGTGTTCTCAGGTGTTTCGTGGCGTCTTTCACGGCCCCCTTGTGCCCAAATCAGGCGCTGGCGTCCAGAGCACCTGATCGACGTGAGTGGCGCCCGCCGCCAGCATGACGAGCCGATCAAAGCCGAGCGCACAGCCGGACGCTGCTGGCATGTGCCGAAGGGCAGCCAGGAAATCCTCGTCGATCGGATAGCGCTCACCGTAGATGCGCTCCTTCTCGTCCATCTCCGCGACGAGGCGGCGGCGCTGCTCGACCGGGTCCACCAGCTCGCCGAAGGCGTTGGCGAGTTCGACACCGCAGGCGTAGAGCTCGAACCGCTCGGCCACGCGGGGGTCTGTCGGCGAAGGTCGCGCCAGCGCCGCCTCGTGGGTCGGGTAGGCATCGACGATAACCGGCGCGGAATCGGGCTCGCCGCCGAGCGCCGGCTCGATTCGGCCGACGAGTATGCGGGAGAAGAGGTCCGACCAGGTGTCGTCGGCGGCGACGCGAACACCGATCCGTCCAGCTTCGCGGGCCAGCGCATCGCGATCCGGACATCCGCCCGGCAACGTGTCATCGAGCAAACGGATGCCGGCATGCCGCTGGAAAAGCGCATCCATGCTCGATCGCTCAGGAGCCAGCGTGGGACGTGCCGAGCGGCCACGAAACTCCCAACGATCGAGCCCCCCCACGTCCGCCGCGATGCGCAGCATCTGCGCGCAATCCGCCATAAGCGTCGTGTAGGGCTCGCCTGCGCGATACCACTCCAGCATCGTGAACTCGGGCGCATGCACGGTGCTGCGCTCGCCGTTGCGGAACACAGGTGCGAACGTGAAGATCCGGGTCTCGCCAGCGGCGAGCAGTTTCTTGCACGCGAACTCCGGGCTGGTGTGCAGATAGAGCGGATGGCGCGCGCCCGCCTCGCTCCGCCACTCGGTTGCGAAGGCGTGCAGATGGGCCTCGTTGCCGGGTGATACCTGCAGGCAGCCGGTCTCGACCTCGACGAAGCCTTCGCCCTCGAGCCACCGTCGGATTGCCGCCTTGATGCGCCCGCGCGCCAGCAGCAGCGGCCGCCGGTCCGCGTGGCGGGAGGGGTGCCAGAAGGGTGTGTGGGTTGGCGCCATCAGACATCCGTTGCGTCTGCGGCGCGATCCGCCGCTCGACAGTGATAGCGCACCAGCCGCGCAACGCCACCCCGCGCGGGAGACACCGATGTGCTTAAGAGAATTTTAACCAAGTTTCAGGCTGGCAATTCCCCTGCTTCGATGTAAGCTTAATAGCGTGCTAGCACGATAGCACGAAAGACCGAGCAGCGGGACAGGCGTCATGCGAGCGAAAAAGTCATCCCAGCCGGTCAAGGCGAAGCGAACGCCCCAGATCTGGGCTTTCGTCAACGGCAAGGGCGGCGCTGGCAAGACCACGTCGGTCATCAATCTCTCGATCGCGGGCCAACGGCGCGGCCACTATGCCTCGGTACTGGACCTGGACATTCTCAAGTCGGCCGAGCGCTGGTCGGAGCTTAGGGCCGAGCTGACGGGCGAGGAGGAGCCGGTGATCGTGCACGGCGCACCCGACAAGCTGAAGGAGATGATCGACACCGTCCTCGACGAGGGCTCCGATCTCGTCCTGATCGACACACCCGGCTCACTCGATCGGACCATGCTTCTGGCGGCCCAGGTCAGCGATATCGTGGTCATTCCGACACGAACGTCGGTGCTGGATCAGAATGCGCTCAGGGATACGCTCGAATTCCTGGGTCTCGCCGAGAAACTTTCGAAATGTGTCGTTCTGCTCAACGCCACGGCCAAGGGGCAAGCCAACGACATCGCAAAGGTTCGCAGCGTCGCGAAGGAGTTCGACGTGCCGGTCGCCGGTGTCGGGATCGAGGATCTCCCCGCATTCGGCACCACGCTCGCAAAGGGCCGCGGCGCCGTCGAGGCACGGGGAAAGGCTGCCAAGAATATCGAAGCGGCTTTCGACGAGATCGAGATCCATCGCGCCAGGATCATGAGAGCTGCAGGCTCGAAGTAGGAGAGTAGTCATGAGTGCACGCAAGGTCTCCGGAGCAGGACGCGCGGCGACGCTGAAGCAGCGACTGAAGGCCGCCTCCGGCGTGACCCGCCAGGGGGACGCTGCGCGCGAGGCACCCGTGATCGTCGTCGGTCCCGGACGAAAAGGGCGCAAGGCCGTCGCGATCTACATGCAGCCGCTGGCCAAGGATCAACTCACGCGGATCGCACACGAGCACAAGAAGAGCATTCAGGACCTCGGGATCGAGGCCATCAATCTTCTCTTCCGCCATTACGACATGAAGCCGATTGCTTAGCCGACGGCACTGGTCGACCCAATCATCGATTTTCCGATGTTCAAGAGCGAGTGTTCGCCATGGCCCGCAAACGACCGGGACCCGAGCCCGACCCGCGGCAACTCAAGGAAAAGCTGCGTCGCGTCGCGACCCAGCGCAGCCGCCCCGAACCCAAGCTGACGACGGATCAATACGCCTTCGTTGCTTATCCGCACGTCGATGAGGACGTTGCCCTGCGCCTGGTCGGCGCCCTGAAGCAGCGCGGCATCTGCGTCAAATGGGACAAGGACCTGCTCGGCGGCGACAATTTCCGCTCGCGACTCGACGCCCTGCTCGAAGGTGCGGCCGCCGTGATTGTGATCTGGTCGGAGAATGTCACGGACTTCGTCATCGACGAGGCCGACGCCGGAAAAGCCCGTGGCACGCTCGTGACCTGCCGCGTACCCGGGCTTGTGCCGGCCAAGGTGCCAACCGGCTTTCGGGGTCTCCATTGTATCGACGTCGATGACGTCGACGCGATCCTGCGGGCGCTGGAGCGGCGCGGGCTGATGGCGATGCCGGCCTCGTGAGCGGCGGCACGCCCCTTCCCCGCGCGTCGCAAAGCGGATAAGAACGCGCCGAGACATGCTGGCCCCTGTTTCCGCTGTAGACGCGAGGGGCCTGCCGGCTTTGTGCCGGCCGCTGCATCAGAACGGAGAACCGACCGTGGTCAAGGTCATCGCTAGCGAAGTGCGCAAGGGCAACGTGCTGGATATCGACGGGGCGCTGTGCACGGTGCTGAAGGCCGAGAGCATTCGTCCGGGCAAGGGTACGCCGACGACGCACATCGACATGCGCCGCATCTCGGACGGGGTGAAGATCGTCAAGAGTTACCGGACGACGGAGTCGGTCGAGCGCGCCTTCCTCGACCAGAAGACATTCAACTATCTTTACGAAGACGACATGGGCTTCAATTTCATGGAGCCCGACACCTTCGAGCAGATCTCGATCTCCAAGGACCTGATCGGCGACAGCGCGGCGTGGCTGCAGGAGAACATGAGCTGCGACGTGCAGCTGTTCGAGGGAGTGCCCGTCTCGATCGAGCTGCCCCCCCGCGTGACGCTGACCATCGTCGAGGCCGACCCCGTGGTCAAAGGCCAGACGGCGTCGTCGTCCTACAAGCCCGCCAAACTCGAGAATGGCGTCCGTGTGATGGTGCCGCCGCACATCGAAAGCGGCACGCGCATCGTCGTCTCGACCGATGGCGAGTACGTCGAGCGCGCGAAGGATTGATCACGACAGCTTCGATTAAGGCCCCGCTCACCACCAGCGCGAGCGGATGCCGAAGCTGGTGTAATTGGGAAAATCGAGGTAGCGCGCCCAGCGCTTGCTGTAGGGGTGGACCAGCTCGGTCTGCCCCTTCGCCTTTTCGAGCCGCTTGCCGTAGTTGTGCCAAGCGAAGATGCCGCCGCGAATGTTGTAGACCCCTGTCGCTCCCCGCGCGGCCGCCGCATTCCTGATGCGCTCGCCGAGGCGTGAGCTGCGCACACCCACCGAGCAGTAGAGCAGCACTTGCCTGCCGGCTATCTGGCCGCCGAAACGGTCCATAAACTGCTCGGTGGTGAGCTCCGGATCGACTCGAACGGCGCCGGGCAAGCGGCTGATCTCGAACTCGGCGGCGTCGCGCACGTCGAGCAACAGGACATCCGCGCCGGCTTTGAGCAGATCGTGGGCCTGGTGCGGCAACAGCGAGCCTACGGTTGTATATTCTTTCTCGACCTGCTTCTCGAGTTCGTTGAGGCACAGTTGGCCTTCGGCGCGGACCCTCTCGGGCAACCCGACGATCGTCATACACGTGATGACTGCCATTGCTAGTCGACGTCGCAACATCATTTCACTCGGGTTGCCTCGACAATCGTAACGTCCACGGAAAGCCGGACGCGTCGTGCCATGAGCCGACCCGTTCGCCAAGTGACGAAACTTCACACTGGCGTGAGCACGCGCGACTGATCACACCCGTTCTGGCTATTCGGCCCGCGTCTCTACTTTCTCCGCTTCGAGCGAGTAGCCCGCCTCGGCGAGACCCGTGAACGCGATCTTCGTCTGCATCCGGCCGGTGACCCAGACGGGGTCGAACGAGCCCTTCACCTCGAAGCCCGTCTCGCTCTTCACGTAGACCAGTTGGTTCGGCGGCGGCGGCGGCACGTGAATGCAGGCTCCGACGAATGGGACCAGAAGGAACTCCTTGACCTTGGTCGCATCGAAATCGAGAGGGACCACATAGCCCCCGATCTTCACGCGCTTGCCATCGAGCGCCTCGACGACGGCCGGAGGCTCGCCGGCCCCCGGTTGCTGGAAGGCCCCCGGCGACAGCCAGCGGCCTTCGGCGACCTGCGGGTCGTGATTGGGATTGCCGCCGTCCTTCGGGCGGTTGGCGAGGAACGAACGCGGGGCGACCGGTGTCGTCACAGGCGGCACGAGATCCGCCCACCTCAACGGCTGGGGCGCGTCCTGGGCGGCGACGGCAATTGCCAGGGTCACCGCAACGACAAAGACAGCCCCCGTCGCGCAGAGGCTCCGCCGAGTGACCATTCGCTCCTCCCTTACGTCCTCACCGTCATGCCGTCCGCCAGTGAAAGACGATAAGCACGGATCGCAGGGATCAAGCCCGCGACCACGCCCGCCACGACGATGGCACTGAGCGTCCCGATCTCACCCCATGTCGGCGGATCGATGGCGAGATTCAAGCCATAAAGGCGATCGATGACGGGCCGCGCCACAACGAGCCCAAGATAGGTGAGCGCCATCCCGAGCAGGACTCCCGCGAGGGTCAGGAAACCCGCCTCGGCCGAGAGCAGGCCGAGAACGGTCGCTGGCCGCGCCCCGACCGAGCGGAGAATCGCCATCTCCCGGCGCCGCTCGTTGAGTGTGGTCAGGATCATGGTGGCGAGGCCGAGCAGCGCGGTTGCGACCACCATCCACGAGACGGCCGTCAAAGCAGTCTCGGCGATGCCGACCAGCCCCCAGAGTTCCTGCAACGCCGCTCCCGGAATGATCGCAACCAGCGCCTCGCGCGGATAGTCGTTGATCGCGCGCTGCAGCCGGAACGTGGCGAGCCTCGATTTGAGGCCGATCAGCGCCGCCGTGATCGCCTTGGGCTTGAGGTCGAGCTTGCGGACCTCATCCGCTGTGACGGCCTGACCCGGCACGCGCGCCCCGCCCTGCCAGTCGACGTGGATCGCCTCGATCGCCTCGAGACTGACGTGGACGGTCCGGTCGACGGGCGTGCCGGTCCGGGCCAGGATGCCCGATACGCGGAACGGCTTGTCGTCGTGCTCGACGAACGAGACCGAGCCGAGCCCATGCGCGATGACGATCCGGTCACCGAGCTTGTATCCGAGCGAGGCCGCGACCTCCGCACCGACGACGGTATCGAACAGGTCCTCGAAAGGCTTGCCGGCGGCAAACTCGAGGGCGTGGGTGCGACGGTAGCGATAGCGGGTGAAGTACTCGCCCGTCGTGCCGAGCACGCGAAAGCCGCGATGACTGTCGCCGAGCGACAGCGGCACGGCCCAGGCGACCTCGGGTTGCTGACGAATCTCGTCGTAGCTCGCCCAGGTGATGTTGTTGGTGGCGTTGCCGATGCGGAAGATCGAATAGAGCAGAAGCTGCAGGCTGCCCGTGCGAGCGCCGACGATGAGATCAGTGCCGGAGATGGTGTCGGCAAAACTCTGACGCGCTCCGATCCGCACCTTTTCGACGCCGAGCAGCAGCATGATGCTGACTGCGATCGCAGCGACCGTCAGCAGCGCGGTCAGCCAACGGTTGGCGAGCGACTTGAGGGCCAGGCGTAGGACGATCATGCCACCGCCTCCGCCGAACGCGACGCACCGGCCCCGCCCAGGATATCGGTCAGGCGTACGACCCGATCGAAGCGGGGTGCCAAGGCCGCGTCGTGACTGACCATGAGGAGACCGGCACCGGTCCCGGCAAGCTCGCTGAAAACGAGATCCAGGAACTGATCGCGCGTGTCCGAATCCAGCGCTGAAGTCGGCTCGTCGGCGATCATCAGCTCGGGCCGCCCGATCAGGGCACGGGCCGCTGCGACGCGCTGCTGCTGGCCGACACTGAGATCGGCGGCACGGCGCCGTGCAATGGCCGTTGGATTGAGCCCGAGGCGCTCGAGCAACCGGCGTGCCTCGGCCTCCTGTGCTGAGCGCGCACCGACGCGCGCCCGCCGTTTCGGCGCAAAACTCAGCGGCAACAAGACGTTGTCGACCGCCGAACCGTAGGGCAGCAGGTTGAACATCTGGAACACGACGCCCATGTGCTCGGCCCGGAATCGGTCACGTGCCGACGCGCCGAGACGCGCGATGTCCTCGCCGAGCACCCTGACATGCCCCTCGAGCGGCGCGACGATGCCGGCAACGAGGGCGAGGAGGGTGGACTTTCCGGTCCCTGACGGACCGATCAACAGCAGTCGCTCGCCGCTTTCCATCGACAGCCGCGGCACCTCAAGCGCGAACGCCCCCTGCCCCGGCCATCGGTATCGCACCGCCTCGACCTCGAGCAGGCGCGTCGTGGCTGCGCGATCTGCCATGCCTCAGGACAAACCTGCGAGATCGAGCACCGGCTTCGCCCGCGTCACAGCGAAACTCGATTGCCCTTTGGGTCCGATCACGGTGACGGCGAACTTCTCGGCTCCCTTGAAGTGCTTGAAATAGTCGAAGGTGATCGATGCGAGCTTGGCAGGCGTCGCGCAATCGAGCGCATAGACGGCCTTGAACTCGGAGTGCGCGTCGTGCGCGTCGGCCTTCTTGTCCTTGGCGGAAGCCTTGGCATCGGCCGTCTTGGTCTCAGCCTTTTGGGAATCTCCATGCTTATGGCCATGGCTATGCCCGTGGCTGTGGCCATGGCTGTGCCCGTGCGAATGGCCTTTGCCCTTGCCGGCCGCCGCTCCGATCACCTCGACCTTGGCCGACGTGACCTTGCACCCGGCGTCATTCGACAAAACCAACACGTCCGAGAGCTTGGCGAGACGCTTCTTCGCGTCGGCGATCGCCTTTCGCTGCTTGGCGTTGCCGGGTGCATGCTCGAAGCCGACGATGTCATGCGCCGGGGCCTCGAGCTCCATCTCAACGCGGGTGCCGTCGATGGCGATGGCGAGGCGCCCTTCGCCATGGGAATGCGCGTCGAGTTGCCGGCGGGCCTCCTGGGCCAGCGCGGGAGCGGCAAGACTGACAACTAGGATCGACGTCAGAGCAAGGCGCATCATGCGGGAGGTCTCCTGTGGGCGTTAATGTAATAACATAACATAACATTACATCTCCCATCACGACCGAATAATGGCAAGGCCTCGAGCCACCACAGCGCCGTTCAGTGATCCCAGCCAAGGCCCAGCGCCGCCGCCATCACACGGAACACGCGCGCGTTGTCAATACGGCCGCAAGACAACGTCGCGCCGGATACCATTGCAGATCCACCGCATCGACAAAGTTGCTGGCGCGCTTGACCGTCGCAGCCCTGCCGGCCTAGGACCAACGGGCGTCCGCAGCGGCGGACGACGGAGCAAGGATAGTCGGGCAGCTATGACAGCCGGAAGTCGCATCGACGCGCGTTTTGCCGCTCTTCGCCAGGAGGGCCGCGCCGGACTGGTCACGTTCCTGACCGCCGGCGACCCCGATCTCGAGACCTCCGCGCGCATCCTGGAGGGGTTGCCGGCCGCCGGCGCCGACGTGATCGAGCTGGGCATGCCATTCTCGGACCCTATGGCGGATGGGCCCGCCATCCAGGCCGCGTCTCAGCGCGCGCTGGCTGGCGGCATGACGCTGAGGAAGACGCTGGCCCTGGTGCGGCGCTTTCGTGAGGCCGACAAAACGACGCCTATCGTCTTGATGGGGTACTATAATCCGATCTACGTCTACCCCACGGACCGCTTCCTTGACGATGCCCGGGATGCCGGGGTCGATGGCCTGATCGTGGTCGACGTGCCGCCCGAGGCCGACGACGAGGTCTGCTTGCCCGCCCGCGATCGCGGGATTGCCTTCATTCGGCTCGCAACTCCGACAACGGACGCGAAACGATTGCCGCAGGTGGTCGCCAATGCCTCGGGTTTCATCTACTACGTGTCGATCACTGGGATCACCGGAGCGGCGGCGCCCGTGGCAACCGATGTGCACGCACAGGTGGCGCGCATCAAGAGCCACACGGCTTTGCCGGTCGCCGTCGGCTTCGGCGTCAGGACACCGGAGCAGGTCCGAGAGATCGCTCGCGGTGCCGACGGAGTCGTGGTCGGGTCTGCGTTGGTAACCAAGTTGAAGGAGTCGCTGGGTCCTGACGGCGCAGCCACAGCCGGAACGGTCTCTGGCGTGCTAGACTTGGTGAAAAGTCTAAGCGGGGCCTTGCGTGTGACTTGACCGAGCGCCATACGCGAATGGCCGTCATAAGGGCGACGCACGGCGTCGCGATTCGCCAACCAGGCGACCGGCGCCAGTGCCTGGGTTCAAGGAGCCTAGAGAGTTGAACTGGATCAGCAACGTCGTCCCTCCGAAGATCCGCAGCCTGCTTACGACGAGGCGGGAGCCGCCTGACGACTTCTGGCGGAAATGCGGCGGCTGCGGACAGATGACCGACAAGAAGGCGCTCGAGCAGAACGCCTTCGTCTTTCCCTGCTGCAACCACCACGACCGGGTGGACGCGCGCGCGCGTCTGAAGCAGCTGTTCGACAAGGGCGAGTTCACGGTGGTCCCCGCTCCCGAGGTGCCGCTCGATCCGCTGAAGTTTCGGGACGGCAAGCGCTACACCGACCGGCTTAAGGAGGCGAAGGCGCGCACCGAGCTCGCCGACGCAGTCCTGATCGGCGAGGGCACGCTGGAGGGGCGTGCCATTGTCGCCGCCGCCCAGGATTTCCGCTTCATGGGTGGCTCGCTCGGCATGGCCGCAGGTGAAGCCGTCGCGACCGCCATGGACCGGGCCGTGGAAAAGCAGACGCCCTTCATCCTGTTCGCCGCGTCCGGCGGCGCGCGCATGCAGGAGGGTGTCCTTTCCCTCATGCAGATGGCGCGCACCACCATCGGCGTGCGCCGTCTGAAAGCAGCCCGACTGCCGTACATCGTCGTGTTGACCGATCCGACGACGGGTGGTGTTACGGCGTCGTACGCGATGCTGGGTGACATCCACATCGCCGAGCCGGGCGCGCTGATCTGCTTCGCCGGCCCGCGCGTGATCGAGCAGACCATCCGCGAGCAATTGCCGGAAGGTTTCCAGCGCGCCGAATACCTACTGGCGCATGGCATGGTCGACATGGTCATCCATCGCCACAAGCTGCGCGACACGCTCGCCCGCATTGTCGCCGTCCTGGCCGGCTCTACGATGGCGACGGGCAAACGCAACCGGGGCCGCACCAGCGGCCGCCTCAAGGCCAACGGGCACCTCAACGGCAGTGCGCTCGACGGCAAGGCCATGGAGGCTCTCGCCCGTGAAGGCAACGCCATGATCGAGCCGGTCTCCGACGACGAGCGCTTCGAGACGAGGAAGCCCGAGGGTCGCGCAACCACCCGGCCAGAGACCGACAAGGGCAAGACAGTGCCGCCACGCGAACCGTCGTAAGGCACGTTGACGATCTCCCGCCCATTGAGCCGGACCGATCCGCGCTTGCCATAGCCGCATTCGGCCGGTCGCCGGCCGACTGATCATTGGCTTAAACCGTGCGTTTCATTCGAAAGGCGTTTGTCGCATGGCCCGCATCGACGACATCCTCACGCGCCTGAAGCGCCTCCACCCCTTGTCGATCGATCTGTCTCTCGGCCGGATCGAACGCTTGCTGGCGGCGATGGATCACCCCGAGCAGCGACTGGCGCCCGTTATCCACATCGCCGGCACCAATGGCAAAGGCTCGGTGACAGCCTACCTGAAGGCGATGCTGGAGGCGGCCGGAAAGCGCGCCCACGTCTATACGTCACCCCATCTGGTGCGGTTCAACGAGCGCATCCAGATCGCCGGCCGGGACGGTGCGAAGCCGATCGACGAGGATCTGCTCGGCGACCTTCTCGAGCGGGTCGAAGCCATCAATGCGGGCGCGCCGATCACCTTTTTCGAGATCACGACGGCTGCAGCCCTCCTCGCCTTCGCCGAGACGCCGGCTGACGCAGTGTTGCTTGAGGTGGGGCTGGGCGGGCGTCTCGACACCACGAATGTTGTCGCCAAGCCAGCCGTTTGCGTCATCACGCCGATCTCGATCGACCATGCCGAGCGCCTCGGCGGCACCCTCGCGAGCATCGCCTTCGAGAAGGCTGGCATCCTGAAGCCGGGCGTGCCTGCGGTGATCGCGCAGCAGCCGGACGAGGTGCTTACCGTTATCGAGCGGCGCGCGGCCGAGGTTGGCGCTCCACTCGTGCGCAAAGGCCAGGAGTTCGACGCGTTCCGCCAGAACGGCCGCTTCATCTTCCAACGCGAGGACCGGCTCCTCGACCTGCCGCTGCCGGCCCTCGTCGGACGCCACCAGGTCGGCAATGCCGGCGTCGCCATCGCGGCAGCACTTGAGGCACGCCCGCTCGGCATAGACGAGGCGGCGCTTGCCAGAGGACTGACGGAGGTGCGCTGGCCGGCGCGTATGCAGCGCCTCGCTAGCGGGCCGCTGAAGGACCTGCTCGGTGCGGACGACGAGCTGTGGCTGGATGGCGGCCACAACCCGGGTGCGGGTGTCGCTCTTGCGGAGACGCTAGCGGATCTCGAAGAACGCAGCTCGCGTCCCATCTGGCTGGTGGTCGGCATGATGGGACAGAAGGACTCGGCGGGGTTCCTCGGCGCCTTCCGGGGCATTGCCGAGCAGATCATCACCGTGCCGGTTCCCGATGCGCACGACGTGCCGACCGATGCCGCTGTGCTCGCGAGCAAGGCCCGCGATCTCGGCTTCCAGGCCGAGCCTGCGGCTTCGGTCGAAGCGGCGCTGAGGCGCATCCGGACGCTGAAAAGGGGCCCGGCCCGCGTGCTGATCTGCGGATCGCTCTACCTGGCGGGTCACGTGCTGGCACTGCAGGACGGTACCGCGGTGCAGACGAACTGAGCAGAGCCGACGCCTGACGCGGTGATTCAATGCGGTCATCCCGGGCCTTGTGCCCGGGATGACAGTGATGGGATGTCAGCGCCCGCAAGTGTCCCACACGAGACTGCCGGCCCGGGATGACAGGAATAGCGGTGACCACCCGTCGGTTTCCTGGCTAGACTGATTGCGTAATTCACGCCGGGAGAGACCTCATGGCCGCGCAATCGAAAAACCAGAGCTGGCTGGCCCAGGTGCAGGAGACGGCGCTGGAGCCCGACCTGCCGATCTGCGATCCCCATCACCACCTCTGGGACGCGCGCCACGAGGCGGTACAGCCGCGCTATCTGCTGGACGAGATCCTGGAGGACATGTCGGGCGGCCACAACATCGTCTCGACGGTGTTCATCGAGTGCGGCGCCATGTTCAACGCGGACGGCCCTGAAAACTTCCGTTGTGTCGGCGAGACCGAGTTCGTCAACGGCATCGCGGCGATGAGCGCGTCGGGCGGCTACGGCAAGGCACGCGTGGCGGCGACCATCATCGGCACGTGTGACCTGCGCATTGGCGATGCGGCGGGCGACGTGCTCGACGCGCAGATCGCGGCGGGCGGCGGTCGCTTCCATGGCATCCGGCGCGGCGCCTTCTGGCACCCGAGTCCGGAGATCCGCAACCACCGCACCAATCCACCAGAGGGCCTGCTGCTGCGCGAGGATTTCCGTTCGGGTTTCAAGCATCTCGGACCGCGCAACCTCTCGTTCGAGGTCTGGTGCTCGCATCCCCAGATCCCGGACGCGGTGAGCCTTGCCCGTGCCTTCCCCGACACCACGATCATTCTCGATCATTTCGGCGGCCCGTGCGGCATCGGCCCCTACGCGGGCAAGGCCGACGAGGT